>DAOUDW010000116.1:0-1864 GCA_034430895.1 Anaerolineales bacterium | reverse complement strand
TCCCGCCCGGCAGGACCACTGGAGCTGGATCACCTGGGGCGGTGTGCTCACGATCGGCAGCCTGGTGGCCGACCGCGCCACCCACGGGCGGCGCCAGGCCGGCGCCTGGATCCGGTCCCCATGGTGGTGGCCTCCGGCGTCGGTCGGCGGGATCGCGGTGGCGCTCGGCTCGGCGGTGGCGCTCCGGCTCCCGTTCGGCGAGCAGTGGCCGGCTGCCCTCGCCATGGCGGCGATCGTGGCCGTGGTGGCGGTGCTCTCCAAGGTGGGCGCCGTGAGCACCGGCTCCTATCTCCTCGCCCTCTACGGGCTGTGGTCGGCCGCCGACGGCACCCGGTGGGACGTGATCGATCGCCCGTGGGTGCTCGTGATCGCAGCCGGCGTGATGGTGGTGGTGGCGGTGGCGTTGCGGTTCGTGCGGCGCGACCACCTGGCCCACCGGTGGGACCTGCCGGCCCTCGTCGGTGCGCACGCGGCGGCGGTGCCCGCCCTCTCCCTGTCGGTCTCCGCCTCGTCGATCGCCGCCACGTGGGCCGGCGTCGCCGGCCTCGCCGCCGTGATCGCCATCGTCTGGCGCCGGTGGCAGTGGGCGGCGGCCGGCACCGGGATCGCCCTGGTCGCCTCCTACGACGCCGGGCCGTGGTGGTTCACGGGCGCCCTGGCCGCCACCAGCATCGGCAGCGGCGTGGCGGCGGTGGTGACGAAACACACGGCCCGCCGGGTGCTGTGGTGGGTGTCGGCATTGGCCGGCGGCAGCGCCTGGATCCAGGGCCTGCACGCCGCCGGGCTCTCGTGGCCGGTCGAGTTGGAGGCGACCGTCGTGGCATCGGCCGTCGCCGCCGTCGCGCTCGGTCTCACCATTCGTCTGCTGCGGTTGGGTCGGGTGTGGGCTTCGGAGGTGGCCGTTCCCTGGGTGGCAGTGGCCGGCGCCGGGATGGTGTGGTGCTCTCTGGACATCGTGGCCGTGGCCAGGCCGTCCGCCGCCTGGTGGATCGTCGTTGCGGTGGCCGGCTGGGGCTTCGCCTCCGCGCAGGCGGCCCGGCCTCTCGACCTCCCCGTTCTGCGGTACGTCACCACCATGAGTGGTCTGGTCGCCGCCGCCGCGGCGGGGTGGGCGCTCGAGTTCGAGATCGTGCAGTACCACCGGCTCGGGCTCGCGCTCGGTGTCGGGGCCGCGGTGGCGGTGGCCGCCTTCTGGGCGATCGACGAGGAGAACCCGTGGGTCGACCCGCTGCAATGGCTCGCCGTCGGGTCGCAGGTTGCCGCCCTCGGTGCCGCCGCCGCCCTGCTGCCGGCCCGGCCGGCCGTGATTATCTCCCTCGTCGCCGGCGGGGCCCAGGCCGCCGCCGCCGCAGTCAAGATGCGGTCTGCCGTCGCCGGGCACGTCGCCACTGCGCTGCTCGCCGCCGGGTGGCTCGTCTTCGCCTCCGAGAGCCTGACCGGGAACGTCGAGTGGTTCACCGCCCCCACTGGTCTCGCCGTGCTGATCATGGTCGAGATCGGCCGCTGGGACCGCCGCCGGCGCGGGGAGGGCGAGGCGTCCTCGGAGGCGATGGTGCAGACCGAGTACCTGGCGATGGGCTTCGTGGCGGCGCCGCCGCTGTTCGAGATGCTCGTCACCAGCGTCGCATTCGGGGGCTTGGCGGTGGCGTTCGGGACCTCGCTCGTGCTCTACGGCATCGCCACCAAGGTTCGCCGCCGGGTCGTCGTCGGGGGCGCCACGGTGGTGCTGGCGGCGGTGCTGCTCATCGCCGTGCCGTTGGCGCCGCTCGTGCCCCAGCTGCACGGCCCCGCCCTGTGGATCGCCCTCGGCGTGCTCGGGGCGCTGCTCATCAGCGCCGCCACCATGATCGAGCGGGGCCGCCGC
>DAOUDW010000115.1:0-1988 GCA_034430895.1 Anaerolineales bacterium | reverse complement strand
TTTATCGACTACCGGGAATGTTTTTGCTCTAGATTGGGATGGATTAAAGTCTAAAATAGAGGCAAAATATAAAGGTTTTTCGGCTGAAGTCAAAGACATGGAGATTGTGATGGAGTCTGAAGTCAAAGGTATGGAAGGCATGGAAGGCGCGGGACCTTCCGAAATTAAAATGTTCAAAAAGGGTGAAAAATATCGAATGGAAACGAAAATGAATATGCCGGAAGGAACCGGTATGCCAACCGGTATGAAAGATATAAAAAATATAATGATATTTGACGGTAAAGATTTATGGACTGTAAACCAGTTCACAGGTAAGCAGAAGCTTCCGGCGGACGCGAATGTTTCGGGAAAAGACCAGATTAGTTGGTGGGAAGATATGCCTACAAAGGGTAAAATTATAGGTTCGGAAAAGGTGGGGAATAGGGACTGTTATGTTGTGGAAACCTGGGATGAGAAGAATAAAGATAGTAAAGTAAAGGCTTGGGTCGAGAAAACAACGCTTCTTTTAATGAAAATGGAATCTGAAAGTGCGGATGGTAAAACATTCACGGTTGTAAATTCGAATTTTAAAAAAGTAAGTAAATGGCAAATGCCTTATACTACAGAAATATTTACAGGTGGAAAACTAATGACAAAAACCACGATTACAACCTTTAATATTAATAAAAGTCTATCGGATGATCTCTTTGACGCGGATAAAGTTTCAATGGACGGGAAAGGCGTACCGGATATGAAAAACATGATGAAAAAATTTAAAATGGGGGAATAGAATTAAATTTAATCAATAGAAGCATAAATAATAATAAATTTAATTTGTTAGGCCGTTAGGCGGTTAGGTCGTTGGGTGGTTAAAAAATACTACCCCACGAACCTACGACCGAATGAACCAACTACTATCTACTTACTACTCTCTAATATCCTATCTATCATAAACTTACTAACATTCATGTAATTGTGTTCTTTTATAACCCATTTGCGGCTTTCGGTACTTTTTTTCAACAGAATTTTAGGATTGGTTAGTATTTTTTCTAAAACTTCTTTTATGTTATCCTTGTTGGCGTTTATGAAAGGGTGGGTTTTTAAAAACTTTTCATATTGAGGGTTTATATAAGTTATACTTGGTATACCCATAGATAGGCATTCCATAGAATTCATGCCATAGCCGAAACCTCCGAAATCTGTCAGCTGGTCGATAAGAACATCACATTTTTGCTCTTTAATCTTAAGTACTTCTTTGTGCGGTTTGTTTTCGATTAGGAGAAAATCGAAATCGTATTTGCCTTTAAGTGTATTAACGGCTTTTAAGACATATCCAGTGCCTTTTAGGTATCGTTTTGTTGGAGCATGACAAATAGTCGGTTTTTTGTTTTTCAATATTTCTTTTTTACTAAATTTATCCACTTTAAAAGGAAAAGGAACATACTGTACCTTTGGATGAATAAAAGTATGGTCAAATTCTGTAGTAAAGATGGCATCAGCTAATTTCTCTATATGCGGTAAAACTCCTCTGAGCCTTACATCACTGCCAAGATATAATATCGCGATTTTCTTACCCCTTTTCTTTAATGTTTTTACTATTTTACCATTTCGCAGAAAACCGAGTCCTCCATCAAGAAAATAACAATCAAAGGAATAAATAAATTCTTTTAAAGAACTTATTTTATAATCCCAGAGAAAGTCTCTAAATAGGTAAAAAGCTTTTTCATATACTTTTGGATGCCATTTGGGAGGATTTCCCTTTTTCTGCGAAAAGCCATAAGTTCCTACTCTGGTTTTGTCCTTTAAACCTTTAAGAGCCCATGTATTTGAAAAAGGAAGATTAAGAGCAATATCATCCCAGTGAGAACGGGGACTTCTGAAATAAGTCATTAATCGGGAATAGTGCCCCATTTTTCTTTCCGCTTTAACAAGAATTCCCGGTACTCCCGCAACATTTTCAGAAGCTATATGTAAAATTTTCATTTTAATTCAAAAATTTAATTCTCACA
>DAOUDW010000114.1:0-4502 GCA_034430895.1 Anaerolineales bacterium | reverse complement strand
TTATTACATGGCAAGGCCATTACGGATACAATATCCCGGTGCTTATTATCATTTGACATGCAGGGGAAACGACAGAAAGAGGATTTTTGGTGATGATAAGGATAGTGGTATATTTGGTGTATTTGGGGTCATATATTTGGTGTATTTGTGTATTTGGGGTCAAATCTCAACATATATTTGTATATTTGGGGTCATATATTTGGGGTCAAATCTCGACATTGGACAATTTACCACTCAACCAATTGACTTCTCATAAACATATCTTAATATATGTTTATGAAGGGTTTTAAACCAAATAAAAACTCTGTGCTCTCTGTGGCTCTGTGTGAGAATAAAAAATACGAAGCATTCGGAAATTTAAAATGGTCCAGTGGTACTTATTCGGACAACCGTGAATTCACCTCAAAAGAAAAAGATCCTACAGGATTCCATTACTTTGGCGCGAGGTATTATAGCGGTGACATCGGAAGATTCCTGAGTCCTGATCCGCATTCGTTGATGCCGGGGAATTTGAAGTTATATAACCCACAAACATTGAATCCGTATGTGTACTGCCATAATGATCCCTTGAATTATTTTGACCCTTCGGGTTTAGAGGAAGAGGAAATTATTCGTAGGCGGAACTTTTTCGTAATTCTTTGGGATGCTTTTGTTGATGCTGTTAGTTCTTCTGGTCCTGTCAGAGGACCTGAAGCAGCTAAAAGGGGTATAGATGCAATTCAATCATCAGACGAACAGTTCAGAGAAGAGACGAAACAACTGGGAGAAGAGATACCTAAGTATCAAGATCCTAAGGAGTTACGTAACCGTTTTCAACAAAATAATTCACAGAGCAAAGCAGACAATAGGTCAGATACAAATGATAGTGGAACTCAGAAGAATGAGGGTCAGAATAAAGAAGGAAGGAGTTCTTGGCAAAAGGTAAAAGATTCTTTTAATCGTGGAAAGGAAGCGGCGAAAGAAAATATAGAAGAAGGAATTAAAGATGTATATGATATAGATGAAAAAACTCCTCAGGATTATTATGCTCCTAATCCTCTTGGCGATTGAAAAATGAATGATGACGGAAATTTAATGAGCCTAAAAGAAATTTTAAATACTTAATTCTAAAATTGCAATAGCTTATAGAGACACATAAAAAAACGGCTTGCAAAAAGAATTTGTCGAAACTCACTGGAAATTTAAAGCTTTTCATATAATATATATTATGCAGGTAAAAATAGAATGATTTTTTTTGAGTTTATATTGTTGTTTCTCCTGTTAAGTAATGACTCAAACGAAATTAATTCTCCCGATAAGTTATTGGATTTGGCTAGAACCGGATTGGAATACAAGCAGGATATGTATGCTTTAGCTAAGCTAAGGTATGTTGTAAGAAAATATCCTGAAAGTGAATATTCCAACGAAGCATTCAAGGAATTGTATAATTATTACAAAGAAAAGGGTGGTTTTATCAACGCTTTTATGATTCTAGAGGAATTCCGAATGCAATTTTCGGACGATCCTTTTATTGCGGGAAAATTAGACGAGTTAGCTTGGTTATACTTTAAGTCAGGTGATTACGAAGGAGCCCTCCGAATATATCATAAACTATCATCAGATTATCCAGAAAGTGAGTATACTAAGGACATCGAGGATTTAGTTTTATATGTTGAGCGTGTAACCATGAGTAGCAGTAGTATTCTTGGAAATTTTTTATGGAAAGTCCGACTTTCTTTAGAATCTTTACTTGATAAGTTTGAAATTCCTTATGAGATTTCTGAAGAATTATATTTTCTTCTTCTTAAATTATTTATTTTTCTTTTTATTATGATGCTTTCATATATCTTATTCCTTTCCCAAAAGCAAAACCAGCAGCTAAAATTTTGGTCTTCTAAGGATTTTGCATTTATTATTCTCTTTTTCTGCAGTTTTGTGCTTTTTGTTATCTTTTATTTTGTCAACCATATTTTTCTTAGTGATAATATAGAAGATTTTCCAAATATGTTCCGATCTCTGCTATTAATTCTTTTAGCATTTTTTTTGTTCAAAAAGAACAATCCCGACTTTAAAAAATATTTCCATTTGAATCTTACGGAACTAAAGAAATCTTTAGTTATATTTTTTTTAGGATTTATAGTTCTTTCTATTTTTATAGTATTTTCAGGTATGGCTTATTCAAAAACAAGTGCAGCTATAGTTTCGAGAAACCTTGAAGGAGATTTTAGATTAAATCTTTCTTTCCCTTCTCTGACTTTTTATTATTTCCTTAGTCTAGTTTTATTTGCCCCGATTGTGGAAGAAATTGCTTATAGAGGGTTGCTATATGAATCATTAAAGAAAAAAACGAGTATAGTTTATGGTATTATGTTTTCTTCTTTGATTTTTGCTTTTATACATGAATTTACAAATATAACTTTCTTTAGCTTTTTTATACTAGGAATAATTTATGCCCTTATTTTTCAGAAAACCAGATCTTTAACGTTAGCCATATTGGTTCACTCCTTCACAAATCTTTTGAGTCTACTAGGCTATTTAAATTATTGAATTTTACTATTAGATAGCTACTTGAATTCTTCATTGTTGCTTTCATTTTTGCTTATTTAAATGTTCTATAAGTTCATTTATTTCTTTTAATTTTGTTTTTGCTAAAGTGTTACCAGGATTCAGTTCTATTGATTTTTCCAAGTCTTTAGTGGCTTTTTCAAGTTCTCCCTTTTTGGCAAAAGTAATTCCTCTATAAGAATAAGCTTTGTAATCGTTGGGTTCTAATTCTATCGTTTTATTAAATCCAGTAATTGCTTTATCAAGTTCTTCTATTCGCATGTAAACAAATGCTCTATAACCATAAGCTTCATAATCTGAGGAATCTAACTCAATTGTTGAGGTAAAGTCAGCTATAGCTTCTCCGTACATATTTTTTTCAAAGAAAGCAATTCCTCTGTAATAGTAGAAGTCGGGATTATCAGATTTTAGTTTTATAGCCCTGGTGAAATCAGCGATAGCTTCATCGTATATTTCCTTTAATAAAAAAGCAAATCCTCTATTGTAGTAACTATTATATTCATTGGGTCTTAGTCTTATTCCTTTAGTGAAATCAGCGATAGCTTCATTATACAACTCGTTGTTTATATAGCATTTCCCTCTCCAGTAGTAAGCATAATATTCATCGGGTTTTAGTTTTATTGTTTCAGTAAAATCAGCTACTGCTTCGCTGTACATTTCCTTACCAATGAAGGAGCGACCTCTCCAATAATAAACATTAGCGGAATCGGGTTCCAATTTTATTGCTTCAGTAAAATCGGATATAGCCTCCTTGTAGTTACTGTTGTTGTATTCAGCAGTGCCTCTATTATATATAAATTTATATTCTTTTGGTTTTAGTTCAATAGCTTTAGAATAATCCTTTATCGCTTTTTCATAGTCATCTTCATAAAAATGGCAATCTCCGCGATAATTATAGAGTTCAGCATCTTCAGGTAAAAATTTAACTGCTTTTGTAAAATCATCAATTGCTTTATCGTACTCGTCTTTGCTATATATGTACCCTCTATTGTAGTATGCTTCTGCATTTTTTGGATTAAGCTTAATGGCATTTGTGTAGTTTTTAATTGCTTCCTCTATTTTGTTTAATTTGTGATAAGAAACACCCAAATTAAAATATAATCTACTTAGAGCAATATTATTGTCCATTAAGTTTTTATATTTCATAGCTTTGTTAAACATTTCAATGGCTTTCTCATGTTCATTCTGACTGCCTTTTGCCGCTCCAATTCCAATTAAAATAAGACCTATTGTTTTATTTTGATTTGCTTTTAAACATGAATCGTATACTTCCGAATAAAGATTTTCAGACTCTTTGAACTTTTCTTTACTATATAAAGAATCTGCTTTTTTAACAATAGATTGGATTTTAGCGTTTTTTTCTTTTGATAAAAACTTAGATATGTTAGCTTGATAGGATACGGGTAGTTGTACTTCTGATTTTTTTTCTTCTTCTTCGAGAACGTCAGTTTTCTTTAATTTAGAAACAATTAACCAAGTAGCTATACCAATAATCAGAACAATTAAAATAATTATCTTTATATTTTTAGTTTTCTTTTTGAATTGCATTGCCTAAATAAATTACTTATTATGTATTATATGTCAAGGGGAGCCAGTGTAATTGGGGTCAAATCTTAAGTGTATTTGGTGTATTTGGGGTCAAATCTCAATGTATTTGGGGTCAAATGTATTTGGGGTCAAAAATGTATTTGGGGTCAAATCTCAACACTTGACAAATTAATTAATAGTGTATTTAGTAGAATGACCTCTTCCTCAACTAATTGACTTTTTCTCAATGTATTTGGGGTCAAATCTCAACACTTAACAAATTAATTCATCATATTAAAATTATTACATGGCAAGGCCATTACGGATACAATATCCCGGTGCTTATTATCATTTGACATGCAGGGGAAACGACAGAAAGAGGATTTTTGGTGATGATAAGGATAGTGGTATATTTGGTGTATTTGGGGTCA
>DAOUDW010000113.1:0-3191 GCA_034430895.1 Anaerolineales bacterium | reverse complement strand
AAGAGCGCGAGGTAATACCTCCGCTAGGCCTGACAGAGGGCGACCGACCTATATTTTGTTTTATTCTGTATTCTTCGATGTATGGTCTTTTCTCTTTTAATACCTTATATACAATTGTAGCTAATTTTCTCCCGGACGCGACACTTGCTGCTTGACTTCCGGCTTTTCTTTTTACACTGTCATAATATTTCCTGAAATAAGGAGATACCCTGACAGATGTATGAGCTCCCTCTATAAAGGCCCATCTTAACCACCTATTCCCCTTTATTAACCTGCCATGATAACTGGTGTTTCCTGACACATGAGTAGAGGGTACAAGTCCGCTGTACGAATGCAAATGGGCGGGATCGGGGAATCTATTTATATCATCTATCTCTAAAACTATAACAGGTCCAAATACTTCTCTTATTCCCGGAATCGTTTTAACTAATTTTAAATCTTCGTTTGTTTTCATTTCTTTATTTATCCATTTCTTTAATTCTATTTCCATCTCTTCAAAAGTATCCTTTAATTTAAGATGATATCTAAGTAGTTTATCTGCTCTTTTATCTGTAAGTTCGATATCTTCCAGCCACATCCTTCCGTATTTACCGAATATATCCTTAACTTCCGGAGGATTAATATGTGATTTCCTTAGAATATCATGTATTCTGTTTTTTATCATTGTTTTTATTCTTACCGTAAAAGCTCTAAATCTTACAATATCCTTTAACATCCTCGTTTCCTTACATGGGATCCACACTTCAGGGATTAAATCGGTTCTTAGTAATTGTCCAAGTATCTTAGAGTCTATTTTGTCAGTCTTTATCTTCGCTGATGCTATCGCTTTTACTTTAGGCGGATGAGCAAGAGAAACATTTTTTACTTCCGAAAGAGAATCCAGCATATCGTATATAACTCCCCAGTTTAATCCCGCTTCCAAAACGGCAGAAAATTCCTCTTTCGGAAATTTTCCTAACAAACTTTTCAACTCCTTAATGTCATTATAAAAACTACTGGTATCTAACACTTTACCATCTTCGGTAATAAAACTCATTGTAGTATAATTCTTATGTACATCACATCCAAGATAAAGCATACTAAACCTCCTTTTTCTTTAATAATAACCCCCACCTGGGGGGAGGTAAAGACACTTTTCATTATACTTCTTAAAATGTGAAAAGATTCCAAATGAAAATTTATTTTAACTTTCACAGAAAAATCCGAATTCATAACCTGGCATAATGAGAATGTTTATTTGGGATAAATTGATTTATTCATTAAAAATATTGAAAATATTCAAAGTTTATAAAAAAAAGGACTTGACCTGGGTCTTGTCATACCCGGTAAAAGATATTATATTAAAACAAAAGATTTTTTTGTTTGCTTTGTGCAAGGGGAAGTAAATGTATTTAAAGAAAGTTCTTTTGGTTTTCATAGCTGTTTCAATTTTAACATTTGCGGTAATATTCTATGGCTGCAGTAAAGATTCTGATGTACCAACGGAAGTGGAGAATGACCCTGTTGTTGTTTTTGAATCTTATCGGGTAGCAGCGTGTCCTGGTGAACAATATACTGCCAGTGATACCGTAATTTTAACAAGTAAAGTAGATAGAATATGGGGAGAGTTGGATAATTGTGCCCGAAGTTCTATTACGAGTAGCAAAATCAGCTTTAATCTGGATTCAGTAAGTTATCTGGAACAATTTATGAATAGCCAAACAACTTTTGAAATAAATATTCCGGAAGACTGGTATGTCGTTGGAGATAATAAAATAGACGTTGAAGTCCAAACCTCTTCGGGAATAGGAAGTTCCAGCATGTTCATCCGATATATTCCATTTGAAATGTATATGGGTTCAAATTTTAGTCTCCAGACCTTTGATTCTATACCGGTACCTTTAAGAATTGATATAAAATATTCACTTACTGGTTTTGATTCTTCAAAGGTATATTTAAGAATTGACGGTCCGGATGAAAATACGGGATATTTAGATTATACTTCAGAAATGAATTTGTTTAGAATCGCATCTGACGAGTGGAGGGTTGAATATGATTACACTCCAATATTTGAAGTAGAAGGCACTGTTAGGGTTGAATTGGAAGCTTACGATAATCCCTCTGCCTGTCCGTCTCCTACTATTGATAATTGGTGGTTTGTAATTGATCTGTAATTGGTGTAATTGGGGTCAAATCTCAATCTTTGACAAATTAAATTGGTTAGGTGGTTAGATGACAAATAGCATAACATCGTGGACTACTTTTTATATGAGACAGAGGGGTCAGGTCTTGATTTTTGAATTTTTGGTATCAAACTTAGAATTCATAAACTGGCAATATAAAAACAGGTATTAGTGTATTGGTATATTAGTTTATTGGTAAAAAATAATTCACCCCGGGGAGTTTCAGATATATTTGGGATAAGTCAGAACTTAGGATTTAGGATATGGGATATGGGATTTAGAGAAAAACAACAAAAAACTTGGTGTCTTAGTGTCTTTGTGGCGAATTAGTGAATAAAATGTATATTATCTAATATATTACAATAAAAGGAGATAATAAAATGAAAAAACTATATCGTTCAAAAGATTATCGTAAAATTGCCGGAGTTTGCGGGGGATTGGGTGAGTATTTTGATATCGATCCGATAATTTTTCGCATGATATTTATTGCATTATTCTTTGGTGGAGGTTCAGGGATAATAATATATATCCTTATGTGGATTTTTGTTCCGGTTAAAACTGTTGGGGAAAAACAATAGAATAAAATCTTCGTGTCTCAGATTCTAACTTGGTTGACATTTAAAAATAAATTAATAACATATTTACGTAAGGAAAATTATTCTAATTTTTAATAGAGGAGGGGTTATGAGACATTTTATTAAAATTACTTTTATATTGCTTGTTTTTTTCTTTGTCATCACGAATGTATTCGCGCAAACTCCAATGGAAAGGATAGATATGGAAAAAGGATTTAACCCTGAGATTCGAACATCGAGTGGAAAACTCAGGACGGATTCGCTGAATTGTGAGCTTGTTGGGGGGTATTTCAGCGGTCCATGTGGTGCAGTTTTTGTTGATTCCGCAAGAGATACACTCGCCTATATGGGCGATGGAGGTTATTTTTGTGTTATGGATGTGTCAGACCCTACAAGTCCAGTTTTATTGAGCAGGGTTAGATCCCCCGGAGGGGTAGAAGAAATATATGTTATC
>DAOUDW010000112.1:0-125649 GCA_034430895.1 Anaerolineales bacterium | reverse complement strand
CAGTCAGGACCTCGCCATGAAGCGTTCGAATGTGTTCGTTATCATCAGCGGTTTGATCAGCCTGACGGTTAACGTATTGGCGATTGTCAGCTATTTCAGCGAAGGAGGCGTCTTTGCCGATTGGCACATCGATCCCGGCTTGTGGGCCGCCATCATGTTCGTGCTCATGGCGTACAGCCTGATCGCCTGGTCGGTGCTGAGTTGGCGCTGGACTCAGGGACGTGCACATAGCAGCAAACGAAAAGTGCGTCGATCGGCGGCCTTCTTGCTCACCGCGCTGGCGACGTTTCCTTTGTTGACCGTATGGCTGTCTGTGCTTTTCTCACTGGTTATCTTTAGCGATGCTTCTCCACCGCATCGCTGGCTGCTGGCTATGGGCTGCGCCTGGGGAGTGACTCCGTTGATCACCCTGGGGTTGATCAGCATCGGGGAAATTCTCGGACCCTTTATCAATCACCGCACGGAATGATCACGCCACAGGATCAACGCCAAGACGCCATTAACGATGAACTCTTGAATGCTCCTCATATGCCGGTTGTTGATTCATAATGACCGGATGGAATCATCCCGCCACAGGATGAATCTCACTTCTCGCGACTTGCACATCATGAAATTCACGATAATATAGGTCGAATTTACACATGCGATGTCGTTTGGTTCGTTTTGAGGCATCAGGATCGAATCCCGGCTGTCCGATCAATACCAGGAGAAGATAATGAGTAAGTATGCGTTCATCATGATACTGGCCGTGATTATATTGCTCAGTGCATGCGGAGGGGGGAAAATATTGGAACCAACCGCCGCGTTTGTGTCTGAGCCAACGACGGAAGCGTCGCCGACTCCAACGGAAGATGCGATCTTTCAAGCTCTCCAGGAATATATGGGGGATTGGCGTGGAGAATGGCGTAACCTCACCTTTGGTTCTTCCGGTGGCATCCACGCGACAGTAAACGCCGAAGAAGACGGCACGTTGACCTTCACAGTGGATCTGGATGGATTCGTGTTTGGCGCCCTCGATCCCGATCCGATTTCCTACAGCGGCAATTTCGACGCCGAAGGCGTTGTCTTTAATATTCCCGGAGATCCGTTGTTCGGCGATCTATCCATCACGGTCACGGAAGACGGTGAGGTTGCTATCGTGGGCGAAGCGGTGCCGGACGAGAGAATTGAAAAGATCTCCGCCGTCGGGACGGTAACCCCCGGGGAAATCTCCCTCGAATATATTGTTGCCTTTGCAGCGGGAGACTCTGCTGTAGGTGATATGACTCTAACCAAGGATTCCTATTGAAAACGAATTGAAGCGGATATTTTATCTGGATGAGTTCCCACTCGCTTCAGAATGTGTCGATGTGTCACAAATCGACCACTCATTTCGTTCCAAGAATGGAACAGAGTCATCATAGATAAATACTACATTGTTGCCAGAGCGTACCAGAAAGGAAATCGAAATGAATACTCGCAACCGACGATTGTGGATTATCGTCCTGGTAATGATGTCATTGCTTTTCGCTGCCTGTGAGTTTCCCGGCTATCAATCGCCTGATGATGAACCCAAAAAAGTAATTACGGAAACCCCTACGCCTGACAGACAGGGCGGATCGCCGTCACGACCGACACCGACCAAGGATGAGCCCAGACGCGCTCCGACTTCTACAGCGACCCTTGAACCAACAGAGGTATCACCATTTTTGACGGCTCTCGTGGATGCAAATTGCCGTACCGGACCGAATATCGTTTTCGATGAGTATGGCTATCTGCTTGAAGGGGAATCGGCGCCAGCCATCGGCAGGGTAAGTGACAACAGCTGGTATGTTACTCAACTTCCGGATCGTCCCAAGCCTTGCTGGATTTCAGCCTCGATTGTTAGCATCAATTTCGACCCTTCCGATTTGAATATTATTCTCTCTCCACCTACGCCAACGCCTGTCCTGGGTTCGATCGGCGGTGTTCTCTGGCATGAAATCTGTCAGTTCACCGGTGGACATGCGGGAGAACCCGTCGTGTTGGGACAAGGCTGTGTCTCCTGGGGAGATCCGGACATTGGTGAGTTTGGCCCCAACCAGGTGTATGACGCCTTTGAGACCGGTTGGGCTGGAGTCACACTTCACATTGGCAATGGCCCTTGTCCATCGACGGGGCTCGCCACTGCGGTGACGAATGCAAATGGCGTGTACAGCTTCAGCGGCCTGCCGGCTGGAACCTACTGTGTTTCCTATAGTGCCCTTACGGATGGCAATGACGTCATTCTCATCCCTGGCGGTCCGACCTACCCACAGCGCGGGGCGGATGGCTATTATCAAACGGTCACTATCGTAGAAGGCGAGAACATGACCAACGTCAACTTCGGATTTGCTTGGCAGTTTTATGATTAACCCGAGTAAATTGGCTTGAAGATTCTGCAAAGGAAGCGCCCGTCAGTTTGGCGCTTCCTAATTTTTATCTCAATCCTCCTATTGATTCTGTTCTGAGAGAGAGTTCTTAATTACATGAAATCAATTCCCAATTGACGATTTCCCCAATATCGTGGTATTATCCGAAAATCCAGTGGGTCGCTCGTGCGCAGGGCGGCTTTAGCGTAACATGCGGAGGAGCACAACATCAGCGCATCAGAATTTCGGATTAACGAACACATTCGCGCACGTGAAGTTCGTCTCATCGGTCCCGACGGTAATAATGTTGGCGTAGTTTCCGTTAAAGAAGCCTTGGACATCGCCCGGGACGCCGAGCTCGACTTGGTCGAAGTAGCGCCGAACTCCGATCCGCCCGTTTGTCGTGTTCTGAATTACGGGAAATTTCTTTACGAAAAGTCTAAGAAGGATCGCGAGGCACGTAAAGCGCAGACCAAAGTTGAGATCAAAGAAATCCGCCTGCGGCCAAAAACGTCAGAGCACCATCGCGGCTTTAAAGTACGTAACGCGAGGCGCTGGTTGACCGAAGGCAAGAAAGTGCGAGTCCGGATTCGCTTTCGTGGACGCGAAATCACATATCCCGAAATTGCGCTTGAAGATCTGAAGCAGATCGCTGAAGAGCTTTCCGATGTCGGCATGATCGAAATGATGCCCGACATGGAAGGCCGCACGATGTTGATGGTGTTGGCACCACAGAAGAGCAAGCAAGCGTAGTAGAATTAACTACAATACAAAGGAAATTCTACCCCGCGGACTGAATGTCGTCCGCGGTGCTGTCTCGAAGGAGATGTAAAGTGGGACGTAAGGGCAAATATAAATTGAAGACACATAAGGCGACCGCAAAACGGTTCCGTCAAACCAGTTCAGGAAAAGTCGTTCGCACGGTTAGCGGCAAAGGTCACTTGCGCCGCAATACCCCCAAGCGGACCAAACGACTGTTTTCCAAGATGGTGCCGGTAAAGAGCATGAAACTCGCCAAGCGAGTTCGTCGGTTGGCACCGTATCTAAGCAAATATAAGGCCAACCCGAACGCCCGAACGGGCCAATCATCGTAACCGTGGGAACAAAGGTTGCGGCCGTTGGGTGTACCAAACGGATGCTGCTTGACGCATCGGCGCCCAGGGGTCTGCAGGAGAGATTAACATGACCAGAGTAAAGGGCGGCACCGTTACCCGCCGTCGTCATAAGAAAGTCCTCAAACTTACCAAAGGAATGTACGGCACGCGCAATAACCTGTTTCGACGCGCCAACGAGGCAATGCTCAAAAGCTTGTGGTATGCCTATCGCGATCGTCGAACACGGAAACGGGTTTTGCGGCGTCTTTGGATCGCGCGCATCAACGCTGCGGCGCGCCTGAACGGCACAACCTACAGCCGTTTGATCCACGACATGAAGCAGCGCGAGATTCGACTCAACCGTAAAATGCTCGCTGATCTGGCTGTGCGAGATCCGAAGGCGTTTTCGTCCGTCGTTGAAGCCGCATCGAAGTAATTCTTATCAAGCCAATAATAGAAACAGGACGCCTCGGCGTCCTGTTTTATATTCATTTCAAATACACATTCCTACAGATCACTGCCCTGAAGGAACGAGTGGGACAAGTTCCAATTCTTCCGGTGCCACCAGCGACGCCGGCTGCAGCACAAATAAGTATGTGCAATTCAGAGTGCCAGGTATTCCAGCCAATGCTCCTCCGGCAGGAATCTCCAACATATACGCATCTCCGATTTCTCGATGGACAAAAATGTGATTGATCTCGGGCGCCGATGTTATCCCGGGCAGCTCGATACCGCTCGTTAACTGGCAGTCCCCTGTGAAATTAACATCAATCTTTTCCATCCTGATATGTAGATCCACCATTCCATTCTCGCAGCGGCCTGTAATCTCAGCGCGGATGGGGTATCGACCCGTGTAATTAGTGATTGGACAGCTACCGCTGTCAGTAGTAATGTGTCCCTTCATATCGAGGAATACATCCGCTTCGACGTCTTCTTCATTAATTCTCGGGTCATAGTGGTGAATTACATTTCCATCAGATTCGATCGTTAAGACAAACGGATTTAGTCCCGATGTTTCCTCAAAATAGAATTCATCTCCATGGCTGCTCATACTCAATACACAGGTATGATCGTACCAAAGATAGTAGGTTGTCGCAGTCGTAGGACAAGGCTCACTGGGGCCGGTGATCAAATCTCCTCCGTCGCTCCCAGGGTCGCTGAGATCGAATTCCAGTTCGCCATCCAGCTCGGTGTCGGGTTCGCCGAGATCCAATCCTTCACCAAATTCTTCTTCTGCCTCCTGTTCGGCAGCCTTTTGTTCGAGGGACTCTCCCCAGCCCATCAAGCCACAGGAAACGAGCAGAACGCAGACAATTCCAATGGAGAAGCCCTTTACCACTATCCCATGAAGATCCCTAAAATAGTTTACGCGCATAATCCACATCCTTTCCTACACAATTCGGACGGATCTTGTGTATCTCTGCAAGCTGAAATCGTATTCATTCTCATATCTGAAACGTCGCCGAAGATCGATTTGTGACACGGAAGACAAGACTTGCTTCGAGGTTATGCAGTGAGCCGCTTCAACTATCTTTGTGGGGGAATGATCAGCAGCCATGCAACTCGCAATCCTCCACCAGCATACAATATCTTTTACGGACTTCAAAATCCATCAGGTTTAACCTTGTGAATGCGTATGGAAACCTATGTGGATTTGATTCTGATGCTACAATCAATAGCAGATTGGTTTCATCTGGAAGGGGCCTATGGCCACATTGGTCGCCGAACACAAATTGCCAACGGGCCAGAGCCTGCGTCTCATTCACGGGGATATGACCGAGGAGAAGGTGGACGCAATTGTCAACGCGGCCAATGCGCATCTGCTCCATGGTGGTGGTATCGCTGCCGCAATCGTGCGCAGTGGAGGCAAGAGCATACAGGATGAAAGCAATGCCTGGGTTCGGGAACACGGCCCCATCTCCCATGCAAAGCCAGCGTTGACGGGCGCGGGTTCACTGCTCTGTCGATATGTGATCCACGCCGTCGGTCCCAGATGGGGAGAAGGGGATGAGGATACCAAGCTGCATACCGCAGTAACGGCCGCGTTATCCCTGGCGGATGAACGCGGATTCAAGAATCTGGCGCTGCCCGCCATCTCCACTGGTATTTTTGGATTCCCGAAGGAACGCGGCGCAGAAGTGATTCTTGACGCCATCACCGATTTCTGCAGCCAACATCCTGAAACAACACTGGAAGAGATACGCATCACCCTGATTGATGAACCCAGTGTTCGTGTATTTGCCGCCGCCTTCACCTCCCGCTGGCCGGATAGCGTCTTGCAGCCATGATTAGCTCTTTAAGCAATCCGCGCGTGAAATTGATCCGCAATCTGCAAAACAATCGTAGAACCCGCCATAAGGAGGGGGTTTTTATCATTGAAGGAACCCGTCTCATAGACGAAGCCATCGCCGCGCAAGCACGCTTTCAAATGGCCTTCCACACGAATCACCTGGACGATCGCGGGCGCGGTTTGATTCATGGCATGCAGCGAGCAGGGGCAGAGGTGTACTCCGTATCGGACAAAGTGATGTCTGCCTGTTCGGACACGGTAACGCCGCAGGGAATCCTGGCCGTACTGCCGATCCCCAACCATCCAATCCCCGCGAGCCTCAAACTGGCATTGGTACTCGATCGTCTTACCGATCCAGGCAACCTGGGGACGATCCTGCGCACAGCACTTGCGGCTGGCGTGGAAGCCGTACTTTTTACAGAAGGCACGGTTGACGCCTACAGTCCCAAAGTGGTTCGCAGCGCCATGGGGGCACACTTCCACCTTCCTATGCTGATGTCTTCCGTCGCAGAAATACCTCGACATCTCAAAGGATTGGAACTCTTTCTTGCCGATATGCGTGGGGAGCGTTCCTACTTCGATGTCGATTGGCGAATGCCCTTGGGTCTCATTATCGGATCAGAAGCAAGCGGCGTGCAGCCTGCTGTGGAAAAATTGGTCGATCATCGCGTTCGCGTTCCCATGCCGGGAGATACCGAGTCACTCAATGCAGCTGTTACGACCGCTGTTATTTTGTACGAGATCATACGCCAGCGAGGAGAGAGATGAAAATTCGCGCTTTAACCGGCTTTTTAGATCCCGGATTTCCGGTCGATACCAAACGAATCAAGACCATCGCGTCCTGTCTGCAGACCTGTAAGGAGATGCTTCAGGATTCTGGCTATGAAGTACAGACGCTGCGTATTGCCACACCGCCACCGGCAGAAATGGAAGCGCCTGTTCCGATAAATCAAAGAGCCGACTTCGCCCGACAACTTGAAGCAGAGAGTTTTGTCAATGCGATCGATTATGCTGCCGTCGGTCCGGCATTGCCTGATGAGCTCGATGGCTATACTGTTATCCCCAATATACTCGGTGCTACAGAAATCATTTTCACATCAGGATTGTTCGCCGATCCCGAAAATGGAATCTCGCTGTCTGCGGTGAGGGCTTGTGCTCGCGCCATCCTGGAAGCATCTTTACTCAAGGAGGATGGTTTCTCCAATATGCGCTTTGCATCTCTTGCCAACGTTTCCCCCGGAACGCCCTTTTTCCCGGCCGCGTATCATCGAGGTGGAAATACAGCGATTGCCATTGCCACCGAGTCGGCCGATCTGGCAGTTGAATCCCTGCTTGAAGCTCGATCGCTTTCCATCGCACGCCGCCGTCTCGTTAGCGTGATCGAAAATCACGCCGCCTCGATGCAGAGCATTGCGGAACGAGCGACAGCAAAACATGAAACGCAGTTTATGGGCATCGATTTTTCCATGGCGCCATACCCCGAAGAAGCCCGCTCGATTGGGAGTGCGCTCAAAGCTCTGGGCATCCCTACCGTAGGATTAAGCGGCACGGCAGCAGGTGTAGCCTTTCTTGCAGACTGCCTCGACCGCGCCCAATTCAAACGTACAGGGTTCTGCGGTTTGTTTCTGCCTGTGTTAGAGGATCTTGTCTTGGCGGCATCCGCAGCTAAAAAGGCGATTAGTATCAATGCCTTGCTGTTATATGCCACGATGTGCGGCACCGGGTTGGATACCATACCGCTTCCAGGTGACGTCAGCGTCGAAGCCATCAGCGCCGTTTTACTGGATCTCGGCGCGGTTGCGCTGCGACATAATAAACCGCTTACAGCTCGTTTGATGCCTATTCCTGAAAGTCAACCCGGCGATGAAATTCACTTTGATTTTCCGTATTTCGCTGACAGCCGAGTGATGAATCTGGCTTCGAAACCCCTGGAAGGACTGCTCGCAGGGCCGGAAGTGTTGTATCTCGGCCCTCACCTTTCGTGAACGCTGCTCTTGTCGATCGGCAAAGGGTTCGTTAGAATGAATTGGCTTTCGTCACGAATGACAATAGGGATTCGGGACCAGGGAACCAGGGAACGTGATCCCTGTTTTCTTTAATCCGGCCAATTTATCTATAACCCATTCAATAGACTGATGAAACTCCTCGAAAAACTGAACGCCCAACAACGTCAAGCGGTAACCGCAGATCCAGGTCCCGTACTTGTTCTCGCAGGACCCGGATCGGGAAAAACCCGAGTGCTTACGCATCGTATTGCCTATCTCGTCAGTCATGTTGGTGTTCCGTCAAATCAGATCATGGCTGTGACCTTCACCAACAAAGCGGCGCGCGAGATGGGCAACCGCGTAGCGCGTTTACTCGATGAAACCGCGGACAAACAAACCGCCGCCCGGTCGAGTGTGAGTTTGGGGACGTTTCATTCACTGTGTGCACGCATGCTGCGCCGTGAGGCGGAGCGATTGCCCTTCACGCGCGAGTATGTGATCTACGATGACACAGATCAAGAATCCTTAATCCGTGCTTCTTTCAAGGAGTTGAACATCGACCCCAAGCAAGTCTCGACTCGGAAGATACACGGCGGCATATCACGCGCTAAAAACGAACTCATCGAACTGAAAGATTTCAGCGCCGAAAACTACAATGCGGAGATCACTCGGCGGGTGTATGAACGTTATCAGGAAAAATTACGCATAAATAACGCCCTCGATTTTGACGATTTGCTCTTGTTCGCTGTGCGGCTGCTGCAAGAAAACGACGATCTCCGCCTGCAATACCAACAACGCTACCGGCATATTCTGGTCGACGAATTCCAGGACACGAACACCGCACAATACGTGCTGCTGCGCAACCTGGCGGGGCTTCAGCCGGATCTTTTCGTCGTTGGCGATCCCGATCAATCCATTTACCGCTGGCGTGGCGCAGATTACCGCAATGTTCACAGATTTCGCCAGGATTATCCGGATGCGCAATTGATCCTGTTGGAGCAGAATTACCGCTCGACGCAGACCATCCTGGACGCAGCGATGGCTGTGATCGATCGCAATCCCAACCGGCAGCCGAAGCGTCTCTTCACCGAACGTGGCGAGGGGGTGAAGATCACGCTGCACGAAGCGTATGACGAGAACGATGAGGCTGGCTACATCGTGAATACCATCGCCAATCTGACGCTGATGGAGAAAATCGACCCCGGGGATTGCGCTGTGATGTATCGTACGAATGCGCAATCCCGCGCGCTGGAGGAAGCCTTCCTTAAAGCCGGCCTGGCCTACCGTATCGTGGGGGCCCAACGTTTCTATGGCCGCCGTGAGATCAAGGACGTTATTGCCTATCTGCGCTTGATTCACAATCCACACGATCAAGTTGCCTTGCTACGTGTGATCAACACACCACCGCGCAGCATCGGTGCAAAGACGATCGAAGCATTGCTCGATACTGCCGAACGTTTACAGCTTACGCCGTACGAAACGCTCTCCAGCCTGGTGACCAACCCGGACGGGGATGCGGGATCACTTATTACCGGGCGGACGAATCGCGCCCTGTCTGATTTCGGTCGCCAGTTGCAAGGCTGGCTTGCACAGCGCGAAGAGCTTTCCATCGATGCTTTGATCGACCGGATCATGCAAGACATCGACTACCGTAATTACATCGACGATGGAACGGAGGAAGGCCTGGAGCGCTGGGGCAATGTATTGGAGTTGCGCGCGGCAGCTCAGGAATTCGCACAAATGGGATTGACCACTTTCCTGGAGCACGTTGCTCTCGTTTCGGATCAGGATACGCTGACGGAATCGTTGAACGCCCCCACGCTGCTTACGCTTCACGCTGCAAAAGGACTCGAATTCCCCATCGTGTTTATCATCGGTCTCGACAACGGCGTGCTTCCCCACCAGCGTTCCTTCAACGATGCTGAAGCGATGGCGGAGGAACGCCGGCTTTTCTACGTAGGAATAACCCGTGCGCAGGATCGACTCTTTTTACTGCGCGCCTTCCGCCGCCGACAGGCTGGTGTTTCCACACTCAGTGATGCTTCACCTTTCCTCGACGATCTCCCACCAGACCAAATTGAAGGCATTCATCCCAATCGATATGCGTGGGATCAGGTATCCTTCCAGCGCCAAACTCGCTGGCGCGAATCCGCTGTACCCGAAACACAGGCTCACTTTCAGGCGGGTATGCGTGTGGCACATCCCCAATTCGGAGAGGGAACCGTTTTATCTACGCAGGTTGAATTCGGTGATGAAGAGGTAACCATCATTTTTGACGATGGCGAGACGAAACACCTGGTGGCGTCATTGGCCAACCTGGAAATCCTGACGGAGTAAAACCGAATAATGACGCTCCACGGTACGTTCGCCGTATCTCAGGAATCGAGATCGATTCGCATATATACCACGATGAATGCCGTTATAATTCAACCCGATATATATCCTTTCACAAGGTAGATTCCATGAATATCTTTCTCACCGGCGGCGCCGGGTACATTGGTTCTGCCGCAGCTCAGATTCTGCTCGAAAACGGACATCAGGTGACGGTGTATGACTCTCTCGTAAAGGGTTACCGCGCAGCCATCCCGGATGGCGCGCGCTTCGTCCACGCTGACCTCGCCGACCGAGAGCGGTTGGAAACCGAATTGTCCGCCGAGAACTACGACGCCGTGATGCATTTTGCCGCCTTCATCGAAGCCGGCGAAAGCATGAAGACTCCGGGGTTGTTTTTTTACAACAATGTTTCGCTGTCGATCGGTTTGATCGAGGCGTGTTATAAAGCCGGCATCCGCCGCTTCGTCCTCTCTTCCACCGCGGCGGTCTATGCCTCCAGCGATGAGCCGCTGTCGGAGGAATCCAGTATCGAACCCGTCAACGCTTACGGCCAGACCAAATTGATGATCGAGGAAACCCTGGAATGGTATCGCCGTATTCATGGCTTGCACTACAGCGCACTGCGTTACTTCAACGCCGCTGGTGCGCTGCCCGATCGCGGTGAAGCGCATCAACCCGAATCGCACCTTATCCCACTCGTCCTTCAGGTCGCTCTTGGTCAGCGCCAAAAAGTGCAAATCTACGGCAGCGACTACCCCACACCGGATGGCACGGCGATCCGCGATTACATTCATATCAAGGATCTGATCGACGCGCACTTGCTTGCACTCGATACCCTCGAAGATCACGATCGTCTGATCTACAACCTGGGAAATGGGGCTGGATATTCAGTGCGGGAGGTGATCGAGACCGCGCGTGAAGTTACTGGCCATCCAATTCCAGCCGTGGAATCTCCCCGCAGACCCGGCGATGCACCGCGCCTGGTGGCATGTGCGGACAAGATCGTGAATGAGTTGGGTTGGAAACCACAATATCCTGATCTGGAACAGATCATCGCCAGTGCCTGGGAATGGCATCAAGTACACCCCCATGGCTACGAATAAATCCATCGCTATTGGAGGCATAAGCAGGCGACGTTACCGCTAAATGAGTGCGGTTTACATAAGTGCGTCTTTCTGGAACGTTTACAAAAGCCACATATAATGTTGTATTTCTCCAAGCTCCGACGGAATCCGTAATTGTGCAATTTCCCCGTGCTATAATCCCACAAGAAAAAATTGGCTCTATTTTGAAGGAGTATCGTATCAATGACCTATAAGATAATCAGCGTACCGGGTGATGGTGAGAAGATTGCCATCTCCAACGGCGTATTAAACGTTCCCGATAACCCCATCGTTCCATTTATCGAGGGGGATGGAACCGGCCCGGATATCTGGCGCGCTTCGGTACGCGTTTTGGATGCGGCCGTGGAAAAAGCATACGGCGGCAAACGTCGTATCATCTGGATGGAAGTTTATGCCGGTGGTAAAGCCCACGATCAATTTAGCGACTGGCTGCCGCAAGAGACTGTGAAAGCCTTTAACGAATTTCTCGTAGGCATCAAGGGTCCGTTAACCACACCGATTGGCGGCGGCATTCGCTCGCTCAACGTCGCCTTGCGTAAAGCCCTCGATCTCTACGTATGCATCCGTCCGGTCCGTTACTTCGAGGGCGTTCCCTCGCCGGTCAAGAAACCGCAAGATGTTGACATGGTCATCTTTCGGGAAAACACGGAAGATATCTATGCCGGAGTGGAATTCGAACAAGGCAGTGAAGAGAACGAGAAATTTAAAGCATTGCTGCAGGAAAATTTCCCCGAGGAATATGCGAAGATGCGTTTTCCGGAGACCTCCGGCATCGGTTTGAAACCCGTTTCCAAACAGGGCAGCGAACGATTGGTACGCGCTGCCATATGCTACGCGCTCGATAATAAGCGACGTTCCGTAACCCTGGTCCACAAGGGCAATATTATGAAATTCACGGAAGGTGCCTTCCGCAGTTGGGGGTATGCACTGGCGGAACGCGAATTCAGCGACCGTGTATACACCTGGTCGCAGTGGGACCGCACCAAGGCCGAGCAAGGCGAGGAGGCTGCAAATGCGGAGCAAAAGGCAGCCCTGGATGCGGGGCGTCTACTCGTTAAGGATGCCATCGCCGACATCGCATTCCAGCAAACCATCACCCGCGCCCGCGAGTTCGACGTGATTGCTACGATGAACCTTAACGGCGATTATCTTTCGGATGCCCTCGCTGCACAGGTCGGTGGTATTGGCATTGCGCCCGGCGGGAATATTAATTACGAGTCTGGTCACGCGATTTTTGAAGCCACCCATGGCACCGCTCCGAAATATGCGGATTTGGACCAGGTCAACCCGGGATCGTTGATTCTCAGCGGCGAAATGATGCTGCGCTATATGGGCTGGAACGAGGCTGCAGATCGCATTATTCACGGCATACAAGGAGCCATCGCAGCCAAGACCGTCACCTATGATTTCCACCGCCTCATGTCGGAAGCGACGAAGTTAAAGTGCTCCGAATTTGGTGATGCTGTCATCAAGCACATGGGAAAGTAAGTGGCGGTGGATGTCCCCGAAGTGCACGCCCTGGAAGTCCATCGACGTCTTTTAGCGGCATACGGCCAACCCGAATGGCGCAATCCACTGCCTGCACTGGATGAGCTGGTATCTACGATCCTTTCCCAAAATACAAACGATGTTAATCGCGATCGAGCTTTCGATGCTTTACGTGCTGCCTTTCCCACCTGGGAGGCGGTACGTGACGCCGATTCCGATTTGGTCATCGACGCTATTCGAACCGCTGGACTTGCCAATCAAAAAGGTCCACACATCCAGAGCATGCTGCAGCAAATCACGCAGGAACGCGGTGAGCTCGATCTCGAATTTCTGCGGGGTTGGCCTACGGATGAAGTGTTCGACTGGTTAACGCGCTTCAAAGGTGTGGGCCCCAAGACGGCGTCGATTGTGATGCTTTTTTCGCTGGACAAACCCGCATTCCCAGTTGACACGCATGTTTACCGCGTCAGCGGTCGACTTGGCCTGAGGTCAACAAAAACGAGCGCCGAACGAGCACACCAGACTTTAGCCGAGATCTTCCCGCAAGACAGCTACTATGCGGCACACCTCAACCTGATCCGTCACGGGCGTGAGGTCTGTCATGCTCGAACGCCGCAATGCCCGTCTTGCGTGCTGCAGGACTTGTGTGAATTCTACAACCAGCAGGTCAAGGCGTAGGCGTTTCGTAGCCCACCACGCCCAAAAAAAGGTGACGATACCTTTCTTCCACAATGCCATAGAGGATAGCCGGGGGTCATGATAAAGAAGCTGCATTGGTACGACTACATCACCATCAATATTTACTGGGTTGGGTTGACCACGATCACGAGCACGCTCACGCCGTTGGTGGGGCCGATCCTCGTTCAGCGCTTTGTCGGTGAATCGGTCAAGGGTTCGTTTCTGGGTAGTATTCGTCTGTGGACCTTGATGGTCGCAATTCTCACCCAGTCGTTTATGGGAATGTTGTCGGATCGAAGCACACTGCGTTGGGGACGCCGTCGGCCGTTTATTTTCATCGGGACCCTGTTGGACATCATCTTCTTTGGTGTAATTGGCTACTCCGCAAGTCTTGAAGGAATGACGGGTTACTGGGTGCTCTTTGCAAGCGCGACTTTGTTGTCTATTTCTTCCAACACTGCCTACAGTGCACAACAAGCACTCATACCCGATCTCGTTCCCCAAGATCAACGGGGTCGCTTCTCTGCTGTGAAGGTTTTGTTTGAGCTGCCTGTTACCATCATTCTCGTTGCCTTTACGATTGGGAAGCTGATCGCAGTGGGTAAATTGAACGCGGGGATTGTTGTGGCCTGTATCATTCTATTCGTATGCATGGTCATTACGATGTTGGTGCGGGAAACGCCATTGGCACAAGCGCCTGCGAGAGATAACTGGTCATCATTTATTCGTTTGCTGTCCATGACAATCGTTTTTGCGGGCAGCATTTTGTGTGTGGGAGAACTCGTTAAATGGATCGCCGTCCATCTTGAAGCAAGCGCGCCAACGACTGCACTGCTCGTCTATCTTGGGATTCTGGGGTTGGCTGCGATGATCCTTGTCATTGGTCTGGGTGTGTGGTTGAGTGTTCGTACTGCAGTTGGTAATGCGGTTCGGAAGAATAAAGACTTCTTTTGGTGGATTGTATATCGTCTTGCCTATTTGGTTCCGGCTTCGAACCTGGCCGCCTTTGCAATCTATTTCTTGCAGGGAAGGTTTGGCTACTCCAACGAAGAAGCTGCAGAACCCGCCAGTCAATTGATCATGGTCGTTGGCTTGTTTCTTCTTTTCATCGCCCTTCCAAGTGGGTGGCTTGCCGATCGTTTTGGTCGTAAAAGGATTCTATTTACCAGTTCCCTTATCTCGTCTTCAGGTACGCTGATCACGATACTGGCTCCAAACCTGACGGTTCTATTCATAGGAGCAAGCCTGATCGGTGGTGGCACCGGCCTGTTTTACAGTGCGAATTGGGCATTGGGAACGGATTTGGTACCGAAGCGTGAGGCAGGAAGATACCTGGGCATCGCAAATCTGGCCGGTGCGGGAGCGGGTGCCATCGGTGCTTATATCGGTGGCCCATTAGCCGATTCAATAACTCGAGCTGTACCTGAGACGCCAGGGCTCGGGTACCTGCTCTTGTTTGCTATTTATGCCGTACTCTTCCTGATTTCCTCTGTTGTATTGATCAAGATCAATGAACCCCGGGAGCAGTCGAGCGGAGTGGACGAATCTGTCCTTGCGAGTTGACGGACACCAAACTGGATGTACAATCGAAATATCATTTGTTGATCACACAATCGTAATTCAGTAAGCAGCCGAGGGAGGGTGAACATGGCAAACGAAGAAAAAATCGGCGAAGTAACCCATTACTTTGGTAAGATCAGTGTAGCCGTCTTGAAAATCAAGAAAGGCATAAAACTCGGAGAGAGCCTGCATTTCGCCGGAAAACACACCGACTTCTCCCAGGAAATCAAATCCTTGCAGATTGAACATCAAGACGTAACCGAAGCCGAAGCAGGCTCCGACGTGGCGATTAAGGTCAAGGACCGTGTGCGCCCCGGAGATACAGTCTTTCGCCTGGCAGAATAAGGTTGACCACCCGCGTCTGATTCGAACCACATATCGATATAAGACTTTTCGGTTGTCGGGATCGATAGGAATCCGAGGTTCGCTTTGTTCAGGATGTTAGGGGTAAAGCGATTGTTATAGTACAGCCGCGACCAACGCCCTCACTTTCCGCCCAAACACGCCCCTGGTGCGCTTCAACGATAGCTTTCACAATCGCTAAACCCAACCCGAGACCTTCGTAACGCCGCTTCATGTGATCGTCCACTTGATAGAAACCGGTAAAGATCCGATCGAGTTGATCCTCCGGGATGCCGATGCCATTATCGCTGACTTCAATCCAGGCTTCACGCCCCTTTCTCTCGAGCCGTACTTCAATATGGCCGTCGGCCGGGGTGAAACGCATTGAATTGTTCAGGATATTGACAAGAGCGAGTGTAAGTTTACGCTCGTCTGCGATTATCTCGATCGGCGTTTCTGGAATAGAGATGGAAAGCATCTGGTCTTTGGTATCCACCAGACCGATTACTTCGTCATGCGCAGTTTGAACAACTTTCTGCAGGGAAATCTCCCGGGTTTCCATTTCCGCAGAACCTGCCTGCAGCATATTCATGTTCGTCATTGCTTCGATTAGTGCTCGCATTCGCAACGCCGACGAAAGCACAGCTTCGGCATGTTCCGAGGCTTTCGTATCTGCACCCTCCTTGAGGAGGGCTGCATATCCCATTATCAAACCCAAAGGTGTACGTAGTTCATGTGATGCGATGGCAATAAAATCACTCTTTAATCGGTCGAGCTCACCCACTTCATCGTAAGCCCGCGTAAGTGCTTCAACCAGGCGAGCGTTGTTCACGGCAACGGCAGCCTGTGAGGCGATGTTGGAAAGAGTTTGTAAATCCATCTCGTCGAATTGGCCATGGCGTTTGTTAAGTGCCTCTAAGACGCCTGTGACTTTATCTCGAATGCGCAAGGGAACTGCAATGAGGGAATGTACTTCAAAACTGATTGATTCACTAATATTGCCGAGGTGCCGAGTTTCGTTTTCCACTTCGTTAATAATCAACGGCTTCTCTTCCCGAAAAACCGTCCCCGCAATTGATCCTTCGAATGGAACGGGGATTTTGCGCAGCTCAAGCGGATCCCTGCCGGTAGCAGCCACGAAGCTAAGTTCGTGAGTTTTTTCATCAGCAAGCAGGATCGAAGCCTCTTCACTTTCGAGCAGGTCGGCTGCCGATTCAACGATGAACTGCAAGAGACGATCGAGATCCAATGTTGAGTTTAGCGTCACGCTGATCTCCACCAGTCGGGAGAGGCGGATCACCATGCGGCGTAAATCATCGATGTCGAATGAAGCGTCCATGACTCAAGTTTAAGCCAGATGATTAACCTTGTCCATGTGGCATTGTCCCGTGTGGTTCTTCGTTGTATACTTCCTCACAGTTACGATCGAATTCCAAGGATGAGTTGCAAATGAAAGTCTCTTGCCTACAAGAAAATCTTGCCAGTGGATTGAGTATCGTTGCACGTGCTGTAGCGCAGCGCAGTACGCTTCCCGTTCTGGGGAACGTGCTTGTCGCCACTGAAGATGGCCGTCTTCGGCTCTCAGCAACCAATCTCGAATTGGGAATTACCTGCTGGATTGGGGCGAAAGTTGAAGAGGATGGTTCGACGACCATTCCCGCGCGCACCTTTGTCGACTTGGTAAATACGTTTCCCAATGAAAAAGTCGAAATGGAACTCAATGTGCGTACGCAATCGATCAACGTGCGTTGTGGCGTTTTCAATAACGAGATCAAGTGCATTGATGCCCAAGAATTTCCCCCTCTACCGCCATCCGACCTGGACGGCGGACTAGATCTCAATATCGAAGATTTACGCGAGATCATACGTCAGGTTATTTTTGCCGCTTCGGCAGATGACGCTCGACCGGTTCTTACGGGTGTTCTTATCGAAATTGAAGGCAACGAGATGACGATGGCAGCCGCAGATGGATTCCGCCTCTCCGTGAGGAAAGCTCAGCTTTCATCTCCGGCAAGCAGCGCATTGAAAGCGATCGTCCCTGCACGAGCGCTGTCCGAATTGGCGCGGGTAGTCTCCGAGGAGGATGAGATTGTGACTATGCATCTTCCTCCCAATCGCGGTCAGGTAATCTTCCGCAGCAAGAATGCCGAGTTGGTATCACAACTCATTGAGGGTCCTTTTCCAGATTACCAGGGCATTATCCCGACGAGCCACACGACTCGCAGTGTGCTTCCAACAAGTGCATTCTTGAAAGCCTGCAAGGCGGCCGATATTTTTGCTCGTGAAGCGGCGCATTCTGCGCGGTTATGCATCACACCGGGTAGCGAACTCGAGCCGGGTGTTGTCGAGGTTTCTGCAACTGCCGCTGAGACCGGATCAAACGAAAGCATTGTCGATGCGACCATCGAAGGTGAAGCGATCGAGATTGCCTTCAACGTACGCTTCCTAGCCGAAGCGCTTAATGTAATCAATGCACCCAATGTCGCACTTGAAACCACAGGGGCTTCGTCCCCGGGTGTAATTCGGCCTGTCAATCAGAGCGACTTTCTCCATGTAATCATGCCCATGCATCTTGGTCGCTGACGGGCATTCTGAAAACAAGGTCGTCTGCCCGTTCGGATTCGTGATTTGATTAATTCGCATGTATTTCGCTTCACATCACCTCAGCTCGTCACATGTCCTTGATCCTGGCAGACCGCTGCATCACGAATAACTTTCCCTTTGTGTGATAAGTGAAAAATGACCAAGAAATCGCAACGATGGAGTTCCCGGGGACAGAGCAGGCGCCAGAAGGTGCTGATTGTCGTTTTGGTTTTCTTCACCCTTTTGGTCGTGCTGGGGGCAGGTTACTTTATCTTGCGAGACATGGGTATCATTGGCGGGAAATCGAAACCTGCGGACGCCGAAACCGATGGTACGCAATACCCCGATGATCTGAGTGTCGAACTTCCACCAGCCTGGACTCCCACACCTTCCAGTGATAATGAAACGGATTTCACTCGATGGGGACTTCAACTATCGGACTTGCCCCTGGGCTTCGAGAACGAACCGATTGATGAAGGCGGCGCGCTACCTTTTGTTGTAGCAGGGATCGATGACATAACCAGAGTGAAGCAGTTCGCCTTTTCAAAAGAGTCTGAACCTCCTCAATTTGTATCTGGAATGACTTTACGAATACATAATCAAAGCAGTCAGGCCGCCTTTGACGAACAATCATCCGATTCTGAGTTCATCCTTGCGGGGATTATCTCCACGCTTGAACCTCTGTACATCCTGGAACAAGTTGAAATCATCGGTTTGGAAGGCATCGGGGATTTTTCATTCGGGCAGAGTTTTATCCTCGACATGGAAGCCGTCGAAATACGTGTGGATTTCGTTGCTTTCCGTAGGGATGTCGCTGGCGTACTTCTATTCACCATGTATGTCGATGGATACTCGGTGGAAGTCCCCATCCAGAACTTCGCCAGGATTTTAGACCAACGCATCCTTTCGACACTGTCAAATTCTCCATAGAATAGGATTCTGTGTACAAGTTGGGATTAAGCTGCTCGCTCGCGGTCAGTGGTACAGACACGCAATCGGTGTATTATTAAAATGTTCGGGGGTCAACAAGCGAAAGTTATTCTTTGGGGAGAAGTCGATCGATGAATGATTCTGGTGGGCGTCTAAGTTCCTTCGGGATGACAGGCGGCCAAATTGCCGTTCTCGTCGTATTGGCATTGCTGTCCTTCGGTATTGTCATCGGTGGGGGATATTATGTGCTTACGGATTCCGGTCTCATCGGCGGGACAGAAAACGATCCTGTCGCTCAATCACAGACAACACCAACTGTGGCTTCCGATGGGGAATCCCCGCCAGCACCAACATCAACTCCCGAAGCTGGAGGCAAGCTGCCTCCAGCATGGACTTCCACACCGTTCGGTCTCGCTGAAATCGATTATGTGCAGTGGGGTATCCAGCTTTCCGACCTTCCTATGGGTTTCAAGAATGTTCCTGTTGAAGAGTTGGAACCAGAGTCCGGATTCATCGGGGATGACGGCAATGGCGAAATGGTTAATACATTCTCTTTCTCAAAGGAGGATGATGAGTTTCAAGTTGTTTATGGCTTTACGGGACTTGTCCTTGAACATGAACAACAAGCGTTTGACGAAGCGACCTCTATGTCGGAAATTGAGGGTGATGAGATTATCGATTCTTTCGAGCACAATGGTATCTTGGAACGAAGGACTGTTGACAATTTAGAGGAACTCGGGGATGTTGCCATGGGATATAGTTATCTCTTGGACGTGGAAGGTGTGGATCTCCGTGTTGAATTCATCATATTCCGCAGGGATATTGCTGGGGCAATGATATTCACAGCTTATGTCGACGGTATGCCGGCGGCTGTTTCTCTTCGAGATCTCGCATACGTTTTGGACCAACGTATCATCCCAACATTGCCGAATAATCCATAGCCCGGGAAATCGTGTATAGAACGGTCTCCAGGCATGTCTGGGCATCAGGAAGCACTGGCGTGTAATCGGGGAATGATTAGAATATTTATTGTTATCTTGATGATTGTATGCCTTCAGGGAGAAAACAACTGATGCATTCTTCAGGCGAGCGTCGGCGCCGCTTCGGCATGACAGGTCGGCAGATTGCATTTCTTGCCGTTTTGGCCGTGCTTTCCTTCGCTGTCGTCATCGGTGGGGGCTATTACGTCCTTGCCGATTCAGGTCTTCTTGGTGGCGAAGAAAATGAACTCGTTGCTCACTCGCCGGAAACGCCGACCATGACATCCACGAGTAAATCTCAACCGACCGCAACGTTGACACCGGATGAGAATGAAGGCAATCCTTTGCCCCCAACCTGGACCCCAACGCCAACCCTGACTGAAGTCCCGCCCGACACTTCTGGCTGGACATTAAGTAGTGATGATTTGCCTGTCGAATTTGAAGAAACCACCCTAGATGAATTGGGATTAGATACAGAACCCGACTTGTTTGAGGGCGAATATCCCATTGTTGACATATTTAGCTATATTGACTCCAACGATGCGTTCGAAAGCATTTACGGCTGGATATTTCTGATCCAAGATGAGCCAGACCAGGCTGATTTCGATACAGCCATCCAAGATATGGATCTATTCACGAATCAACTCATTGAGGATCTGGGTGTTGAAGAAGTAATCGATCAACAAGAATTAGAGATGCCCGAGGACATCGGTGATTCGTCTCGATCCATTACAGTCGTTGCCAGAATCGAAGACATAGATTTCCGCTTCGATATGGTCCTATTCCGCCGTAATAGCGCTGGCGTATATTGTGTCACAATATATCTGGATGGAGAAAACCCTATCGTTCCTCTTCAGTACTTGGCCCTTTCGCTAGACACGCACATTCGAGGTATTGAGTGACGAAATACGCTGCGTGAAAATTTTGGTGGAAGTGAGTACAGATATGCATTCCTCCATAACCAGCTAAGCTGTTCCCGCCTCTCCTTTTCCATATTGAAGAAAGTTATCCAGTAAGCGTTATTGCGTTTACCGGCAAATAACGGACCAGGTGAACTTATGCCGCTGTAGAATAAAATTCTATATCAATCTCGAATGACGCTGGCGTTTTTTACCACCAGGAGGAGGATGAGCGCTCATCGGTTTCCCAGCCATAGTCACCGATCAAAGGAACGAAGGATACCGGCACAACATGTTTTTGTCTAAACCGATCTGCGCGTCTTATCCAGCACTCAAGCATTTGCCCGCTTTGCCCACCTACAGGTAACACCAACTTTCCCCCGTCATCCAATTGCTCTTTCATAGGTTCAGGCACGTTCGGCGCGGCGGCGGTAACGATAATCCCCCCATAGGGCGCAAATTCGGGTAAACCACACGATCCATCCGTTACAATCACTTCGATATTATCGAGTTCAAGAGAATCCAGTTTTTGACGAGCTTCATTGGCCAACTCTTCAATGCGTTCGAGAGAATATACTCTCCTGGCCAGTTGTGCCAATATTGCTGCCTGATATCCAGATCCCGTGCCGATCTCAAGAACGGTCTCGCTGCCATCAAGATCGAGCAATTCACTCATTAAAGCCACGATATACGGTTGCGAAATGGTCTGGTGATGACCTATTGGCAACGGTGCATCCACATATGCTAGATTTCTGTTTTCCACCGGCACAAAAACATGCCGCGGGACTCTGAGCATGGCATCGAGAACCCGCGTATTGGAAATGCCTCGCTTGTGCAGCTGCTGTTCAACCATGCGCTCGCGCGCTTCTCTTGTATCATCTTCATTCATCATCATTGATTATACAATTCTGAATACTACGGGAGAAGCAGCTTGTACATCTGGGACTTTAGGTGCACTCGGATGGATCACAGAACCTCTCAAGTGGACTGAACGATGCGTTGTTCCTTCCAAACATCAGCATCATTGTGATATCCAGCTTGCTCCCAAAAGCCGAGTCGATCGGAGGACATAAACTCCAGACCTCTTAACCATTTTCCACCTTTCCAAAGATACAGGTCCTTTAATTGTTTTCGCCCAGGAATCGATCCAATCATGCCCCTCAAGGGGAAACCGTGTTCCGGTGTAAGTGGGACATTATTGTAGCTTGTAGCCAGCAGAAAATTATCGGCAAGGGCTACCTCGATGGGAATGTTTGCTGTAAAACCATTCTCACAATGCTGCATAACGTATCGGGCGGATGGTTTCAATTCGACCAAGCCGGCTTCAACAATAGATTGCAAAGCGACACCTTCCCATGTCGTCTCAAACTTGCTCCAGCGTGTAACGCAATGTAAATCCAACGTGAGCTTGGTGCGAGGCAATTCCTGGAATTCATCCCATGTCCAGGACTTTGTCTGCTTAACTTCCCCCCATATTCGAAATATCCACGCGTCGGGATTGAATACTGGAACGGCACCATAATGTAAAACCGGGAATTTAAGGGTTAACGATTGGCCTGGCGGCAGGCGGCCTTCTTCGCGTATACGTTCTTCCATCGCTCGGCGGTCGTCCGATGAAGATCTCATCATTACGCTTTACCTCCGTGGAGAGTATAGTAAATTTCGCGTGTAGATGGCCAGCAGCATAACTACGATACTATCATAGTCTTGGTGCCGAAAAGATTGAACTTCTATCGGTGCAGTAGATTACGATTTAGGGAAGCCTTATTCGGATTCGCTCGATTGATCGCCGATGTTATGACGACTTAGCCGGGCACGATTCCCTCCGAATGAATTCGTCAGGATAATTTGCGGTCCCGCTTGGATATAGCCACGATGTATCTCGGCGATAGTCTCCGATCGCTCAAGGTTCCATAGTTCCGGAGCGATGCCCCGGTCAAGTCCTAAAGAAAAAAGGGTAGTCCCCATGCCACCATCTGCCAGGACCAGGCTATTCGCACTTAATCGGTTCTCCCATGCTGTCGTCATCATGGACACCTTTCCACAAGTCGGGGATTGATGTTGGAAAGAAATTCCAATTTACTTTATCAATCATCGTGGCTGGCGGTATTAAAGTGCCGTTAAGTTCAATTTAAGTCGAGGTGGTGTAATTCGCTTTCGGAACTATTCCGCTCTTGGAGAGCGCAGGAGTATAACCATCCCACCCAGGATCAGGATTGCCGGCCAGAAGAATTTGCTTAAGCTGCCGAAAAGCATGGGGCTGATCGTTTTGAGTAAAACGACAGCGCCGAACACTACCAGCGTTGCTCCGACAATTACAGCGATCTGGTCACCCGAAGCTCGGGTTGTACGCAGACCTTCATCTACAAGCGATTGGACCTTGTTTGAGAAGTTATCCGTTCTTTCAGCCGCATTTGCCCTTGTGCCAATACCGTCAGCCAACTCACTGGAGGGAAGCACGATGCAAAGTACGAGGTAGAGGATTACACCGACGCCATTTACAAAGAGCAAGAGCACAAAGGCCAAACGAATTAATGTGGGATCGATGCCGAAATAAACACCCAAACCGCCACACACACCTGCAATCATCTTATCTGTGTTACTGCGCCTCATTCTCTTCGCTTCCATATTTACGTTCTCCAAGATCTCCCATCAAACGTCTTGCGATCTGTCGTCTATCACCGATGCAGTCGAAGATTTCGTTACACAGAAGATATAGATTTCCTTTTCACATCAGTTGCCAATTTGCAATTCATTGGCTAAATATCTCACGTCCAACGGAAGATACTTTGAAGCAGATAAAGAACACCAACCGAAATCAGCAGAACTGGCCAAACAGGTTCCTGAAAGTCCCTTGCTCCAAAAATCGAGCCGAATATCGCTACCATTAATAAACTGATCTTGATTAGATTTAACCCTTCGCGCAACGACTGTTTAATGCCGGCCCCAAGCAGTCCCGAAAGAATCACACCGACACCCACGAAACCTGGTATTAAAGCCCAGGCATAGGACCAGCTTGCGTAATTGTTGGTTATATTCTGCCAGTACAATAACCCGCCGACACCTCCGACAATACATGCGGGCACGGCCATGGCTGGTACGCCGCTTAGCAGCCCCATAATCAATAACAACAATCCAACTCCAACGATAATCATAGGCCAATTATCGACGGGATCTATCCACTCATACCAATCCGGAGATAGTTGAGCGAGTAAGAAAGCAACACCAATGAGTATCAGCACCAATCCCGCGCCAAGATTCGAGCGTCTTTTCGTATCCATGCAAGCCTCCAGATCCTATTTAACTATCTATACGTTGGATAAGCCCCAGCGTCGCGCGTTTTCATGTGATTGTACGTTAACTGTTCAAATAATTCGAATCTATCGCCGGGAAAATAAAGTACTGTCTCGAGTAAATCATAGTGCAGGTGTCGCGGCAGCCGGTGATACTCGAGTTGTTTTAGTTGGGCGATGCCAGTGCGAACGCGGGCCCTTCGATGTCATTGGGAGTACGTCCTGTTTCGTAGAGGACGCTATTGCTGCAAAGGTTCCCGAAAATCAAAAATGCCTTCCCTGAAGGCCCACACATTATTACAAGTACTGCATTGAAGCCCTTCTTCAATGGATTCCAAGTCTATCGAATCGCAGACGGGACACTTCCAAAACCTTTCTTTCGATATTTCCATGTCTCCGCCGGCCGCCTTGCATCGCACAAAAACACTCGGTGACAATTGCCAATACGCACCGGTCCACTGCACCAAAGAGTCCAGCGTGACCAAGAGATTAACCGGAACCAGCTTTTTTAGGAATGGAAGACGAAAGTTAGATACGGATAATTGTCGCTCAATAATAAAGCCTACTTTATCCAACCAGCTCCGCACAGTTTGGGGATGAAAGTCGAAGTTGAGTTCGGCAAATTCAATCGGTTCAGGATCGAAGGGATTCCAGGATTGACGGCGGAAGAGCCAACGTGCGATCGCTTTTATGTTCCGCTTGTTGGCATATTCCAGGACGAAAATACTCCCGGGCTTGAGCGTGTTTCGCACTTGCTGCAAGGAAGCGAGGGGATCGGCCATGTGGTGCAGGGTGCGGATCATCGTCGCACCGTCGAAGATTGATGCAGCAAAAGGTAGATGATACACATCTCCCGCAACATAGCAGTAGCGTGGGCTATCGCCAAGCCGGTCGCGGGCTTGTTTCAACTGTGAGAAGGAATAATCCAGAAGGACGATTTTCTTATAACCTGCATAACGTTCTGTATTCCGTCCGGCTCCTGCGCCCACCTCGAATAACAGATCGCCATCAGCCGGCAGTAAACGCTTCAGTGCTATCGCTTCGACGCGATCTTCGTATGCACGATCGGCATTTTCCCAGAAGCGCGTCTGATAATCCGATCCTTCGTAGTCACATACTTGAGGACGATCCTTTTGCATCCGTAATCACCATAGAAAAGCCGGGGCTTTTCGCCGCCGGCAGCGCTTCGTTCGGATTGATTGTACCCTCAAGTTACCCGGCATGGGAAGGCAAGAAAAACCACGCGGCGATTCGGATAAACCAGCTACGATGTATTGCCCCACAAAGTTATCTCGTGGACCTCGGTCGATATCGGGGCTTGAGGCGCCAGATGATGAGCAAAGCCGAGATTATTGGTCTTCGTAGCGGGACTCCTCGATCATGCGTTTCCAGTTGGTTTCGTCATCGCCCGGTTCGATGCGGCCTTTTTGGCGATCGACCTGAAACTTAAACTCCGCCTTAGTAAGTTCTTCCGCCGTCGCACGTCGGACGATCCCCCATTTTCCACAGTGTGGGCAACGTTCCAGTTTTCCAAAAACCAGGTTGAGGGATAAAACGTGCCGACTGAAAGGCAGGCCACAACGGGAGCACACGGCACCGCCCGAAGCACCGTATTCCCCGATGCGGAAACCTTTCTTGCGGTCCAGCAGCGTAGTGGCCGATATTCCGATTACTGCTATTAAGACAATTAGAATAAACATAGGAATAATTACACTCTTTGCCGCTTCCCAACTCTGATCAGCGCTGACGAACTCAAATTGAAGAACTTTGCTTTGTACTATCCCACTGGCGCTCGTTGCGCCAACGGCTTGGATGCGGTGGACACCGAGTTCGAAATCCGAGGTGTGAAATTGGTATTCGAATGGCGGCTCATCGTCCTGGAACACAACCGCTTCGCCAATGATGAAATCCACGCTGTGGAGATCGGAGGGGCCAGAAGCGGAGAGTGTGAAGCTGCCCTGGATACGTCCACCCAAGGCGAAGCCGAAATCTTTCCGCAGCTTCAAAGAAAGTGCCTCGGTTGTGTCCTGCGCGGAGGCGAATCGAAGCGGTAAAAGTAGGCTCAACAAGAGTAGCAAGTAAACTGTGCGTCGCGTTGTTGTTTTCATGCTATTTCCAGCGGGTGAGTATTGTCTCTCGCTGGAAGAGATGCATCGCCAGCGCGACCAGTCCAGCGTCGACAACCAGGAGGATTACGGCCATCCAGAGGATCAGTTGATCGTTGATGAAGAACAGCCCCGTGATTTGTCCGAAGAAGATCCCCAATAAAGGCAAGATCACCAACATCGAAAGCTGTTCGGCAACCCGTGGGTCATTGGCTCGTGAAGAAACCATAACCGCAACGCTAACCGCTGCGATGGATAGGAGTGGGCCAACAATGAATATAGCCATCAACCAAAGCCCATCCGTCAAACGGCCCAACACGATGGGGCTTGCCGAGAGAATCCGGGCACCCACTGCAAAAACGCCAAATCCCAACCAGGTCGCGCTAATTGCCGGCAGGATTGCAGCAAGGCCTTTCCCGGTGAGTAATTCGATCGTGGTTATCGGTGTGGCCAACACCGGCTCGAGCGTGCGCGTGGTCTTTTCTCCGACGATGCTGTAGGAAGCGATCGTGACCGGGATGGCCAACGGCATGATCATAAAGAGCAGCATAAATTGACTGATCATAAAATACTGACCGCATTCCGCAACATTCATATCCTCGCCGCACAAATCCATGAAACCACTGGGCATGTCCGTGGTAGAAAGCCCGCTGAAAACCGCCGAATCGCGAGTAGCGTAGAGCATGATCAAAGGCAGCGCAGTGAACAATAGAGGCAGAAAGCCCACGGTAAACAGGACAAAGCGATTCTTGAACACCTCCGCCCATTCTTTGCGCACGATAATCCAAACTTTTTTCATTCATCACCTCTGTTGTAAATCGACGTTGTGTATTTCACGTCCGCCATACAAATAACCTTTGTCAATTAGCGGGTTTCATCACTTTCACGGTCATGAGAATTAACCAAGTGTAAATACACATCTTCGAGAGATCTGCGTAATTCGCCGACAAATTGAATCTCGGCTCCCATCTCCACCAGGGCGCGCACGATAATGGGATTATTTTCTTCGGGTTCATCCAGGCCAATCACCAACTTTCCCTCCACCGTCTCAACAGAGCGCACAAACGGGAAATCTTCAATGCGTTCAACAAAACCGGGATGAACCCCGCGCAGATGGAAAACTACCAGGCGCGCATAGACTGAGCGGCGCAGCGCGGAAGGCGTGTCGAGTGCCAGAAGGTGACCATTGAAAACCGCGATGCGGTCGCATAATCGGTCCGCTTCGTCCAGGTTGTGCGTACACATAAATATCGTACGCCCTTCGCTGCTCAATTCAGCAATGAAATCCCGCACCAATCGTGCTGCTTCCGGATCGAGGCCGCTGGTCGGTTCGTCGAGAAAGAGAATCTGGGGCTCGTGCAGTAGCGCTCGCGCAATGGCCAATTTTTGACGCATGCCTTTCGAAAATTCTGCCACCGCATCCTGGCGTCGGTCCCACAAATCCAGCATGCGCAGGTATCGCTCTACCTGCGTGCCCACATCTTCGACTTCATAAAGTCGGGCAAAGAAATCAAGATTACGTTCGGCGCTGAGCCGTTCATATAAGCCTGGCGATTCCGTCAGGATACCGACCCCTTTGCGAATCTGGTAATCATTTTTTCCAAGTTCAGCGCCTGCAACGATCGCCGTTCCGGAAGTGGGGGCAATCAACGCGGTTAACATGCGAATCGTGGTCGTTTTCCCTGCGCCGTTCGGGCCCAGAAAACCGAACACCTCACCCGCATTTACTTCCAGACTCAGTTGGTCCACGGCCAGAACTTGATTGAATTGCTTGGTCAAAGAATCCGTTTTTATCATCTTCTCAACCTGTCAGACCCCTTTCAAATCTTGATACTTATTTCCCTTGTCGTCCAGTGAGGAAACAGCGATATCCACCGAGAGTCTTCTGCTTGTATGTTGGGCTATACAAATCGGCTGTCTTCAACCTGCTCTTTGGTTATGTCTTCGACTTCTATCGCCGGAGCCAGATCGGCAGATCGTGGCGAATCGAACGCCGGATCCGAGATCGGCACCTGGGGTTCCGAAGAGCAGCCACGCAACTTTAATATTATCACCAAGCTGATGATTGCGGCCACAGCGGCAAGCCCCTCTGCGATGTAGATACCCCAGAGCTGAACCGCAAGAAGCACTCCTGCGTCGATCAATGTGTGCCACAGCACAGCCGCAACGCCCCATCGCACCTGCTTGCGAGTGAACGCCTGCAGCATGAGCACAGCCAGACTGATCTGAATAGCCAGAGCGAATACCCGCTCGACTGCGCCAAGCAATGCGTCGTACCAGGGCATATTCCAGTACATCTCGAGTTGTGCTGCCACATCGGCCACCCGGTCTGCAGGAACTAAGGAAGAAAGGTCCACGCCTCGCAGAGCGATGGCCTGGATCAAACCGTAGGCGGCAAGGCCACCCAGGATAATCGCTTCGGCGCCTCCGTGCCCCAGGCCAAACATCAAGGCTTCCCGCCAGGAACGTTCTTTGCGCAGCCAGGTACGATAAATCAGATACCGGGCGCCTTCTTCGAAAACGCCAGCTGAAAGTCCGTAGGCAAGCGCAGCGCCAATAAGCGGGAGCCCCATTTGCGCCAAAGAGAGATTAAAACGATCAAGCGATGGGGCCAAGACGAAAGCATTGAAGGGTATGTGCAGGATCTGGCTTGCGACGAACGTCACAGCACCAACCAGAAAGAGCCGCCATTCCACCTTCAATCGCTTGACAAACAGCACTCCCAATATAAGAGGCAAACCGATCATTACAAGCGCATTTACCGTATGGACAAACATATTCATTGAGTACTCCAAGAAATGGTTTTTTCAAAAGGTTGAACACGTCGTACAGAATTTGCCTGGAACCAACATCGATCGGTTCCATGTTTCACGTGAAACAATGAGGGCTTACGGCCATCTACGTTTTCGCTGGCGTGAACGGGATTGCAAGGATCGTCTCAATATGACCATCAACTGATTGCCGGTAGACGAGCGCAGGAGTATATCCACGGGTTCCCATTCTTCTTCGGCGGCCAGATTGAGTAAATCCGCCAATTCCTCCGGGCGGACGCCTTTCAGCGTCCCTCCCAGGACCTCGACCGTGTACTCCCACTGCGCGCTCACTTTTTACGCTCCTTCTCCCCCGGCCTGTCTGCCAGGTTTACCCCAGCGAGTGACGCCACGCCTGCGATCCCGCCCAGATTCATCGTGTCGACCGCACTGGAGGGAACAATCACCAATGCACCTTGCTCCTTTAGGCCTTCGAAGAGCATATTCATTGCCCGCAAGTGTAAGGCCGTGGGGTTGTTCTCATAAGCCTTCGAGGCGTCAGCGAAGGATTGTGCAATCTGCTGTTCGGACTCACCCAGGATGACACGCGCTTGCCGCTCGCGCTCGGCTTGCGCTTGCTGGCTCATGGCATTTTCGAGGTCCTGCGGGATAACTACGTCGCGGATCTCCACGGACTGCACGGTTACACCCCAAGGTGTCGTGCGCTCGTCGATGATCTTCTGGAGCTCCTTGTCCATGCGCGCCCGACCAACCAAGATGTCCGCCAGGCTCATCTGCCCGATCACTTCTCGCAAGGCCGTCTGTGCGGCCCATGCGATCGCCACTTGATAGTCTTCCACCTCGAGGGCAGCTTTTTCAGCATCCCAAACCATCCAGAATAATACGGCATCCACATCGACGGGTACGGTATCTTTGGTAAGCGTCTTCTCAGCGCTGAATGGCGTAACGATGACACGATGATCGATCCAGATCGTGACTTTGTCGACGATGGGCACGATCCGAAACAACCCCGGTCCTCGTAATCCAATAAAGCGTCCGAAACGCAGCACAACAGCTTTCTCCCATTGATCGGCGACTTTCAATGCGAAGAGAAGATACAGTCCGATCAGGTTGAGCGTCACCAACAACGTTCCAATCAACCAGCTCGCTGCATCCAATGTCTGGAGTAATACCGTCACCAGCAAAGAAGCAATAACGAACAATACGTATATCGTGGTTGCAACAGCGGGAATACGAATGGTGTCCTTCTTTGGTTTGATTTCCTCTTTCCTTTGTGAAAATTGCGTCACTCTTTGCATCATCTCACACCTTCCTTGGTCCCTAAGTACTTATCAGTTTTTTTATACGTCTTCTGGCGGCGTTCCTTCGTCCCGCCAGCGGGTAAGTAAGTTGTCTACATTTTGTTCGACTTCTTCGGGTTCGAACCCCAGACGATGCGCTTCAAGTAAATACGAGCGCGTGATGGCGTCGAGAGCAGCTTCCCGCATTCGTTTTGCATCTTCCGGGAGAGGCGGTTCGAGTACATATGTGCCACGTCCTTGCTGGGTCGAAATCACGCCTGCCTCATCCAGTATGCGATAAGCACGGGCAACGGTGTTGAAGTTTACGCGTAGATCCGTGGCCAGCTGTCGCACGGTTGGCAGCTGCTGACCTGGTTGCAAGGCCTCCGTGGCGATCAGATGTTTAATCCGATCCACAATCTGAACGTAAATCGGTGAATGGCTGCGGAAATCCAGTTCTAAAAACATGATCTACATTGTACCAATTGTCTCATTGTACTAATTGTACTATTATATAATCGCCTTGTCAAGATCGCCCATGGAAACCGGGGAAACATGTAAATTCGCATATCTTGTTTCCGTATTATTTTCATCTGTGGTGTCTCATTGCCGTTGAATTATCCAGCATGGTAAAATCCCAGTGATGGCGATAAACGCCTTCGTAGGAGGTAAGTGTGGAAAAGCAAGTCAGTACTTTTACCGTGAAAAAAGGCTTGGCGCAAATGCTCAAAGGCGGTGTGATCATGGATGTGGTCACCCCGGAACATGCCCGCATCGCTGAGGATGCGGGTGCAGTCGCTGTGATGGCTCTAGAGCGCGTCCCCGCAGATATTCGTGCCCAGGGCGGCGTGGCGCGAATGAGTGACCCAAAACTCATTGTCGAAATCATGGAATCCGTGACCATTCCCGTAATGGCCAAATGCCGTATCGGTCATTTCGTTGAAGCACAAATTCTCGAGGCGCTTGGCGTAGATTACGTTGACGAATCAGAGGTGCTTACGCCAGCAGACGAGTCGCACCACATCGATAAACATCCGTTTAAGATTCCGTTCGTTTGTGGTTGTCGCAATCTAGGCGAAGCTTTACGACGTGTTGGGGAAGGCGCTGCCATGATCCGCACGAAAGGCGAAGCGGGAACTGGCGATATCGTGGAGGCTGTACGCCATGCACGATCCGTACTCGGTGAAATCCGCCGGCTTGAAAATATGCCCGACGAAGAATTAATGGCTTTTGCCAAGTCGATTGGTGCGCCATTCGATTTGGTCAGAGAGACCAAAGAACTCGGACGTTTACCGGTGGTTAACTTCGCCGCCGGCGGGATCGCCACGCCTGCCGATGCTGCACTGATGATGCAGCTTGGCGTGGATGGTGTCTTCGTCGGTTCGGGAATCTTTAAATCCGGAAACCCGGCGGTTCGCGCCAAGGCAATCGTCGAAGCGACGACTCACTATCGGGACCCCAAGATTCTTGCCAAAGTAAGTCGCGGCCTCGGCGAAGCGATGGTGGGCATTGGCGTAAGCGAGCTTCCGGAAGCGGAACGGTTGGCGGTACGCGGTTGGTGACTCCAAAGGCTGGCGAGCCTCGCACACAAGATGAGCGAGTAGACATCCGGCGCGGCGACCGGGCGATGCTCGATAATTCAGATATCGCCGCTTTACTGCATGAAGGACAGGTCGCCTTTATTGCCACTTGTCAGGAAAGTCAGCCCTTCGTCATTCCCAATCTGTATTGGTATAACCCCAACAAACATACCATCTATTTTCACACAGCCGCCGAAGGGCGAACGCGCACAAATATAGAAAACAACCCCAAGGTTAGTGCGAGTGTCGCCTCGATGGGAAAGCTGCTGCCAGCTGAGAAGGCAATCGAGTTCAGTGTGGAATACAGCAGCGTTTGTATCTTTGGCAAAGCCATAATCGTCGAGGACGAAGAAGAAGCTCATCGTGCGTTGCAAGGCATGCTCGATAAATATTTTCCGGAGCACAAATCTGGAGAAGACTATCGTACAATTACCAGCAATGAAATCAAGCGAACTACGGTCTTTGCTATTGAGATCGAATCTTGGAGTGGAAAGCAGAGAGTTGAATCATCGTGAGGATCGGAGTTCTTGCACTTCAAGGGGATTTCATCGAGCATATTACAATGCTCAAACGTATCGGTGTAGAAACCGCTGAAGTTCGTTTGTCGGAACATCTCGAAGATATTGATGGTCTCATCATCCCCGGAGGAGAATCAACCACCATCGGTAAACTGGCGATCCAGTTTGATTTGATGGATCCCATAAAGCGCTTCGGTAAAGCGCATGCCATTTGGGGAACTTGCGCCGGTGCGATTTTGCTGGCAAGCAAGATTCAACACGAGCAGCCTTTACTGAAGCTTATGGATATCTCCATCGATCGCAACGCTTTTGGAAGACAGGTTGATAGTTTCGAGAGTGAGATCTCGGTGCCCGTACTTGATTCCCCCCAGCAACCTTTCCCCGCGGTCTTTATTCGTGCTCCCATTATTGAACGTACAGGGAAGTCCGTCGAGGTGCTTGCGCGTTTACCGGCAGATGATGAAACGCCTGAACTTGTTGTGGCTGCACAGCAGGACCGCTTACTCGCAACCAGTTTCCATCCTGAGCTCACGCAAGATGATCGATTCCACCGCTATTTCTTGAATCTTGTGGAAAGGTGAATGGCATATGATTCGGCCTATGGATTGGCGGGATTTGGCAGTACTTCACCGGATGCGTACCTATGGCTTGTGCCTTGATTCTCAACTTGACAGCATACGCGGGCCTGATGCATTTCATGATGCTTTATTGGATCCCTTTTCGCGTAGAAAAAATACCCATACCTTGATTGCCCGTTCGGATGATACCGACCAAAACATCGCTGTAGGTCAGTTCACACATCATGCCGATCAAGTTTTTGCACATTTAACCTTTCTTGGACCAATTGATGTGCTTTCCCAACCATCAGGAATGAGTCTGATCGATGCGTTGAGTAAGGCGGCTGGATCACAAAAAATCCAGCACTTGATTGCCGAAATCGACGAAACCAACCCCGCTTTCGAAATCCTGCGACGCGCAGGTTTTGCCGTCTACGCTCGTCAGCGAATCTGGCAACGCACCGGTCCACCATCACTCGATATGGAGAAAATTAACCTGGAATGGCGCCTCGAAAGTGAAAGCGACGTAACGGCCATTCGCAACCTGTACCACAATCTCGTACCGGGATTGGTCCAACAAGTTGAAACACCGCCATCAGCAAACAATCGCAACCTTGTGCATTGGCATCAGGACGAGCTTCTCGCTTATCTGGATCTTAAAGATGGCTCCAGAGGAATTTGGGCACAAGCCTATATTCATCCTGCAGTCGAAAGAACACAGGAACTGTTGATGAGTCTGCTCGCCCACCTCGAATTAACATCCAAAAAACCGCTCTTTTTTTGTGTTCGATCCTACCAGGCAGGGTTGAACCTCGGCCTTCAGGGTCTGGACTTTCAACCCTGCAGTGACCAGGCGGTGATGGTCAAACGACTGACCGCTTCGATGCGAAATCGGGTACCAACAGCATTACGAGCCATCGAGGGAACGCAACCTGAACCCACGGCCCCAATATCACGCGCCGCATTTTCTTCACAGTCTGCTGCCGAAATCCCTATCCAAAATCACCTTGATTCGAATACCATCCATTCATAAGCACGCTGCCATCATTTCTACAGATGGCGGTAATGTCGGTCAGCCGTATAATACTTTTATCGCTGATATTTATCGGTTTGATATAAGAGGCTGTGTTGCGATGTCTTCACATTCCAATGCCACCGCAGATAATTCCGTCATCCGTATAAACAATAAAATTCTGCTCTTTGCGTCGACTACTCATGTCACGATAAAATTTCGGATCTGAATCGCAATGTCGAAAACCCGTCAGCGCGCAATCCTCACCCTTCCGAACAGGTCATCACTAACTTCCATCGCCACACTACTGCGCGGGAATATCACGTATATTGGTATTCTTCTTTTGGCCTTTTTCCCGCCCGTACTCGTCATGCTGGATCGTTGGTTTGATGTTCAGTGGATCCATACGCAATTTTTTTCCACCTGGTGCTACCCGGCGATACATTGCAATTCCATCCTCCCCGCTTATTTTGTAATCATACTTCCCGGGACCATATTGCTTGTGTTCTTGTTTATCTTTCGTGGTGACCAAATCACTGACCTATTACCTGTGAAAGCCCCCATCCATGAACTGAACGAAACACTCCCCTCTCCGTGGCAAAGGCGCATCGCTGGTTTATTCATCTCGATTTCCATCATCTGGATTGTATGGCGAATCGTCTGGGTTTGGCAAAACACCGCTACTCCGGGATGGAATTACCTGGGTGCCTATTTATTAATGTTATGCGGATGGACGTTGCGAGGAATTCCGTTCCACCATGTTGTCGCCCATTGGAAAGAAAATCGTCGCAAATATTGCTTCCTACTGATCAATCACGTATCCCTGATCGGGGGTCTGGCGAGCGTTTCCACGTCCAGCAAATCATGGCCGGTTTGTCTCCTCCTTTTTCTCGTCAGCTTCTTCGCCTTTCGCAAATCCTTGCGCGACATCTCCAGCAGCTATTGGTTATCGTCCTTCGCGCTGGTCATCTTTACACTGGGGATCAATCATTGGCGTTTCTCGATCATTGGCGATGAATACGCCTTCTTTCGCTACGCTGAAGACATCGTCCAACACCAAAATCTGTCCAATATTGGGGCTCACCTTTTTTATGGCCAGGGGGTGTATCAGACTCATCCCTATTTATCGTCTTTGATTCAAGCCGTGTCTATGAAAATCTTTGGGACATATAACTTTGGGTGGCGTTTCAGCAACATCTATCTCTCGGCGATTGCGATTGGTCTTTTCCATTCCGTCTTCCGCAGCTTTCTCCGCGCGCAGGTTGCCGCTCTTGCCGGATTGTTCCTGGCATTCTCGCAGTATCTGATTGCATTTGGGAAGATTGGTTACAACAACCTGCAAGCCTTTTTTCTACTCGCCCTCGTGCTGTATTTCACACGACGGGCAATCGCACGTAAGCGTAATGTCGACTTTGCAATACTGGGTTCCGTCTGGGGTTTATGTTTCTATGTCTATCCTGCAGCACTCTTTGTGCCACCGATCTCATTATTACTTTTACTTTTTTATCACTTCCCCATTTCACGCAGCGCGATCCGAAATTGGGGAATTTCCATACTCTGTCTATTGTTTCTGCTCTTGCCTCTTTTCTCACAAACAACCTATTGGCTGAATAAAATTCCCGGCACGCTTTTATACACGCCGGCTTTGAGTCAGAGTACAGCGAATATCGCACATCATCTCTCCAGCAATTTACTCTCAGCAATGTATTCTTTCCTCTACGCGCCCCAGGAGACACATTTCGTTGCCGGCTCGTATGTCGATCCGTTGTCCGCGGCACTGACGTTAATCGGTCTTGCATTGCTGCTCTCGAAGTATCGTTCGGATAAATTCTTTACCTTTCTCATCGCCAGCTTTGTTTACTTGCTTTTCTTCCTTGGCGCCACTCACGATCGTTCCGTTCCCTCGACCACAAGGATGTTCTTACTCTTGCCCTGGTTTGCCATTTTTACAGCGATCGGATTCATGTGGATCATCCAGGGGCTGCAGTCTATTCGATGGCGACGCGTTCTTACTGCCTTGACTCTGGTCGTGTGCCTCGTTATCAATCTCTATCAAGCTTTCCCTCTGTCGCAGAAACGCATGGCATATCGATACCATTCGTTTCAAGTTTTGTTTTTACGAGATGCGCTCCAATTGCTCAAACCCAAAGACAGTATAAAGCCATTAATCACGATTCTAAATCAGCCGGATACCCATGTATTGGAATCCCTATACGAACTTCTCGATATCTATCAGATCCCCTATACACGTGAGCAATTGACGGAGGTGGATGCAGAGGATTTCCTCCAGGACGATTTGGTGGAAGAATGGCTTTCCGATACGCATAGCTTGATTATAATTACACCATGGGTGTACGGTGAGATGAGGGCATCGATCGAACGAGTTCTTTCCCAGACGGGAAAACAACGTTGTGAAATTGAGAATATCGCCGGAAACACTATTTACATTGTCTGGGAATCTCATTCCGAAGAGAAATAGTTTGATTCGAAGCCGAAGAGTTGGAGCGACACCCGGTATGTGTAGCGTCTGTCGACGAAGATCCAATTTTTATTTCAGTTACATTCGTCCGTACAGGCACGTGAGTGAAAATGACTAGAAAACGAATTACGGATAACCTCGATGATCTTCTGGCCACCTTGCCGCCAGAAATCACGAAAGAGATCAGGAAAATCAATCGCCAGGATGAGTTGCTTGAAGTCATTCTGGATCTTGGCCGTATTCCCACCGCACGCTACATCGACGGCGAGGTCAAACTCAGTGATCATGAGGTGGACCGTGAAGCGCTGGATTATGTCGTTTCGCGTGTCGGCGGATTCGACGCCGACAACCGCGGCGGGATTGAACGCACGCTGCATCGCATTGCAGCCATTCGCAATCGACACGATCAAACCGTGGGTTTGACCTGTCGGGTAGGCCGAGCCGTCTATGGCACGATCGACATCATTCAAGATTTCATACTCGGCGGGAAAAGCGTTTTACTGGTCGGTCGACCTGCGGTTGGGAAAACGACCATGCTGCGGGAAGCGGCTCGCATCCTGGCGGAGAAGAAACGCGTCGTCATTGTGGACACATCGAACGAAATCGCCGGAGATGGTGACGTACCCCACCCGGCAATCGGACGTGCTCGCCGCATGCAGGTCCGTGAGCCAACGCTGCAGCACGAGGTGATGATTGAGGCGGTCGAAAACCACAATCCTGAAGTCATCGTGATTGACGAAATAGGGCGCGAGTTGGAGGCCGTTGCGGCTCGCACGATTGCGGAGCGCGGGGTGCAGCTGATCGGTACGGCGCATGGGAATACACTCGAGAATCTACTGCTCAATCCTACCTTGTCCGATCTCGTGGGCGGAATCGAATCCGTCACCCTTTCCGATGAAGAAGCCCGTCGTCGGGGCACCCAGAAAACAGTACTCGAACGACGCGCCGCTCCCACTTTTCCCATCCTGATCGAGATTCAGGATCGTGAAAGACTCGCCGTTCACCATGACGTTTCGGCCTCCGTTGATGCGATGCTGCGCGGCCGCCCTTTAACTCCCGAACTGCGTTATCGTGACGAAAACGGGGAGATCAAAATTGAAGCACAACCCAAAACCACAACGCCCCGAGGACGTGGCCAGGAGGGGTACCGGCGTCAAGCCGCACTGCCATCCAAGCCCACCGTTACCGATAATGGCTTGCCATATTCGCCGACACCACCACACATGCCCGGTGCGGCATTGGAAACGGCTCGAATTTATGCCTATGGTGTCGCCCGCAATCGTTTACGCCAAGCAGCCAAGCGTTTACGTGTGCCGGCGATCCTGGTCGATGATATGGGGGAGGCTGATGTATTGGTAACTTTGCGTTCCTATTATCGAAAACGACAGAAGGTTATCTCCAACGCCGAGAACCGTCGCATGCCAATCTACGTCTTGCGTTCGAATACGGTTGGCCAGATGGAGAGTTTCTTCGCCGATCTATTCAATCTGGATGGTTTATCCTCCGATGACCCGGCCATGGAAGCGGGCATGGAAGAGGCCCGCCGTGCCGTTCAATCCGTTCTCGACGGTGCTCGCTCGGTGGATCTTTCGCCCGCATCCGCATACGTGCGTCGCTTGCAGCATCAAATGGCTCGGCAAGCCAATCTGGTTTCCCATTCCTACGGCAACGAGCCACAGCGACGAGTTAGGATCTTTCGCAATTGAGTTTATTCATCACACTTGAAGGACCTGACGGGAGCGGAAAAACCCGTCAAGCGATATTACTTTCGCAGCGATTGGGTGCGCTTAATCATGATGTCTTACTCACGCGCGAACCGGGTGGAACGGAGATCGGCGAGCAAATTCGCCAGGTTTTAACCTCCCTCGACAATACGCTCATGGACCCGCGCGCCGAGTTTTTGCTCTTTTCCGCTTCACGGGCACAGCACGTGCAGGAACGTATCCATCCGCATCTCGAAAAGGGCGGGATCGTTGTCTGCGATCGGTTTTTCGACGCATCCCTGGCCTACCAGGGTTATGGGCATGGCCTCGACCGGGATGCGCTGCAGGAGATCACAGCCTTCGCCACGCAAGGCATGGTACCCGATCTAACCTTTCTTCTCGATCTTCCAGTCGAGCAAGGATTGAAGCGCAGAGAGCAGGACGGCAATTGGAACCGGCTCGACGCCTACAATCTGGATTTTCACCGCCGCGTTCGTCAGGGTTATCTCGCCTTGGCGAAAAGCCAGCCAGCACGTTGGGTGGTGATTGATGGTTTACAGGAAGTCGATCGTGTTCACGACGAAATCATGCGAACTGTCGAGTCAAGATTGAGTAAATCCACAATCCCCTAACGCAGCTGATATCTCCCCGCGTGCGGAAGAAGATTAGGCTTACGCTTTGATCGAGCGTGAGATTGTATTCTCATCGAGGACAGCTATGCAAACATACATTGCCATTCAGCTTGAAGATCTAATCAAGGTGTTCGGTCGAGGGTCGAAGCGCGTGAAGGCACTAAATGGTATCGATCTGACTGTGCAGAGCGGTCAAATGTTCGGATTTCTGGGCCCCAACGGTGCGGGAAAAACTACGACCATTCGCTTGATCATGGACCTGATTCGTCCGTCGCGGGGAAGCGTGCGTGTTTTTGGTCAAGATGTCCGGCGTCGGCATGGAGTTCTTCGAAATGTGGGAGCGATCGTTGAGCAGGCCGCATTTTATCCATTTCTCACTGGAGAAAAAAACCTCGAGGTGATCGCGAATGTTGGTGATCACGATCCCAAGCGCATCCCAGAGCTTCTCAATCGAGTCGGGCTTACCAATCATGCGAACAAACGCCTCTCGAGCTACTCGACTGGTATGCGGCAGCGTTTGGGATTGTCAGCTGCCCTTCTCGGCGATCCGCAATTACTTCTTTTAGACGAACCGACTGCGGGTCTTGATCCGGCCGGGATGCACGAAGTACGCACATACCTGCGAGAGCTTGTAGATCACGAGCAGAAGACCGTTTTTCTATCCAGTCATCTGCTTGCCGAAGTCGAACAAGTCTGTGACCGAGTCGCCATTATTCATCGGGGTGAAATCATCCGTGAGGGAAAAGTCAGTGATTTACTCCATGGCCATACGCAGTTGCGGATCCAGGTATCGCCGCTTCCTACTGCAAAGCGGGCTTTGGAGGGAAATTGGGAGATTTCAGCGTCGAATGTTGAGAAAGAATCTCATGCGTCTGAATCTGGATGGATCACGCTTGTGACTTCCAAAACCGAAGCACCGATAATCGTCAGGCGCCTGGTGGACGCGGGCGTTGATATCTATCAATTAACAACCCAAAGCAAAACGCTGGAGGCGTATTTCTTGGAGGCAACAGAGGAGGCATCCAACAATGATTAAACTATTTCGAGCCGAATGGCAAAAGACCGCCAATCATCGTTGGCTTGCCGGCTTCCTGATCTGGATATTTCCCGTTGGTGCTTTGGTGTTTTACTCGATCGTCGTCGTCGCGACGATATTTTCTGATGCGGCGATTATTAGTCTCGGATTGAATGGAGTGACCTGGACAGACGTCAGTAACGTCTGGAACACATTGAGCAGTTATCCCGGCAATGTATTGGGGCGCATGCCGATCCTGGCATTTGTGGCCACGTTGTTCGCCGGCGAGTATGAATGGGGAACCTGGAAAAACATTACCCCGCGCAATTCGCGAAGCGCCTTGATCCTGGCCAAATTTTTAGCCCTTGGGGTCTACGTCGTTCTTGCTTTCGCCGCAATGTCGGCTATCGTCGGTGTGGGCAACGGCATTGCCACTGCCATTGCCGGGCTGCCGTACCCTCCCGCCCCGACGCGGGAGGTTGTCAGTGCGTTCCTCGGTGACTATGTTCTTCGCGCGGGGTTGGCATTCATTTCCACGCTCATCGTCGTATCCTTTGCTGCTTTTGCGGCACTGATAACGCGAAAGATCGTAGGGGGAATCGTGATCGGTTTCTTGATCTCGATCATTGAACCGAATTTGTGGCTCGCGTGCCTTGGATTGAGCAGGTTGTTTAACAATCCCGATCTTATCGAACTCTATCGCTTTGCACCCTCGTTTAACATTGGAAACATTAATGAATGGATCCGCTTCAATCATGCTCTAGACATGAGCCCAATATTGTCAACACAGGTCAGCCTGGGAGCCTCGATCGCGGTCGCGGGACTCTGGGTCGTGGGTATGATCGCTTTGGTGATGCTGGTTTTCCGGCGTCAAGATATCACTTCATAAGAGATATACGGGGGAGAATCCGAGCGCTGCCGAATCACTCGAGACATCAGTTTAAAGATCCAGATCGGGTATGTTTTTTTCGATCTCCTCCGGATTCTCACCCGCCTCTAACCGATCCACGACTTCGTCGAATTCACCGGGCAACTCCTCGCCCAATTCCTCCCCCATCTTACGCATCATGCGCGCCATCGAGCGCGGATCGTTCTCGTCGAAATTCCCCCACTGGCCTGGATCCGTCAGATCATCCAGGCGAGAGTCTTCCGAGCGAGCAAAGCGTACTCGGTTAATTATGCGACGGAAATTGGTGCCCCCGCATTGAGGACACTGGACGGAAACACGACCGTATTCCTCGTACGATTGATAAACGGAAATTCGTCTTTTGCAATCCCTGCAAAAATAATCATATGTGGGCACGCCATACTCCCTAAACCAGCCACCTGCTTGTATTCGAAAACCGCAGGATGGACGACTCGCAGCATCCGACAAATCGATTATACTGACCCTGATAGGAGTTTTCAACGCATGGACGAGCCGCTATTCGATAAAGCACAAATCCCGCTCTTGATCGTCATTTCAGGGCCATCAGGTGTTGGCAAGGATTCGGTGATCCAACGTATGAAAGAAATCGGCACGCCCTTTCACTTTGTCATCACCGCCACCACAAGGCCGCAACGCGCAGATGAAGTTGATGGCCTGGATTATTTCTTCGTCAGCCACGATGAATTTGCGGAGATGATCGAGCAGGATGAATTGATCGAATACGCCATCGTTTACAATGATTATAAGGGCATCCCCAAACGACAGGTCCGCGAAGCGATGCAGAGCGGAAAGGACGTCGTGATGCGTCTCGATGTGCAGGGAGCGGAAACCATTCGAAAGCTGTATCCCGAAGCGCTGTTGATATTCCTCACAACCCGGACCGAAAAAGAATTGCTAAAACGACTCGAAGCACGAAAAACCGAGACGCCGGAAGGAAGAAAGCTGCGTATTGCCACAGCTCGGAAAGAAATGATGCGCGTTGAAATGTTTGATTATGTAGTCATCAACGCAGATAGTGAGCTCGATGCAAGCGTTGAAACGATTCTGGCGATCATTCAAGCCGAGCACCACCGCGTAAAACCCCGTCAAGTGCAATTGTGAATCATCATCCTCCCGTAGAACCAACCCAGCGGAGCAGTGCTGCCGAGTTCCGCAAGATGGTTAAACGATATCCTATTACGTACGGTTTGATCGGATTTACCGTCATCATATTCCTGTTCCAATGGCTCACCGCAAGCATTTCCAGTAATGGGATCGTTTGTGGGTTGGGAGATATGATTTGCCAGATTGGCGCAAAAGACAATCAGGCCATTGCCAATGGACAGATCTGGCGTTTCATCTTGCCAATTTTTATACACATCGATGTTGTACACATCCTCGTCAATATGTATTCCCTCCATGCCGTGGGCCCATCTGTAGAAATATTCTACGGCAAAGAAAGAACAACCATTGTCTATATATTGAGCGGAATCTCAGGCTTTGCGTTCAGCCTGGCCTTCAATTCTTATCCTTCAGCCGGCGCGTCTGGCGCGATTTTTGGCATGGTCGGTGCCCTGGCGTTGTTTCTATTTCGGCACCGAGAATTGTTCGGATCGGTCGCCAAGAACCAATTAACGCGCATTGCCATGGTTGTGCTTTTAAATCTGGTATTGGGATTTTCCGCCATGATTGATAATTGGGGGCATATGGGGGGACTTCTTGGGGGAATACTGATTGGATGGATCATCGGACCACAATGGGAGCGTGTTCAAACCCTGGAACTAACTCATCGCGTTATCGACACGAAACCCTGGAAAAGCATTCAGGCCAATGCGTTATTCGCAGTGGGATTGGTGGCCTTTGTCTGCCTTGCTGCAATATACAGTCCATTCAATCGATAAAGTCGGATATTCGATATTTACAAACAATCAAATACTGTCATCTCATTGGATCGAAGACATTCCACTTTCGGGTCGGTGTTTGATAGCTGAAGGTGCCCACCCGATGAGATAATAGCCTCCTACAAGGCGAGAATATTGCAAACACGAAAAACATTTGAACGGTTTTTCTGCACATTCTTACGCCATGTTTAAAATGGGTATTCAATCAACGGGTAATAAGAAAGTGCCGGCACTATTCGACATAACATTCGTGGGTGCTGACACGATAGGTCTGTTCGGTACCTTTTACGCCGGCTTGCGTGAGCTATCCGAGGAGGTCACCCTCATCCACCGTCGGGATGGGTTCCGCGGCCACGATTCGTCCGTCAATACGCTTATGCAATCATCGGTGGAATTGCTTATTGTCTACGACTTGCGCGAGCTTCAAGGGGCATCCCATCTTGAACGAGATGTGATCTTTAACAACCAAAATCAAGAAGAACGCTCGCTCGATATTTATGCTGTCGTACTCGCTTTGGGATGTATAGCCGATATGGGTCCCATGCGAACCTGGGGCTTAACGCCCATCGGGCGGCGCTACATTCGGGTTAATAGACTCAAGGAAACGAATCTACCAGGTGTATACGCAGCGGGAGATGTTGCCCTACAGGAGAATCTCGATCGATTGAACTTAATTATTGTGGGGAATAGCCAGGTGACCGTAACAGCAAATTACGCATATACAAAAAACCGGGGGAAAAGGTTTTCCCGGTCACTCAAGTGAAATACTACAAAAAGGGACCTGACACCATTCAGTCTGGTAACATCTCAATCCGAAGCGGGGACGTCTTCCACATTCTTCTCCTTTTTGGCTTTTTTGCTGCGAGAAAACAGAATGCGTAAACGGGGGAAACGCTCACCTTTGGTGGTCTCTTTTGATTTCGGAACGCGTGGCCAATACAGCAGAAGTCCGATCAAGCTCAAGGTGACGCCAGTCGCCAGTCCGATAACCTGGATCGGGCCAAAAGTGACGTAAGGTAGTTCCTGTGCACCAAGACCGATAAAATCTGCAAGCGAAGCGGCCGCTGCCACGACGTATCCGGTCGCGATTAAGCGCACGCCGATATCCGCACGCAGCGACATGGGCCGACTGTTACGAACAACTCGTACGCTGGCATATGCGCTGGCGAGCAATATCGCCAGGCCTACGAGCCACACCTCGACCTGCACAAATCCGACAGTTTCACTGCGATTCATGCCAATAAGATCGGGTTCGATACCGATAACAAAAATCATGAAACCGATGAATACCAGGGTCATCCAATAACGCGCCCAACGCACCTGGCGTGGCTTCAAAGGGGACAAAGGCATATATCAATTCTCCGATGGCGGTTTAGGATATTTTTTCAATTCAAAATCCCAGGTCTAGCAATGTGGTCCTCAGAGGTCAACTGGTATTTATTCGTCATGTCAATTAACCGTAGATCGACGATGCTGTCAAGGGCCAAGAGTACTGTATCGATTCCGTGCCATCCATCGAACTTCATGCTGCCCATCGTACATTCGTGATGATTACTTGATATTTAGTACCACACGCACCTATACCAATCCGGATCGGTATAGGTCGTTTGGGCCAGCATTATTCTTCGTGTCGGGTTTCGTGGGACCAGAGTGCGTCAAAACCAATCGCCTCCGCGGCGTGCACCAGCATCGGCAATCGATCGAGGTCGCGAGCTGGAATGCTTGCATCGAATTTCATGACTGATCACTGGTTTTTGGGGATTCACTTTTTCGGATTTTCATAAAACAGTCGGACCGGATGACCATTTCCGAAACCGGCGGTCACGACCAGGTAACATCGCCGCACATATCAGGCGGAATTGGTTTCGAACAGAAGGCTTCAAAGGCATCGCGCTCCAATCCAACGGTTGTCGGATCTCCATGGCCTGGATACAGGATTACCTCATCTGGCCAGGTAAAGACGGTCTCGGACAGAGATGTAATTGACGTGGCAAAGGCTTCTGGAGACGCCGTATGACCGGGTCCTCCCAGGAAGATCGCATCACCCACGATAGCACGTTTGAAAATCTCAGATTCTATGAGTTTGAATCCTACGCTTCCCGGTGTATGACCTGGGATGTGGACGAACTCGATGTATTCACTGCCCAAATTGATACGCTCTCCATCATGAATGGTGAAATCCGCTTCCAGATTAAATATTTCCGCATCCGCCGGATGAATATATACAGATGCGCCAAATACCCGACGAACATCCTCCAAAGCTCCAACATGATCGTGATGGCCGTGGGTTATCAAGATTCCTTGTACTTTGATCGTGTCCACCCATCGAACGATTTTTTCCGCCTGATCTCCGGGGTCAATGAGTACAGCGCTGTGGTGGGTCGAGTCTGTCAGAAGGAAACAATTCGATTGGTATTCGCCGACAGGTAAAATTCGTATATCAAGCATATCGCTTTTCTCTGTAAACTTAACTACAATTGTAGCTTAAATTTACTATTCCTTGCGAAGCCACGATCAACACGGCGGGCATTCGATGCCTTGGTGGTATTTTCGGTCATCGTGGCCGTGAGGAGTAGGACACTTCACATTTTTTGAATTCCGCCGTATAGTCAATATACATCTGGGATATGTATGTTTGGGAGGATCAAAATGGTGAATGCGGAAGAACTCAGTCAAGTTGCACTCTTTGAGCAGATTTCAAACGAGCAGCGTGCCAGAATCGCAGCGATTGTAGAGGAGAAGCATTTTACGCAAGGAGAGTTGATTTTTCGGGAAGGCACTCGCGCAGAACATATTTACGTTCTACTGGAGGGGAAAGTAACGATCCGCGTTCACCTGACCTCACGTCCTGAGAGCTTGACAGTATCGGTGATCAATCAAGCGCATCAGAGTTTTGGCTGGTCTGGTATTGTCTCTCCCTATCACTTTACAGCGTCTGCACGATGTGAAACCGATTGCCGATTGTTTGCTATTCCAGGAAAAAATCTCTTGGAAATCCTAAAAATGGAACCCGAGTCAGGATTCCATTTCATGTGCAAGATCTCCGAAATGATCAGCAGTCGTCTGCGAAGCAGTCGACAAGTTCTCTTAAAATCACTTTGATCGATTGTCCGAGATCGGATCTGAGTCGTGGCTACAGACATGATTCAATTTCTCCGTATTGACCCCTTACCAGAGTTGACTATACATTGCTATCGACTACTGATAGGATAATTTTTAGCAGGATGCACGAAAGTTCTGACTCTACGTCGTTCAGGCCGCCGATGGTTTTCCCAATCGTGTGTCAACCTAAGGCTTTGCCTTCAGCCATGCTGAATACGACCGTCGACGAACGAACATAGCGCCTTGCCTTAAACCACTTGTCGAAAGGAGATCATACTCATGGAAGACCGCATCACCGGCACGGTTAAGTGGTTCAACAGCGAAAAGGGCTGGGGCTTTATCGAGCGCGAAGATGAGCCGGACGTTTTTGTCCACTATAGCGCCATCCAAACCGAAGGCTTCAAGACACTTATGCAAGGACAGCAAGTTGAATTCTCCATTGAAGAAGGTCCAAAGGGACCACAAGCTGCAAATGTCATGATCATTTAGTACAGCGATCTAAACCATTCCGAGTATTACCAACAAACTCACGCATTACAGCCAAAGATACCATCCTGGTGAACGGTATCGCCGTTAACAATGGCAATTGAGCCGGCGATAATTTTATGGCGTCAACCATTGAGTGATGGGATGTGTCTTGCGACAATGAACAGCGAGACATAGCATAGATGTCTGCAAACAGATTTTGATCGAGCTTGCTTGATATCTTCACACCTGCGATCTAAACAATACGAAAGCAGGATGACGGAACACAAAAAAACACCCCGATGTGCTGGGGTGTTTTCTTCTGGTTTTCTTCTTTTGCGGGTAGGTTCCCGGGGTTACGAGTCAGAGACGACCTCGCTGCGAAGTACAAGAACGAAGGTGCCCGGCTGATCCCATTCGGCAACAATTTTTCCGCCCGGGATTCGCTCATGAGGTTCCTTCGTGAATGGCACTTCCACCCATTCCGCAGCATCTTCATCGAACCAAAGTACGGCAAAATTCTCTTCCCATTGATACCCGGCGATGAAGAATTCGATTTTAATCGTCTCACCTTCGGGAATCTCGGCGTTGTAAATAAGAATGTCAATACCCACCATGAAGGTATCGCCCTCGGGCAAATCGGCGGGCAATTGCTTCGACTTATCTATCACGTAATAACTGGCATATGAAGCGTCTGCATCTACAATGGGATCGATCGGCGGGAATTCAACCATCATTCCATCACCGACATTTACATACTGACCTGATTTGTCATCGATTATGCAGTCTTCATATTCATCCTCTTTATCTTCCCCCTCTGCTTCACATTTGATCCAGATCATCTCTTCGCCGACCGGAACCATTATGGCGCCGGCTGCGTTGGCGGAAGCCTTGACGCAGGAAAAGGTTACGGTTCCATCTTCAGGCTGCGCCCAGACACCGTATTGGCCATTTTCATTGAAGATGCTATCCGTAACAGTGATCACATTGGTTTCATCATCACCGTGGAAAACGATAAGCGCTCCCGATTCCTCATTTCCGTTCGCCGTTACATTGGTAAGCGAGACCGAACTGCCGGGGTTTGCAAAGACAAATACGCCGTTGCCAATATTGTCGCCTACCGTGCCGTTGGCTGCGTTGCTCGCATTGACATTGGTAATCTCCACATCGCCGGTATGGTTCACAACTGCAATCGCGTCACCATCCGGATTTGTCGCTACGACATCCTCGATGATCAGGGTGCCCGTATTACTGATGGCCTCTACACCTTCCGTGACCTCGAAACCGTTAAGAACGAAATCCAGCATGTTTTGGATGATTACCGTTCCATCGATAACGGTTGCGCCGCTGCCGTTTTCACTCTGCAGGATGAGTTCGCTGGGTGTAGGTCCTAAGAGCCATGCATTGCCGTCGATCGTGACGTCTTCATCTAAGATGCCATCCTCAACGATGATCAATCCGTCATCCGGCGTCAAGCCATTTGCGCTGAGATAATTAATCGCTGCCTGGATCGATGCATATTGAATTTCCACACCGCCAATAAAAAAATAAGGGTCAATAACGATTGAGGACTCGCCGGCATCCGAAGCTTCTGCGGCTGTGTCCACATCATCCACAGGACAAGTCTCATCTTCAATGGCTACTTCGTCAGCTACGGGTTCCGCATCTTCTTCAATGTCAACTTCATCGGCTACCGGTTCCGTATCTTCGACGGGCGGCGTATCCGCTGGGTCCGGGGTTTCCCCTTCGGATTCCTCTTCTGGTGGTGGTTCACTTTCTTCCGTAACGGGCGGCTCGCCTTCCGTGCCATCATCCGCGAAAACCACCGATCCGAGCGGACTGAGCAACGTCAGCGCCATAACCATAATTACGGCGATCCGTATCGGTCTTTCCCAATTTTTCATTGCTATGATTCTCATAATATATCTCCTTTCAATAGATGAATCACCCTTGAGAAATAATGTCTGATTATAATGGATGTTGGTAATAAAATGTGATTATGTGTTAAAAATGAACCAGGGCTTCCTCATCTCGGCTGAAACCTCATTTTCCATTATTTTTTCTTGATTTTCTATGAAGCGGAGGTACTGCTCCTGTTATCGGGGATGTCTGGTGGAGAGAACCTCATCAAGGTGTTAACTCGTTTTCTGGCGCAAGCCGCGGTGGATGTTGCTTAGATTTCGGACTTGCTCTTCTGCATGATATGACGAGCGCACCAGCGGGCCGCTCTCAACCCACTTGAAGCCGATTTCATCTCCGTAGGTTCGAAAGTCCTCGAACTCACCGGGAGTGTAGTAACGCTCGATGGGCAGATGATTCTTGGAAGGTTGGAGATACTGCCCGATGGTGAGGATATCCACATTCCAATCGCGCAGGTCGCGCATCACTGCTCTGACTTCTTCCGAAGTCTCCCCGAGGCCTAGCATCACACCCGATTTGGTGAGGACTTCGTGATCGAATTTCTTCGCGTTGCTCAACGTGGCTTGCGCCCACTCGTAACGATCCTGGGGTTGGACCTTCCGGAAAAGGCGCGGAACTGTTTCCACGTTGTGGTTGAGAATTTCCGGACGGGCGTCCATGACAATGCGCAGTGCATCGATCGACCCTTTGAAATCCGGGATCAGCACCTCGATCGAGCAGCCGGGTTGAAGTTCGCGAATTCTCTGGATAACCATGGCAAAGATAGGGGCTCCGCCATCCGGACGCTCGTCGCGGTTGACGCTGGTGATGACGACGTGTTTCAGATTCATCGATTGCACAGCGCGCGCCACACGGTCGGGTTCGTCCCAATCGAGCGGCGCAGGTCGCCCAGTTTTAATGTCGCAAAAACCACACGAACGAGTGCAGGTATCGCCCATCATGAGGAACGTGGCGGTGCCTGCACCCCAGCATTCGCCGATGTTGGGGCACATGGCCTCTTCACAAACCGTGTGAAGCGCTTTGCTGCGCATCATTACGCGCAACTGCTCGTAGGCCTCTCCAGATGGAGCGCGAACCCTGATCCAGTCCGGCCGGCGCTTGGGACGATTATCGCCGCTAGGATTGCCCTTCCTCTGATGGGATTGATTCGACATGTGGCTCTACCTCGCTGGGGATTTTACCGCGTTTTGATTCACTCTCTTACCGAGCCGTTCACCGAGCAGGTGATTCTCTTCCATCACGTCTTCCTATTGTAAGCCCTGGACCATCATCGCGGCAAAAGAAGCAGCTTCTATGGTTTCATGCAACGTAATTCGAGTGGATTGCTTTGTTCCCACGCAGCGCGTTGACAGAAGAAATCCGGCAATAAAATCACGCCAGCAGCGCTTCGAGCAGTTGAGCCGTAAGCTGCTTGACTTCTAATCCGCCGGGTCCCAGTGGCCCGACGCAGGCCGGGCAGCCATCCTCGCAGCGGCATGATCGTACGAGATCAAGCGCCGCCGCCAGCAATTCGTAATGCCTTGCATACAATCTCTCTGAAAGACCCAAGCCCTCCGGGATGCGGTCGTAAATCGTAATCGTTGGGCTTTTCGTGTGCTTGGATCGGGTCTCGCCAAGTGTCCCCAGATCGCGCGGGTCGCACATCAGGTAAAGCGGTGCGATGTTGCCCAATGTATAACGGAGACCGCCGAGTGCGCTGCGCGCACCGCGAGCCGACTCCGCCCGGTGGTGGCATGCCGGGCAGAGGGTAATCAGGTTGTCGATGTGATTGGCCCGGCGATCGGCATGGTTCTCTCCCGGGATGTAGCCGAAATCCCGGAACGGCCGGATATGGTGCACATCGTGCGATCTCCCCTCGCGCTCTGGTGCGCCGCACTGCCGGCAAAGGTGTTGGTCGCGGGAAAGGGCAGCTTTTCTTGCCTGCGGCCAGCTGGGGCCGTAATCAACCGGAGCCAGTAACACACCATCGGCCTCGAGACGTTCGACCGTATCGGGGGCAATCCATATCCAGTAAGCGCTGGTTTCAAACTGGCGCGGGGGCAAATCGATCTCCCCGTACCCCAGGGTTTCGTGTGTGTAACGCTTGACCTTGCGGAACGAAGTCGCTTGCGCCGTGATCTGTACCCAGCCATGGGCACGGCGTGCAGGGCCGGTTTCGTCCGCATCGTAGACTTCCAACACATCCAGGTCGGCGGTTTCGGATGCGTCTGTGTAATAATCCACTTCCGTGGCTTCAACGGCGGCGAGGCCTTTTTCCCAATCCAATTCCGTGACCAAATGCGTGCGGCCTTCGTGGGTGTAAACGGCGCCTTCATGTAGGAGAATGGGCGCAGCTTCCCGATCGACTTCGCCGATGACCACCGGTCGGCCTTCACCGACGCGTTGAATAACGATTGGTTCATCGCTGCTGGCACGAAGGGAGACTTCTTCGGCTGGATAGCCTTCGGCCACCCAGTGATAGGTCTCTGCCGAGTGATACAGCACGCCTTCCTCTTCCAGAAACGTCAGCAGGTCTGCCATGTCTTCGAACGAGCCAAAGGGCTCATTCTGCTCGAAGGGTAGTTCAAAAGCTGCGCAGCGTAAGTGACGCAAGAGGATGGCAAGATTGTCGGGGTTGATCAGACCCATCTCGGGAGATCGTTCGAAGATATAGCGCGGATGGGCTACCACGAATTGATCCAATGGGGATGCTGAAGCCACGAGCACAGCTGCGGAGGTTTCACTGCGTCGTCCGGCGCGGCCGGATTGCTGCCACAAGCTGGCGATGGTTCCCGGATAACCAGCGATTACGGCTGCACCCAGCTGACCGATATCCACACCGAGTTCGAGAGCGTTGGTCGCCACCACGCCCAAAACATTTGCCTCACGCAACCCGTGTTCGATCTCTCGACGTTCTAATGGCAGGTATCCGCCACGATAGCCGCGAATGGCTTTTGGATCTCCGCCAAGACGTTCGTATGCATCACGCACATAGCCCAGCAGGACTTCGGTCGTGCGACGGGCGCGGGCGAAAACGACGGTCTGCACACCTGCCTGTAAAAACCGCTCGGCGATGCGTGTGGTTTCGAGTGTGTATGCGCGTCGAATTCCCAACACCGGATCGATGACCGGCGGATTGTATAGAAGGATGTGTTTCTCGGCGCGCGGCGATCCGTCGAGATCCGGCGGCACGAGATGAACCGGCGCTTCGATCAGGCGTTCAGCGAGCTCCTTGGGGTTGGCAATGGTTGCGGATGTTAGGATGAAGCGTGGTTCGGTGCCATAGAAACGGCAAATCCGACGCAGCCGTCGAATCAGATTGGCAACGTTGGAACCAAAAACGCCGCGGTACGTATGCAGTTCGTCCAATACGATCCAATGGAGATTCTTGAGCAATTCGGACCAGCGGGGATGGTGAGGCAGGATGCCGGTGTGGAGCATATCCGGGTTGGTGATCAGTATGCGGGCTTCATCACGGATGTGCCGGCGAGCGTTTTGGTGTGTATCCCCATCGTAGGTGCGCACTGGCAGCGAATCCGTCGCGTTGAGTGCGCCAAGGAAATCCCCGAGTGTGGCTGCCTGGTCCTGGGAGAGCGCCTTGGTTGGAAAGAGATAAAGTGCACGAGCCTGGGGAGTATTCAACAGCGTATGCAGCACGGGGAGGTTGTAACACAGTGTTTTTCCGGAAGCGGTGCCCGTGACGATTACCACGTTTTCGCCGGCAAGGGCTGCTCCAATGGCTGCAGCCTGGTGGGTGTAAAGCGGAGAGATGTCGCCAGCACGCAGGGCAGATGTTAATCTCGTATCGAGGTCCTCCGGGAAAGCTGCGTAGCGCGCCGGGCGTGGCGGAAGACGCTCCCAGGCCGACACGTTTTTCATGAATTCATTGTCGAGTCGCAATCGATCAAGTGCGTCTTGAATGGACATGGGAGAATTATAACGCGCCTGTCATTTGAAGAATGGCTTTCCGTATACGAACAACTCGCCTTACTCACGGATGATGGCCATAATGCGTATACGTGTTTCGTCAGCCAGCGCCGTGAGTCGGACGAGTAAATCAGATCGTTTCAAATTCGGCAGCAACCTGGTTGATCCAATCACCGAGCCCTGCAACCTTTTCAACCTGACTCAGCAATACCGGGCTGTTCAACACGTTGAGCGCCGGTTCTGCCTCGACTTGCAGTGCGGTCGTTTTGGGCGTCATGACCAATTCTGCTTCAAGTTTTGGCATGGTCCTCTCCGTCTCCGTTTTACCCGTTTATATGCATTACCCGCTTTAGCGGGTAATATCCATAATGCACATAATATTCCCTGGCTTGTCAAGCGGCTAAAAGGTGAAATTGCTACCCAGAATTTGAAGGACGATGATCTTGTCAGGGTAAATGAGCGTTTTACTTGGGTGGATGCAGCGTCAGGCTGACCGGGCAGTGGTCGGATCCCATCACGTCAGTGTGGATCTCAGCCGCCGCGATTCGGTCCTGCAGGTCCGGCGAGGTGAAGAAATAATCAATGCGCCAGCCTACGTTGCGTTCGCGCGCTTTCCCCCAATAAGCCCACCAGCTGTATGAATCTTCGGTGTCGGGATGCAGGCTGCGGAATGTGTCGATATATCCCTGTGCGACCACCTTGTCGATCCAGGCGCGTTCCTCGGGTAGAAAGCCGGTCGATTTTTCATTTTCCTTCGGCCGTGCGAGATCGATCTCGCGGTGTGCCGTGTTCACGTCGCCGCAAAAAATCACGGCGCGCCCGTCTTCGCGTAAACGATTGCAGAAATCGAGGAAAGCCTCTTTGTAGGCCATCTTGTATGGTACGCGGCCATGATCCCTGGCCCCATTGGGGAAGTAGGCGGCAATGAAAACGAAATCGTCATAATCGGCGACAATCGTGCGGCCTTCAATGTCGTATTCCTCGATGCCCAATCCCATCTCGATCGAGATCGGTTCCTGTCTGGAAAATAAGGCGACGCCGCTGTAACCTTTACGCTCCGCGGAAGCCCAATATGCGTGGTACCCCTCGGGCTGTACCAGCTCTGGATCCAATTGATCGGGATGGGCTTTGGTTTCTTGAATACAGAGGATTTCTGGCTGTGTGGCTCGAAGCCAATCCAGGAAGCCTTTACGCTGTGCGGCGCGAATGCCGTTCACATTCCACGAGTAGAGTTTCAACATCGACGTATCTCCTTACTGTGGCACAGAAGAAATCAAACGCCGCGGCGCTTTTCTCGGAGTTGAGCTTCTAGCTCCTTGAGTTGTTCCATCTGGGAGGGCATGATGCGAATGAAGGACCGAACGGCTCGGATACGGGAGAGTGCCCCGTCCAAATTATCGCCCTCGCTCATGAAATATGCGGCGGCCATCGTCGGAGCCCGGCCGATTCCACCAGCGCAATGGATGTACACTTTTTCGCCTGCCTTAACCGCCTGCTCGATAAAGGCGATCCCCTGATAGAGATGATCCAGGCTGGGAGGCGTGTCATCGATGGTGGGCAAATGGCAGTAGCGCGGCATCGCCAGGCCACGAGCGGCGTCGTCGAATTCCACCCGCAAGTTTAGTCCGGCTCGGATTCCATTGCGCATTAGTTTTGCCATGCCGCGGGCGTGGTATTGCGGTCCAACGTAAATCTGTGGCGTGATGCGCGTATAGCGCAGTGTCGGGACTCCAGTCAGGAAGGTCGTCCCCCGCACCAGAAACCAGAGCAGCGTCGTTCGCACACCCTGCGTTCGTAGACGCCCCCATACGATGGCCAATCCCTTGCGAGCTCCTCGAATGAATTTCTGCACGAAAGTCTCCACGAGACATGAGCTTACCACAATTCGTTGCCGGATAGAAAGTGCGCGGGTGAGTATCCAAGATTGACACGTGAAATAGTGGTTAGTATAATAACTACTAGTGATACGGATTGCAAAATTCCAGGACAATTGATGGATATTAAACTCGGGCTGACGGAAATTGGGTTTACGGAGTACGAGGCCAAGGTATACACGGCCTTGCTGGGCGATCATCCGGCTACCGGATATCAAATCAGCAAGGGCTCGGGTGTGCCGCGATCGATGGTATACGAGACATTGAGCCGTCTTGTCACGCGCGGCGCAGTCCTCGAATCCAGCGAAGATCGAACAACCCTCTACCGGCCGGTTTCGCCGCAACTGCTGCTCGACCGTCACGAAGAGCGGCAGATGCGCCTGATCGACGATCTTCGAGAGGCGTTACAAGCTTTATACACCGATACGTCCGAAGAGCATGTCTGGTCCATCCGCAGCAAGTCGGCCGTTTTTACCTATGCCAAACAGATGCTCGCAGAGGCGCAGACGGAAATCTATTTGGTGCTCAATGATGAAGGATTGGGCGTTTTGCGGGAGGAAATCACGGCGGCCAGCGACCGGGGCGTAGCGTTGAGCATATTGCTAACGGGACAAGACCCATTTTCTCTCGGCAATGTGGCCCGACATCCCCCACTCGAGAGTGAGGTTCAAGAATTAATGAACACACTTATGCTGGTTACAGATCAGATGGAAGCCTTGATTGCCGATTTAAGTCAGGAAACATATGCGACCATTACGAATAGCCACAACCTGGTAGTAATCTCTCGCCAGTTCATCTGGATGGAGTTGTTTGCGCAGCGGATATACCAGCAGTTTGGTGCGGATATGATCGAACGTTTGGCTCCGGAAGATCGCGAGATTTTTGAGAGCCTTGTATCACCATAAGTGAGTGAGGAAGAATGACTTCATTGACCGATACGATTATCGCGGCCACGATCACGGTATTGGCCAACGGACTCGGCGGGCTGCCGTTCGTCTTCGTCCGGAACTTCCCGAAGGAGATTGCGCGCCTGGGCTGGGCGGGAGCCGGCGGATTGATGCTTTCAGCCTCCGTGTTCAACCTGATCATCCCCGGACTTGCAGAGGGCAGTATTGTGTCGGTTGGGATCGGCATTCTACTCGGTGTGTCTCTGATGGCGGCAACTTCGTGGTTTCTGGAGAAACGTGAATACACGCTTCATGGCGTTACCGATGAAGGAGCGCGTCGCATCATCCTCGTACTGGCGACTCTTTTCATCCACAGTATTCCTGAAGGATTTGCCATCGGTGTCTCCTTTGGATCCGGCGAGGAAACGCTCGGATTGATCATGACCATCGCCATTGCGATTCACAACATCCCCGAGGGCGTCGCCGTATCTTTGCCCCTGCGGGCAGAAGGTGTTAGTGGATGGAAATGTGTGGGTTGGGCAATCGTCTCTGGGGTTCCCCAGCTCCTTGCGGCGATTCCCGCCTATCTTGCTGTGCTCCGTTTCCGTCCATTGCTTCCCTATGCGTTTGGCTTCGCCGCGGGTGCGATGATCTACCTGGTGATGGAAGAGATGATCCCGGAAAGCCGCGCCAACGAGCAGCAGCGAAGATCAAGCGCCATGGCCGGGATGACCGGATTTCTTATCATGATGGCGCTGCAGACCATTATAGTTGTCTAAATCCACTTTTACACTTAACGTAACGAGTATTCCGCCGCGAAGACTGAGTTTATTTCGCCGCCGTGCCTCGATGAAAGAATGGGTTGTCCAGGCGTTCGTGCTTTTGGACAGCAATTTACTATGCCGTGTCCGATAGTAAACCAAGCGCTTCTTCGACGAGAGTTCTGCGGTATGTCCTCGACAACCACCCATTGCGGGCGATTCGTAAAGTGCTCGAGCCCTGATAGAAACGAGCCCGCCGAAGGACCGCCTCGGAATCGCCATCGCTTTCTTGTTGTGAGATGTATCGCTGGCGCAGGATTTCGACCAACCGCGCGGTTTCCTGCGGATTGCCGCCCTCCTGCTTGACAGCGTGAGAAACCTCGGCCAATAATCGACCCAAATCGGCTGCGGGATCGGTTATCTTGGCTCGTTCCCAATCGATGGCGACGATGCCGCCCTTTTGTGGGATAACAAAGTTGGTGCTTGTTGCATCGCCGTGGATTAAACAAGGACTGAATGTTGACATATCGTGTTTCGCTTGCCAGACGTCGATCAAGCGTGATAGTTTGCGGCGCAGGAATGGACGCCGCTTTAATACACCATGTTTGCTGAGGGTATCGATGATCTTTCTGGCTTCTTGTGCGGCCGGATCGAATGATGGCATTTCGTTGGGGCGCGGACTGAGTCTGTGTAAGTTCTTAAGAAGGTCCGCCGCACTTTCTAAGGCCGGGCGTAAGATTCCCGGATGGCTTCGGCGAATAGCGATCGTGTCCTCCAAAGTTAGGCCTTCAACGTGCTCGAGAATCAAAACGCCGCGAAAAACGCCCAGTGGTATTACGGCGCGCATTGCGGGGACACCTCTGAATATCTCACAGGCAATTTTGTTGAAGTGGATTTCACGATTGGCATATTTTTCGGCCTCGCTTCCCGTCTTGACCGAATAAAATTTCGCGATGATCGTTTTGAGTGAATCCATCTCCCGGTAGATGTACACCGCCGATGATAGACGTGCTGCTTGCCACTCCCGGTTTACGTCACCAATCTTTAGTATTTCCAGGCCGATAAATTTTTCCAAAGCCTTTGTGCCGATAGGCGTGAACCAATCACTTACGCTTTGATCGGAGCGGGAAGGTGGGGCAAGAATCAAGGAAGAAGATGAAAGGTTTTCCATTGAAGTGATCCTCTGGGAGATCGGATGTAATTCAAGCGCTATCGATTTCACTCCCCCGCTCCGCTGTGTGCAGTTTCTGACAGTCCGGATTATCGTCTTGGACTGCATTCATTGAAACGGAAAACAGCCGTTCCGAGGATTTGAATAAGATACAGGATCCGCGCGTTAGACACATCTTGCAAATTGGATATTCCGTGTGTTCAACGAGTTTGCCCATACGAAGCAGCTGGTCGACCATTCCCTCGACAACAATCGGGGTTTTGTTAAGCTTGCGTGCGATCTCGTTGAGATCAGCGCCCTGTGGCGTGTTTTTACAGATTTCAAGGATTTTAGACAACATCTCAACAGCCAGATCCCCCCGTTAAGCGTATCCTAATAACCGCCCAACCTGGAAAACGAGCACTGAAAATATCCAGGCGATTCCCGTTTGCCAGAATGCGGAGAAGAGCGCCCATTTCCAACCGAACTCACTGCGAATCGTCGCCAGTGTTGCCACACAAGGAATGTAAAGAAGTATGAATACAAGAAATGCCAGCGCCGCCAGAGGAGAGTAGTGCTGCTGCAGTGCAGCGCTTAAGCGCATATCTTCAGCTATCGAATCTGCGTCATCGTATAAGGGTATTCCCGGCGTTAATACATTGAGGAGTTGTTTTCCCGCCTCTCCTGTCGCCCGGACAAATCCCGCCCCTATCTCCACCAGATCATGACCAAAGCGAGTCGTTTCAATATCCTCGACTTCACGTTCCTCTCCGACGAATATCTGGGACATGGTGGAAACGACCACTTCCTTGGCCACAAGTCCGGAAACGAGTGAGCCTGCGCTCTCCCAGTTCCCATATCCTGCCGGGCGAAGGACCGGTGCAATCACGTTGCCCGCTTTGCCAAACCAGCTTTCGCCCATATCGGTGACGCCCCAGGGCAAGTTAAGCAGCAGCCAAATCACAACAGAGGTCGCCAGGATCACAGTGCCCGCGTTGCGAATAAACTCCCCCGTTCGCTGGGTGATCTGATCCCAAAGACATCGCAGAGATGGCATTTGGTAGGGTGGCAGCTCGATGACAAACGAGGTTTCTTGCTGCTGTTTGAACAGCGTGCGCGACAGAATAACACCGGCGATGACCGCAACGAGGACGCCAAGCGCATACAAGCTCCAGAGCACCAGATTGGCGTGACGGCCGAAAAGGGCGAGACCAAAGACAACATACACGGGTATGCGCGCCGAACAGGACATCAGTGGTATGAGCAGTGAGGTCAAGATGCGATCGCGCCGAGTCTCCAGGGTCCGCGTGGCATAGATGGCTGGAACTGCACAGCCGAAACCCAGGATCAAGGGGACAAAGCTCTTGCCCCGCAATCCCATGACGCTCATGAAACGATCCATGACGACGGCCGCTCGTGCCAGGTAGCCGCTTTCTTCCAAAATTCCAATACACAGAAAGAGGAAGAACAGGCCCGGAATGAAGACCAGCACACCCCCCACACCGGCGATCACGCCATCCAGGATCAGGCTCCGTAACCATGCGGGAGCCTGCAGGAGCGATAACAAGGATGCCAGCCAGCGGGTAATGGGCCCGCTGAAAACCGCGTCGATCCAATCCAGATATGGCGTGGAGACGTTAACAACCAGGTTGAAAAGCAGGTACATCACTGCGAAGAAAATTGGCAGACTCAACAAGGGATGGGTTACGATGCGGTCGATGCGCTCGGAACGAAGTTCGTTCGATGAATCAGGAAACTGAACAACGCCTTCGAGGATGCGACCCACAAATGCATAGCGACGATCGGCGATGGCGATTTCTATGCCGTTGGGCATCTTCGAGTGCAGGCGTTCCCGCGCATCTTGCAGGATACTGAGTACAGCATCTCCTCCGTCCAGCGATCGAACCTTTGTGATGAGATCACTCTCGCCCTCGAGCAAATTAACCGCCAGCCAGCGCGGATCGTAAACCTGGCGGATTGCCGCATTTTGCCCGATCACTTCGGCAAGGCCTTGAATCTCTGCCTCAAGTTCGCCACCGTAATCGATCATGAACGCTGGATTTTCTTGTTGGACGATCACGTAACAACCTTCTTCGGCGTCATTGTTTCTTTTGAAACATCAAGATTAACGATTTCGTCCCGGAGCTCAGTCAACCCCTCTCGACTTCTCGCGCATATGAAAACCACGGGCGTTCCTCCGAGGCTTTCGGATAGTCTAATGTCGTCGATCTCGTAATCCAGGTTCCTTGCCCGATCCGACATATTCAAGGCCAGGATCATGGGAACTTGTAGTTCAAGGACCTGTACCACGAGATACAAGTTGCGTTCCAGATTGGTGGCGTCGACCACAGCTACAACAATATCCGGCTTTTCGAAGAGGATGAAATCGCGGGCGATGACTTCTTCTTCCGAGTAGGCCGTGAGGCTGTATGTGCCGGGGAGATCGATAACTTCGATTTCTTTCCCGCGGTGACGGAAATGCCCTTGCTTGCATTCGACAGTCTTTCCCGGCCAATTTCCGACGTGTTGCCGAGAACCGGTCAGTGCGTTAAACAGGGTAGTTTTTCCGGCATTGGGGTTGCCGGCCAGCGCGATTTTCAAATCCGTCATGAATCTCCTATTTCATCCCGTTCGTTTCAACGATAACCGGGGAGTGGGAGAAATTACTCCTCCCCATCGGTTTCATCGATTAGTGTATGCAAGGCGTCCAACACGGCCGTAACCCAGGGAGCCCGATGGCCATGATGATTCCGCCAATCTTTGGCATGTCGTCGCCAGTTTCTGCGCCTTGCCCGTCGGCGATGCCTCGGCCCCGGCCTACGACAAATGGGACGAACGAGAATGTGATGCGCCGTCTGTCGATCGATGGCAATTTTACTGCCGCGCACCCGGATAATTAAGGGTTGTCCTTGCGCACACTTAAGTACGGCGATTCTGGTGTTTGGAAGCAGTCCTAATTCGGCGAGACGTTGGTTGGACTTGTTGTTTGATTGTAATCCGACCAACTCGACGAGTGCCCCCTCCCAAACAAGATCTAAAGGCAGCGTTTGATCGTGTTTCACGCCGCAGCCTCCACATACTCTTTCTCAGGCCTCACTACGATCTGCTGGGCGATATTGCGTCCCAGAGCATGTACTTGCGCGCCCAGGCGAACGGAGATCGGTCCTTCGAAGGGGGCGATTTCCTCAATCGTGAGTCTTACACCGGGCTTGATGTCCCGCGCGGCGAGGTAGTTGCATAAGACGTCATAATCTTCATTAGGCAGGATGCGTAGAACTACACCCGATTCACCCACGTCGAAATTGAGAAGCTGCTTGCCTGGCAAGCGCGGCATCTTTCCCTTGGCATCGGGAATCGGATTTCCGTGTGGGCAGGTCTCAGGGTGCTCCAGAAAACGATCCAACGCTTCGACGACCTCATCACTCACAGCATGTTCCAGTCGGCAAGCATGTTCATGTACGCTCTCCCAGGTGAATCCCAGTTTATCGACCAAGAAGATTTCCCAAAGGCGATGATTCCGAATGACCATGTTTGCTTTATGGGCGCCGCGCTTGGTGAGCTGCACCCCTTTATACGGCGTGTGATTTAACAGCCCATGGTCCTGCAGCCTGTGGATCATTTCACTCGCAGATACCGTGGCAATCCCAAGCCGTTCGGCGATGCCGGTTATCGGCACGAATTCTCGCAGATTGGCCAGTTCTGCGATCGTTTTCAGGTACATTTCAACGCTTTCGCCAAAGAGCATCTCTTTGGTCATAGCCGTACTCCTTCAAACTGCTTATCCATGTAGCTATAATTAAGACATTGTTAAAAGGTAATCCATATATCTAAATATAAGGTGAACCTTACTTTACTTGTTTTCCCCAATATTTACCAGGTGACGCTCGTCATATCCGAATTAGTTATTCGTCATCCGTCGGGAATTCGGGATGGTTGATTTAAGTGGTGTTCGAAATGAAAGACTTCCCGGCCAATTGGCCAGGAAGTCTTCAAGTTGCTTGTTTGGTTCACCCGATCTTCGATATCACCGCACGGGAGTACAGGCGTCGGGCTGAACCGTGACTTGCGAGGATGCGCCGCCTTCATTGAACGCTTCAACCGCATAGGTATACGGCCCACCGAAGGGTGGATCGTCCACGTAACTGGTGGAGTTCGCGCCAAGTGTGGCAATCAGGGTACCGTTTCGGTATACCCGATAACCGGTCTCGTTATCCGCTTGATCGAGCCAGCTTAGCGTTATCCGGTACATCTTCGTGTTGCAGACTCGATCGAACATCAATTGCGCTGGCGGTTCAGGCAGGATCTTCACCTCGATGGTCACAAATGCCTCTTCTTCATGCTCGCCCGACATTGCCAGCAGCGTGTACTTGGTGGTCTTCTTCGGGCACACTTGACGTGCGTCCAAAACTTCGACCAACTCGCCATCCAGGAACACGTCTTCCGCGTTTTCGACCGCCCAGCGCAATGTTGTGCAATTACCCTCTTTGATCGAGTAGCTGTCCGCATTGAAGTTGATCGAGATCGGTGCCGGCGGAGTCGGCGTATCCGTCGGTGGAAGTCCAAGCGGTACGGGGATATCGCCCGGGTCGCCGTAGTAGTCGCAGATATCGATATCCATCGTCGTCTGACCGGCCAGCACGTCGAATTCTATGAGTGTATGATCGATGCAGTTCACACTCAGACCGCACAAGACCGCCTCGGAGTAAGAACCGCCGATGTTCGTTCCCGTGCGGTAGGCGTAGGCCACATAGGTGCCCGGGAACAAATTGACGCCATAGCTGTCCGAGCCGTCGCTGTGATCGAATTGGCTGACGAGACTGGTGTCGACATCCTCGAAGTAGAACGTCATCGGCGGGATGAATTCGGAGGGATAACAGATCCGCCCCATCACCTCGCCCATTTCGATCGGAAGGGGCGTGATATCGAATGCCGGCACCAACACATCCTTCTCGTAGGCGCCGCGATCGCACTGAGTCCCTTGCGGACGGCTGATACCGCGCTGATCGATGGACGTACACATGTCCGGCGTTGCCGAATCGATCGCCAGACTTCCCGGCAGCAAAGCATGTGTGGGTGTGAGACCACCGTTGTTCGCCAGAGGCCCAAGCAGCGGGTCGGAGTTTGGTAGATCGTTCGCACTGATGAAATTGCAAGAATTTCCATCCTCGATGTTGTAGCCGCCTGACCCAAGGCCGGCCCCGGCGCAGTTACTGCCGCTGTTGTACGCCACGATCGAGTTTTCGATCGCAGTCGTTCCGCCGGGAGAGTTATAGATTCCAATCTGGTCATTTTCGGCCACGGTGACCCATTCCAACCAAACGTCACCGGCGTTATTGTGAATACCGTCGCCGGTACCCGCCGTACTGGCGGTGTTATTGCTAACGGTAGTGTTGTGTAAATGCAAGCCGGGCACCGCAGCGTCGACAAATACGCCACCGCCAGCACCGCTGGTAGCGTGGTTATTCGTTATGCTGCTCTGGTAAAGCGTGACCAAACCGGAAGTCTGGATCGCGCCACCCTGATCCGCACTATTGTCCTCGAAGCGGGTTTCCGTTGCCCATACCTCTCCGCCGTAGTAGTTGATTAAACCGCCGGCGACATATCCGGAGGTGTTTTCATAGACGGCGCTCTGGTTCAGGTGAAGGATGCCGGCGTTGAAGATCCCCCCGCCATCGTAGGTGGTCTCATTGCGCCAGATATCCACATCGGTCAGGGTGGCTTCGGAGCCATTCCCAACAGCCAGTCCACCGCCTGTTTCATGGGCAATGTTACCGTTGATCATCGCGCCGCTGCCGCTCATGTCCAGCGTACCGGGCCCTGCGATCCGGATTCCGCCTCCCATGTCGGCGCTGTTCTCTCGGATCTGGGTATGCTCAAGAACCAACGTGCCGTCGCTGCTGATTCCCCCACCGCCCGATCCCCCCATGATGCCATCGGGGAACACACAGGTGTTGTTTGACACAACGCCGCCATGCATGGTCAGCGATCCCTGGTTGCGGATGCCGGCGCCAAATTGTTCCTCGCCCCCTTGAATCATCATCGTGGAGATCTCCACTGTTGCCGAGCTGTGAATATCGAAAACACGATCGATGCCATTGGCATCAATGGACGGTGCACCCTCGCCGATGATAATGGCATCGTGCGTGACATCCAAGTCGCCGGTGGCTGCGAGATCTTCTCCGGTTCCGGCGATCGAGAGATCGTAAGAACCGGCCGGAATTCGGATGGTTTGTATGCCGGAGCAGACGTTGGAGCCGATGACGGCTTCCCGCAGCGAGCAGTCGCCATCACAAATTCCGTCGTTGGTGTCGTTGAATTTCGTAACGATAAATTCCGAAGCGCAGTACGTAGGATCACACCCCTGCAAGGCAAGCGCCAGAAATATAACACCGAAGATGACAAGCATAGGTGATCGTTCTTTGAATTTCATGATGTTCTCCTCCCGAACCATAATTCGCACAAATCTAGGCCATACAAATCTATAATGTATGGACTCACATGCGTTCTCTACTATCTAGAACGCACGACCCATGTTTTTTGTGACAAACAACTATCAGCATATCACGAGTGCATGGGCTTTAACAAATCATACCCAGGACGGAAAAATGTCCCGGGTATGATTCGTAATCTTTATCAACGCAAAGCCGATCCATCAAACGATCCGTTTAATAGTTGCAGCTCTTCGCGATCACGGATGCTTTCGGCGATGCGCCCCCATCGTTGAACGCCACCACATCATAGGTGTAAGGTCCACCGAAAGGAGAATTATCCACGTAACTGGTTGAGTTGGCGGGTAATGTGGCCAGCAGTACTCCGTTGCGATACACTTTATAGCCGCTTTCGTTGTCAGCTAGATCGAACCATTCCAGGGTCACCCGATACAGCTTGGGATCGCAAACCCAATCGGATACGCGCAATCGTCCAGGCGCTTCCGGGGGCTCTGGAAGAATCTCGACTTCAATGGTCACGTAGGCTTGCTCTTCACCGGCAGCAGAGGTCACCAGCAACTCATAGGTGGTTGTCGTTTCGGGGCAGACCTGGCGTGCGCCCAATGCGTCAACCAATTCACCGTCCAGGAAGATTTCGTCTGCGTTCTCAACTTGCCAGTGCAGTGTTGTACATTCACCTTCCTCGAGCAGGTACTGGTCGGCGTTGAAGTTGATCGACACAGAGATTGGTTCAGGCGTTGGTGTGGGTGTCGCCACAGGGGTCGGTTTGTCTGTTGGGACAGGCGTTGGTGTGGGACCTTCCATTTCAACCGCGCCGCGATCGCAGCCACCGCCCTGGGGTCGGGATACGCCGCGTTGATCCAGCGCAGTACACTTGGAGATATCGCCCGAGTCTATCGCCGGACTGCCCGGATTGAGCAGGTGTGTAAGACTGTTGCCGCCGTTGCTTGCCAATGGCGCCAGGAGTGGATCCGTGTTGACCAAGTCGCTGGATTCGATCAGCGCGCAGGTGTCAGCGCTATCGACGTTGTGGCCATTCGAATTCGGTGTGATAGGTCCGGTGCAGTTCCCCCCGGGATTGTGCGAAACGATACTACTGGTGATGTTGTATTCCCCGGCGCTGATGTTATGAATTCCATCGTTGCCGTTGTATGCGATTGTGGTGAACTCGATGCGTAGATTGCCCGCATTGTAGATCCCGGAGCCACCTGGAGCTGCTGCAGCTGTACTCATATTCGAACTGACGGTGACGTTGCGTAATAGTAAGCCGCCAGTGGAATCATTGTAGGCGCCGCCACCAAGTCCACCAACGCCACCCGTACCCAGGGCGCTGTTGTTGTTGATCCCGGTGCGGTAGAGGTGAGTCATGCCATGGTTGTAAACTGCGCCGCCGTGGCGCCCATTATTATTCGTGAACCAGGCATCGTATAGAATGGACACACCATCCGCCGTGGTGAACAAACCGCCTCCATCCAGGACACTCACGTTTTCCTCAAATGTAACCAGGTTGATTTCCATCTCGCCGGAATTGTAGATACCTGCACCGTTTTCAACGGCGTCGTTCAAGCGGATCAAAGCATCATTGATATTCGCTGTGGCGGCCATATTGTTCCACAAACCACCGCCACTTAAATTGGCTACATTCCCAGCCAGGGTTAGGTTTGTTGCGTTCAATTCGGCTGTAGCAAAGTTATGGATGCCCCCGCCGACCTCGGCCTCATTGGAAAAAACTTGTGTGTCGACCATGGTCAGTGTGCCCATTTCATTGAAAATTCCACCGCCGGCTGAATACCCCGAACCTCCTGGCGGAACGATGGCTAGATTATCGTGGATGGATAGTCCGTACAAGGTCAAATTGCTTCGATTGTAGATCCCCGCCCCAGCCTGTTCCTGTCCGTCGATCACCATGATGTGGTCCATCACCACTTCTGCCGGACTGAAGATTTCAAAGACGCGATCTGAATGAAAACCGTGTACAGAAGGGACCCCGGTGCCAATAATGGTCACGTCGTCCGTGATGTCCAGATCGCCGGTGGCTGCCGCGTCTTCACCATCGCCAACCAGAGTCAGGGTGTAGCCATCTGCGGGGATGTGAATGGTTTGATGTCCCGCGCAGGCATTTGCGTTAATTACCGCTTCGCGCAAGGAGCAATCGGCGTCGCAGACTCCATCGTTGCTGTCATCGGACTTGGTGACGATGTAATCCGTCACGCCACACACAGGTGGAGGGGAGCAACCCTGCAGCGCGAATGCCACGAATAAAATCCCAAAGAGCACAATGAATGGAAAAAACGATTTTGATTTCATAATTTTCCTTCCTTAAACCTTTATATCTAACCAATAAATTCGATCGTGCAACCGATCGTGATCATAGAAATCCGAATATCGGCTTCTGGCAACTGTAACGATGCAGGTGTCTCTTTTGTGACAAGATACCATTATCCCGTCATGGGCGCTACAAGTGTTAGGAAGGATTTATTCTTGACTTACTCTAGGGATATGAAAGTCGGGATGGATAAACCATCTGGCGTTGAATCTAGGCTTGATATTAAAAGACCGGTGTACCCTGCCGCGGCACACCGGTCATCGCCCCCTCAGATCTGTTTGTCTTTAAATTTGATTCTTGGCTTTCGTTTTCGACGCGATGGAAATTTTGCCGAGGACGCCTGGGACACAAGTCGACCGATGACTGCTGGCACGAACAACATCGCCAGTAAAACTGCAAGTGCGGTAAGGAAAACACCCCAACTAGCCGGTTCACCCACTTCCGGCACCAATCCACCCGGGTTGTATGCCGCAGCTTCCGCCGCGGCGCCCGTTTCTGCTAAAGAAACAGTGAGTTGTCGGGTTATGCCGTCACGCAGTTCTCCGGGCGAGATGTAGGTGATGACGTACTCACTTTGCATCACGCGTGCATAGCGTTGGTACAAGCTGGTCAGCCCTTCAGCGTCGTTTGCATATGCGTATTCTCCCCCCGCTCGATTGGCAAGCTCAATCAGCGCCGGCTCATCGATGCCGGCCAGGCTGGCATTCTGGTCTTCGGGATTCCCCAAACCAACGGTGGATATCGAAAGGCCGGATGGGCCGATGCGCGCGATCACGTTTCCCAAATCGTTTTGGCTCACGTTATCCATACCGTCCGTCAAGACGATGATCGCTTTTCGTCCGGCGACCGGATCCAACAATTCCGCCGCCTCGACCAACGCGTCGTACATGGCGGTATCATTCTCGGCGACCAGGTTGTCGATCGCAGATTTCAAACTATCGACATCCGAAGTGAGCTGCTGTACGTAGACCACCTCGGTATTGAAACTCATCAGGCCGGCTTGATCACCGGACCGTATTTGATCGACGTATGCCTTGGCGGCATCCTTGGCCGTGTCCAGCTTGTCTGCCGTGTACATGCTGCCGCTGACATCCATCACCAGCATCGTGGTGAGTGCATCGACAACGCCTGCGTTGCCCTGCATCTGCTCCGGCTGGATCGTTACGCCATTCTCCTGGATCACCAGGCGGCTGGGATCGATGCCCACCGGTTCACCGTTAGCATCGGTGACAGAGATATACACCGTAACGGAGGGGAACTGCGAAGTGTCGATCTGTGTAATGATCACTTGAGGTTCCGCCTCGTCGGTTTCTTGGGCCAGCGCTGGTGAAAATAGCATCACCGCCAGCAACACGGTCATGATCCCGATCGAAAGGCCTTTCCTTTTGGATGACATCATCTCACCTCCGCTCGCGATACTTTAGTGACGTGTTGCCCATACGGATGGTTTGCCCATTCCCCAATTGTGTGCGTTCGATTTTACGGCTATTGACATACGTGCCGCTCAAACTCATATCTTTCAGGGTGAAATGGGCTCCTGCGCCGATCAACATTGCATGTTGCGGATCGACGTCCGGATCCGGAAGTGCGATTTCCGATTTAAGCGGACTGCTGCCGATGATGGCTGTCGGTCCGCCTTCGGACAGGAACTTATCGAGGATGAACGTGTTCCCTTTAAGCTTTCCGCTGGTTACTTCTAACCATGCTCTAGAAAGCAGGACAACGATCAGGGCGATCAGCGCGCCGATAAATGCCCCCAACAGCACGAGACCTGTTGCCTTTCCCGAGGCGAGATCTTCTCCCCAGAAGTTGACCGTTTCGAGTAACGTTCCGCCAACGAAGCCTCCCAGGGCACCGCCTAAGGCACCTTTCCACATCTGTGATCCGCCAGTGACGCCTTCGGCGAGGCCGATGAGCATTCCGAAGAAACCCCATCCGATTCCCCGGCCAACACCGCCGGCGCCCACGATCTGGAAAATCGCTTCGGCAACGGGAAGTCCAATTCCGCCAGCGATCAAACCAACGACTCCGCCATACAATCCGGCGCGTAGGGCGCGCAGTGGACTTAAACTCATCAGCTCCTCGGCCGCACCGAGTGGTACACCCAGGCATACCCCGAGAAGCCCCCCGACGACCATATCGCTGAGGTAGATGCTGCGGCTAAAAGACAGCCCCAGGATGTTGCTCAGTTGCCAGCCAATCAGGCCGCCGATGGCGCCGAGGACAGCATAGTAATATGCTCTCATCCTTCTACTCATTGTCTTTATCTCCATCTTCGGCCGGCTGATCGTCCGCCTGACTCATATTGCGCCAATCGACGACACTTTGTTTGCCATTGTCGAGGATTTCGCAAAACCCAAAATAGCGATTGGGATCGAGGTGGCCATCCTCCTGGCGAATGAAAAACCCACCGATCGTTGTGTGTGGCTCCAGCACCAGGGCGACCTGCCAGGGCTCACCGAAAAAGTGGTCGTGGATGAAAAGGTCGTAGTGCGAGAGAAAAATTCCCATTCGCGGGTGGGTATGATACCAGCCGACAAGTTGTTTTCGGGGAAATCGCTCTTCGAGGTCTTCGTTCATGGCCACCAGGGTGTCCTGTGTGAACGTTAGAAAAGCGCTTCCTTGCCGTGTGAAGCGAGCCGGGATGACCCCCTCAACAAGCACAAACTGCTCATCCGTCCGTGCATCAACATGCCAACTGCCGACCAAGCCGCCGCCGACTTCGTTCTCGAGGTCGATTCTGCTGTGTTCTGTGAACTGTATAAACGCCTCCGAAGTAACAAAGACGGCAACCAATGGCTTCTTGCCATCCTCAAAAGAAGGCCGCCAACAGCACAACAGCTGCTGTGGAACTCTGGAACGGAATGGGGTTGTATCGCTGGCTGGTAACAGCCTGACGCTTGATTCAGACTCGGACATTGTCTCCCTTTCTTGCTCGCTTCACGCGGCGCTCTAAGATCATGGAATATACCCCTATCCTGCTGTGACGTCCGCGGTGAGCATTAAACGATCATCTTCCGGGACACCCGCAGCCTCCAAGGTTTCGTCTTCGGTCAACTCGCGGCCCAACGCTTTGCTATCGAGGCGATAGCCCATCGGTCGACCATCCGGCCCGACCGTTGGGAGCTCCAATGAAGTCGTCAATTCGGGAAGTAATTCCTTCACGATGACATCGTCGGGTACCTCCGCCGTGCGCGTGCCGCCAGCAGGTAAGACGAGGGTTACGGGAATGTCTGCCATGTTATTTCCTCCTTGCAAAATTTTTGGTTCACTACACTTGCATGCGATCGCAGTGCACACAAACGATATCGGTAACGCTTATTTCAACTTCACGCGTGTCTTCTTAACCTTCGGCTTTTTTTTGATCTTCGGTTTCTTGTGGATATTGGCCTTCTTTGATTTCTTTTCATCGCTCAACTTCACCCGCTCCGGCCGCATGAGTTCACGTTTGTCGACCGGGAATGCGTTGGGGTGTTTCGCGCGGTAGGCTCGACACCAGCGAGCCGCTTCCGGATCCCAGGGAAACGGAGGTTTCGTAGGGTCGTCGTGGAAGTTTTTATATTGCAGCATCTCGCCCAACATAATGATCAAACGATCGAGAGAGCGCGCTGCGGTCCACCAAGCTGCGTCGATGCATACACTTCCGTTGATGTGATTGATATTCGGGTGCCAGATTGGCGTTAGCCATTTAAGCCCGGGCCAGCGTTGCGGATATTGATTGTGGAGATAGACTTCCACTTGATGATGTTCGCCAAATTTCGGCTCGCCGCGCTTATTAACGGCTACAATGCTCTTGCAGCGAAAAGTAACGATGTATCGCTCTGGGGGCACGCCCTTGTGGACAGATTGCGCTTCGAAACTGATCAGCGACGTGCGGCCTTGCAAATCGCGCATGCGTTCGTAATCTCCACGCAAACGACGCATGCGCGGGCTTTTATCAAGCGAGACCTTGCCCGCGGTAATGTCCGTGGTGACGATCAAACGATCCTCTTCCGGGATTTTCGCATCGGCAAGTGTTTCATCTTCTCGCAATTCACGCCCCAGCGCTTTACTGTCCAGGCGGTAGCCCATAGGACGACCATCCGGACCAACTGTCGGCAGATCGAGAAGAGAAACCAATTCGGCCAACAGATCTCTGATTGCAACGTCGTCCGGGACTTCGGCCGTTCGGGCGCCGCCACTGGGCAACACAATCGTTACTGTGATATCTGGCATCGCATCTCCTTTCCGGAATCGGCACACTTAATCAACCGTTATGATGGGGCACCTGACAGGTGCCTGTAACTCCCCAGCAATCCGCATGATGCAGTGTGTGACAGGTCTCACACTCAACGACCCCGCGGGGATCGTTGGGTTTGACTACCTCAAGACAATATGGACAGCGGTGTTCCACCTTCGTGGCCAAATGGATCGACGAATTTATTCGTTTCTTCCGACGACGGCTTGTCGTGGTGGCGGTTTGAAGGCGCGCCTTGTGCAGCCTTGTCTGCCCGCCCGAATGTGTCCGGCTTGAAATCGCTGGCACACTCATTGCCAATGCGCGCTTCGCTGTGACTCTAGCTTTTCCGCGCGAATTTCCCCGGCGCCGCACCACTCGTCCTGTTGTTGGTGCATAGCTGCTCGATTGTGCCGGAACCCGTTGCCTTTTCCGTTCTCTGTTCCAGGCACTGACAGCCGGCCAGGCCGCCAATGCGCCCAAAGCAAAGCGTTGCAGTCCATCCCAATCCGGCGTCATGGATACTCGATCAATGAGATTAACGCCCAATAAACCGCGGCTCAGCCAACCCATGAAAATTAATCCCGTGCAAAGGCCGAACAATGCCACCAGCCATCGCAGTATTGCGCTGCGTCGAGGGAGCGAAAAACGGGCTGCCAGGCCGGCAGCCAGCCCCATGCCCACATCACTCGTCACGGTGAGTACAATGGGTTCGATCGCTTCGTTGAGAATATAGACGACAGAGAATCCCAGCCCAGCCGCGATCGAGGCGCTGCCGGTCATGGCTACCCCGCTGTATAAGGGCGTACGTGATGAAGAATTCACACTGGATACCATCGCCTGTGTTTGTGCGCTCACGGGGTCCTCATTCATGCAAACGCACCCGACCGCGCGCTGCGTTCTCCTCTGCAGGGATTTCTGTGCTTTCCTTCAGCGAAGTCGCCTCCGCATTGAGTTTCATGGCCGATCGTTCGAAGTGTCGGAAATGTAGGGTCTCACTCAGATCCCCACTCAATTCATAGAAGCGATACTCCTGTCCGTTGTGCGATCGGATCACGTGCAGTGGCGGAACACCCAATGAAATCAACGTGCGGTGCAGAAACGGCTCATCGCCGGTGATCACATGGGTCATCTCGACATGTCTCACCAGACCGCAGCTGGGACAATGTGCCGCATCAAAGCTGACCTCGGAGATGGGGAGCATCACCTCTTCGACCGTCTCGCATTTGCGGCACTCGAGGCCGAGTACGAGCTCCTGATCAAGCTCCAGGATGGCATCCGGTCCGAGGTCTCCGCGTGCGATCTGGAGCATTTCCAGGAGAGTCGTATCCCCAGCGCGCTTGTCCAGCTCGACAATCTCTCCGTACATCCAATGGCTTTCGCAATCTTCACGCTGTACATAGCTGGTGGTGTGCATGGTGTTGGTCATGCCGTTGAAATGCACCACTTTTCCGGGCTCGACGGGCATATCGTGGATCAGTTTCAACGCCTCTTGGGCTTGCATGCCGCCGATGATCGAGGCAATGGTTGGCGTTGTGGGCACTTTGCCCAGGAGAATGTTGGCGCGAGCCAGAAGCGGGCAAGAATATCGCATGGATATCTCTCTACGCGCTTGCTCCGTCAAGGTACATTCAAAACAAGCCCCCTCCTCTGGCACAAACACACGTACCAATCCGAGCAGTTCCTGGATCGCGCCATCCACCCAGGGTTTTCCCAGCCAATAACAAAAGCGATTCACGGCCAATCTTGCTTCGCGGTTATCGAGGCAGCCAATGATGGCATCCATACGACGGAAGATACCCAGGCCGACTTGCGTGCGTACGTCCCCATTCAAATATTGAATTTGAATGTCGGGGTTGAGTTCCCGCAAGCGTGCGGCCGCGATCTCTGCTTTCGGCCGGTCGTTGTCGCGCTCTCGAAAGAGCACGGAGCGAGAAAGATTTGCGGCTTCGATGACATCAAAATCGAGGATGAAGAGATGCCCGATTCCCATCAGGGCCAGATTTTTAGCGACCTCGTTGCCCAGGGCACCGGCGCCGACAATCATCACTTTCGCATCTTTTACTTTGTCGCGCTCCCACCACGAGATGAAGTCAAAAGTTCCCAGTCGATCTTGACGCAGGTTGGGGATGCGCAGCGGTTTGTCTGTACTTGCACTGACGCGAATCGGTCGCGGGCTATCCGTTGAGTCTTCAGAAGGGGTTGCTCTGTCTGACTCTGAATCGGTGTCCGCAACCGCTTCGCCGATTCGCACACCGCGCACGCGATGGACGAGTGCCAGCTCTGTGGCTTGGGCGTAGTTACTCCGGTCGAGCGGCCGAACAAACGAGCCAACGCCCTTCTTGACCTCGATCAATCGTGTCTCGGAGAGCGCGCTCAGCGCTTCGCGCAGCGTTGCCCGGCTGACATTCAGTTGTTTGATCAAGTTGCGTTCCGAGGGTAGTTTATCGCCGGGTTTTAAATCGCCGTCCAGAATAGAGACTGCTAATCGACCGGCTACGACTTGTGCTAAGGTTGGGTGTTCCACAGGGTGGATTTTCATGCTGCCGCCCTTCCATTGAGCAACTACTGGTTGACTGGTCTGACCACCATACCAGAGGAGTGTTAGGGAGTCAACCCCCCGCAGAGTACTATTTCTAGCTGAGAATGGCCTTTCGATAAGGTTTGTGTCTGTTCGATTGGCCATCAAACATGCTACACTTTAGCCGTCGAGCGGAAGCAAACAATTGGCAATACGAGGCGACTCTTCCGTGTAGAAGGAAATCGCAAAAGTGAGGGAGGACGTTCCAAAATGAACAACTATAGGAAGGTATCGGTTCTTGTTGTGTTCGTCCTGTTAATGTTAATCACTGGCGGATGCGGTAAGAAAACAACAACATCACCCGAAGGCATACCGACCGAGCCTGTCGAACTTGTGGACGATGGTCACCCCCTTTCCCCCAGTGTGATCGGGCAGGATCCTCCCCTGGGCGAGGAAACCCCACTCGATTCCGACCTTGTAATTTACTTCGACCAAGCCATGGACACCGAGGTGACGGCCTCCGCGTTTGAATTGATCGGACCCGAGGGCGATTCCATCGCAGGCCAGATCACCTGGCCGGATGAACGCACCCTGCGTTTCGACCCGGCGGAGGACTTGCTTCCCGACGGGACATACGAGGCAATTGTGGAGACTGGTGCGACCAGCGCCGAAGGCGTTTCCTTGGCTGTCGAACGCAGTGTCCTTTTCAGTACCCTCACGACCCTGCAAGTCACACAGGTGTTTCCGGTAGATGGCGCCACGGGAGTCGAAGCGAGCAGCTTAATAACGGCGATGTTCAATCGACCCGTGGTCTCTCTGGTGACATCCGAAGACCAGGCCGATCTGGTGCAGCCGCTATCGATTTCACCCCAAGTCGCGGGCCAGGGCGAATGGCTGAATACATCGACCTACATCTTTCGCCCGGATGAACCGCTCGTTGGAAATACACCTTACTCCGTAAGTGTGCCTGCTGGTTTGCAAGATGTTTCTGGTTCAGATGAAAGCAGGTTAACGCAAAGCGTCTCTTGGCAATTCACCACGGAAGCGCCTACTGTAGAAAGCATCGCTATTCCCGGTCTGGTCACGCGCCCGCAGAATAATTACAGCGATATGCCTCTGAACGCAACTTTCTCGGTCAGGTTCCGTCAACCGATGGATCGCAGCAGCACGGAGAGTGCCTTCTCTTTGATGATGGCCAACGATTATCGCCAGGTGGCAGGACGATTTGATTGGGATGAAGAAAACCTGGAAATGATCTTCACACCCACCAGCCTGTTGGAATTGGGTACAGGCTACAGCCTGGTCTTGGACAACAGCGCCGAAGCCCTCGAGGGAGGCAGGTTAAAGGAAGGCTTCGTTTTTCAATTCTATACGGTCTTTTCACCGGCTATCGTGCGCGTTACACCGGCGAATGGGCAAGTTCAAGATTACTTTTCCGATCATTTTATGATCGAATTCGCCTCCCCGATGGACCAGGATACCCTCGAGAATCATGTCGTAATCACGCCTCGCCCGGAAGGGGAACTCAGCTGGAACTATTACAACCGCAGGATGATGATCTTCGGATTGGAGCCCTCCACTTCCTACCAGGTGCGGATTCTTTCCGGCATGGCCGACCCGCACGGCAACTATATCCGCGAAGGCATGACGGTCAATTTCATCACTGCAGCAAGAGAACCGTCGGCATGGCTGCAGATGCCCGGCGAATACACACTTCTTCGCGCCCAGGGGGATCACGATGTTTTTTTGCGCTACGCCAATGTGGATACGGTTCAGTTCTCCCTTTATCCAATCGATGTTAAAAACCTTGTCAATTTCAAAGCGGCCGGCACATCAACCATCGATTACCGGCCGTTTCCTGGCAGCGTTATCAACACCTGGACCGAGGCCATGACAGGCCCGCGTGACGAATATAATCTCGAGAAGATCGAATTACGAGATAGCGAAGGTGAATCGTTATCCCCCGGTATGTATTTCCTGGGTATCACATCTGAGGACATTGCCTATACATCGCAATGGCTCGACGCTCGTATTTTCATCGTCGCTACCGCCAATATGACCATTAAGACCACCCTGTCGGATGCCCTGGTGTGGTTGACCGATCTCGAAAGCGGAGAGCCGATCGAAGATGTACTCATCAATGCCTATGAATATGAAGAAACACTCGGACCGATCGGATCGTCAAAGACCGATGTTGATGGTTTGGCTACGGTCGACCTCCCGGTTCCCGAGGGACGCTATATTGAACGCTTTTATATCGCGCAAAGCAACGGGCACTTTGCCTTCGGACAAAACTACATGGGCATCGATGTCTATCCTGGTGATTACGGCATCTACACCAATTACTACTTAAAACCCGACCAGCCATCCATTTATATTTATACCGATCGGCCCCTTTACCGTCCGGGCCAAGCAGTGTATTTCAAGGGCATCATCCGCATGAACGATGACCTCGATTACAGTCTTCCCTCTGAAGAAAATATCGAGGTAACGATCAGCAACTACGACGAGACGGTCTATGAGAATACGCTACCCCTTTCGTCTTTCGGAAGCTTCGAGGGTGAACTGACTTTGGACAGCGAGGCTGCATTAGGCTATTACACGATTCAGGTCCGTTTTCCCGGGGAGGAAGAAACGATCGGATCCAGATCATTCAGCGTGGCCGAGTATCGCAAACCCGAATTCGAAGTCGACGTCATCACGACGCAAAGTCACCTTCTCGATGGAGATACTCTCGAAGCCACGGTCCAGACTGCCTTTTACTCCGGCGGTGCGGTTGCAAACGCAGAGGTCAATTGGATTCTTTACGCCGCGCCCTACTTGTTCCGAGGGTCCGGGGAATACAGTCGCTATCAATTTTTCGATTTCGAGAGCGACATCTATTTCCTCTACTACGAGTCCTACAGCTCGGGCGAGATCATCGCCGAGGGGGAAGGCGTCACTGATGAAAATGGAGAACTGCAGATCACGCTCCCCATTGATCTGAGTGAATTGGGTTTCAGTCAGCGTCTAACACTCGAAGCCACAGTGACGGATTTAACAGGCAACGCTGTCAGCAGCCGAGCGCAGCTGCTCGCACATTGGAGTGAATTCTACATCGGCGCCAAAGCGCAAAGCCACATCGGTCGGGCGGATGAAGAGCAAACCTTCGATCTTGTCGTGCTGGATTGGTACGGAGATCCAATTGCCGATCAAACACTCACAGCCGAAATCGTGGAACGCCGATGGAACAGCGTCCAGGAGATCGATGAATTCGGACGCTCGGTCTGGACGTCATCGGTCGAAGAGATCCCTGTGACGGGATCGATCGAGACCGGCACGGATGGCGAAGGCCGTGCCAGTGTGAGCTTCGTGCCTCCCAAGGGCGGGGTGTACCGCGTGAAAGTCGCGGGATTGGACAGCCGGGGAACGGAAGCACTCACCTCCGCATATCAGTGGGTCTCGGGCAGCGGCTATATTTCCTGGCGCCGCACGAACGACCACAGCTTGCGGCTGATCAGCGACAGCGACAGCTATGTCCCTGGCGACACGGCGGAGATCTTGATCACTTCTCCTTTCCAGGGTTCGGTCTATGCCCTGGTGACTGTCGAGCGGGGTCATGTACGCAGCGCGGAGGTGGTTGAATTGAAGCAAAACAGCACCATCTATGCGCTGCCCATCACCGCCGACATGGCCCCGAACGTCTACCTATCCGTTGTGCTCATCAAAGGTGTGGATGAGACCTCGCCGCTTCCGGATTATCGCATGGGGCTTACAGAGATCAACGTCGATACTCGCGAACAAACGCTAAACATCGAGATTACGCCGGATAAGTCCGAAACCGGCCCGGGTGACCGCGTAACTTATTCGGTCGTGGCGACGGATCATGAAGGGAAACCGGCGCGTGCGGAACTTTCCTTTTCGCTCGTGGACCTGGCGTTGTTAGCCCTCGCGGATCCGAATTCACCACCTATAATCGAATATTTTTACGACACGCGCAGCCTTACCGTGTTCACTGCCATGCCGCTTACCATGAGTATTGATACGTATAACGAAGAGATCGTCGAACATGCCAAAGGAGGCGGAGGGGGTGGCGGTGACCTGGGGGTCATCGAAGTGCGTGAGGATTTTCCAGATACCGCTTTCTGGGAAGCCCAGGTTATCACAGATGAAAACGGCGAAGCCAGCGTTACCGTCACGCTGCCGGATAATCTGACAACGTGGCGAATGGATACTCGCGCGATAACGCAAGATACCCGTGTGGGGGAAAACACTATCGATATCGTCAGCACCAAGCCGCTGCTTGTGCGTCCGCAAACGCCTCGCTTCTTTGTGGCTGGTGATGAAGTGACGCTAGGGATGGCCGTGCACAACAACACGGGACGGGCCGTTGCACCTGCAGTGTCTCTCGAAGCGGATGGATTGCAGATCGAGTCACCTGCCCGGTCTTATGTCTATATCCGCGATGGAGAACAAGCGTACGTAGAATGGCAGGTGCGCATCAAGGACGATGCGGAGCGAGTGGATCTGGTCTTCACTGCGAGAAGTGCGGATTACGCTGATGCGAGCCGGCCCACACTGGGAACGCTGGATGGACAGGGTATCCCCGTCTATAGCTACGAGGTTCCCGAGACAGTGGGGACCGGTGGCCAGCTGACAGAAGCTGGCTCTCGCACGGAAGCCATAAGCCTGCCCGTTTATCCGGACTACGAGATCACCGAGGGTTATGTGACCGTCCGTCTGACGCCGTCTCTCGCGGCGGGTTTCGCGGACGGATTGACGTATCTCGAACATTTTCAATACGAGTGCACCGAGCAAACCGTTTCGCGGTTCTTGCCCAATGTGGTTACCATGCGCACGCTCAAAGCGGTTGGCATCTCCGATCCTGAACTGGAGGCCAACCTGGACGAGCAAGTCAATTCTGCCCTGCAGCGCCTTTACAATCAGCAGCATGCCGATGGAGGCTGGGGATGGTGGTCGTCAACGGAGAGTAATCCGTTAACCACCGCGTATGTCGTACAGGGTTTGATCGAAGCGGATGCCAGCGGATATGAAATCAGCTCGAACGTGCTTGAAGATGCGCTTCTCTATCTTCAAGAACAACTCCAACCCATCGAGAGTTTTGAATCGACGTATCTGCTCAACCGCCAGGCATATCTGTTATACGTACTCGCGAGTGCGGATCGAGCCGCAGTAAGCCAGACGGTTAAATTGTATGGCGCGCGGCAATCCCTGGATCTTTATGCACAGGCGTACCTGGCACAGACATTGTATATGATCGACGACGACGATCCGCGTTTGGACACAATGATCTCTGATTTCGTCAGCGAAGCTGCGTTGTCCGCAACCGGGACCCATTGGAATGAGATCCGCAGGGACTATTGGAATTGGAATACAGACACGCGCACAACCGCCATCGTCCTCGACACCATACTGCGTATCGATCCCGACAATGCCCTAAACGCATCCACGGTCCGCTGGTTGATGGCCAACCGCAGCCAGGGTCGCTGGCGCGGCACACAAGAAACGGTTTGGGCCCTGCTGGCACTCAATCGCTGGGCCAGAGTAAGCGGCGATCTGGAACCCGACTACCTCTTTGAAACCGCACTGAACGGGGAGAGTCTTGGCGGGGGAGTCGCCAATTCAGAGACCATGCGCACAACCACCGATTACCTGGTGCAGCTCGAAGACTTGAATATCAATGAAGTCAACCGCCTGACGATCGCCCGCAACGCTGGACCAGGAAATCTCTACTACACGTCTCACCTGACGTTGTCGATGCCTGTCGAAGAGGTTCAGGCGTTCAGCCAGGGTATTACCATAAATCGCAGCTACTTCCACCCCGATGACCGCAACACAGCGATCACCTCCATCCCGCAGGGTGAAAACTTCCTGACGCGCCTGACGATCATCGTGCCGGACAGTTTGCACTACGTGATCATCGAAGATCACTTGCCGGCGGGTTTGGAGGCGATCTCGCAATCGCTTAACACCAGCCCGCAACAAAGTGCCCCGCCGCGATATGACTACGATGATGTGCAGACTTCAGGATGGGGTTGGTGGTACTTCGACCATGTCGAGCTGCGGGATGAGAAAATTGTGATCTCCGCCGATTACCTCCCTGCCGGCGTATATGAGTACGTGTACCTCGTGCGCGCGGCCATGCCGGGTATCTATCACGTCATTCCTCCCACAGGTCAGGAATTCTACTTCCCGGAGGTCTATGGACGCGGCGAAGGTTCGTTGTTCGAAGTGACCCAATAAATGACCGGTCAACAAAGGAGACGTCCAAACGAGACGTCTCCTTATTTATTGTGTAAATTCTTTGAAGTATACTGCGGTGGTTCTCAGGGGGGATTTCAGTCATTCTTCCGCAGGTTCCACACCAAAACGAATCGTCTCGCTGCGGATCATATCGCCTTCCTGTGTGAGGCCTTCCGCCCAGAGTTCATGTTCGCCAACTTCAAGCGGCCACCAGATGCGATAGGGGGGTCCGTCAAAGGAAGTGAGTTGGGTCCCATCCAGCCAGAGATCCACCAGAAGCAATTCCAGATCGCTGCCGACTTCGATTTGAATTCGTTGTGATTCCATCGGTTGACTTGAGGAGAGTCGATACACCGTGTTTGCATCGGGCGAGAGCACCAATAATTGTCCTATTGCGTCCTCTGTTCCAAAATCCGAAGGTGCTTGTGCGCAGAGTGTATCTTCCAGAAGTAACAGATTTTCAGATGCCGCCCAGGTATGAGCCTCCTGCGGCAGATCCAGTACGACTCGCTCCACAGACCGATCCGCTGGGGTCGTCTCGTCTGCAAGACACATCGATTGGCGATCGAGTGTGACTCTGTGGTAGAGATTGTCCCACATAGTAGGCTCCGTGCCAGGAATGAACCATTCGAAGCGTCGGTAGGTACAGGCCTCACTCGGCAATAACCCGGAGAGGGCACAAATTTCCTGGCGGATTAATCCCTCCGGTTGAACGAAAGCCTCTTCGGCCACGCCGCTTGTAACCGTGCGTATGAATTGATGCCAGATCGGTGCCGCGCCGCTCAATCCGGTGACGTTGAACATGGGTTTACTGTCCGCGTTGCCCACCCAAACGCCAACAGCGAGATCGGGCAGAAAACCGATGGTCCAGTTGTCGCGGAAGTCCGTGGTTGTGCCTGTTTTTACTGCGGCCTGCCTTCCGACCTGCAGCACACTGTTGTAGCCGAAGCCAATGGAGCGGGCATCGTCGTCACTGAGGATGTCCGTGATTAACCAGGCCACGCGCGGGTCGACGACTTGACGGGCTTCAAGTGGACTCGGGGTATAGTAACTGCGGCCATGTGAATCTTCGATGGAAAGGATGGCAACCGGTGATACGAATTGTCCGGCATTGGCAAAGGCAGCATAGGCCGCGGTGAGTTCGAGCAGCCTTACCTCCCCGCCACCCAACGCAAGTGAAAGATCATAGTGATCGAGATCGCCGAAAGTCGTGATACCAAGTTGTCTCGCCAGCTCGATCACGGGCTCCAAACCCACCTCATCCAGCACACGCACTGCAGGGATGTTTAGCGATGAGCCCAGTGCCTGACGCAGGGAAACCGGACCATGCTCCTGATGATCAAAATTTAATGGTGCATAGGCATAGCCGTCATGGGTGACGAAGGCAGTATACACATCCAAAATCATGGTGGCCGCAGTAAGCGGTTGTTCGCCATCCGGATCCATGGCGGCGGTGTATACCAGTGGTTTGAAAGCCGAGCCCGGCTGACGTGGTGACAAGGCCATATTAATCGCCCCGTACGTGGTGGGATCGAAGTAATCCGGGCTTCCAACCATGGCCAGAATCTCGCCGGTTTGAGGATCCACAGCAACGAGTGCCGCGTTCCCGATTCCCGCGCCAGGTGAATCGGCATCCGCCTGATTAAGTGCATTGAGCTGGCTTTGGATAATGCGTTCCGCGTGGTGCTGCCAATCGAGATCCAGAGTCGTGCGAACGGTAAGCCCTCCTGCGCGATAAAGCACTTCATCAGCGACCCATTCTCCAAGTTCATCTCGAATCATGAGCACGAAATGAGGTGCTTCGATGGGGTAAGGACTGGCCACAAATACGAGTTTTTCTCTGCTCGCCAACGCGCGCGCTTCGGCCGAGATGTAGCCTTGTTTTTCCATCAATTCAAGAACCACTTGTTGGCGTTTCTTTGCCTTGTCCAGATCTGTCAACGGGTTATAGTGCGCGGGTGCCTGCGGTAATCCCGCCAGGAGCGCGCTTTCCGCCAGGTCCAAATCGGTCACCGATTTGCCGAAATACGTCTGCGCGGCCGCCTCGACGCCGTAGGACATGGCACCGTAATACATGTGGTTGAGATATAAGGTTAAGATTTCATCCTTGCTCAAGTGGCGCGCCAATTGCCAGGCCAGGAGGCTTTCACGCAATTTTCGCCGCAGTGTACGTTGTTCTCGCTCTCCGCTCTCGAGCAAGAGATTTCGCGCTACTTGCTGGGTGATCGTGCTTCCTCCGGAGAGAGTCTCACCTCCCTGTAAATTGATCCACAGTGCGCGCAGGATGGCGCGCAAATCCACGCCGGGATTCTCGTAAAAAGTGCTATCTTCCGTGGCGATGGTTGCGTTGATAAGCTCCACGGGGATGTCTTGGATGGAAACAGGCATATGCCGCCCACCTTCGTCTGCAATCAAATCGTACAGCAACCGCCCATAGCGATCGGTGATGCGAATACTTGGCAGCTGCGGCGCTTGTGAAATGCGATCCAGCGTTGGAAGATCGTAGATCAGCCAGATGATAACAAGCACCACGCAAACCAGGATGAATGCTGTCAAGAATCGAAGCCGGCGAGTGCGCTTAGAAGACTTCATAAAACCCAAACCAACGAAATTCGAAGTTTATTCATGGTGCAGATCCAATGCTGCAATACTCATTTATACTCCCTAAATTATTCTCTCTTCTGGTTTGAAACCCCGTTGTTGGAGGCAAGCACGTGTGCAATCATGCGATCGATCTTTCCCATCGGGTAATCGCCCAGATTATGGGGTGAAACCCACAAAATCTCCGAATGCTCGAGTGCTGCCGGTTCTCCGCCGAGCAAATGGCAGAGATAAGCCGAGATCGTTACACGAAAATGAGTGTAGGCATGCTCGAACTTCCCCAGGAAACGATCTATTTCTACGGAAACCCCAAGTTCCTCCTGCCACTCTCGCTGCAGGCATTGCGGCAGCGTTTCCCCTGGCTCTTTCGTGCCTCCCGGGAATTCCCACAATCCCGCCAGCAATCCATCTGGCGGTCTGCGGCCGATCAATACTTTTCCATTCCGCAGCAGGACTCCCGCTGCCACTTCACGATGGGGGATCGGGGATTTGGGTGAACGGACCGGACGTAGCGCTTGTGTGCCGTTGGTATAACTCTCACACTGCAATTTGAGGGGACATTGCTCACAAGACGGGGATCTCGGCGTGCAAATCAAGGAGCCCAAATCCATCCAGGCTTGATTGAATTCGGAAGCGCTTCCCCTTGGAAGCCGGCTAAACGCCCACGTTCGAACCTGGCGTTCCCCTTCCGGCGTGCGCGGGTCGAGATCAAGGTCCATCACCCGGGAGATCACCCTACGCAGATTGCCGTCCAGAGCGATGACATTTTGATTGAATGACAGCGCGGCAATCGCCGCGGCAATGTAAGGCCCTATCCCCGGAAGTTGTCTCAATTCGTCGATATTTCGGGGTAGTTTTCCACCCAAATTTGCAACTACGTACTGTGCGGCCTGACGCAGGTTGTGGGCTCTACGGTAATAGCCCAAACCCTCCCAGCGCGAGAGGACGAGGTCGAGATCGGCTTCTGCCAAAGCATCGATCGTGGGAAAGGACTCCATCCAACGTCGATAGTAGGACAGCACGGTTTGCACCCGTGTTTGTTGCAGCATGACCTCAGAAACCCATATCGCATATGGGTCGCGCGTCTCTCGCCAGGGTAAAACACGAGCGTTTTTTTCGTACCAGGTGAGCAATGCTTTTGCGACGGGTGAAGTCATGTCGGAATTCTACTGGAGTGCGAAGGTATAATTCAAGGTGCTGAACCGAAAATGGGGCCCAACCCGTATGAATAGATAGTGAGCTAGAGTGAATTTGATCGGAGAGCGTAATGCCAACGTACAACGCAGCCCTTGAGAACTATCTGCGCGAAACCTTTGCAGTTGAAGACGAAGTCCTCAGACTCATTCGAAAGCAAACCCCGGAAAAAGGTCTACCGGCCATTTCGATCAAACCCGAAGAGGGCCGTTTTCTTCAATTCCTCGTCGCTGCATGCGGCGCTCGTACCGCAGTAGAGATCGGCACTTTGGGCGGTTATAGTGGTACCTGGATCGCACGAGGACTACTGTCTGATGGACACCTGATAACGCTGGAAAAAGAATCACATCACGCCACGGTCGCCGAAGAGCATTTTCGGCTTGCCGGCCTGGAAGAGCGTACGCAGGTCCTTGTGGGAGATGCGCATGAGTTATTGCGCGAGCTCGACACAGATGGTCCTTTCGATTTCGTGTTCATCGATGCTGAAAAAGATGGGTATCCGGCATATCTGGATTGGGCACTGGCCAACACGAAACCGGGCGGCGTGATTGCGGCACACAATGTTTTCCGTCACGGCGCGATCGTAGATCCCAACAATGTAGAATCCAGAACCCAAATCATGCGCGGATTTAACCAGCGGCTTGCGGCTGATCAAAACCTGATATCCCATGTATTTCCAGCCGGGGATGGCTTGGCAATTGCGGTGAAGAAAACTTAATTCACCAGCTGCTTAATTCTTGCCGTTAATTGCGTTGTGGATGACGTTCGCTAACGTTTCCGAGCGGATGGGTTTCTGTATCCAGGTAACTTTGTTGTAGTCGAGAAGTTCCTTGGTGCCGGTACCGAGTGGGTATCCGGTCATAAAGATGACTTTTGTGTCGATGTTGCGGTTTTCGAGTTCTCGATAAAGATCCACCCCACCCATCTCGGGTAGTACCAGATCGCTGAGTATCAAATCGATATTCCCATTTTCCTGTTCAATAACTTCCAGGGCCTGGCGTCCATCACATGCCGTAAAAACACGGTAGTTTAATGTCTCTAAGATTTCGAAGACGGCGTTAAGCGTGGCCTCATCGTCTTCCACCACCAAGATTTGCTCCTGTTGCCCGCTTGCAGCAAATGTCCCGGGCAATGTAGTGGATTGCTCAACCGGCACTTCGAGGGCTGGAACGAAGATGTCGAAAGTCGTTCCCTGGCCAACGTGGCTCTCAACGTCGATATATCCTCCATGCTGTTTGACGATCCCGTAGACTTGTGCCAACCCCAAGCCGCTACCAACTCCTGGCTCTTTCGTGGTGAAAAACGGCTCGAATATATGTTGTGTGATTTCTGGCGGCATCCCCCCACCGGTATCCGTAACCTTCAATTGAATCCACGATCCCGGTCCCATATCACGATAAGGTGCAGGCTTGCCTTCTACGACGCGAATGCGAGAAAGATCAAAACAGAGTTCTCCGCCTTTGGGCATTGCATCCTGCGCATTGAAGGCCAAGTTCATGATGATTTGTTGAATGCGAGTCGGGTCGGCGTTGATCACACAATTGGTATCCGAAAGACTCAATTTGAGCTGTATATTTTCGCGCAGGGTTCTCGAGAGTAATTTTTCAGTCTCTTTGAGAAAGGAAATCAGATCCATCGGCGCCTGGTCCATTACCGTCCGGCGGCTGAAATCCAGTATCTGATGCGTAAGCGTGGCTGCTCGTCCTGCTTGTTGGATTATCGTTGTCAAACGTTCCCGATTTTTCTCGCCGAGGTCGGGGGTCTGCAGCACCATTTCACTATACAGGATGATTGCACCGATGATATTGTTGAAATCATGCGCGATTCCTGCCGCCAGTTGTCCAACGGCAGCCAACCGGTCTTGGAGTTGGACGCGACGTTGTGTTTCCCGTTCGTCCGTGATATCTCGCGTGACCAAGACCCAGCCACTCGATTTGGATCCGTTCCCCATTGGTTGGGCGACCACTTCAAAGAATCGTGGGGATGGATCTGTAAGTTTAATTTCGTGGCAGGCTTTGCCACGAGTTGGGGGCATCAAATAGGATTCAAGTGATCGATCCCCCAAACAGGTAATCACCTCTCCGATTCCTACACCAGCCAAAGCTGTAAGGTGTTCCTCGGCTTGTGGGTTGGCAAGAACCACACGACCATCTGCATCTAAAGCCAAGACCCCATCACCGATACTTTCCAGGGTTATAAGCAGCCTTTCGCGCTCGGAGAATAGTGCATCCTCGGCGAATTTTCGCTCGGTGATGTCCCGTGAAACGGAGACGATCTCATTTGGTCCGCCTCCATCGCGGCCAGCGGCATAAATGGTGCGGCTGGAGGTCTCCACCCAAATGTAGCCATTATCCTTGCGGCGTAAACGATAGGATATGGTGTGCGTCCTGGGCTCGGACAAGATACGGACATGCGCCTTGAGTACATCCTCACGATCATCGGCGTGGACGTAGTCGAATATCGACTTCCCGACCAGTTCTTCTGGATCGTAGCCCAGCGTAGCCAAGCAGGCGGGTGAGACGTATAGAAAAGTGCCGTGGGGATCATGGCGGGTGATGACATCGGTGGAGTTCTTGGCCAACAGGCGATAGCGCTCTTCGCTTTCCAAGACTCTTGCTTCCGCCCGCTTCCTTTTGGTGATATCGCGAATCACCATCAGGCGGCTCAATACCTGGTCAGACCAATCCCTCACCGGGGATATACGCACATCATAAGTGTACTCCTCGGCGCCCCGATACACGATGACCTCGTTAGTTATCTCTGCATCACCTGGTAGATTGTCCAGAATATCCCACAAACCCGGCCAGACTCGCTCGATACTATCTTCGATCTTTTCTGAGTCATTGTGGTCAAATAATCTTTTTGCGGCCGCATTCAGGTAGATGATCTTGCCCCTCGAATCGAGGACAATGACTCCATCCTGCATGCCATCAATGATCGCTCCTCGCGTCGCCGGCAGAACCGCAATTGAGCGCAATCTGTGAACTACCCAGGCCATGACAGGCAGCATAATGCTCATGACCATTGCAGTCGGATCAATCGGGAGGATATCCACCACACCGACTTCTTCAAGAATATTTAACACCCAGCCGATGAATACGGTTGTGCCAAGAAGCATCATTTGTGGGCGCCAAAGACTATTGGTATGTGTAAACATACGAAGCAGTAGGAAAGTGCCGATGCCGAGGAGCGTGTAGGAATATGCGAGATGTACCCAGTAAACAGGACCGTTGACCGTTGCCAGTATCGAAGCTGATGCACTCATTTCCATCGAGACGCTTGACCAGAACAAATAATGCAGGGGATTGGTAATGAGTAGAAGAATGGAGGCGATTGGGATTATGCTCAGGCCGGCCACTGCCTTGCGTGAGATCCATGCATCGTTTCCTGTGTAACGGGCGATAAACAAAATCCACGACAACGGAAGCGTCAACACGCCAATGAAGCGGATGTGTTCCCAGAATAACATGGATGAAAATGTGGGGCTGGCAGATTTCATGGCGTCCGCAATCAACCAGATGATGCAGGAAATGCAGAGGAGTGTTACCGCATGTCTTGCTTTCGGCACGGAAAGGTTATGAAAAAGAAAAACCGCCATCAGTGCAGTGGTCACTGCGGCGAAGAGCGAGATGAGCATAATAGGCGTTATTTGCACGATCAACCCCATTGCGTAAATACACTCCAGCAGTTGTAAGTATGTGGATATGGACACAGAACGGGTTGTAACGTCAACTGCTAAAGGTACTACCCCTTGGTTTTACGATAGCCGCGAGACTCTTTACCGTCTCAAAATGTGTGTCCCAAGCTGGGACACGTAATACATAAAGCAATAATAGGTCATTCGGGACATTTTTCACCTTACGACTGCCCTACAAAACAACTTTAGATTGAGTCGATAAAGGTGGAGCTTCATATGAGCGTTGTAGGTTAGTGGCCTCTTATATGTTTCTTATGCTATTATCCCTTGTTGGTAGATATAATTGGGGTAAGCTGTGCACCGGCAATGTCGTGCACATAAGGACGGTTCCCATGATGCGTTTTGATCGCTTTACCGAGCGGGCGCAAGATGCCGCTCAACGCGCTGCTGAGATTATCCAGCGCTATGGACACAATCAAATCGACACCGAACATATTCTCTTGGCACTCATCGAGCAGCCCCAAGGTGTGATTACACAGATATTGGAAAAATTAAACGTCGATATCGACTCCCTCACTGAACGGATCGACGATCAATTGCGCGGCACGCCGAAAGCGAATATTTACGGTGGTGGCGCAGGACAGATATTCATCACGCCGCGTGTTAAACGCGTGGTCGATATGGCCAATCAGGAAGCCAGCCGGTTGGAGGACGAATATATCTCCACGGAGCACCTCTTTCTGGCGATCCTGTCCGAGAGAAATACTGCCATCTCCCGTTTACTCGTTGAAGAAGATATCACCAAAGACCGGGTGTATAACGCGGTTAAAGAGATACGCGGCGGGCAGCGGGTCACCGATCGGAAAGCGGAATCGCGCTATCGCACACTGGAAAAGTACTCTCGTGATCTGACGCAGCTAGCCAAGGAGGGAAAACTCGATCCGGTCATTGGACGGGATCAGGAGATCTTGCGCGTGATTCAAATCCTTTCCCGCCGCACCAAGAACAACCCTGTGCTGATTGGCGAGGCAGGTGTGGGCAAGACGGCCATCGTCGAGGGGTTGGCACAGAAAATCGCCAATAACGACGTGCCTGAAATTCTCAGTGGTAAACAGGTGGTCTCTTTGGATCTGGGTGCGATGATCGCCGGTTCGCGCTTCCGGGGGGAATTCGAGGAGCGCCTGAAGGCATCCATCGAGGAGATCCAACGCGCAGAAGGCGAGATTATTCTCATGATCGATGAGCTGCACACCGTCGTTGGCGCGGGTGCCGCACAGGGTGCAATGGATGCATCCAATATGTTAAAACCGGCGTTGTCTCGCGGTGAACTGCAGTGCATCGGTGCAACGACACTCGATGAATATCACAAACACATCGAAAAGGACGCCGCACTGGAAAGACGCTTCGCACCGGTTTACGTAGACGAGCCATCGGTTGACGAAACCATCGAGATGCTCCAGGGACTGCGAGACCGCTACGAGGCGCATCACAAGGTGCGGTTTTCCGATGAAGCGCTCGTTGCTGCCGCCAGACTCTCGCAGCGCTATGTCACCGATCGCCATCTTCCGGATAAGGCCATCGATCTCATCGATGAATCCGCTGCAAAACTGCGTGTGGCGCTCTACTCCCTTCCGGATGACTTAAAGGAGACGAAGGCCGAGATTGATCGCCTCCTGGCCGAAGAAGAGCATGCCGGTATTGAACGGGACTACGAACGTGCCGCGGAAAAGAAGGCTGAACGCATCCGTGTGGAAACGGAATTTCACGAGAAACGTGACCGCTGGGAGGCAGAACACCAGTTGGATGAAGTGGTCGATGAGAACGATATCGCAGAAGTCGTTCACATGTGGACGGGTATTCCGGTCAGTCAAATGATGGAAACCGAAGCGGAGAAACTGCTGCACATGGAAGAACGGCTCCACGAGAGAATCGTTGGACAAGAAGAAGCAATCCATGCGTTGGCAGACGCCATCCGGCGCGCTCGTGCCGGATTGAAAGATCCAAAACGGCCGATCGGGTCATTCATCTTCCTGGGTTCCTCTGGCGTTGGAAAAACTGAAATGGCGAAGGCGCTGGCAGAATTTATGTTTGATGACGAAGAGGCGTTAGTGCGGGTGGATATGAGTGAATACCGCGAACAACACACCGTTTCGCGTCTCTTTGGGGCGCCTCCGGGCTACATCGGATACGAGGAAGGCGGCCAACTCACTGAGTCTGTTCGACGCCGTCCATATCGAGTGATCCTCTTCGACGAAATCGAAAAGGCACACCCGGAAGTATGGAACTCTCTCCTGCAGATCCTCGACGACGGGCGTTTGACGGATGGCCAGGGGCGCGTGGTTGATTTCCGCAACACGGTCCTGATTATGACTTCCAACCTGGGCACGGAGTTCGTCACCCACTCGGGCACGCTGGGTTTCCATGGGCAAGGCGGAATGGACGATCAGCGCAAGTCGGAGGAGAAAATCGAAAAAGCGCTCAAAGACACCTTCCGGCCGGAATTCCTCAACCGCATCGACGAAATCATCATTTTCTCTCCGCTTACTTCGGAACAAATGCTTGCGATCGTCGACTTGCAGATGGAACAAATCCAGGAACGTCTGGCTGAGTACGGCTTGAACGTGCAGTTGAGCGAGGTGGCCAGAACCTGGTTGTCGGAGGAAGGCTACGATCCCACATTCGGTGCCCGACCACTGCGACGAGCGTTGCAGAAACATATCGAAAGCCCGCTTTCGGTGAAAATTCTCCAAGGCGAGTTCAAAGAGGGCGACACGATCATCGTCGATCACGACGAGGAAGAGGGCATCGTGTTTCAGCGTTTCGATAAAGGGACGCCGATCGAGATTAAAGACGAGGTCTCTGCCTAAACGACGACTGTTTTACCAGAAATATTGTACTGCTTAGCCCACAATGTTACCGGAACGGCATCATTGTGGGTTATTAATTTCCACATGGATCAATTAGAATCCGGAGCAACTCTTAAGGTCCCCAGTCGGGTTTGGAATAGTAGTGAGAAATGTTGGGGGACAAGATTCGAATTTCATTCGTGTTTAGATCAATCCGAAAAATATAGTAGAGGTGCCCAACGCCGAGGCTCGAATTGAAAGCAATGTAGCGATCATCAGGAGACCAAGCCAGTCTGCACTTAAAATTTTCGCAAAAAGGCCAAATTTCTGTGTACATATCATTGGAACCGTATGGCGGATAGCGATAAATCCACTCTGAATGGGTTCCATCTATATTGATAACCGCAATTCCGCCGTAGATATTTCGCCCTATCACGGGAGCGAGAGGTAAGCCATCCTCATCAAATCGAGCATCTTCATCAAAACGAAGGAAAGCGATTCGCTTTCCTTCCGGTGACCATTCTGGGCTCCATCCTTCGACCAAGAATTTACTGTTTTCTCCGTTTGAATCAACAAGGTATATCCCCCCACTCACGGTAATCGCAACTCGATCTTCAACAGGCGACCATACAGCTGATGTTACCTTCCCGTCTATCTCTGTACCATCCCAACATTGCGGGGTTCCATCTGAGAGAGCAATTATACATGCTTCATATGCCCCATAATCCACTTCACAAACCACAATCAATCGCTCTCCCTCTGGTGACCAACTGATCGACTCCAACTCGGGAAATCTATCTTGCTGTAAAGTTGATTGACACGCATCGGGCAACGGAAATTTTTTTTCAAGAATTGGATGGTTTGGCGATTCAATTGGGTACTTACGATAATTACCGAAAGCAGATACATCGTAAATACATAGATTGGTTGGGTCCTGGCAACCCACGGCGAGGAATTTTCCATCAGGGGAAAATGTGGGCGGTCCTGTGCTCAAAGAAATTTCGTGCATCCCATTCAAATTGCTATCCGCAATTATCAGCCTGTACTTTCCAGATATAAAGGGTACAGGTGGAAGCCTGAAAACGATTTTTCCGGTTGGTGTTTCATCTGTGAAAAAAACAAAATATACGACCAGAAGTAAAAGAATCAATAATGCCAGGCATAATGATACGAGAATAATTCTACGCATCTTCCTGATATAATCGCCCATTTTATTAACCTGTAGTAGAGAAAATATTCTACGGAGGTAAAAGATATAAACCGATATCGGTTACAGACATACTAAATTACTGAGTCTCTGTCGCCTGGCGAAGCAGATCGGCCGCGCTTTCCAGATTCGATTCAGTAACGCCACCAAGCATCAATGCCAGTTCAGGGATATTTTCGGGTTCCTTCAAGGCACGCGCCACGGTTATCGTTCTTCCCCCTTCAACGCGTTTCTCCACTTTGTAATGCTGGTTCCCGTAAGCTGCCAATTGCGGGAGATGTGTGACGCATAGGACTTGATGCGCTTGGGCCAGGCCTCTCAGTTTCTGGCCGACGACAGCTCCCACGCGGCCTCCGATGCCTTGATCGATCTCGTCGAATATCAGCGTTGGCGTGCGATCGGCTTTTGCCAAAACACTTTTCAACCCCAGCATCAAGCGTGAGGTTTCTCCACCCGAGGCGGTCTTTACCAGGGGCTTAAGACCTTCACCGGGATTCGGAGCGACAAGGAATTCCACCTGATCGAGGCCGGTTGCGCTGAACGCCACGCGGCGGTCGCCAACTGGTGCTCCTTGCGGATCGTTGGTCCATGTTTGATCGACAGCAAACTGTGCGCCTTGCATGCGTAAATCGCCCAATTCTGTTTCAATAGCGCCGGATAACGTTTCAGCGGCCTGACGACGAGCTTGCGAGAGTTCATCTCCGATCTCGGCGATACGATTGAGGCTCTTCTCTTTTTCAACCTCGAGACTTTGAATGCGTTCCTCGGCATGCGTGATGGTTTCGAGTTCCTGACGCGCCTTCTCGGCGTGATCGAGTATCTCCTCTATCGTCCCACCGTACTTGCGCTGCAAGGACCGGATCATGCCCAATCGTTCTTCAACCTCGTCCAGGCGTGCGGGATTGAATTCGATCTCGTCCCGATAGCGACGTACACTGCGTGCGAGTTCGCTTGCCTGTTCGATCAGGGTCTGGGCTTCCGTTTGCACGTCCTGCATGTTTTCATCAACCTTCGCCAATCCTTCCAGCGCGTGAGCGACTTTGCCGAGCAGCTCCGTTACCGTGTCTACACCGACCGGCGAATCATCCAAGTGCGCAAGCGCTTTTTCGGCAAGTGTAGCCAATTGCTCTGCATTCGCCAGGCGGGTACGTTCTGCGGACAGGGATTCGTCTTCGCCAATTTGAAGTGCAGCGGAATCGATCTCGTTGATCTGAAAGCTAAGTAAATCCAACCGGCGGGCGGCATCCTGTTCTCGCTGGCGCAAATCGTTCAGTTCTTTATGGACACGTTCGTACTGCCGGTACGCCTCTCGGAATGTGGTCCGCAATACATCGACATTTGCATAACGGTCGAGAAGTTGAAGATGTTCTCGTACACGCAGCAGGCTGAGGTGCTCGGATTGACCGTGGAGGTCGACCAGCAGCTCGCCCAGTTCACGCAGTAAAGACAAGCTCACAGTGCGGCCGTTAATACGGCAAATATTGCGGCCTTGCGCCCTGATCTCTCGTCCGATTGTGACGTGATCGGGATCGTCGAGTAAATCCTCGCGTTCGAGGATTGTACGCGCCTCCTCTCGTATGGCGGGCTCCAATGAAAAGTCCCCTTCGAGCAAGGCGCGCTCGGCACCGCTGCGTACCATCGTGCTGTCCGCTCGTCCCCCCATCAACATTTCCACGGCGTCGATGATAATGGATTTCCCCGCACCGGTTTCGCCGGTAAAGACGATGAAACCCGGAGCCAGTTTCAGCTTCAAATCATCGATGATTGCAAAATCCTGAATCCGTAATTCTGTGAGCATGGATGAATTAGAGCCGAATTCCTTTCAGACGATAATACATAGCGGAGATCATTAACACACCGTGTGCCACGGGCCAGATCAAAGAAGGGAGAATGCTGCCAAGAACGGCATTATTGATTCCACTCGATGTGAAATGATAACCAAGACTGGAAAGAATTAAATAGCCCAAATAACCAATAACGCCAACGCCTCCGCCGATCGCTGCGACGAGTGGCAGGCGATGGTTTCGTCTGCGACGGGTGAACCAACGAACGATTTCGGCGATTATGCCTCCCGCAACCGGCGCGACGAATAAACCCCAGAAACTCAAATAACTCAAGACAGCTGCTACGATAAGCACCGCGACAGTAGAAACGATAAAAGCGACGGGTAGATCAATCTGTCGCGTTGTCTCGAATACCTTCTGCTGTCCTCGTATACACGCTCGACATCGATAACCAACCGGTGTCAGCACTGCACAGGCAGCGCAAATGGGTTGATTGCAGCGATTGCAACGCAGCTGGGTTTCACGATTGGGATGATTAACGCATACCATGACCTCGTCGGTCATCATTCGTCTCCTGTGGAAGGATTTGTGTTCATGTGTGCAGTCAGATTGTGATAGAAATAATCCGCTTCTTCAAATCGCACGAAAAAGATGGAATGTTCGCTGGCGCGCACCTCGATCTGATCGCCATCCTTGAGTGGAACAGGTGCCTGTCCGTCGACGCTGAGTGCAGCTTGATGATCCATGTGAATCTCAACACGTACCCAGGAACCCTCATGCAGAACAACGGCCCGATCGACGGATAAATGTGGGGCCACCGGCATAATCAGTATGTTGCGAAGCTCTGGCGGCAAAATAGGCCCACCAGCTGCTAGTGCATAGGCAGTCGAGCCGGTTGGGGTGGCAACGATCACGCCGTCGGCAACGTAGGTTGTTAAATAATGCCCGTCGATTTCGGTGCGTAAGAACACCGGCCTCGCCATTTCACCTCTACCGATGAACGCCTCGTTGAGCAGTTCCCATGCCCCGAGATCCTTACCATCACGTATATGGACGGAGCGCAACATCATGCGCTCCTCCAGACGATAACTTCCGGACAATACTCTTTCTACGGCCGGTTTCCATTCATCGTGGGCGGCTTCGGTGAGAAATCCCAGACGACCCAGTTTAATTCCCAGGATGGGCACCCGTGGTGCCGCACAGAGATGGCTGACGCGCAGCATCGTTCCATCACCGCCGACAGCCAGGAGCAAATCGACATTGCCGTCCGTCACGCTTTGGTGCAAGTCATCATCGTAGAGCGCCGCACAGATTGTGGTTACATTATTGGACTCGAAATATTCTGCAATCTCAACCGCTAATTTCCCCGCTGTTTCTAAAGTGGGGTGAGAGACGATGGCAACACGTTGAGGGATAAAAGCATCCAAAGTCATCTTTTGTATTATAGCTGAGGGTTAATAGATTTCGCTTTCAGTCTAGTCCTTGATCGCATATCTCTTTATGGCCGCACGCTCGACATCGTCTGGCCGAATCATGTGAACGATCTGGCATGTGCTGCTCGCATCGCCGCAATTCGGCAAGGATGTCGAGCAATTGGTTTTCCAATCGCGAATCGAAATCGATAGCGAATGATTTGTCTGCGTATTTGATGATTCCATATTTCGGCCGTTGACCATAGACTTCGCCAGCCAGGTGACAATATGCTGCCAGTTGGAGTATGTGTCCTGGATATGGTTGAAGAGGAGCTCGTCCTGATTTTAATTCGACGGGGATAATGGCATCATGATCCCGAATGAGATAGTCCGGTTTGCCGGAAAGCCCTGTGACGGGATCGTAGAGCGCATTTTGCAGGCGGACAAATTGTGATGTATCCAGAAAGACAACGCGACCAGGTGGAAGACCGACAAGCGCATATTGTCGCTTTGCGAGGCGCAGGATGATCAAACCCATCACAACCAAGATCAAGATGATAATCGGCATATTTCACTCAAGCAGCAAGGAGGTCAGGTAAGCGACGCTGCAGACGAACGCAGCGGCCAGAAAAACATAACCCAATATACGCAGACATCCCGTCAAAATGACGGCACGTCCGTGTCGTCCATGAAACTGATTCCCCAAGGCCAGACGGCTTTGGGTTTCTTCGGATTGAAATCCTTGCTGTGTGTACCACCAAGCACGTTGGCAGTATAAGAACTCCACGATTTCCGAGGCACGTATATTTCTATCGGCCACGCCTTATTCAGATCCCAGTTTTTTCTCTACGGATTCGAGCGCCATTTTTAACTCGTGTTGCCGCAGACTTGTGGTCAGATCCCCGCGTGTGCGCTCAGTTACGCCTCGGACCATGTCCGTTATGCGGCGCAGATTGTCCGTGATGGCGTCAGGGAAATCGATCGTAACGAGTAAGCCGTAAATCTCGTCCATGTATCCGAGTAATCGCTCTGCTTCGTCAAATTCGTCGTGACGAAGAATATCCAACACGCGGCGTCGCAATTCTCCCGCCGCTTCTCCCAGGCCGCCGAGGTAGGCTGCACAGTCCACATCCAAAGCTTCAGGGGTGGGTAATGCTTGGTCTGTGAGCAACGCTTGAACGATACTGGCTTCTACAAATTCCTTCAACGCACTGCGCGTGTACCCAGCATGAAACAGGTCGGGGTATTCGGCCAGCGTATCTTTAAGTGTTGCGATGAGATCAGTAGCAGCTTGCAATTTTTCCTGGCATGCATCGGGCTCGTTGCGGTGTGCCGCTCGAATGGCTTTCGAGCAATGACGAATGATCGTACGCGTTTGTTGCAGCGCACGATCACGCGCTTCGTTTTTTATTTCGAGATATTCACGGATTTGTTCGCCGATGGATTCGAGTTTGTTCATGGGTTTACTCTTCTTCTGTGGGGTTTGAATCTGGAGTATCTGGTGGAACACCCTTAAATAATTGATCCGCCAGTGAGGTGCCTTCCGGAAGTTCGATTTCGCCGTGTTCCGCTTCGAAGCGAGACACGTGCTCCGTCAAGGCGCGGAGAAGCAATTTGGTATTGAAAGCCGTCATCACGACGCGCGCCAAAATATTGGCCTGTGCTACTTGTGGCAGGATTTGTGCGTAATCGATGATGAATTCAGAGCGTGAGTGACTGATCAAGGCGAAGTTGGAATATGTCGCTTTGAGTTGTGAAGGCAAATTGACTCGTATACGGCTTGCAGAGGGTGGCTTTCCAGATTTCTTCGACATGGGTTAACTCCGAATGAAAAGGGGCGCCCTCAGCCGCAAGAAGCATTCGGGCTGAGGGCATGGATGGAAAACGACCTAGAAGGGGATCTCGTCCTCGGATTCTGGTCCGACGCCTTGATCCTCGTCAAATCCTATTTCTTCTCCGCGTCCCCCGAGAAAGCGTATTGTCTGTGCGGTCACTTCAAAAGAAGCGCGTGGCTGGCCATCGTTACTGGTCCAAATCCGCGGATTGCCGTTTTCGTCCGGGTTGAGACGGCCCTCGACCAGCACGCTGCGACCTTTTTTCAGATACTGGTTTACGGTTTCTGCCTGCCGTCCCCAAACGGTCACGCGGAACCATGTGGTTTCCTTTTGCTGCTCACCATCGCGTGACCAGGTACGATTGGTGGCCACGCTGAGATTGCATACCGCCTGACCGCCGGGAGTGTAACGCATCTCCGGATCGCGGCCGAGATTGCCAACAAGAATTACTTTTTGAAACATGGGAATACTCCTCTCCGATGGGGGTCGTGGTTTCGTTCCGGCCCGGGTGGCCGTGCACTTCTTGCAGTTACCCACCGGTTATAGAACAATTGTACGATAAATGTAATCCTTGTCAACTGCGTTTTTTCCTGGGCTTAATCATCCCCATCGAATTTACCCAAAACCCATCCCTGATCCGATGGACGTTCCCATTTTTTAAAGATCACTAAAACCATTCTGAGCCCTCTTGATGGTACCCTTGACACAATCTTAAGTAACGTTTATATTTCACTAACTTTAACTATTAAGGATGGTTAAGCATTATGGATGAAAAGATACTCATGGACCGAATGCGTGATTGGATGGAAATCTTCATGCGTCACTCGATGCGTAACTTCATCCACTATGCAAAGGAGAACGGACTTTCCCTATCCCAGTGTGGTGCATTGCTGCATCTTCACCACATAGGCCGTGCCGGTGTAACCGACATGGGTGAGCACCTGGGCGTGAGCAGCGCTGCGTCGAGTCAGATGCTGGATCGACTGGTACAGCAAGGGCTCATCCTGCGTTCTGAAGACCCCGGTGACCGTCGTGTCAAGCAGATTGTACTGACAGATAGAGGACACCGGATCGTGGAAGAGACCGTCTGTGCTCGTGTAAGCTGGTTGAATGACGTATTCGATGTTCTCTCTCCCAGCGAAAAGGATCGGATCGCCTTGGCGTTGGATGCCTTGATCGATAAGGCATCTCAGCTGGGGTATCCCAACGAATCCGAACACTGAAGCCCAATATCGAGGAGCAAGCCTAAATGCTGCGATTACGAAATTATTTGAAGCCGTATGCTTTTTTCATCATCTTGTCCATAGCTCTCCTGTTCGTCCAGGCGAATGCCGACCTGGCGTTGCCGGATTATCTATCCCAGATCGTCAACAATGGCATTCAGCAGAACGGTGTGGAGAATGCTGTTCCGATCGCAATACGCGAGAGTGAAATGGAGAGATTGTTACTCTTCATGAGCGATGACGTATCTGCTCGCGTGGTTGAAAACTACGTATTGGTGGAACCGTCATCAGCAAACGCAGATACGTATCTCGATGATTATCCCCTCCTGGCGGCGGAACCCGTATACATCCGTAAAGATGTCGATCGGGCGGAGATCGATGCGCTCAATGCCATTTTAGGTAAGGCCTGGTTGGTTGTTTCGGGTATCGAGCAGATGACTGCGGATCCCTCCCAGGCACCGCCAATTGATTTTGGCTTTGATTTTGACCCAACCATGATTCCAGAGGGGACAGACGTATTCGAGGTCCTGAAAATGCTGCCTGACACTCAGCGCTCCGTGCTGCGTGCCAGGCTCGATGAGATGCACGCTTCCCTCGGGGAAAGCATGATCACGCAGATGGCCGTCGGTGCCGTCAAGATGGAATACGAAGCGCTTGGCATGGATGTCACTCAGCTGCAAACCAACTACATCCTGCGCACCGGCGGTGTGATGCTGCTGATTTCGTTCCTCGGTGGCGTATGCGCCATCGCTGTGGGCTACCTGGCGTCCCGCACGGCTGCCGGCGCGGCACGAGATATCCGCAAAGATGTCTTCCAAAAAGTGGAGCATTTCACCAGCACGGAATTCGATAAATTTTCTACTGCTTCGCTGATCACTCGCTCGACCAACGATGTGACCCAGGTTCAGATGGTCATATTCATGATTATCCGCATGGTTTTCTTCGCGCCGATCATTGGCATCGGCGGCATCATTCGGGCCATCGATAAAAGCGCAGAGATGTGGTGGATTATCGCTGTGGTCGTCGTCGCGCTGCTCAGTGTAATCATCGTTGTGTTCTCGATCGCCTTGCCCAAGTTCAAGATCATCCAGAGTTTAATCGATCGTCTCAACCTGGTGACACGCGAGAATCTCTCCGGCATGATGGTTATCCGTGCGTTCAACAAACAGGATGGCGAGGCCGAGCGCTTTGATAAAGCCAACCGCGATCTGACCGCTACGAGCCTGTTCATCGCCCGTGTAATGGTTACGATGATGCCGGTGATGATGTTGTTGATGAATGGGCTCTCGCTGGGCATCATCTGGGTTGGTGCCCACCAGGTCGCGGAAGCGAACATGCAGGTCGGTGACATGATGGCGTTCCTGCAGTACGCGATGCAGATTGTCTTCGCTTTCATGATGATGTCTATGATGTTCATCTTCTTGCCAAGGGCGGCGGTATCCGGAGACCGGATTGCCGACGTGTTGGAAACCGAGATCGCCATCAAGGATCCGGAAGATCCACGAAATTTCGGGGACGATTTCAAAGGCAAGATCGAATTCCGCAATGTATCTTTCCGCTATCCGGGTGCACTGGACGATGTGCTGCATGGGATCAACTTCACAGCACTCCCGGGTGAAACAACGGCTTTCATCGGCTCGACGGGCTGTGGTAAATCGACGGTGATCAATCTCATCCCACGTTTCTACGACGTGACCCAGGGAAGTGTCCATCTGGATGGGATCGATATACATGATGTGCGGCAGCATGATTTGCGCGACAGGATCGGTTACGTTCCACAAAAGGGCATGCTGTTCTCCGGAACGATCGAAAGCAATTTGCGTTACGCCGATCAAGACGCCAGCGATGAAACACTGCGGGAGGCCGTCGATATTGCGCAGGCCAGTGAATTCATATTCGCCGACGAAGATGGTTTTGCAGCTGAGATTTCCCAGGGAGGTACGAATGTCTCCGGAGGACAGCGGCAGCGTCTGGCCATTGCTCGCGCGTTGGTTAAAAAACCTCCAATCTACATCTTTGATGATAGTTTCTCCGCATTAGATTTCAAGACCGATTCTACCGTTCGTAAATTGCTTAAGGAGAAGACGGGTGATGCGACAGTGCTGATCGTCACACAACGTGTAGCTACGGTCATGAACGCAGATCAAATCATCGTGCTCGATGAAGGCCGCGTGGTTGGTAAGGGTAAGCATCAAGAGTTGATGGAGACCTGCGAAACATATCAAGAAATTGCCCGCTCACAATTGAGTGAGGAGGAGTTGGCATGACATCTCAAGACAGAAATTCATCATCGCAACGGAAACCTCGTAGCCTCATGCGAGGCCGCAGCCCAATGGGCCACGGTGGCCCGATGGCCATGCTTAAAGGAGATCGAGCGCGGGATTTCAAAGGCACGATGCGAAAGCTGATCGAATATCTCGGTACTTACAAAATCGCTATTATGTTCGTGATGCTCGTCGCAATTGCCTCTACGATCTTTGCCATCGTTGGCCCCAAGATATTAGGTCGGGCAACGACCAAGCTGTTCGAGGGCGTCATCGGGATTGTCGCCGGGACGGGCAGCGGGATTGATTTTGATTATATCGGCCAGATCATCTTGATTACGCTAGCGCTGTATCTCGCTTCTACTCTGTTCTCGTACATCCAGGGCTGGATCATGGCTTCGATTTCCACGGACATCACCTACCGCTTCCGCAGGGATATTGCCGACAAAATCAACCGTATGCCCTTTAGGTACTTCGACAGAACCAGCCAGGGTGAAGTGCTCTCACGCATTACCAACGATGTGGATACTGTCAACCAGACGTTGAGTCAAAGCCTCTCACAGATCGTCACCTCGGTTGTTACTGTGCTGGGCATCCTGGTCATGATGCTCTCCATCAGCTGGCAAATGACGTTAATTGCCTTGTTGATCATCCCGCTTTCGACGTTCATCGTCGTTCTGGTTGTGAGCAGATCACAGAAGTACTTCATGCAGCAGCAGGATTATCTCGGTCATGTCAATGGCCACGTCGAGGAAATGTTCGGCGGACACCTGGTGATGAAAGCCTTCAACGGGGAAGCCGAGAGTATCGAACGCTTCGATGGTTTGAATGAAACCCTGTATACCTCGGCATGGAAATCCCAATTTTTTACCCACCTGATCATGCCCGTCATGAGTTTTGTGGGCAACTTGGGTTACGTGGGAATCGCCATTTTAGGCGGCTACCTGGCGATCCAGCAGACGATCACTGTAGGGGATATTCAGGCTTTCATCCAATACGTGCGTTCATTCAATCAACCCATCCGGCAGATTGCCAACATCTCCAATATCCTTCAGCAGACCGCCGCCGCGGCAGAGCGCGTCTTCGAATTCATCAACGAGGAAGAAGAAGTGCCGGATGCCGATCAACCTGTGCGACCTGAAAAGATCGATGGACACGTTGTTTTCCAGAACGTTCGCTTTGGTTATACCCCCGATGAAATTGTGATCAAAGGGTTTTCCGCCGACGTCAAACCAGGGCAGAAGATCGCCATCGTCGGTCCTACGGGCGCCGGAAAGACCACCATGGTTAAACTGCTGATGCGATTTTATGACGTCAACGAAGGCGCCATCCTGATCGGCGGCCACAACATCAAGGATTTCAAGCGCGAGGATTTGCGCTGCATGTTCGGTATGGTGCTGCAGGATACCTGGTTGTACAACGATACCATCATGGAGAACATTCGCTATGGGAGGCCCAGCGCTAGTGATCAGGAGGTGATCGAGGCAGCCAAGGCCGCGCATGTCGACCACTTCGTACGTACGCTGCCCGAAGGATACAATCTGGTGCTCAACGAGGAAGTCTCCAATATATCCGAGGGACAGAAACAGCTGCTTACGATTGCCCGTGCGATTGTACTCGATCCCCGCATGTTGATTCTGGATGAAGCGACAAGTTCGGTCGACACTCGCACGGAAGTGTTAATTCAGCAGGCGATGGACAATCTGATGCAGAACCGCACCAGCTTTATCATCGCGCACCGCCTCTCTACGATTCGCAACGCCGATCTCATCCTGGTGATGGATGAGGGTGACATCATCGAGCAAGGCACACATGAAGAGCTGCTGGAACGCAGTGGATTTTACGCCGAGCTTTACAACAGCCAATTCGATTATGCCGAGGCGGCTTAATGCTCCCAAATATATGGAGGATGGGAAGGTAGATCCAACTCAGAATCGATCGGGGCCAAATACACCGCTTTTACCGGCAATTCGTAAGACCTTTCGCCAGCTATCACCTTCACGTGGATTAATTTCATGTTTGTGAAGGTAGTTATTCTTTGCGATGAAGGAATCCAGCTCCTCCTTCAAAGTTGTCCAGATTTCCTTATGGATTTCAATGAGCTGCTCTCTTGCAGAGGCATTGGATGTATTGATAAGGGTCATGCGAAAGTGCGGCAGGCACAGCCCTTCCGAATTTTCAAGGGCTTTTGAAACCTTTGAATCACGAATGTGTTTTCCCAGGGTATCGATATAGCGCTTTTCACATTCATATAAATAGCTGCAGACCATGCAAGCCGAAGTTGGAGCAAGTCGACTTTCCATGGTTTTACGTTTTCCATTGCGCTTGGTGATGTTTTGCAGCGGTTTCCCGCTGCCACTGGGCAAGCCTTCCGATAAGGTCTGGACCACTTCATCGAGCCCGGCGGCGTATAAAATGGCAATCTCAAGCGTTCCACCAATGTGTTCGGCTGCCCGCGCGCTGTGCTGTGCGCACAAGCCTCTTCGCTCTCGGAAGGCTTGGTGTGTGTCGGGATTGAGCACCATCTCGGAAAAAATCGTATTGAGATAACGATCCGACTTCTGAAGGAGCAGATTGCATACGGGGCAACCTGGGTGCTCCAGGATGTCGATCAGATCGAAGTAACTGAATGGTTTCGAGCCTTTTCGACCACGGAGACCGATTTTCTCGGCAACTCTTGGAATCGCTTTTTTGATTTTTGAATCCATGGTCCAACCTCACCAGTGAGATGATCGTGCTGATCATCATCATACGGGCCAAATTGCTTTCGAACGCTGGCTACACCACTCCAACGTAGATTAATCATAGTGTAGAGCCATCCAGCCCGACCTTGCAATCTCTCTACTATTCAAAATGATGGTTTACAGTCTATTTATGGGTTTCTCATCGAAATCCAATTAATCGTAACGGGAAACAAAAGTCCTGGTTTTAATATCCAATCAAGATACAACTTATAGCTCAATTCAACGTATCAAAAGAAAGAGGAGATACCGAGAATGGACTCTACGATACTACGGCCGATATGGGCTCGCCTTTTTCCGCGTGCCTGGATCTTGATTCTCATCCTATTTATTATCCTGGCTGGGATGCGGTGTTACGGCTTGTTTGGCCCCCCGGATACAAGAATGCTGGTCATGTTGAGTTTCTTTTTGATGTGGTTTTTACCTTTTATCTTTTGCTCAAAGGCTGGGATGAATGCTATCGGAATACATCGAATTCAACAAACGCGCTGGTTGCTGTGGGGGGTAATCATTGCAGCTCTCGCAGCGTTGATCACCTATTTCATCGGCTACGAACTCTATGGCTTTGGCGCTGATAATTGGTTTATCAGCCTGCGCGATTCGTTTGAAATCGATGAGACATTAATGCAACTTCCGCGATCTCAGCTTTTCTTGATCTATACGATCCCCGCTATACTCTTTAGTCCGATTGGCGAAGAGTTCTTCTTCCGAGGAATGATTCATACTTCCGTAGAGAAGCACCTGGGGGTCCGGGGGGCGACGGCGGTGAATGCAGTGGCTTTTGGTGGTGTACATCTCTTGCATCATGGGTTTCATTCAACTTCCACAGGATTACAGTTCGCCTGGGTCTCGGGCTCGTTTTGGTTTATGATGATGTTGTTATTGAGCTGGTTTTTCACCCAATGCCGCCTGCGGAGTGGTTCGATATGGCCGGCAGTCGTCGCCCACGCCACCTTCAATCTCGTCTCGAACGCGACGATTTTCTGGGTGCTGCTTTAGGGGATTATCCTCATGCGGGAACAATCTTCAACTCACTGGCGTTATTAGATCGAGAGGAGATAAGAAAGATGGCTCGAGCAAAAACGATATTTGTTCTCGTTTTACTCGTGATAACTGCAGGATGCAATCTGATTCCATCCGATACCACATCTGATACAGCGGTCTCATTCACGATTACAATCGATACCCGTGCTTTCTCTGCTGAACGACCGCTGCGGTTCGCGATCTGGAGCGCAGCGCAATTGGAGATCGCGCAGCGGAATGCCAATTGCTCGATCTCCTATAATGCAGAGACTGAAACGGAGAAAGTGAACTGCCCTGAAGGTGTTATCTACGAGCCGGTGACGCCGATCGAGTTCACCTTCGAGCTGGATGAAATCGCCGATCGTGTCGAGCTTACCCCAGGCAATATACACGTGGGGGAAAGTTATCGGCTTCAAATATCCGGATTGAGCAGCGATAACTGCAATACGACCTCAGCCAGCGTGGAATATATCGCCAAAAGCGAAGAGGTCATCATTGAGGATCTGATGTGGATGACGACCATGATGGCTTGTCCGGAGCCACTCGGACAGTGACGGGAATGGATAAAACCTTGGGAAAATAATCAACGGCAGCCGATTTCTTGGCTGCCGTTTTGCATTCGTTGGCCATGTCTGATTAGCTCATTCCAGGTAAATTCCTCGTCAATGCCTTTTCGCGATATTCGCGCGGCGTGCTTCCTGACCATTTCTTGAAGGCCTTCCTGAAAACACTCGGTTCGGAAAAACCGAGCAGATAAGTGATGTCTTCCACGGTGTAGTTTTCGCGCAGATACTTTTTCGCCAGCCGCTCGCGCGTATTCTCCAGAAGTTCCCGGAAGACAACGCCCTCACTTTTCAGGTGGTTTTGCAGCGTGCGGACACTCATCGACATTTCCTTGGCGATCCTGTTGAGGGTGAGATTGCTGCTGTCCAGGTTGGCAAGAATGTGCCTGGTTACAACCCGAGTGGTTTTATCGATCCCTTCGAGTTCGGCGAGGTATTCCCGGGCATAATTTTCGAATTGTTCGAGTAATTTGGGATTGGGCTGAAGTACGGGTGTTTTACCGGCATTAATATCGTAGATGATGTATGTCTGCTTCTGATCAAAATAAACGGGTGAACGAAATACCCTTTCGTACTCGGCAATCGATGCCGGATTCGGATAACTGAAACCAACTTCCAATGGGTCAATCTGTTTACCTGTAAGATTCCTGCCCATGCGCACCGTGCTCGAAAGGGTGGATTCAAAACAGTGACGCGAAAGCACGGGTGCGTGTTTCGGCGTTGAAAGGACAACTTTGACCGTTCCCCAGCCGAGAACCGCTCGTGCCTGGATCAAATTTCCGATGATGTTCGAGTAACGAGCCGACTTCTCCGCGGCTTCGCTGAGCGTCCGGCAATTCATCATCATATAGCCAAGAATAGACCAACTTCCGGGCTCGGCAAATTCTCCCATGTGCAATCCAAAGTACGGATCGTTGGAAATCCGTACGGCCTCATCCTCGATAGCGATGTAGGTTTCAATTGGGATGCGCGCATCAGGGTTCTTCAGGAAATTCGGATCGACACCCGCCATCCGAAAAACCTCATCGATGTCCACTTCGAGATACGCCAGATAACGAAGCAGCTGAGAGAGCACGGATACAGATACGGTAATCGGATGCTTTTTCTCGATTTTCATCTCCTATCAACGATACCATGGGAGAAAGCTGTGTCAATTTACGCCAATCATGTCTTGTTTTACGCAAGATGTCACGATTCTTGCAGGAATGGTCATTGTTGCGCATTCATCTCGATACTACAATTCCAGGTAGATGAGACCCTAATGTCACAAGGTTAGCTCAATCTTGGGTTTTTAGATTCGGGGAGGAACTGATGGACATGGAGAACAATGCTCCAAGTGGTGGAATGAAATCCGAAAAGGATTCACACAAACGGCTATACCGCCTGGGTGGAGCCGCTTGCCTCGCCATCGCACTCCTATACCTGAGTGCGGTTGCGGTGTACGCGCCCGCCATGCGTCAGGGACCGGCACCAACCACTGTCCTGGAGTGGTTCGATCTACTGCAGGACAATCAGATTGTGGGTCTCTTTTACCTCGGTTTTGCCGACATACCCATCGTGATCCTTTTTGGTCCGGTGGCCCTCGCGCTGCATGCCGCGCTTAAGCAGACTGACAAAGTTTGGGCATCGATCGCGACACCCTTCGCCTTTGTGGGGATGGCCGTTTATCTGGCCACGAACGTGTCCTTCTCAATGCGCGCGCTCAGCGGAGAATATGCCGCTGCCACAACCGAGGCACAGCGAGCGGCAATTTTAGCTGCCGGTCATGCGTTGATTAGTATCACGCATGGAACGGGCGGCGTCGCTGGTTTGGCCCTTATCTGGCTGGCAGCTTTGATTTTTTCGATCCTCATGCTCCGCGATCGAAAGATGGGCGGGGCGATCGCCTGGACCGGGATTATCGCTTTTGGGTTACTCGTACCGAGTTTCCTTTTCGCCGGCTATACCTATGGTGCTTCTTCCGGGATCGGAGAAGCATTGGCCTTGATCACCAGCGTTGGAGGAGGATTGCTTTCGCTGCTGTGGTACATCTTGCTGGGCCTAAGGTTGATACGGATGAGCCGTACATAAGCCCTTTTCTGCGCCCCTGATAAGTATGCTTCTCGAAATTGGCATTACGATCTCGGAATATGCTGTCTAGCGAGGAACCAGGATAATCATGAAATACAGAACCATATGTGTGCCTGAAAGAGGCGGACCGGAAGTGATGCAAATCGTCGAGAACGAATTGCGCCTTCCAATGAACGGGGAAATTCGTGTGAAAGTGCTTGCCGCCTCTGTGAGTTTGCCCGACGTCGAGGCGCGCTACGGCCGCAGTCCGTTTCCACCCAAAGTTCCCTTTGTGCCCGGCTATTCGATCGTCGGCGAGGTCGATGCAATCGGCGAGGACATCGAAGACACTGCGGTCGGAACATGGGTCGCCGCCTTGACGGTTTATGGAGGGTACAGTGAGTACGTCTATATCACGAAAGACCAACTCATACCTGTCCCCAAAACCATTAATCCCGTAGAAGCAGTGCCGCTTATCCTTAACTACATCGTCGCCTATCAGGCAATGCATCGATCTGCCCAAGTCAAAGCCGGTGACAAGGTGCTCGTCATCGGCGCCAGCGGCGGGATCGGGACGGCTTTCTTGCAGCTGGGTAAACTAGCCGGGTTGAAAACGTATGCGCTTGCATCGAAAAGCAAGCACAACATCCTTAATGATTATGATGCGGTTCCGATCGACTACCGCGCACAAAATTTCGTCGAGGTGATCCGTCAGGCAGAACCGGGTGGCATCGATGCCGTTTTTGACGGCATCGGCGGCGACTACATCCAGCGAGGTTTTTCCTTATTACGCCGCAGTGGCGTTTTCGTCGGATATGCCAACCCCTTCAGCCTTTCGCGCACGTTTCGCTATCTGGCCCAGATTGCTCTCTATACCCTGCTGCCCAATGGAAAATCTGCCAAATACTACAGCACAGGTAGATCTCGACTTGATCGACGTCCGTTTCTCGAGGATTGGGCAGTGCTCTTTAGATACTTGGAAGAAGGCGAGATTCAACCGATCATTATGGACAAGTTTCCCATGCTGGAAGCCGCACAAGCGAATGCATTGTTGGAAAGCGGGCGGGTTATCGGCAATATCGTTCTTGCGGCACCGGAATGGATGTAGCGGATATCACGATATTCATCTCTGAGGAGTTGAAATGAACACGACTCAAACTCAATATGCCTATACTGTTTTATTCCTTCTGTTTATCTTCATATCCGGATTTTTACTGAGCCGCGGGGGAAAGCCGTATGGCGTTGGCATTTTTACCGTCCACAAGCTGATCGGGTTGGCGGCGGGAATTTTTCTCGGTGTGAGGGTCTACCGCGCACATCAGGCGGCACCGCTTGGTCCTACGGAAATCGCGGCGATCGTGGTCGCGGTTGTGTTGTTTATTGGCACAGTCGTTGCCGGGGGATTGCTAAGTACAGAAGATCCTGTGCCGGTTGTCGTCTCGCGGATACACAAAATCTCCCCGTATTTCATCGTGGCCTCCACGACCGTCACTTTATATCTCCTGCATAAAGGCGAGTGAAGAACGAATCACGAGTCTTCTTCCATACCGGCGAATCATTGAAAGGCAACGATTTATGCCGTATGTCGTTTTAGCGTGAATCGTTTTAGTCCAAGTTCGGCCACCAGTATTATGATGAGAACTCCTACTCCAAAGACAAGATAAAGCCCTCGTCCGCCGATGCTTTCCAGCAAAGGGCCGCCGACGAGCCCGCCTACGGCCATCCCGATACCAAAAACCATGGCGCTGAAAAGGCCCTGCGCGGTTGTGCGTAAGCCTGGCGGAGCGTTTTCGTCAGCGTAAGAAACCCCCGCCACCCACATAATGGGGAAATTAAGCCCATTTAGAAGTTGGACCAGCAAAACGATGAGGGGGGATGTGGATAATGCGAAGAGAAACATACGCAGGGAGGTGAGGATCATCGATAGTATCAGCAATCGATACGACCCAAATCGTTTGACGAGTCGATTGCTGAAAAACAATATAGGAATTTCAGATATCGTTCCGACCGTCAGTGCAAGTCCCATTGTGGACTCACGTGCACCCAATTCACCCATGTAGGGGAAAAAATAATTATTCAATGCAGAGAGTGACAATCCGCCTGCAAAGGCCACGATCAGAAAGAGGACCCAGTGCGGATTGGCAAGCAAGGCGCGCACTTTTCTACCGATCGGTTCCTTGTCCTCAACTTGGCCATACTCCAATTTCTGGCTGATGAAGAAATTCAGGAAGAACAAACCGGCGCAGCCCCAGAATGCGTACCTCAAGCCAAAATTCTGGACGACCGTTCCCGCCACTGCTGCAGCCAATCCATATCCGATCGAACCACCGACGCGAACACGACCGTATAGCTCTCTCTTATCGGCCAACATGTGCATCGTGGCGCTGTCAGCAAACGCCGAGACCGGGGCGAAGAAAGTGTTGATAAAGATGGCAATGACCAAAATGGGCAGGAAAGTGGATACGAGGGGGTAAATGATCAACATCGTTATCCCCAGTAGAATCGCAAGCCCAAGGATCAAGCGATGCCGGCGTGTGGTATCAGCTAGCGCAGACCACAAAGGTGCGGCAAAGAAGGTCACCAAAGGTGTGATGCCCGTCAATATACCGATTTGTGCGCCGCTAAATCCCAATCGCTGATAGTAAAGTACGATAAACGGCGACATGAAAGCTGTTGACGCAAAAAGCATGAAATTGAAACTAAACGGCCAAACTTTTTTCATCGTTTTCTAACTCTCAGTAAGCTTATTAATTCGTTCCTGGTGTATCTAAAAACATGGAGGTGCGGCCCATTTAAAGCCGCACCTCGATTTACCCGAGCCCACATTATACATCAACAGGTGGGATTACGACTCGCCCTCCATCGATATCCGTCAGTTCCGGGAACCCGGGACTTTAGGGACACAGAATGCTGCCGTGTAGAGCTTGCGTCGAATGACTTATTCTCTTCTGCGGGACACCTTGCCGGCGCCCCGGCTGCCTCCACCTGTAATGATCGTCGCTCCGATGGCAAATCCCAGGTTATACCAGCCGCCGTTGTTAAACACTTCATACATGCTCACTTTGTCATTGAAGATAGAGATAACGAAGGTTACGGGTGCGATGACTCCGTGCCACAAGCCCTGCCAGAACCCGGCGATTTCACCTTCCGAATTTTCTGTATCTTCCATTTCATTCGGCCCGGGAGCACAGGCAGATAACGCAAGCAACAATACAATCGCCAATAAAACAAGAATATGTTTATTCATCTTTCCACTCCTCCAGGCAGGTTTTGGTTTCTACATATGTTCGACTTAGAAAGTGCTGTTCTCATTGTAAATGCGAATTTTACTTTCGGTGTATCCACTTTTTGGATTCAATTTGCTACTTGCCATTATCTAGTGCCGCACGTGTGGCGTCCCGTCCGAGTTGAACAAAGCTGCGACAGAGTTGAACGTACCAAATCACGTACCCCGGAAGACACAGGAACAGGAAATACGTTCCAATGACAGGCACGAAGAAGAGGCATACGGCCAGGTTGGTTACGATGCCGACATAGGCCGTCGCTTTGCTGAAGAACTTGCTGCGCAGCATCAGCAGCGAACTGATGAGAAGCGACAAACCGCCTAGGAAGGTATTTCCGAGATATGCCGTTCCATCGAATTGCGCCAGCAAGGCATCCCCGGCAGCCAGATACTGGCTTCTTGCCAATTCGGTCGTCGCTGCCGCATAGCCGTCACTCAGCGTGATTAACTCCGCCATGGGTCTAGCCGGGAAAATTAATACAGCCGCCAGCAAACCTGCAATCAAGGCGATGAGCGCATACGACTCGTTGACGCTTTTCAAGGAAACATACAGGGCGAGAAAGAGTAGAACCCCAAAGAAGTTGCTGATGAACAAGGGGAAGTCAAGGGACATCAAGCCCCCAAAACGGTCTCTCTGGAGCGTTGTGAAAATTTCAACCGTCGATGCAGAACCTGGGCTGTAGGACCAGATGACGAATGCAATCCCTCCCAGGACGATGAGCAGTTCCAGGATGACGGCCGTAAATCCGCCGATTTTGTAGAGATCCTTCCAGCGAGGATCTGCGGAATAGGTGGTTGTTGTATTCATGGGTATCCAAAATCTCCTTTAATATCCAATGAAGGTGGATGGGTGGGTGAATTTAGCATCTGATTGGCTGTTTAGATCGGCGCGTTTCTCCCCAGCTGGAACATCCTGCGTGCGATCATGATGTTCCACACGAACAGCAGCACGGCCGAGAAGGCGGAAATGTACAGGCCCACGACCGGCAGAAACAAGCCGAAATCGAGGATGCTTGAAGCGATACGCACGTAAGCCGTTGCACGACTGAAAATCGTGCTGCGCAGCATGACGACCGAGAGAATTAAGCCCGTGATCGAACCCAACAGGTAACAGACCATATAGCTGGTGCCGTGGAATATCGCCAGAAGTCCCTCTCCCGCCGCCAGGTATATGGCGCGCTGTGTTTCACTCGTAGCTGCCGCGAATTTACCGCTGAGATGCAGCATTTCCAAAGCCGGTCTCGCCGAGAAAAGCGCCGCGGATCCCGCGATGGTGAGCGCAAGATACAAAGCCATCAAGGCGGGATCGGTTCGACGCAAGGCGATGTATAAGGCGAGCGAGAGGGGAATCGCAAGTACACCGTAGATGATGAATAACAGTTCGAAGGACAACAAACCCAGCAGCGCGTTGTCTTGGAACAGTTCGAACCAACCCTGTGCCGTACTCGGTGGCGGCGCCACGCTGAAGATGGCGATCTGAATCGGGACGATGAAGATCATTATCAGCACGGCAAGACCGCCGATCTTGTAGAGCGAATTCCAGCGAAGATCTGTGTTGTTTTGATTTACTTGAGTCATTGGTACTCCTTGTTAATGGCAATCATTTTTCAGCAGCGTAGCTTACGATGATTAAATCACGGATGGGCTCAGCAACGGACTTAGGCTTTGTGCCCAAGTGCGTATCTTCTCCCAGTTTCTCAGATCGATGGTGGGGACGAATCGGGCGACCCATCCAGGAAGCATCGACTTCGCCCCGCGTCGATCGAACCTGCCAGCGAAGAACGCCTCATCAACGTGCTGCAACAGCGGTCGCACATCGTTGAGATAAGCCAACCGATTCCTGCAGCTGGCTTCATCATCTCCGAGGTTCTGGATGTGGACGGTGAAAAGCGCCACGGAAATTCGATGGAGCGCCTGCTGGTTCATTTTGACGAATTCGATCGCCTCCGGCAGCCAGTTGGCGTGCTGCACTGCGCTGCCAAGTAATACCGCCTGGTAATCAGCGAGAGATGGTCGTTCCAGGATTGGTTTTACGTCTGCGCGAAAACCGGCCTGGCCGATCGTTTTCCCGATTTCTGAAGCGATCTCTGCGGTCGATCCTGTTGCGCTCGCATAGGCGATGAGGATACGATTTTCGCACTCCTTGCCAAACGTGTATGCATCAAGATCGATCGGCGACGGTTCGGGGGCAGCGAGGTTGACGCCACACAGGGTTAAGCCGGCAGCCGCTGTGCCAACACAACCGGCTTTGATCAATCCCCGCCTGGATATTCCTTTGGATGGTTTCGTTTCGGATGACATTGTTCACTCCCGAATTTCCGATTTGCAGTTCACGGACAAGATCACGAACCCGCGTCCGTGAAGGTAGCGCAGCAATCCGATGATGCCGGATTGATCGGTGTGGACTTCGAATTTCGTGTTCTGTCCTTCCAAGCAGTCCACTTCCATGCGCAGCGGGCTTGCGGCACCGATCTCCTGCGGATCGATCCGGTCGCGAAGCAGGATGGCATACGTCTGCATGTCTTTCATCTTCGCCCTTTCCACGAAAACTACTTCTCGAAAATGGATTGGTGCTGCGGTTCCATTCTAGAGATGCGGTTTTGCAAAGTCAGCCCACGAAAGATGTATTCATGTTGTACGGCAAGGGGAATCCGGATTACTCGAAAGTGTAATCGGTGACTAAGGAGTCCTCCTGTTGTTGTCCCTCGACGTTAGAAATCAATAGGTAAATCGAAGGCAAATCGTCGTGAAAATGCGGCAAGATTATGATTTAAGTAAAGTGATAAGACGTTATCGACGAGGACAACCTGAAGAATCGAGGTGCAGATCTATCTCCACCGGGGTTAATTTTCAAGGTAAATCGATAAAAAGTGGGCAACTATAGAGCAGCATACCCGGAAAGATAATGGGATAACTCACAGAATTCTATAATTGGGAACTATGGAGAAGGAAACGACATGAAAAAAAAGATTGGCAAATTGTGTTGCATATGGGTTGCCATTAATGCTGTTATTGCCCTCAGCGCTTGCACTTCGGGCCAGGTTGCAGATTCTTCAACCACGCCGAGTTCATTAAAAACGCTTCAGCCAATTTCGGCGGAGACAATAATGACGACATCATCCGCAACACAATCTGCTACGCTGACATTGACGAGCACACATCAACCGACAGCAACAATTACTCCCGATTTGTCCAAAATAGAACTGCTGCTAACCAGAACGCCAGAACTTGAAAATTTAATCCCCAATTACAAACCAGGAGCGTGGACGGTATATGTAGTGTCTGTGGCTGGGATCGAGCTGCCGTCTGCACCTTATTATCGGTTTTTTCACTTCGAAGATATGGAAGAAGATGAGAACGGCGTATTTTAGATGGGAACCGAGCATGGATTAGTCCGTTTTGACGGACAGGAATGGGAACTTATTGCTGCCGAACCTCAATTTTCAGGGTGGTCTCATGTAGACATTGGGAATGACGGCTCCGTATGGTTTATTTTATCGGACGGAGTGTATCAATATCTTGATGGCAAGGTTAACTTAAGGTATGGAAAGCTAGATGGGCAACGTCTTCGGTGGATGGAAATTTCCCCCAATGGTGATGTATGGATATCTTGTTCGTCTTATACTACAGATGATGTTTTTTTATCTTATGATGGTTATTCTTGGAATCCGTTGACAGTCGCAAGCAGCTTGCCGGTTGTTACTATTTCTAATCTGGTATTTGATTCAAAAGGTAGACCCTATGTTTGGTGGGTAGGCCTTTCTGAAAATTGCGGCAGTGGGTTGGCATATTATGAAGAAGGTGAATGGACAATATTCAACCAGAGGGAATTATTTTCAGATTCGATATGCTATTACGACGGAATGGTATCTTTGGTTGTGGATGGACAAGATCATATCTGGTTTTATGAGGCAGGACGAGGATTATTTGAATTTTATGATGATCAATTCTATCTACGTGCCCAACCGATATGGGATTACCTAGGATATTATAATCCTGGACCGATGGTAATTGATCGAAATGGTGTTTTATGGCTTAGAGATATGAGCCTGGGAGCGTACTTGGCGAAATATGTGCCGGGCACAGATGATCTGCAATCCATTGATGGGTCTTCCGAATTTCTTATTTTTTCAAGCGATCCTGATGAAGCTCCATTATCTCGATACCAGGCTGAAAATATCCTTCCTTTTACAGATACATACTCATTATTTGTCGATTCCACTAACAAATTTTGGATCAGTACGAGTTCGGGTATCTATGTCTTTGATTTAAATTATTGAAACGAAAGGCTGTCAGAGCAGTCCCAACTGACGCGCTTGGGCGACCGCCTGCGTGCGGCTGTTTACCCCCAGCTTCCCGTAAATGTTGCTGCTGTGTTTTTTCACCGTGTGTACTGTGATCACCAGGCGCTCGGCGATTTCTTGATTGGATAAGCCCTCACCAATCAAGGTAAGGACTTCCTTCTCGCGCTCGCTCAGGGGTTCGATCAGTACGGATTCTTCGGTTTTGGGTTCACCGGAATCGTCAACCCGCTGCTTTCCCGGGAACGCTGCCAAAATCTTTTCGATATAACCCGGGCTAACGTTTCCAATTTCGTCCCGCTCCAGCAGCGTCGTCAGCGTGTCGAAAAGCGGATCCCCTTCATCGATGAAGATGCTGATGAAACCTTCCGGCTCGGCCAATTCCAGGGCCCGGATCGTGTCCGCATCGCTTTTTTCCACATCGCCGGCAGCGGCGTGCATCTGGCCGCGAAGCAGAAGCAGCTCTAAGCCGAGAAGATGATATTGACGCCCCAAGGCTTCATCGACGAGGCGATCCGCCAATGCAATTCCTGCCTTCAAACTTGCCGTCTCTCGCTTAACCCGCGCTCGGTAGAGAAGGATGCGAAATGCACTGGTGTACAGCGCACCGGTGGGCGGCGTGATGATCTGGGCGGGTTCCTGATCGGGGTGGACGAATCCATCTTGAAAAGAAAAGCCCAGCGGTGTGAGGATGGCCTCCGCACTGGCGAGACGATTGCGGGCCAGATGGATGCGAATCTCCTGGGCCAACGCTTCTTCTCGCACCGCCGTCGGCGCCTCCGAACGCATCATGCCCGAGACACGCTGAATCTCCCGGTCGGCGGCTTCCAGATCACCTTCAAGTTGATGCAGGCGGGACAGAACGACTCCGTAATACACTTTCGCATCGCTGTACCCGCTCAACTCGCTCACGCGAATGGCGCGCTGAAAATATGCATGTGCTTTCTGCAGTTGGTGCCATTGGTAATGAACCACACCGAGTTCGCCGTACACCGCGGTGCTGATCGGGGGCAATGAACCTGAGCGCTCCATGCGTTCGATCCCGCGCGAGACAATCTCGAAGGCGAAATGCAGCTGGCCATGCTGGATGGCCATCAGCGCAAGACCGGAAATACCCAACAGTTCATAGACCGAATTGCCCACCGCTTCGCCGTACCGGATGATCTCTTGAAAGGCGCCCAGGGCACGGTCATAATCATCGAGCTGTTGGTATGCACTGGCCAGTCCCAAATGGATCATGCTGCGTACACGCCCATCGTCCTGGGGAATGCGTTCTAAGGCCCTGTTCGCCAACTTCAGACTTTCTGCAGGCTGACCCTGTGCGTTGAGCAGCATGATCTGCAGCGCAAGCCATTTGGCTTTCAGATTTGGATCTGCTTCACCGATTTTGCCTTCGGTGTGCATCTCCTGCAAACGGCTTAGATACGGAGCCGCCTGCGAAAAAGCCCCGCGCTGGATGTACATCCAGGCGAATGCCAAATTGGCTTCAGCGCTTTGCGCACACCAGGCCTGCGGAATCGCCTGCAGCCAACCGTCCACCGTTTTAATGTGCCATTTCATGAGCATGTCCATGGCATGGCTTTCGATCAAGCGGACCGCCGAGGCATAATCCCTGGCCGCCATCGCATGTTCGACGGCCTCGCTGGGCATGTCCATTCGCTTATACCATTGACTTGCGCGTTGGTGCAGGTCGGCTACCGAATCCCGATCGAAGGTCTCCAGACGATCGCGGAGCAAATCGGCAAATAAGTTGTGATAGCGATACCAGCGCTGTTCGTCATCCAGGGGGATCAAGAAAAGATTGGCATTGAGTAAATCTTCCAACAACGCTCGGCTGTCCTTGCGTCCTGTGACCGCATCACACAAATCCCCGGTCAGGCGCGTCAAAATCGACGTCTGAACTAAGAAGCGTTGGATTTCTTCCGGTTGCCTGCTGAGTACTTCCTCGGTCAGGTAGCTCAAGATGAAACGATGACTGCCGCTGAGGTTGGCGATGAATCGGGAAGGGTTTTCTCTGTCCCGGATCGACAAACCAGCGAGATGCAAACCGGCGATCCAGCCTTCTGTGCGTTCTACCAACGCCTGCAGGTCGGGTTGCGAAAGGGAAAGCCCCATAAGCTGATTGAGAAACACCTCGGCTTCATTCTCCGTAAAACGCAGGTCGCCCGCTCGAATCTCGCTTAGTTTGTCGTTCACGCGCAAACGAGCCAGCGGCAATGAGGGATCTTCCCGCGTGATCAGAACCAAGTGAATCGCCGGGGGAAGATTCGCCAGCAGGTTTTCAAAAACATGCAGGATGTAGTCATCCTGGATCACCTGAAAATCATCCAGCACCAGCAAGAACCGGTTTTTGACGCTCAGGATGTCACCGATCAGGGTCGTGCTGAAGATCTCGACGGGAGGGAGCTGTCCGGCGCGCAGCACCCCTTCGATCTCACTTCCGATTTCGGCGTCGATTTCTTGCAGCGCAGCGATGAGGTAGGAAAAAAAACGACCTGGATCGTCATCTGCCGGATCGAGCGAAAACCAGGCTGCCGGCCATTGATCCCGCGAATCGACCCATTCGCTGACGCAAATGGTCTTGCCGAATCCCGCCGGGGCCGAAACGAGGATGACCTGATGGCCGGATTCGAGCCCCTCGTTCAACCGTCGTATCAGGGATGTTCGTTTGACCCATTTCCCGGGAAGGGAGGGTCGATTCAGTTTCGTCGTTAGCAGACCAGACATATCACGCGCTTTGCCTTCAAGGTGCTGGGCCTCTGCCTTCTATCTCAAGGCTCTTGAATTTATCAACTCTCCCGCGCAAGCCGGAAAAGTCCCCGGCTGATCAACACCCACCAGATCAACCAAACGAATCCATGGATGGGCATGAGCATCTCCCCGAGCGATGAATCAATGACGAGGCCGAGGCGGCTGACAAGTGCGATGACGAATCCAAGTATGCCCACATACGCCGTCGCTTTGCTGAAGGTCCCGCTGCGCAGGATGACGACCGAGACAATCAGACTGGCGGCGGCGACGAAGAAGTACCCCATGGTGTCGATCGTGGCGCGAACGGGAGCCGCCAAGGCCTGTCCCACGGCCAGTAACTGGTCTTTTTGCACCTGCGTCGTTGCTGCTGCGTACTCGTCGCTGAGTTTGAGCATCGTGGATCCCATGTCGGCGCGCGAGGCGACGAAAACGGTGATTCCTAGGATGGCGAAGAATAAAGCGATCAGCATGCTCGATTCATCTCTTTGTTTCAGGGCCATATATAGGGCCAGAAACATCACCCCCAGCACTGCGATGGAAATCACATCAAAGACATTGAGCGCCAGCAATCCAAGCAATTTGTTGTCCTCGAACAATGTGAACCACTCGATCGCCTGGGTCGGATACGGGTCGCCAACCAGGATTACGCCGATCACCTCAATGACATATGTGGCCAGCGTAATCAACGGGACAACCGCACCAGCTTTGAGCAGAGGTTTCCAATTGTTATTGATACCATTGCTGTGTTGTTGTGCCATACTTAAATCTCCAATGTGGTCTGGTGGATTTCTCTGCTACAGGTACATGCTTAGTATAAGTATGGTAGAGAAGCGTGCACTTATCAAGGTTTACCTGCATGTGGAGGAGCGTGGCGTCAGGTAACAAAACAGCCCTAACGGAGGGCTGTCCTGACTTCTGTGGATGGAAACTTACACGATTCTTTACTGATTCCCCTCCCACTGCACGTACGCTTCATACATCTCGGGCAGGGTCATCCACTGCACATCTCCGGATTGCACGTACGATTGAATGCGCTGCAGCCAGGCTTCGAGCACCTCGGTCTCGACGGGCGAGCCGATGCTCTTGCCTACGTAATAAAAATTCACCATGCCGGGTTCGGAAAGTGAAATCGCTTCTTCGAGTTCGGCAATGAACGCCTCGATGTCTCCCATCTCCGTGGGCATCTCGCCGCTTTCCGCCAGAATCACCAAACGGCCATTGGTATCGTGGGTGAGCCAGTCCAGGCCGCTGTTGGCGCGCCAGGGGTGGATGCGATCGTCCAGATCGGCGGGAATGACGTCGTGGCACTCCGATGGCATCTTGCAGTCGCGGTACTCGGGCGGACGCAGCGCTTCGGGCATCGACATCACGCTGTACGATACGATGCCGGTGGTGAAAAGATAGCCGGCGTCGACCGTAGCGGTCACCCAGTCGCAGTGCGAGGTGTTGCCCGAGACATGCAAGACCACAACACCCAACGACTCCAATTGCTCCTTCTCGGCGCGTAAATCATTGGCAAATCGTGCGCATTTATAGTTCGAATTCCCACCGATGTCTGCATGCACACCGACGCCATGTCCGCGCTGCTGCATTTCCAACAACACGTTGTCCCCCCATTGGATGATTCCGTCGGTGAGTTCCTTACTTTCCAGGGTGAGCTTCGCGCCGTAGGTTTCGAACAGCGTTGCCCACTCGCGAACGATACGAACGTGTTCTTCGAATTTGATCTCATTCTCATCGTCGCCCCATCCTTCGAGATGAATCATTAACCCCAGATAGAGTACGGCTTGTTCATCCACGTCAGGCATCGACTGACGGCAATCTTCGGGGCAGTTGTCGGCGTTCTCCGGCCCGTCGCAGATCCCATCCCCACATCGATTGTCCGAGGTCTGCGGTTGCGGTTCAGCCTGGGTTGGTGTATTTGTGCCCGTTTGACAGGCGGTTGAAAGCATCGTGAGAATCAAAAGACCCAACAGCACATTACTTTTCCACATATCTGTTTCCTTCCACTCGATCCGTAATTTCAAGCGCATATTATATAGGATTGGTTAAATCACGCCTCCCACGGTGAGAAGTAAGGTCCCGGAATACGATTGAACCCCTGCTGGTTTTCATAATTGCTGTAAACGATAATCAGCGAAATGTCCCTTTACCAAGGGAAAGAAAGCTGCCGTGGGCGCAGCGGGGAGTCTGGCGGCGTTGTATGGAGAAACCCGACTTCGCAGGAGATGCGGGTCTAATCTTCATTTGAGGAAAACCTTTCTTCACTTTTCTGCATGGTAAACCGTCCTTGACTGCACAGATCGGTGTTATCCTTTATAGGTGTCAGAAAATTCATACCGAGGGGATTGACCAATGGCGGATAGGAAAACCAACTTCTTAATTGTCAGCGACCTTCACTTAAGTGAAGGTTTCAGGCCCGAAGCGGCAAAATGGTCGCCGAATGAGGATTTCTTAAGCGATAAAGCCTTTGCCGATTTCCTGCGTTTTCATGAAACCCATCGCCAAAACGAGCTTCCTTGGAAGTTGATCATCGCCGGGGATGGCTTTGAATTTCTACAAATTCTCTCACTCCCGGCGGCGGATCCAAATGAACTGAAGCGTAGAATCGATGATCTCGTCCTTGCTGAGAATCCCCATCCGGCTTGTCATGTCGTCGCAATGCCCGAACAAAGGAAAAAACAGGCGCTGGAGTGCCTGGACGATTCCATTCAATCGATGCAAGAACAACACGGCGACACCCATCGCGTGTTGATCCAACAGGCGGAGGAGTTGAGAGCCTGGGGAGAAGAGATCTCCCTGGATCGCATCTGGGATCTGGAACGCATGACGACCGAACTCAGAATCCTCGCCTGTCGGCAGGATCCCCGCTTATCGAAAAATGAACGCCGTTACGGATTGGGTACCACAGCGCCGGAAGCCGTCTGGAAATTGGATCGCATCTCGGAGGGGCATCCAATCTTCTTTAGCGCGCTGGCCTTGTTTCTCGATCAGGGGAATTCACTCGTAGTGATGACAGGCAATCACGATATTGAGTTGTTCTGGCCTGAAGTGCAGGAACGGATTCGGGAGCTGGTCCTCGATGCCGCTGCGGATTTACATCTTTCCGATCCTCCCTGGCCAACCGAGTCTATCGATGTCACCCAGGGCATAGAGAAGTTGGATACGTATATTCATGCCCACTGTACTTTCGTACCCTGGATTTTCTTTGAGCCGGGTTTGGTTTACATCGAACATGGCAATCAATACGAATTGGCGGATTTTTTTACCGATTTTGTATACCCCATTCTTCCGCATGATAAAAAGCGTCTCCGTCTCCCGCCCGGTTCGTTCTTCGTCCGCTACTTCTTCAATAAAGTGGAGGAGACATTTCCTTTCGCCGACAATATCCGACCGATCACCCGATTCATCACCTGGTCCTTTCAAAACCGTTTTAAGGACACGATCCGACTCTTCAGGAGACACACGTCAGGGTTGTGGAAATTCGTCAAGGTGCTCTTCTCGCGTAGTTTGCAGGACTATTTCCAGGATCGCCGCATGGCCAGGATGCGCTATGTTAAGGTGCCCCTCGATCACAAAGTCAGTGACGCTGAAATGTGGCAATCTGAGGCAGATCATTATCACGTCTATACCATCAGGGATTTGGCACAAGATTCCCTAACGCAGGAGCACTTAGAACGTATTGAAAACGAAGCTTTTGTTAAGCGGGCCACACCGTTGCAAAAAATCTTCCGTTTCGCAGTGGTAGGCCTGCCGCCGTTGCTGATTGGCATCTTTATTCTGCTCGTTTTCGCAGGACCATTCGTCTGGGAGTTCCTCGTGTCCGATACCTTCAACACGCTTTTCGAAAACTACCTTAGTCGGGCGATCTTTTTGGGTGTTTTTGGGTTCGTACTAAAAACGATCTTTGTACCACTCATTTTCTCGAAGGATGAGGGGGATAAGGTGCATGATTACCTTTATTCGGCTTCGAAGAAAATATGGGAGATTCTCTCGGATCCCATGGACTCCGAATCCGCACCGGTTGTGAAATACATAGTCTTTGGACACACCCATGATCCGGATTGCCGCCGAGTAAATCAGGCTCCCGATTCTCCATGGTATGTGAACACGGGCTCCTGGCTGAACAGAGTCGATGAGATTGATATCTGGTACCAATTGCAGCGGGATTTCACCTATCTCGAAATTGTGATCGACGATGAGACCGAGATTCCCGGGCTATATCGTTGGAATCCGGTCGCCGCGCAACCGGAACGCATCCGCCGGCGAATGTAAAAAAGCCAATGAAAATAATGGTTATGTGAGATGTGTCGCTACGCCACCTGGACCGTGGTTTTTCGTACCGGATGGGATCCCGGCGATCAGGGTTTCGACAACCCATTTGTCTACTGCTTAATCGATCGATGTTTATTGATTTAAGATCAGAAAAACCTCTGTGTGAAGAATGGAATGCATATTGGGGCACATCGATTAATTATGGGTTGTTTATCACCAACATTCTCATTTGTAGATGAAATATAATGAGTGGCTGCGGCTGCTTCTCATTCGGCCGGTAAATCCGTAGAAATCCCTGGTGTTGGTCCTCAATATAATTGGTAGGCTACCGGATGATATGGGCGATTATGAATGCATCGAGGAGGCACACTATGCCCGACCGGTCGGGCTCATACGCCGGTGCATCGGCAAAAGAAGAACTCCAGGCGTGGCGGGAACGTGCGTTAAGGAGACTTCTACTTCTGATTCTAATCGTTGGCGTCATTCCGATATCCCTGACTCTCTATCGAGCGTACCAGGTTCCCCGTCATCACTCGGCCGCAGTAAGTGCCGTTGTCGCGTATTTGCTTGTCGCTCTATTGCTCGTACCGCGTCGACTCCCTTATCGTATCCGCGCCTGGGGAATGCTGCTGGGTGGGTATGTGCTTGCGACAGAAACGTTGATCGCTGGCGGGATGATTGGCAATGGACGATTGGTCCTGGTAGGAATTCCTGTGGCGGCGATTGTATTAATCGAGGTACAAGCCGGGGTGGTGGCGGCCGTTATTAGTTGGCTTTTCTATGTTGTGTATACCATTGGCGCTTATCATGGGGTGTTCCAAGAATGGATGGTGAACCCAAATCCCTCGCTGCCCTTGTTCACATGGATCTTCGAGGTCATCTCATTCACCGCTATGCTGACGGGTTTCACACTGTTTGTGGCTCTCGTCGTTCAGGTACATGGGAGACTTCTTGTGCAAATGGAACGGGCACGTATAGCACTGGATGCGGCCCGGATGAGAGTCTCTACCGCACGCGAACAGGAACGTCGCACCGTCGCCGGTCACCTGCACGATGGTCCTGTTCAGGATTTGATCGCACTGAGTTACCAACTCAGCGATTATCGAGACCAATCGCGCGAAACAATCTTGAAGGATGCACTAGACCAGGCTATGCGGGAAGTCCAGCGTATCATGCGGACCGTGCGCGATGCCTGCAGTCGACTGCGCTCCGGCGGAGTGGACGCGATGGGATTGGAAGCCTCCATGGCAGAACACGCCACGCGGTTGATGGAGAAGACCAATTTGACGGTTAACCTCGATGTGCCCGAAACGCGTTCTTTACCCGACGACTCCATCGCCATGGTTCTTCTATCAACATATAAAGAAGCCGTGAACAATGCGGCGAAACATTCCGGCGCCCGTGAAGTGTGGGTTAAGCTACACCTGGACGAAAGCCACTATGAGTTGGAAGTCCGAGATGAAGGACGGGGTTTTGTCAACCCGGAACAACTCGATGCGATGGAGCTGGATGGACACTACGGATTGATCATGATGAAAGAGCGTCTGGAGAACGCAGGCGGCCATCTGGAAGTGCGTTCGGAAGTCGGACATGGCACATCAATCCATGCCTGGGGAACCTGGGAAAGCATCTCGACAGAAACCGATCTGCATTCGGGCGAGATCAAAGTGGAGGTGTGATTCTGTGCGGGTAACGTCGAAGATTGAGGTGCTTGAATGAGTATTCGTGTGTTATTGGCAGACGATCACCCAGCGATTCGCGCCGGTATTCGCGCCAAACTGGAGCAGGCGGACGACATCGTCGTGGTCGCTGAAGCCAGTGATGGAATCGAGGCATTGAAGTTTATAGGAAAATTCCAGCCCGATATCGTGCTGCTAGACTGCCGGCTGCCCGAACTGCCGGGATGGCAAGTGGCGACAGAAGTCCAAAAGATGAACCTCAAGACGCACATCGTCGCCTTGAGCGCCTTCACGGAAGACCAGGAAGTATTCAGCATGCTTCAAGCTGGCGCAAAGGGCTACGTGTTGAAGGACGAGGCCTTGGATACCGTCGAGCAAGCCGTACGGAACGTGGCTCAGGGGGAAGAGTGGTACAGCATGCAGGTCATGCGCAAGGTAGCTGCCTGGGCGCGCGGGGAAAAGGCCCGGCCGATCCTGGCGGATCTCACACCGCGAGAGATCGAGGTGCTGGGATTTCTGGGAAAGGGTTTGGATAACGGCGAGATCGCGGAAGAAATGTGCGTCGGCATGCAGACGATCAAGAACTACGTACACTGCATCTACACGAAACTGGGGGTTAAGAACCGCGTGGAGGCGGCGAAGATCGCAGTTCAGTTGGGGCTGGATCGGGGCTCTTGGGAATAGTTCTACTTCTCGCGTTGCCTGCCGTGACTTAACCCATAATCTCGCCGGACTTGATACCATAGTTTGTGCAGTATTATGCCCCGTGATTCATCCCCAAGTGATGATGGATTTCCACCATAGTATTGCCGTTTGTGAAAATCTAGCATATTCATGAAGACCCAAACCTTAGTAAGATTTTGTTTATAACTTCCCGCTCGATCCATTAGGATGATGTATTCCCCCTCCACACGCTATAGTGTAATTTTGCACAAGCAACCCACTTCTTGTATGATTTACCAATCAAGGTAAAAGCTGATAGGAGGCTACGATGGGGAAGAAGGCGTTGAATAAATCTATCATCGGCGCAACGATTTGCGCGCTTCTCATTAGCTCATGTGGAACATCTAGTGCCATTCCTACACATACATCAACGCTCACACAAGTACCGGACACAACCCACACTACGCTGATAGACGAGACGGAGCAACTGGAAGAACAGGCATTCTTCGATGAGCATGGTTTCGTATTTCTGGCGACTAATCAGGATTCGGCACCCGTGTTGGCCGTGTCAGCGGAAGGTGAGAAGCTCTTGCCCGTGCTGGCCGATGACTCCGACACACAGATCCTTGAAACAGCTGTGTATATGAGTCCGGAGAACAAAGCTTTTGCGGTTTACACAGACGAAAACAACTTGCCCGACAAGGCGTATTTTGAGGAGTACACGATCCTTTTTAGGAATCATTATGAAGATCGCGTCACGATGATCTTGATCTCAGAAGGTGAAGTGGTCGAGGTTGCTCGAGACGTTCAGTGGGACACGGTTCTATGGGCAGAATATAAGGATTTGATTGCCTCGTATCAACCAGCGTCAGCCGCTCGCCTGGCGAAACGCAATCCGTATATGGGCACACATAAGGCAACTCTGTCTGATGCCATTGAGATGGCAACCTTACTCGTGTCTTTAACCATGTGCTTCTCGTCCTTGGCGTTTCCTCCCTCCGCGGCTTTTGTAGCAGTGTCCTGTGCGTCCCCGTTTTTGAAGGCCGTGAAACTGTTCTCTGGAGAGGATCTGAAAATTTTCGACGGCCCATACCGGCGATCGTGGTAGAAGCTGTTGGGTGTTTTACTGTTGAGCCTACTGAATGTGTGCAAGTAATGTATAGCGGAATCGCAATCGTTATTGAACTATTTGAAAAATGGGACGATGAAAATCAGGAGGCGTATGAAGCAGCGCTCGAAGAAGTTGATCAACCTGAACATACGAGCGAGCAGTGCGCTGGGGAAAATTGTCGGATCCTTACGATCGAAAACCCCTTGGGATTAAACGATACGATTACCTTGAAAGGTCCCGTTAACTATTTCTTTGAGATCCCACCTGGAACCACGCAGTTCTCGCTTCAAGAGGGGACCTACACCTTTGACCTCACGGTGTGCAATAACAGCCGTGTTTCGAAAGGTTCCCTTGACCCCTCGTATATTTGGCACATCGGGCTGCCAACCAGTTGTGATGGATGAAGCCCACTTAGGTACAGACTGATGAGTTTTTCTCTGTAGGGGTGCAAAACTATATCCGCCCTAATTTCCGGTGAAACATTATCTCAATCTGGAGTCCTTTACGCCTTACCTTTCATGTAGCTTATCCCATATTCTTGCCGGGATTGATACCATGGTTTGTACAGAATTTTGCCCTGTAATTCGTCCAGCAAAGATCGATTTGCACCATAATGTTGCCGCCTGGGTGAAATTTAGTAGCTGGTTTGTGAAAAGAATACATCATTGGCACTTTCGGCTTTGCCTGCCTGGCCGACGAATACCTCCTGTCCACAAAGTACAACATTCGAAGCAGACCAGCAGAGGAGGTTCTATCCCGGTGGTATGGGGCCATTCCGTAACGTAAAACCGGCTGCCCGAACCCTGGCGCTGATTCGAAGCACTGGTCGAAAATGTACTTCCATTCCAGTAACGGCTTTTGAACATTAGGCTAAGATGGGGGGCTATATCCGCCCTAAACCCGGCGCCAACATCACCATAATCGGCTGGATTTTATACTTCCGCTTTAGACAACAGACTTTTTCACAACCATCTTAAACTGTTAGTCGGCGTATATTGTTTCATCGTCTGGATAGTCACTTACGTATGGCGTTTTCCTCCAATCGGCAAAAATGGTTGCACTGCCGTTCATCGCCTCGGCATATAATCGAGATAGCGTATGTAGCGGTCTCTTACTGAAGAAGTCCTTGCTGTGCGCCCGGTGAACCTTGCTCTCCGGAAGAATAAATATAATCTCTGGGAGTGAAGGCTGAAAATTGATATCCTTTGTGAAAAACCGGGTGTACGGGAGAAATGCCTAAAGGAAGGATATGCGCGTTAACTACTCGACGCGCTCGCTTTTCGTGACCGCCGGACTGTGCACAGACGGCATCCGCCGGGTTGACTTCACCTGTCTAAACTTCGGATGCTCCTGCGTCAGCCATCGTCCGACGCCCACAGCCCCAGCTCATCCCCGAAGTACGCCAAGGACCAAATCCTGCCGTTCGGGGCTTGGATGGCGCTGGCGGTTACCAGCTCATCGACCAAAACGAATTCCTCGTCGACCATTTTGAAAAGCCTGCGACTGAAGAGCCAGCCCTGCCCATTGCTGTCGAAGAACAGGTATGTGTATATATCGACTTGTTCGTACTCGAGAATGACGAAAGAATCAGCAGCTCGATTGTAATAAAGACGCGTCGGGAGACCATAACAACTCGCGCCGCCACACAACTCCATTTCCAGCCATGGGTTAGAACTGGCATCGTAACTCAAATCCATCACATGCGCCCAGCGATTGAAGCCATCGGGCTCGGGGAGTGGATGGCTCTCCCACGCGGAAGCGTCGGGATCGTAGCGAGTCAACATCTGATCTGGTGCCGGGAAGGGGTCGTCGTCCGTCGGCGCGACATCTTTGGAGAGATCCATCCAAACACTACCATCCGGCGCCTGGGCGATCGCTGTAATGCAGCCGCTGGATACCGAAGAGTCCGGAATTCGCCACGAGGCGCCGTCGAACCAGCGCAAACCGCTTCCCATGGGCACCGGGCCCGGAGGCAAAAACTTGCACCCTCCGAGCCAGATGACACCGTTCACTTCGCTGATGGTAAAGGTTAACCCCATCAAATCTTCCGGTTCGTCCATCCACGTATTCGAGATCGCCATTTCGGCAAATCCATAGACACGCCAGCGCTGGCCGTCAAACCTGCGTACGTCCAGGTTGGTCGCCACCCACACAGAATCGTCGGAAGCAAACAATATCTCGCCCACGGGATCGTAGAATGTAGACTCATCTTCAGACTGCGGCCAACCGCTTTCCTCTTCGAACGTGTGCCAGCCGCTCTCGTTCCACCGGAAAATGGACATCCCTTCCGCCGCCCAGATCTCACCACTGGGAGCCACACCAAGCAAATACGCCGGAGCGTCGTTGAACAAGACGGTCCACTCATCGTCCATAAGGCGATAGGCCGACTCTGTTCCCAACAGATAAAGCCCTCCGTCCGGAGTCATGGCCAGGCGGCCATATTCGGGCGCCCCAGCGACCCGTCGGAATGGACCGATCTCCGACTTTTGCGTCGGCGTCAATGTTGGAATAGGCACGCTGGTGTTTGTGGCTGTAGGAAGACCCGGCGTTGGCGAGGCGACATCCGCGGGGCTCTCCGAGGGGACCAGGGTGGTGGGTGTACAAGCACCCAGCGCCTCGGCCAGGATCAAGACGATGACTACGCATAGGCTATACTTCATTTGAACTCCTTGTAAGCGGGAAATCGATATCCGATGTGATGGTCGAAATTTTACATCCTTTCTGGACAATATCATACACACTTCATATAAGCATTCCAACAATACAGGGGGAAACAAAATATTCGTGGTGAAATCCTGTTGTACCCACAACTTCCCAGCTAACGACTAATTATTTTTTATGACTTAACCCATAATCTTGCCGGGCTTGCCACCATATTATTGCCGTTTGTGAAAACCTTACATAAGTACAATATGCTCGTTCAAATTAATTGCATTGCGTTACCAAACAGTAATCATCCGGTTAACTTCCCGTAACCC
>DAOUDW010000111.1:0-15050 GCA_034430895.1 Anaerolineales bacterium | reverse complement strand
TCCGGCAGGAGTTCATAGCTTGCTCCGAAGTACGTGTCAAAGATGATGCGAAACGAGTTCACCGGGCTGACGCTTGGATAGAGCATCTCATTGGTTTCACCACGCAGGTAATATGCATTCAGGATATTGGTGATCGTGTCGGCCGGTCCTCCTGTATCTCCCTGGAGTATGATGATCGGCGGCGAAGAGGAATTCTGAATGATAGTGTCGACGATCTCGAGCATACGTTTGTTGATGAACTGAACCTCGTTCGTGTACCCTTTTATCTCATACTCACCATTGATCGGGCCACCGGAATCGCCACTGTAATATCCAGGATCGTCCACGATTTCGCCCTCTGGTGTGAACACCCGGGGCGGATGGGGGATAGATACATGGGCAAATGTCCATGTCGGCCCCGGAATGTTTGCCGCCTTGGCAATATTATCCAAGATGAACAACTCGTGGATGATATACTCCGAAAATGGATATTGAGTTAGCGGGTCGTAGAACGACTGCTTGTAGTCTTGTTCAGCACGAAGTTGATAGTCCACCCAGATTAATCCGGCCGAATTCCGAATGAGCATCGTCTCGAAAGGTGTGACGATTTGGTCGAAGATCGACGGACGATTGATGCCCAAGTAGATATCCGCATCCGTGATTGTGGTCCAGAAAAAACTCGTTTCAAAGGCGACTGTCTGATAGCCAAGCTCTTCCAGCAAACCGCGAACCAAGCTGGATTTAATCAAGGGCAGCGGATCGCGTTCTACCCCCTGTTGTTCCAATGCATCTTCCAAATCAGGCAGGTAGTATAAATTCAAACTGGTTACAAGCGAACCTCGCGTGTAACAATAGTTGCATCGACTGCAATCAGCGACATAGAAACCCATCTCGCGCAGCGAATCCAAGAAAGGCTCATTATCGAAGTTGAAAAAGGATTGCATTGAATCCGCGCGCGTATAGGTATCCAAAATAATGTAGTAGATATCCGGAAGGTTGGATAAAGACTCTGCATTCAATGGCTCTTCCTGAGAAAGAAGAGTTGAGGCAATTTCGTTCACTTCCGAGGTTAAGCGAGCATGTCGAAAGATCTGGAACAAGGGATAAATCAGCAATCCAATGCCAAGTATGTTCAAGAGCTGTGTAATTTTGCGCGCGTGCCATTTTCCCCTGCGGATCCACCAAATAGCCCATACTGCAAATATCAGGTACGCCGAGAAGACATAGCGGTGACGACCGATCACCTGACCAATCGCCGGGATTTCCTTTATCGCATGATACAGGTGGCCGTAGGAAAAAATAAGCATCAGGATCAAAGAAGCCACCATCCCGGCATGATATGCGTTCCTGCACAACATGTAGGCCAAGAGAAAAAGAATCACAGCAGCGATAAGAGAGTACAGCAGAGGCCTTGCTGCGACCGCCAGAGTAACTTCTTCCACGTTGTATGCCAACAAGGCAAGCGTGGGGAATGCTGCGAACATAAATGGATGGAAAATGATCGTTTTATTTTTTAACATCGGTTTCGGTCGGATTCATTCATCCAATCACATACATCAGATTACCAAACACATGCCGGAGATGTCTCGGGGATCAACTCGCCATCGTGATAAGTGATGTCTTCCAAGAATCCGTAGCCACTGCCAAAATAGGTATCAAGGATCATGCGGAAGGTATTCACGGGCGAAATCGATTCGTAGAGGATTTCAGGATGCTCCCCGCGCAAGTAGTAGGCATTCAGAATCTCGGTAAGATCATGCCGTGAGCCTGTGTCGCCTTGAAGAACGATGATGGGCGGCAAACTCGAGTTTTCGATAATCTGAGGCAAAATTTCAAGCATTTGACTATTAATATATTCGATCTCGCTTACGTAGCCCAATTTATCAAATACATCATCTACCGGTCCGTCAAGTTCGCCGGAATAATATCCCGGATCCAACTGAATCTCTCCCTGGGGCGTAAACACCCGCGGCACATGCGGGATGAGTAAATGTGCGAAGACGAACTTGGGCCCCGAGAGCGTCGCTAATTGCGGCAACTGCTCCAAGATAAAGAGCTGCCGCTTGGCATACCCTTCGTAAGGAAAATTTACGCTGTTTTCTGCTTCAAAAAGTGTTCGATTCTCATTCATGATGGATTTATATTGCAAATCAATCCATATCCGACCCGCGGTGCTTTTGATGAACAAAGTCTCAAAGGGATCGATGGTCTGAAAAAAAAGTGGGTCCTTATCGAATGCGAGATACGTATCCGCGTCCCTGAGGCGGCTCCATTCAAAGCCTGTATCAAATGCGATGGTTTGATATCCGATTTGCTCGAGACTTTCACGAACGATGCTGTGTTTCAGGAGTACCCAGATATCATCCCCGAGATCGTTTTCTTCGAGAATGGCGGCCAATGCATTCATGTAGTTCATATTTAATGAAGAGACGAGTGAACCCTGTGTATAACAATGGTTACAGCGGCTACGATTTGCAACGTAGAAACCCATCGCCTGCAGGTCTTCCAGAAAAGACGAATTGTCATAGTCGTAGTTCTTCAACAGGCAATCTCCCCGGGTATATGTGTCCAGGATGATGTAATAGATATCCGGCAGATCTTCTTCCTCTGCGATGTTCAGTGGTTCGGCGAGCGTTGCATAATCCACATCGATCGACTCGGCAATCGACACTTTCCGAGCGTGACTCAATACTTGAACGCCTGGGAAGATAAATAAAGTCAGGCCGATCAAACTGCAGAATTGATTGATCTGCCGAAGATCACGAAGCTGTTTAACCATCCACCATAGACCTGCGATGATAACCAGCCCGTACAGGACGATTAAATAACGATGTCGTCCCAGGTTAAGCCCATACTCCGGGATAGATCGTATCGCGTTGTATACATGGCCATAAGAAAAAAACATCACCAACAGAAAACTTGTAACCAGCGCGGCCTTGTCCCACGATTTCAGTAGCACAAGAGCGAACAGGAAGATCAAAAGCATTCCGATTAACGATATCCAAAACGGACGAATTGCGACACCAATGGCCACTTCTTCAATGTTATGCTCGAATAACGAAAGCACCGGAAAGATTGCAAACAAGAACGGATGGAAATGATAGATTTTCAAATGTGGCATAGCCTTTATTAGGAAGCCTCTCAATACAGGAAGATTACTGCCGGGATAAGTTTATCAAGGAGAATTGAATGGGACAATGCCGAATTCGACTCGAGATCCCATCAGGAGTCGATGGATGATAGAAATGCGATACGATAACGGCGTAGGGGCATGCGCTGAAAAGAGATGTCGAACGGTCAATCGGGAATCACAAAGGTAGATTGCAAGACTTCGTCGGCGTCTCGCAGGTAAATGACTGTGCCGGGAGTCCAGACCGCATCATCCAATCCCCAATACAGATCGATGGACGTATCCGTGCCTTCCGCGGTGTGGACATCCACCGCACCCGTGGTGTAGAAAGTAAATACAGGAAATGGATAGACGTTATCACCGCCATCATCGAGTGTCCACCCGGCCATCGATACTTCACCACCCGAATTTTGCAAACGTACCGTCTCGGTCTCGATATCCCCCGCACCCTGGATGCCCGTGATCGTAACGTTAGGCCCTTCCCTAGCTGGGGAAGGTGTGTCTGTGGATTGGAGTGGTGAGGTATCCTCCGGTGAAGACGAATCCGTCTCTGGAGGAGCTGCCTCAACGGGTATGATCAACGTTGTTCCCGCCTCGAGCGCATCGGGATTGTCGAGATCGTTGGCATCCATTAATTTTTCAATGGGCACTTCATACAAGAGGGCGATATCCGTAAGCGTGTCACCTGCGCGCACCATGTAGGTCACTGGAGTCGGCGACGGTGGAGTCGTTGCCGTTATCGTTGGCACCTCACTGGCCAGGCGCGCCATGACGTCTACAGTGGGTGTGGGATTAACCGCTGCATCACGCCCGCGTCCATCCCACAGGTTGAGGATCAGCAATACCACAAACGCAGACACAGCCGCGTTGAGCAGCAGATAGATGAGATATTGTCTCCAGGTGCTTCGTCGTACGCTACCCATCGCCGCGTAGCATAGCACAGGTTACTAAAAATGGGAAACCCAGTGTAATCCCCGCATTCTATGAGCGCCGGCCTCATTCCTGAAAGGCAACCACATCCTTCCTTGGTTGCATGGAAACGGTATCCAGAGGGATGAGATCGCAGACCCTTCACGAAGTATTAATATTATTATTACCTTCATTGTGATATTATTAATATGGATAAGCCCTTCTTTTTCATTGTGTCGGTATACGGGCTTATCCTGGGGGAACCTACACTACCGTTTTCGTGCCCCTCGCACTTGCGGTAGAATCCCCCGCCAACAGAAGAACCGCCGGATGTTCCCCCCACATTCGGCGGTTCATCATTTCAATTGTTTTCGAATCTTAAATGAATTTTTGATAAACAACGGTGTTCAAATCAGTCGCACAACACTAGAGATGTTGCTTGGACGGGAACTGTATCAGGACGGCCGTGATGTTATCAGAGCCGCCTGCCTCGGTTGCAGCCTGAACAAGCGCATTGCATGCTGCCTGGGGATGTTCAAAGTTTAGCACGAGGCGATGAATCTCCCTTTCTTCAACTTCTCCCCACAAACCGTCCGAACAAAGCAGAAGATAACTGTCGTTCTCAACGGAATGTGAAAACACATCCACCTGCAGCTGCTCCGTTCGCCCCATCGCATTCCAGAGTACGTTGCGGTGTGGGCTCTCGGCGGCTTCCTCCTCCGTTATCGTGCCCGTCTCAATTAATTTCTGCACCAGGGACTGATCGCGAGTCAGAACTTCGATTCCATCCCGATTTATGACATACGCACGCGTATCTCCGACGTGTCCGATCATCATATATTCGCCAAGCAAGAGGGCGATCGTCAAGGTGGTCGCGCCGCCATCTGCTCGATCCTGAATCAATTCGTTCGCTTCGGTAAACGCGGAACGTACCAATGATTCCAGATCGTCTTCCTCTTCTTCGTTCGGTTCACTTTCTAACAGACGCAGAAACACTTCTCGAGTCAATTTATGCGCAACGGTCCGTACAGATATCGCGCTGGCAAGCTGACCATGTTCGTATCCGCCCAGGCCATCGGCTACACAAAATAAACCAAAATCCACCATTCCCTCATGCCCGTCCGCACTGCCAGAAATGATTAATAAGGCATCATCATCCGATTTTCGTTCGAGCCCGGAGGAATGTGCGGCGCCAACAACAACGTGCCGGCGAAGCTCAATACCTGGCGTGATTTGAGGATCGAGTGGCGCTGTGGCGGCACGATCAGGAGGTGTACTGAGACTTTTTTGAAATAAGCGTGTAATAAATTTCATTAAACTTACAACCCTTCATCCCGTATTATAGATCGAGATTGCATCCATACCCTAACGATTTTACTTTTCCAATCGCACAAGATCAAGCATCCGCTCATCCTAGATCGTTTGAAATCTGAATGACGGCCGAAATTCCCGTATATCTTCCGGCTTCCAACGCTAATCGCCAGGAAGATGAGCAAACACAATCCTATCAAGAATCGTATGAATGATCTACCTCTTCATTGCCCTCACAACCCCCAATCGCAATACACGCATTTTCAAAACCCAAGCGACCATCTCGTTTTACCAAAAAATAGCGCGTTTCCATTAACATATCCAGATCCATGCCGAAGTATCGATTGAGAATCAAGCGAAAGATATTGACAGGTGAAATATCCGGATAGGGTTGAACATTCTCTACCCCATCCGGCAGGTAAAGTGCAAGAAAAATCGGGTAGAGAATTTGCTGATGAATCTCTGCTGGCGGATAGAGATCTACCCAAGCCCGGCTACTGTGGTCCGCCTGGATAATGATAATCGGATCCAGTTCGCTCTTTGCCAAAATCTCGTCGACCATCTGTAGTGTTTTGGTATTGATAAAGATCACTTGATCGCGGTACAGACTCGGGCTCCATTCAGCATCCATCCTGTCATCAAGCAGGGTAAAGGGATCTACCCCATGACGCGGCTCACCGGTGGAAGTGAACACGTATGGAGCGTGCGGAGAGAGAATATGAGCGAAGACAAACTGAGGGCCGGGATCATCCGCATAATCGGATACGTGTTCGAGCGCATAAAGTACTCGTCCACGGTGATCATCGAATAACGATTGTAATGGAACGAAGTCTTCCCCCCTCAACTTGAAGTACAATTTCCCAAGTGTGGTGTCCATCACCATCAACTCAAAAGCTGCTTCTGTGTTGAAACGCATGATGTCGGGAGACTTCGCCAATGAATCCGTGACTGCAATCGAAGATTTATCGAAGCCGCTATCGAAAGCAATGATTTCGTATTCTAAATCCTTAAAAAAGTCGGTAACGCGATTGTGCTTGATTAATAGTGCAACGGCATTTTTCAACACTTTCTCCTGATCTACATCAATGCTCGAGCGCAACACTTCTGGTGCATCAGTAATATGCGCCATATTGAGTGACGATGCCAGAGAATATTCCGTGTTGGGATAATTGGAATGGCCTTCCGTAGCAATGTAAAAGCCACGATCTTCTAACGCTGTGAGAAAGGGTTCATTGTCATAGTCATATAAAGCTTGCAATACATCAGCGCGCGTATAACCATCCAGGATGATGTAATAGATATCACGTTTCGGCTCAGTCGATCCTTCTACGGTGGCCAACTCCAACACCCCGGCCTCAGAGAGCACATGCAAATGATACGGTTTTACTTTTTCCCACATATCTGGAGTGTTGTGAATGAACGAGACGATACGTAACATGGGCAATACGAGCAGAAAAAAGCCAGTGATGTTAAAGTAGCGATTCCACATACGGAAATTGCGAATCCTTCGAAAAACCCAGTATATCCAGCCAACGCCTAATCCAATCCAGATAACGAGCTGAACATAAAGCCAGACATCCCCGATATCAAATGATCCCATCCATAATTTCGACACATGGCCATAGGTCCCAAACAACACGATGCCCCCGCTTGTCAGTAAACCGGCCTTGATCGGATCGCGTAGTAAAAGGCGCAGGGTGAATGAGAGCAAAGTGACGCCGACAAACGCAATCAATAGTGAGCGAATCACGCCCAATCCAACCATATCGACATTTTCCGCCAAAGGAGCAAGGACAATATATATTGCAAAAAAAAAGGGATGCAGGATGAAAGGCCTTGTAGCTACTTTTTTCTGTTTGATTTGCGCCATGTAATCAACCTTGTGCCGCACATTCCCGATTCATTATTGACATATGGAACCGTATGGTAATAGTTCAATTACTGAGATTTGGCAAGTCACAACGGAGCCGTCGAACTCTGGGTAAACCTCGATTTCAAAACGCAGCAAGTCTATAAAAGAACCGGCATGTATCCCGCTGTTAGATAAGTCAGCTAGAAATTTATCATTCGTCCGATTGGGATCAAATGGACTTTTCCATTTCACACGGATTCCAGACACAATCAGGTGTTTATTGATTCTTTTAATATCGAGCTTGAAATGCGGGAATTAGAGACTTCCCATGTAAATTTCCATTTATCATTGAACAAAGCAAGATGGAAAAATAAAACGCCTCTATCTCAATGGACATTAAAGGACTCGAAGAACGATCAATCCCGTCGTTTCAACACAATGGTATGCAAATACGAGTAGTTACCTTTTCATGATTTTTGTATATCGATCCAGGAAGGACATACGTTGTCGAGAAGTGCTTACTACCTGAGGACAACGTTACTCTGTAATAGTGGGCCCGGCAGGATTCGAACCTGCGACCAACCGGTTATGAGCCGGCCGCTCTGACCGCTGAGCTACGGGCCCTGACCCTTCCATTTTAACAGAGCATACGGAGCAAGCATAGGTCGAATACCCATCTCGTGCAAAACAGTCCATTTGGAAATAGATAGCTAACTGTAAGGTTCAGCTAAAAACCATTTCTGTACAATGGCAATACTCGAATGGGAGGAAAAATCGGCGTCCAACCGCCGATTTTCTATCAGAGACCGTGACAAAGCAAAAGAGTTTATGGCTCAATCGTTGTATCGTTATCATCATATTATTCGCATCCAAGCTTGGCACCGTAAAGACTGATGCACAACAGATCGATCCACCAACACCTGCTGCGTCATCCAACGGGCTACCATCAAGACCGATCTTTGATGCTTCGACCGTTGTCTTACAAGGTACCAACCATTACAGCACGAACACATACTCATACAAAATCGCTGCGATCCATCCTATCCAAAGTCCAACCAATATTTTCGAAGTGCAATTCTCACAGCCGGGAGTGGATGTTCCTGCGCGGAACGTGTTCGACCCAAACCTGTATTCCCCGGCAATGTCCTCAATGTTGGAAATCGAGCATTGTTCCACACCAATGACTCTGATGCTACATTCCTCATTCGGTGCTTCACGCATGCAGGAACTTGCGGATCAAATCCAGCGCTCCGATCTCGTAACCATGACCTATCGCGGCGTTCTCGAATACCTCCTCCAGGGACAATGTCCCCCTAAAAACGCCATTATTGTCTCGATCGACGACCTTGGATCCCATTGGCTTCGTAATGATTTTAAGGAAATGATCCACGTGTTTACCGATCGAAACCTTGCCCTCGTTGTGGGCTTGATTGTTCATGGCCCGCAGAATCCTGAGATATGGGACTACCTACGTGAGTTGGATGAAATTGGGGTGGAGATCGCAAGCCATTCGATCGATCACTATAATCTGCCACAACTCAGCTATGAGGCCATCCAGAGACAGGTTGTAGGATCGTATGAAACCATATGCGAGCATCTCGGAAAATGTCCGATTACATTTGTTCTTCCATTTGGAAATGTCGACTCTGACGGGACAATCCTTGAAATCGCTGCAGATTACACCTTTGTTGTCGGCATTCAAGATGGACGCACATTCTCCGGGAAACCTCCCTGGTACCTGGGTAGAAGTCCCCCACACGAGACGAACCAGGGCAAGACGCTGTATATGCTGCAAAAATACTTCCAGCCCGAACTAGCCTCATACTGAGAATCGATTTCGATTTCGTTCCCATCACATGCATCTCATCGCGCATGTGTTGCCCATGGATAAAAAAAAGCCCTCACTGAGGGCTAGAGCGGGCGACGGGATTCGAACCCGTGGATGTCAGCTTGGAAGGCTGATGCCTTACCACTTGGCGACGCCCGCATACGTAGGCATTCTACCCTCATTTCGGAATCCGGGTCAAGAGAGGACACTTGGGTAACATTATCATTTGAATTCACACGGTGAGTGCCCGGTTTGGTCAGGCGCTTTTGAAACTCCAAAGTTGAAATTGACCAACGCCAGACCAGAATTCCAGAATTGCTTCCCTGAGCGTAAATATCGCATCCTATGGAATGGCATACGATTCAGCGATCACTTCGAAGTCGATCATTCGTTACCGCAAGGTTACCAGAACTGTAACTCTCCCGTAACCTGTGCGGGAACGAATTGTCAACTTCGTTCGGTATCATCTCAATCAGATATACATCGTCTGGAAAAGATGTCCTCTCGGTAAAAGTGGAGGACAAAACCAGCGATCATCGAAATGGGAAGGTCAATAACAATCTGCATCAACGTGTCCTTGATCCTATGGAGGTTGTGGTAATTTCAAGTGAACGAGTATAATCGAAACGTGCAGTCAAAAGTCCTTATTGCAGATGATAATCCCAATATCATCTCGTTCATCCAGCCCGCCCTCGAACGCGAGGGATACTTTGTGGTTACGGCCAATGACGGCCATGAAGCGCTATACAAGTGGGAAAGCGAACATCCGGACGTCATCATCCTCGATATCGAAATGCCGGAACCCAACGGGCTTTCCGTTTGCCGTGAGATTCGCGACAAGGGAGATCAGGTCCCAATCATTTTCCTAACCGTACGCGATAGTATCAGCGACCTGGAAATTGGTTTTGTCCTGGGTGCAAGCGACTACATGACCAAACCTTTCGACATTCGCGAGCTCCTCGCGCGAGTAAAAGCTCGCCTGCCACCTCCGATACAAATATTCGACGACTACCTTCGGATAGACTCTCACCGTCGAATGGTATCCATTCATATCGACAACGCCTGGAAACCGGTGGATTTGACTCCACGCGAATACGATTTGCTCTTGCATCTCAGCAACAACGCCGGACGACCGATCGGGAAAACGTCCCTGCTTGAAGCCGTCTTCGAGATCCCGGAAGACCGAGATATCGAAACCAAAACACTCGAAAAGCATATCTGGTCCTTGCGCCAAAAAATCGAGATCGATCCGAAATCACCAAGGTACGTGCTCAATGTACGCGGGGTAGGTTACAAATTCGAAGCCTGATGAGTATCAACCGTTTCACGATCCGAAGAAGTGAAATCCACGCTACTGATTAAAGCGATGCCTGATATTATTCTCTATTTTGGTCCTCTAGAATTTGCCGTTATCGTCCTTGGACTCATCATCTTTTCATTCTTGTTCGCCAGTTTCATTCACAACACACGACTGTCGTCGAGACTCCAACATCTTCTCGACGGTTTCCCCTATCCAGCAATTCTATACCGCAAGTTCCGTAAACCACTTTCAAACGGAACGGCTGGCAGATGGATCGAAAGCCTGGAAATCAGAGCGCTCGTGAATGATGTGCAAAGCCGAGAGCAAAACATCTTCCGCCAGGTACCTGATGTTGAAGGACTATCCTATCAAGCTCGTGCCATCTGGCTGTCAACAGGAAACTCTCTCGTTCTTTTAGAGGACATGGGAACCGCGCAACGCCAGCAAGTCTTCTATCGTAATTTCATCCAGAACGTCAGCCACGAACTGAAAACCCCGCTAACCGTAATCCAGGGACATGCTGCGAATATGAGTGAGACGCCCCAAGATAAAGAGGGATGGCGAACGTCTCTACACATCATTCGAGATGAAGCACAACGCCTCACCCAGCTTGTGGATAATCTGCTTACGCTTGCCCGGCTCGAATCTCCTTCATTCACACTTGAGAGAAAATCCACATGCCTTGCCGCATTGCTGGAGGAATCGATCCTGCAGGTCTCCGATCTCGCCGAGGAACGCCAACTGGCCATCAGCCTGACTATGCCGCCCGGGCTGCCTAATTTGAGTGCGGATCGACCCCGCCTGAAACAAGTTCTGCTTAACTTACTCGATAACGCCATAAAATATACCGATTCCGGCGGAGAAATCACCGTCAGCCTGAGTATGGATGATAAAAATGAAGAATTCATCTGCGTCGTTCAGGATAACGGCGAGGGAATTCCCGCTGCGGATTTACCCTGCATTTTCGACAAGCTCTACAGAGCTCAACGTATGAAAGGTCGACCAATTGAGGGATCAGGTCTCGGATTGTCGATTGCCAGGCAGATCATTCAAGCCCACGGTGGTGAAATCGACGTGACATCGAAACTTGGTCAGGGATCGACTTTTACTTTTTCCTTGCCCTATGGAAATAAAAAGCAGCAGCCGGAATAGGCGTAATCTTGAATGTGACAATCTGATGAAAAACGCTAACGACCATCCCAAATCATCTCGAATCCTTCTCTTATCCATGATCACCATGGGTTTCACGTTCGCTTGTACGATGGGGGTTGTTTCAGGAGACATCCTGGCGTTGAGGCCTGCGTTGACTCAAACTGCCCAATCAGCCACCTCAACACCGGAGCCCACGGATCTTTCGAACCCAGCCGCATTGGAGCGAACAGCTACATCATATCCCTCAGACACCCCCACAGCTACTGCCATTGGTGGCGGCACAGGCGAGATCATCTACCATTCGGGCAACATCGGCGAAGAGGAGATATACCGTCAAGCGTTCGATGGATCCGATCGTATAGCGCTTACAGATAATGAGTCATCGGATTTCAATCCACGCTGGTCTCCCGATGGAAGTCAGATTGTCTTCGTCTCCGAACGCGATGGCGATCGCGATATTTATCTGATGGACGCGGACGAAAACACTATTATTAACCTGACCCGAAATTATTCCAACGATGACGCACCCGACTGGAGTCCGGACGGCAAGTCGATCGTTTTTTCATCGGATCGAGATGGCAACCGCGAAATCTATACAATGGACACTGATGGCTCAAGCGTGAAACGCCTGACCAACAACCTGGCCTACGATGTATATCCGGTATTTTCCCCTGACGGCTCACTAGTGGCCTTCGCTTCCAACCGCACTGGGGATACCGAAATCTATATCATCGATAGGCAGGACCAAACCATCTTTCAATTAACCTACGGGTACGAAGAAACAAAATACCCCACATGGCATCCCAATGGCGATCAGATCATCTTCGCATCGGACGCCAGCGGCAATTTTGAGCTTTACCAGATCACACTCAGCACAGGCATCATCGAAAACCTCACGAACAATCTCGCCCATGACGCTTCACCGATGGTTTCGCCCGACGGGAAACTCGTGCTCTTCGTTTCCAATCGTCTTGGCAATTATGATATCTACTACCTGGAATTGGCCGATCTTTCCGTCACTCGAATCACGATCAACAACATCTTCGACGGTGATCCGGATTGGAGATGACCAATCGCACCTGACTGACTTACAGCAATAAGTTGAATGGCATCATTGTGCTGTAGCACCATACCTATTGATTTACACGCGCGCGTAAGATCAATAAATAGCGGCTGGTTTAGACGAAATTAGAACAAGGGTAAACTCAGGTTATCCTTCTTTAATCCAGAAGGTGCATCACAAGTTAAAACGCCGTGCTCTCCATCCCCCATAAGTTGTAAACGCCCGTACACTTCGAAATCCCCCTGAATTCCCTCAGGACGACCACAAACTACACGCTTCTTGGTTTTCAGTAGTTCGACAAGCTGCGTGCGATCGAACAAAATTTTATCGCTCCAAATGTACCCAACGCGTTCGTAGCCTCGAGCGAGGTCTAGTCGAGATGTCTCTTCATCGTATCGAACAGCTTCCACAACGACATCGAGTTTACGCATTTTCTTGGAAACTCGTCTCCCACGCACCGAAACCTCCACGCAATATGGTGTTATAAAAAGCAAGTCGGGGTGGGCGGACTTGAACCGCCGACCCCCGCGTCCCAAACGCGGTGCGCTACCGTGCTGCGCTACACCCCGGCTCGGAAAGAGTATACTGGTCGAATTCGTCAAGGTCAAGGAGTGACAGCATTATGGGCCCGATTTTGTTAGACGAACCACAAGAAGGCATCCTGGTCCTCACCATTAATCGCCCGGAAGTCCGAAATGCACTCAATTGGGAGGCGATGGATGCTTTCGCAGAAGCCATCGAGATGGCGCATGAGAAAGAAAATCTCAGAGCGCTTATCATCACAGGCACAAATATCGCCTTCTGCGCAGGGGGTGACCTTTATGAGTTGCACGACTTCCCCAGCCGGCACGATGGATTACGCCTGGCTGATGCTATGGGGGTTACACTCGAAAGACTTACCGAACTACCCTGCCCCACCATCGCAGCCGTCGAAGGTGCCGCGCTGGGCGGCGGCAGCGAAGTTGCCATAACCTGCGATTTGCGCGTGATGGCCGAGAGTTCCTTCATCGGGTTGATGCACATCCGTCTGGCCATCTGCCCGGCATGGGGAGGCGGCTTGCGTTTGCTTCGCCACGTTGGTTATGCACGCGCCTTCGAATGGCTCACGGCCGGAAAAGTGCTCTCTTCCACCGAAGCCTACCAAACCGGTGTTGCTAATCGCCTTTCACCGGATGGGGAAGCACTCCAGGATGCCTTGGCGCTATCCCAAGAGATCATCAAACATGACCCAGATGCCGTCCGACGGATCAAGCAGTTCCTTCGTGCAGGGGTCAACCGTTCGGCGAAAGAAGCTGCACGCCTCGAGCGGGAAACGTTTGCGGACCTATGGGCTGCGCCAGCACATCTCGAAGCTTCCTCACGTTTCGTGGCTAAGAAGAAGGGCAACCACCAACCGAAACGTGCATAAACCCCTCATACCAGGGGGAAATGCAAATCGGTCCGATTCGGTTTTCCCGCCAACGACAATCTAGGAAAGAAAAAATGGCCTGGATCCCACCAAACGCATCGTTTGGATTCCAGCCACTTTGTATTCATCCTGGATTGAATTGCCAATTCCAATATAAGATTTGGATGATTCACGTCTGGGATCTGTATAAAGGGGAATGGATTAAATTTTCTTTCCTACTATCTTATCAAATCGTTGGTCCATACAAACACTAATATCTGTTGTAATGAATTTTCCGTTGTAGTACAGACTGAAAATCGTTGCGGGTGTCGGTGCGGATTGAGCTTGTTGCAGGCTTTCCAATTTGATTGTCTTTAACTTCAGGTTTCTTTTATTAACAGTATCATGCAACGATTCTTTTACATGGTATTCGGAATATGGACAACGATTCGAATAGTAAACAACATACCCCTTTTTTTCAGGGCATTCCCCGCTTTTTACTGAAATGTTAAATCCAGGTCGGCTGCAGTTATTATGAAAATCCATGGAAATGAGGCTGAAACCTGCCGGGGTATTATCACATATCTCAAAACCATGTTTCAACAACCATTTGGTATCACTCATAAAATGAAATTTCTTGGTTCCTACTACGGTTACGATCCCGTCTTTTCCTTGCGCTTTTGCTTCATCAACGACCTGCTGCAGTAGTGCTTTCCCATGCCCTTTCCTTTTATATTTACCGGAAACCCAAAAACATCCAATCATCATGTAATTAGGCGCAGTCACCGGTACCCACGCCGTTTCAGCCGGACCATATTCAATGAAGACTTTTGCACGCTCATCAAGCCGCAGAAATACATACCCATTAGCAAACTCATTCTTTAGCCACTGCTTTTTGAGTCGATAACTGTCCGCGCACTTTTTATCAGAGATAGCACAGCATATGTGTTCACTATCAATATTGTTTTTGTTTAATTTGATATAGTTCAAAAGCTTTCTTTCCTGGATTCAACTACCAAGTGCAACAGCGGGTGAGTGATTGAAGAATACCTGATTCGGTGATTTGAAGCCAAGACATTTTCTGGGTCGGTTGTTGAGTCTCTCCGTGACGAATTCGATTTCTTGCTTAGTGATGGTGG
>DAOUDW010000110.1:0-3971 GCA_034430895.1 Anaerolineales bacterium | reverse complement strand
TACAGCATGTATGGCATCTTCTCCAGGAGCGGGTGATCGGAGATCCGATCAGCGTGCGCGCTCACTGGGGAGAGTATCTGCCTGGCTGGCATCCCTGGGAGGATTATCGTGCATCCTACAGCGCCCGCCAAAGTATGGGCGGCGGCGTGCTGCTGACGCTCTGCCACCCATTCGATTACCTGCGCTGGCTGTTGGGTGAGGTCGCTTCGTTGAGTGCAGTAACGGGGACGTTCGGGAATCTGAATATCGATGTGGAGGATAGCGCGTCGGTGCTATTAACGTTTCGAGATGATATTTTAGGCACGGTCTCGCTCGATTACAACCAGCAGCCGGCCAGTCACGATCTCGAAATTACAGGCACTCGCGGCAGCATCCGCTGGGATAACGCCGCGGGGGCTGTGAAGTGGTGGACTACCGAGAAGCAGGAGTGGCAGCGCTTTTCCCCACCGAAAGGATTTGAAAGAAACACGCTTTTCATGGACGAAATGCGTCACTTTATCGATGTCGTGGCGGGCAAAACCGAACCGTTGTGTACGCTTGAAGACGGCATACGCGCTTTGAAAATCGTATTGGCGGCGAAACACTCCGCTTCTGAATCGAGACAAGTGGCGCTGGATTTTAACTGATCTGGAAGCTGCCGGGAGTGAAATTGGCACACAACCCCGGGTGTTATAATTTTCGCACTGCGGCTCGGCTGCGGATCTATTGAGTCGATTGCCCTAAAATCGAGAGGAAGTTATTTGTGTCGTCAGGATATATTTGCGTGGACCATGCATGAATAGGGAGGCCTATATTGTGACTTCATCGGCGAAGCAACTGTTCAAAAATAAAATTTCAACCTACCTGCCTCTCATTGCAATTGCTCTATTAGGGATCAGTATCGTCTTATATTACAGCCGCTACGGTGCAGGATTGGGTGGCGATGCAACGCGGTATATCCGCGGCGCGATGAATATACTCGTCGGAAATGGATATAGCTATATTTCCGGTGGTGGGGAAATCGTGCCGATCACTACATTCCCACCTTTTTTCCCGCTCGTGATTGCAGGTTTGGGGTCAACCGGTGCAGATCTGTTTGTTGTGGCCAGAATGCTGAACACCATATTGTTCGGTGTGGCGATATTCCTGAGCGGCTATCTGGTGTTCCGTCATACTCAATCGCTGTGGACTGCCATCATCGCCAGTACCCTGATTGTCGTCTCACCTGCATTGGTTGAGTTGTTTGGATGGTCAATGTCCGATCCGCTCTTTATTGTGTTGATGCTTGCAGCCATCCTTGGCATTCTCCTTTACCTCGAGCAGGAGAAGCTGTGGATGTTAATCATGATTGGTATTCTCGTTGGTTTAGCCAGCCTTACTCGCATTGTTGGACTTGTGCTTGTAGCTGGGATTGCTCTAACTGTGTTATTTCTGAGTAATTTAGATTGGAAACAACGTATTCTGCGTACGTTGGCTGTATCGGCTCTTGGTGTCGCACCACTTGCTTCTTGGTTGTGGAGAAATTCACGGCAGGCCGGGACGCTGGCAAACCGGGCTTTTAACTTCCATCCAATACGAGGTGAGATTGTACGACAGTATTTCGAAGAAATGGCCTCCTGGTTGGTTCCGATGCAGCTGGAATTGCCGCGCATACGTTACCGCTTAATGTTAGCAGGTGTTATGTTGGTAATGGGCATAATTCTTTTCTATTATCCAAAGCTTAGGCAACGGTCATCGGGAGATGGCAACAATCCAAACGCGAAATCCAAAATGCCGGATATCCTGTTCCTGATTATTATTATCTACTTCGTGGTCCTTGTACTGTACTTAACTTTTTTGGATGCTGGGACGGGGCCAAGTGACCCCCCTCGCTACCTGGCTCCCGTGTTTTTCCTTGTCGTGATTCTGGTTACTTCATTCGTTAGCCTTCAATTACGCAGCCGCAGGCGATTTTCGCCAGCGCGGATCGGGGCGATTGTCTTTTTATTGTTCCTTATCGCGCTTAATGGAAGCCAGACCGTGAAAATTATCAGCGACCCGACGATGAACTTGGGATATGTCACTGCGAAGATGTACTGGATTGAGGAAATCCAGGCCCTGGAGCAAATCGATGCATCCCAGACGATTGTCAGCAACAATATCGAACTGACGTATATTCTCTCGGGTAGATCTTCCTACATGATACCTGTCAGATTCAACCCCAACAACTTGCAAGCCAACGAAGATTTTTCAGCGCAGATCGAACTGACTCGGGAGCGATTGGCCGATAATGGTGTCCTGGTAATTTACGGCTATGGGGAATTGGATCGCGAAACGCAGATCGTTGTTGAGGAACTAAATGCCGAGTCACAGCAAATACTCAACATGGCTAAGTTTTACGTGCTTCCTTGAAGAGCAGGGACGTATTGATTTCCATCGTGCGTCAAATCGTTTCAGGAACACGATGAAAGCGAGTGAATTTCGAGGGTTGTGAATGATGGACGTAAGTATGCGTAGGGGAAAATGTATCGTGTTTACGAGGATGGTGGGCCATGACTGCACTGCCCGCTTCATTTGATTTATCTGGAAAGGTTGCCATTGTTACGGGCTCCGCCGGGCTGCTGGGGTCCGGATTTTGCCGTACCCTGGCCGAGGCGGGTGCTTCCGTGGTGCTGGCCGATAACAACTCGGCGGCGAACGAAGACCTGGCAGCCAGGCTGACAGCGGATGGTTATTATGCCCTTGCAGTGACCACGGATATTGCCGATCCGGAGTCGGTCAAGTCGCTGGTCACCCAAACACTGGAGCGTTTCAAGCGCCTCGACATCCTGGTTAACAGCGCCGCGCTGGATCCCAAATTCGATCCGGAACATCAGGACGAGCACGCCAGCAGCTTCGAGAACTATGCATTGGACGACTGGAAGCAGGCGCTCGATGTCAATCTCACCGGTATGTTTCTGGTTACGCAGGCGGCGGTTCATCCGATGCTTGACCAAAAGCGTGGTGTCATCATCAATATTTGTTCAACTTACGGCCTCGTGGCGCCGGATCAACGCATTTATCAGCGTGAAGGTCAGGCGGAGGGTTACAAGCCGGTGTATTACTCGGTCACCAAAGCGGGGGTGATGGGCTTCACGCGCTATCTGGCTGGCTATTACGCGGGAAAAAACATCCGCGTCAACGCCTTATCGCCCGGTGGCGTGTATAACCAGCATGATGAAGAATTCGTGGAAAAGTATGCGGCCCGCACGATGCTTGGCCGCATGGCGGATCGTTCCGAAATGAATTCCGCCTTGCTTTTCCTGGCCTCGGATGCTTCCTCGTATATGACGGGCGCCAATCTGATAGTCGATGGGGGATGGACGGCATGGTGAAGAAACTTGAGGTTCTGGCGATTGTTCCTGCGCGGGCGGGGTCGAAATCGATTCCCAAGAAGAACGTCCGTTTCTTCGCCGGGCATCCGCTCCTGGCTTACAGCATCGCCGCAGGTTTGCAGGCGGCACGAGTGACCCGCGTGATGGTCTCCACAGATGACAAGGAGTTCGGCGATATCGCCCGCAGTTACGGGGCAGAAGTTCCCTTTCTGCGGCCTGCAGAATTAGCCGCGGATGATATCACCGATCTGCCGGTCTTTGAACATGCGCTGCATTGGCTGATCGAAAACGAGGATTATCGACCGGACGTGGTCGTACAATTGCGGCCGACTTCTCCCGTCCGCCCACGTGATTGTGTGGATCGGGCTGTGGAAATTTTGATCGACAATCCCCAGGCCGACTCTGTGCGTGGCGTGGTCCCTTCGGGTCAGAATCCCTACAAGATGTGGCGCTTGAACGACGATGGCCGCATGAAACCGCTGCTGCAGGACGCCGGTGACGAAGCCTACAATATGCCGCGCCAGAAATTGCCCCCGACTTATTGGCAAACCGGTCATATCGATGCCATCCGTACGGAGACAATACTCGAGAAGCAATCGATGACTGGCGAGGTCATTCTTCCTTTGCTGCTGGATGCAA
>DAOUDW010000109.1:0-229507 GCA_034430895.1 Anaerolineales bacterium | reverse complement strand
AGAAGGTAGTTCGAGGCACAAAGTGCCCGACGCCAAAGGAAGCCGCCAGCAAGGTCAGTTGCGAGGAATAGCTCAAGAGGGTGTACTATCGAATTAGAAATTGGGGCTTGACAACAGCGCCATCATAGAAGGCCGCATTCGAATAATGTTACTCTTGTGGTGTTGGTTATTGATATGAATAACAAGGTGATTATGTCCTGGAGTGGTGGTAAGGATTGCGCATATGCCTTGCACACATTACTGCAGAACAACGACCACATAGTTGCTGCGCTGCTGACTACGGTTACGCAGGGATATGACCGCATCAGCATGCATGGCGTACGCAGGTCTCTATTGAAGAGCCAAGCCAAGTCGCTTGGATATCATCTTGAAGAAGTACTAATCCCGCAACAGTGCACGGATGAAGAATACGGGTATTTGATGGGAAATATTCTAGAGAAGTACAGCAGAGTTGGAGTAGGAGGAGTTGTGTTTGGCGATTTATTCTTGGATGATGTCCGTAATTATCGTGAAGAGAGGTTGGGAAGAATTGGCATGAAGGGCATTTTTCCCATTTGGGGAACCGATACCGCCGAGTTGGCACTCTCCTTCATTGACCTCGGCTTCCGGGCAGTTGTTGTCTGTGTCGATACAGAAGCACTTGATGGAGAGTATGTAGGAAGGGAATACGATCGGAGTTTTGTAGCTGATCTTCCAAAATCGGTTGATCCATGTGGGGAACATGGGGAGTTCCATACTTACGTTTATAATGGCCCATTGTTCTCTAATGGGATCAAGTTCAAGCGCGGCGAGAAAGTCTTAAGAGAGGGTCGATTCTATTTCTGTGATTTGATTCCTCTTGATCAATAAGGGACACAAGAAATAGTTGCTGCCCAACCATTCGCTGGAGCTCTTCGACAAGGCTCAGGATAAATGACCCCGAGATTCAGCCGGATTTACCCAGGGTTGATGTATTATCGGGATTGAGGACGGGCTGCTCCCTGGAAGAACAACAGGACTTCGCCCCGCAAAGAGCGCGGGATCTGCGCGCTGCTAAAATCGCAGCACAGGCAGCTCAAGAACGTTAGGCGGCGGTGATGCAGGTCTTTCAATCCCATCGAGTAGTTCATCCTCCTGACCTGCGAGTGCTCTACAGAGGCAATGTCTCTTATGATGCTGGAAAGCGGGGAGGTTTGAGGTAACTCTTTATGTGGAACCGCTTATTCATGTGTGTCCTACTCTTTGTAACGGTCTCTTCCTGCACCACTGCGGTCGACACCACTCTAAACTCGACGAGAGTTGTTCCTGTAACTCCGTCCTTAGCGAGCTCAATTAGGGATGCCCTGACTCCAGACATTCATTCTCATATACAAAGGCGTTCAACGACCACTTCCACACCTACTCCAACTATCGACTGGCCACGCATTCCCCCGGCCTCTGAATTCCCCAGCGACTATGACGTGCACTATACTACGCCAATCCCAAGCTGGACTCCTCAACCCACGGCCGCTGCGCGAGAGGCCTACCGCCTGAGAGCATGGAATCCGGACTTGGCCGCTAACTTGGTCAAGGTCATGGAAGAGTATCCCGAGAACCTTACCTGGGATCAGCGAGGGTATCTAGACGCATCCTATGAATCCTCATTCAGGTTTGCAGCCATGGCAGAGGTGGAAGCAGCCTATCGTTTCCCGACCTCGCCTCAGGCCAAAGAGTGGGAAGTTGCGAGTCTTTACAATAAGCTTCGGAGCTTTCAGTCAAATCTCGGCGAAGAGTATGCTGAGTTAATTGTCGATTCCCTCAACAACGGCGAGACAGACATCGAAGTACTCCAGCAGTGGTTTTTCGCATTGGCACAACCGCTACGTCTAGAAGTACTCAAAAGTGAACCTCCCCCAGGTTATTCGCTCAGCCAAATTCTGTTTATCAATCCCTGGGGCGCCGGCCTGAACGGAGGACTCTACATTTGGCTCTTGCAGAAAGGAAATCAGTTTGTCGCATATCCTCTTGCTTCCGCTCAGGAAATCATTTTAGGGGATGGAGAGGTCTCACTTGACCTTGTCGACATCACTGGAGACGGCGTATCCGAAGCTGTCGTCCGTCACCTCGATTGGGAATCATTTAATTTCCATTCCGGGAGTTTTGAAGTCTTCGACCTAACGCGCACTCCTCCCGCGAAGTTGGAGTTCAACCCAAATCCTGTTGACTCAGAGATATCGAACTGGCTTCCTGCACAACCAACGCATGGGTTTGCCGGCATTATCATGCAGATACCCTTTGCCATCGAATCCGGGGGATGTGCCCTTTTCGGCCCTACCTGGGTGTATCGCTGGACAGGGGAAATCTTTGTTCTTGACAACATTATGGCTCCAAGTAAGGAGGAGATGGATGCTGACCCCAGATGTGCCGATGCAATGCTCTCATGGTTCCTCATCGATTTGGCAAAGGATGGCAACGAGCCAGCAACACAGCTAATGGAGCAATTGCTTGACGACTATCCGCGTACAGACTCTGACGGAGCGCAGATTTCGCATGATCAACTTAGATATGAGATGGCTATTGCCCTCGCGTATCACGGCAAGGTTGATGACGCCAGGGCGCAGATGAACGAGATCGTTGTCGGCCATGACGATGTCCCTACCATATGGTCCGAAGCTGCATCCACGTTCTTGACTGCATACCAGTATGATGCTGATCTTCTAGAAGCATGTATTTTGGTCAACAATTGTTCCAACGCATTGAGTGTTGAGCAGCTAGTAAGTCTAATCAGTCCTGCTGATTTCCCGACTATTCTGATAATCCTCAATCAACTTGGTCTAGAGACTAGCCAGTCGGGGGCATATGATTTTGACAGGGATGGGCAACCGGAGTATTGGCTGTACGAATATCACCCACCCGACGTAAGATTATGGCCATTTTGGATTCTCAGTCTCACTGAAGGATCCATAAGAAGCCTTCTTGCATCCTACCGAAGCATTCAAACCGATCAACCGAATATCCAAATTCAATGGGAAGGCATTGTCAATGGATTTTTTCAGTACAAAGTCGTCTCTGATCCTTCTATTCCCGAGGGTGACGAGTTCTTCTATTGGAACCCGTCCATTCACCCCAACGTCCTGCCAAATGAAGATTCGTATGCAGCTATCAACTGCATTTTCATAGACCTGCTTACAGATGAGATATCGCCGCAGGCGGCCCTCCAGCAAATGGATGATCTCCGCAACCGAATTGTCCCTTGTACTAATTACGTCGTTGACAATTTCGGGTGTGAAATGGTGTATGTAACCGCACTAGCTCACGAAATGGCAGGCCAAGGCGAAGATGCGGCCCGAAGGTACTGGGAACTGTGGCAACAAGACCCACAAAGCCCATACGCCATAATGGCCAGAGCTAAGCTTGAAATGGACCCATAATGGCCATTTTCCCATGGTGAAACATGAACACCCGCATGCATCTGCCGCCTAACCAATTGCTGGAGCACTTCGACAAGGCTTAAGAAAAACGCCCTCGAGATTCAGCCAGATTTTTCAAGAGAGGGTATAGTATCGGAGATGAGGGCGGACTGCTCCCTGGAAGAACACCAGGACTTCGCCCCGCAAAGAACGCGGAATCTGCGCGCTGCTAAAATCGCAGCACAGGCAGCTCAAAGCTGTTGGGCCGCAAACTGCTGGAAATGGAACAAGTGATTTATGCCTACTAGTATTGATCCCCAGCCTAAAGAAGATGAGCTTGAGTGTGCTCAGTGTGGCGCATATTTTTTTCATCAATTAACTCGTTGCCCTGAGTGTGGAGCAAATATCTTTGAGCCAGAAGACGATAAATACGCTGATGATGATTCAGAACCTCAAGATGGATTATTACGCAAAATTGTAAATTTCTTACGAATTTTTTTTAGGAGATCTGATAGTGCAGAAACACTATTTAGAGATGCCGTAGAATATGTGGGTTTATATGAAGAACTTCTAAGCAAAGTTAGTGCTGATCACTCAGTTGCGAATCGTCTAATTGACTTCGAGCAACAAAAGATGCCTAACGGTACTCGTGCAGATTGGATAAGGAACGCAATTCAACGGTGGGAACGGGACAACAGAATAATTAGTAGAATGAAGAATTGATATTTTGTTATTGGATGTGCGAGAATGGCATACGTATTTATTGCGGCCCAACAATTCGCTGGAATCCTTCGACAAGGCTCAGGATAAACGCCCCCGAGATTCATGCGGATTGGCCCAGGGTCGGTGTATGATCGGAGATGAGGGCGGACTGCTCCCTGGAAGAACACCAGGACTTTGCCCCGCAAAGAACGCGGGATCTGACACAACTAGAATTCGTTAGCCTGCATGAGCATCGTTGTAGTGAATGTAAGCGGAGAATCAAAAAAATGAACGAAAATAATAGCACTAAACGAGAGTTGTCAACAGGACAACATGAGGAACTACTTGGTGTATTGAAAGCTCGTTTTGAGAAAAACATGAACCGCCATGAAGGTCTTAAATGGGCTAAAGTTCAAGCCAAGCTAGAGGCCAATCCTGAAAAACTGTGGTCGTTGAATGAAATGGAAAGAACAGGCGGTGAACCGGATGTTGTTAGTCATGATAAGACGTCGGGGGAATACACTTTTTGTGATTGCTCAGCAGAAAGCCCTAAAGGGCGCAGAAGCCTTTGTTACGATGGCGAAGCGTTAGAATCAAGGAAAGAACATAAACCCAAAAATAGCGTTATGGATATGGCAGATGCCATGGGCATTGAACTTCTAACAGAAGAGCAATATCGGGAGCTGCAGCAATTTGGAGATTTCGATACGAAAACATCAAGCTGGGTGAAAACACCTTCTGAGATCAGGACACTTGGTGGTGCCATCTTTTGTGATCGACGCTATAACACCGTTTTCATGTATCACAACGGTGCAGAATCATACTATGCCGCAAGGGGGTTCCGCGGTTTGCTAAGGGTCTAAAGGGATGATTCATTTTCCTAATCTCGGTTCAAACAAGATATAAAGGGGTCCGCTCATTTTCCACATTTCGAAAGCTGAGACGAGTTGGCTTCTGAAATATTGAATTTATCATATATACTATTCACTGGTATCCTTCGACGGAGTTCAAGATAAACGCCCCCGAAATTCAGCCGGATTTACCTGGCGTTAGGTTATGATCGGAGTCGAGGTCAGGTGAGCTCGAAGCCGTTACGGCGCCTAGGGTTTGTAGGAGGTATTCTGCTGTGCATTGTATGAGAAAGCCACTCTGGGTTATCTCTCTGATACTTCTTGTTACGATCCTGGTTTCGTGTGGTAATTTGCCGTATTCAACGACACTTACGCAAGGGATTACACAGCTTCCAGATTTGGATAAACCAATTTCGGATATGGCAAGTCTAGAATCGTATGAGCGTTTTGACATCAGTGAGGATTTGTATGTGAGGAAGGTCCATGATGAGGTATTCATCATCACCCATTCATTTCCTTGGCCTGGAAACTCAATGGTTGTTGTGATGAAGAGTTCGGACTTGGTTCTGGTAGACACACCCTACACGCCAGAAGCGACACGAGAGGTGCTGGAGTGGGTCGAAACTCAATTAGGCAAGCGAGAAATCACCGCTATCAACACTGGATTCCATTATGACAATCTGGGAGGCAACAGCTACTTGATCGAACAAGGAATCCCGGTCTATGGTTCGGAATTGACAGTGAAATTGCTTGAAGAACGCGGAGAAGAGATGAGGGCAATGACCCTGGACTGGTTACAGTCCCCCCAATATCAACGTTACTACAAGGCACACGAGGCATTGTCATACGTTGCACCAACGCATTTATTTAATCTTGAGGAGGGTCTACATCTGGAATTCGGGGATGAAATTGTTCAAGTCTATTATCCAGGGCCATCACACGCACCGGACAATGTGGTCGTCTATTTCCCGAGTCAAAAGGTGCTATTTGGAACTTGTATGATCATTGGTGGGGATAAAGTGGGTAACACATCCGATGCGGACTTAGATGCATGGCCAGAGTCCGTTCGAAATCTTACTCGATTCGACTTTGACTTGTTGGTTCCCGGTCATGGTAATCGAATCGATCCTGGATTACTTGAGCACACAGTAGATTTACTTACGAATTTCCAAGAATGAGATGTCAGGCGGCCCAACCATTCACTGAAGCCAATCGACGGAGTTTATCCTCAGTCCTTCGACTATGCTCAGGATAAACTCCGTCGAAGGACTCAGGGTAAACGCCCTTTAGTTCCATACGGATTTGCCCAGGGTTGGTGTAATAGCGTGGTTGAGGGCGGGCTGCTTCCTGGAAGATCACCAGGATCTACGTCCTGTAAAGAACACAGCACAGGCCGCTTGAAGCCATTATGCGGGCTCATTCGTTCCGAATTGATTGAATTTGATCTGATCCGTTTGTCAACAGGAGGGAATCATGAAACTCGAACGAAGTATTACCGTTAGTGAGAAAATAGATATCATTCGTGATCGTATTGATGCTTACCTAAACGAAGTGGGCTACAAGCAGGTGAGGGTACAGCCAGATTTATTATATCAACGCGGTTCATTACTTGGTTCTCTGATGTCATTTACCCCAAAGGGATGGCAAGCAAAAGCAAACATTCAAGTATTGGAGACTTCTGATAATGCAATTAATGTCGTGCTTGATATCGATGTAAATACTACAGGCCAATTAGTAACTGAAAAGGAACGTGGATTCTGGAATCTGGAACTTGAAAATTTTGAGAAAGCTGTACTGAGTGGAATTAGTAGTATTAAGGAAGTATCTGGATCCGAGAAGAAAATTATAAAGGAAAACTTGGTCGTAGCTGCAGTATTTTTCTTCCTTGCGTTTTTTATTGTCATAATTGCAAATTTATTCCTCGAAAAACGGCTTGCTTTATGGGTGGGCATATTTGTCGGACTTGCTTTGGGTTTTATAATTGCTAAACGGTGGCTGAAGTTTTGAAAAAAGATAAATAAAGGGAATCATTTATATTACCTGGCCAGGATAACCAATCGCTGGAAAACTTCAATATCGCTAAGGGGAAACACCCACGAAATTCAGCCGGATTTGCCCAGGATTGGGGGAGATCGGCGATGATGGCGGGCGGCTTCCTGGAAGATCACCAGGATCTACGTCCTGCAAAGAACGCGAGTGAGCTATAAACCGTAAGGTGGTTCTTCATGAACATCGAGTTAATCAACACCACTCCGTCCGATGATGAGGCCAAGCTGTTGATAGGTGAGCTTGATGCTGATCTACAACGCCGTTACCTAGGGCAGCCAATCCACGGCCTGGAACTGGACGAGGAAGCGGGCTTCCACGGAATCTTCCTGTTAGCACGACAACACGACGAACCTGTGGCGTGCGGTGCGTTGCGGATTGTGGGTTCTGGCATAGGCGAAGTGAAGCGTATATATGTACGGCCCGACGCCCGCGGTCAGGGTATCGCTCGCCTTTTTCTCGGAACACTCGAACGTGCTGCAAGCGAGCAAGGTCTTTCCACGCTTCGGTTTGAAACGGGCGTGCAACAGCCTGAAGCGATCGCTCTGTACGAAAGCGTGGGATATCACCGCATAGCCTGCTTCGGGGAGTATATCTACAACCCCGACAGCGTTTGTTTCCAGAAGAGTATTAGTCCTGAATGTGCCACCTAACCCGCGCATGCAGCTGACGAGCTGTCAACTCTACAGTTGATGTGTGATCGGAGTTGAGGGTGGGTGAGTTTATTATCGTTGGGCAGCGTAGATTATCTAAATCAAGGTGAAAGGAATGCAAATACTTGCATACAAAACATATCTGACTGGTACAGTAAAAGCGAATGAGGAATTGCCGATGATCGTAATTCTGCACTTCATGGGCAGTAATCCCGATCAATTTTTCGACATTATTCTCGGCAGCTTTGATTATCCAGCAAGGGTGATTGCTCCCTATGGACCATATCGGCATGATGGGCAATATGCATGGTTTCCCGATGACTTATACAATCAGGGTGAAGATCGACAGGGTAAGTTCATCGACGAAACCGCAAAGAACCTGCTCGATAATATAGAGATCTGGGGGCAGGAATTTCCCACAAAGGGTAAACCAATCTGCCTTGGCATGTCTCAAGGTGGAGATATCAGTTTTACGTTGGCAGCAAAGTATGCGGATCGGTTTAATTTGTGTTTGCCGATCGCAGGCAGATTGTTGACGGACGAACTGGTCGAGAACAAGAACGCGGGTATGATCCGGACACACATCGGAACGAAAGACCCGCATGTCCCCCTCGAAGGCGTTCGAAAGGCAGCCAAGCACTTACTCTCTGCGAGTCTCGATGTAGACATTCGGGAGTATGAAGGTGTGGAGCATACGATGCCTGAAGAGATGGTGGCTTCCATTCACGATGATATCATTGCCGCAATGGATGAATAGCGACAAAGAAAGCACCGCCCAGTTATTCGCTGGCGCCCTTCGACGGAGTTTATCCTGAACATCGTCGAAGGGATGGATGGTTTTCGATTACTATTGACAGCGCCAGAGTCTTTACACGAAAGTGATGCGTAAAGTAAGTTCGATCTTTCGTGATCTGATAAAAATCGTAAAACCTGACTTTAACAAGGTGTAAACCGCACCACAAGTTGCGGGAATCTATTGACTCCTTACCAACCGAATCCCACAGTTCTGGATTTCAATTGAATCGGGCAGTAAATGATGTACAATCGGCAGAGCGAACGAATCTGACTTGTGCGGGCGAATCTGGCTCAGCCCGGGTATGGGGGGCTTTGAATTCACTGATTCACCAGCAGTCAATCAATCGCAGATTTTATTAATTTGCAGAGGTCACATGTTGATGAAGAATTCCATTCTAGAACTCATCGGCAACACACCGCTTGTCAGTTTGAACGGGGAGCAAATCTTTGCCAAGGCGGAGTTTCTCAATCCGGGTGGCAGTATCAAGGACCGCGTTGCGTTGGCGATGATCGAGGGGGCAGAACGCAGCGGACGGCTCCACCACAGCTCCGTGATTGTCGAACCCACTTCAGGCAATACGGGTATTGGTATCGCCTTGATTGGTCGATTGAAAGGCTATCAAGTGCGGATCGTGATGCCGGAAGATATGAGTAAGGAACGCAAGAAGCTGATTCACGCATTGGGCGCGGAGCTGATCCTCACGCCAGCACAAGCCGGGATCATGGGGTCGGTAGAGCGAGTGCGACAGATGGCGGCTGAAGACCCAAATGTCTTTGTGCCTCAGCAGTTCGAGAATCCCGATAATCCACGTGTTCACTATGAGACCACAGCGCGTGAATTGTGGCAGCAAATGGACGGCGAGTTGGCCTGTTTTGTTGCCGGGGTTGGCAGCGGTGGAACCCTGCAGGGCGTGGGAAAGTTTCTCAAAGAACAAAACCCCAACATCCAAGTGGTAGCGGTTGAGCCCCAGAACGTCTCTGCAATTCTGGGACATGAACCGGGTCTACATCAGATTCAAGGCATCGGCGATGGATTTGTGCCGGAGATTCTCGATCTTTCTCTGGTGGATGATGTAGTGGAGGTTTCCGACGAAGATGCGATTACAACTACACGCCGTTTGGGTACGGAAAACGGCTTGTTGGTTGGCATCAGCTCGGGGGCCAACGTATGGGCCGCACGGCAGATGGCTGCCCGAATAACGGGCAATGTGGCAACTGTTCTACCCGACCGGATCGAGCGTTACTTCAGCACCTCGCTGCTTTAAAATTTGTGGCAGCCGCCACTCACCTGTGATGGTGGTATCGATCAGGATGGCAAGTGAATTGGAATAAAGCAACTGACGTACGGGGCGAATGATCCAGTGAGGTTTCCTTTCATGGCGTCATTTCAATCCGGATGTGTGGACTCCGCCATGGCAAAGTGGTCCTCCGCGCCTCAAAAAATTTCGCAGTTCAAAGCCTTTAGGCGGTAGACTGTATTGTCTAAGTTCTGAGAAGCAGAATCAATGACGATTGATCCGGAAATACTTCATGCCCTTGTTGAATTATTTGATATCTCGCCTGACAAACTGGAAGTGATGGCCGGCGGTCACTTTACACACGTCTACGAGTGCAGCCGCAGCAACCAGCCTTGTGTCATCCGGATCTTGGACAAGTACTGGAACAAAGGCGATGAACCTCCTGCCGGATTCTGATAATGAATAAAGAGCGCTTGATATCCATTACGTTGAAATATTTACTACTGATACTTATTGCTCTCTCACTGATGAACTGCTCGAACTCATCAATCGATACCTCGGCGCCTGCTGTTGTAAACGAGACGACCAAGGTGATTGCTTGCCCCCAGGGTTCAGACATCTCGGTTACGACGGGTTATGTTTACTATGAGATTGAAGGCGCTACGGCGGAACAGCTTCGTGATCAAATGAATCAATTCGGTCGAAAAGATGAGTATGGTAATCATTGGGATGCGTACACAGAATGGTTCATTACTTGGTTCTATCCGTATGCTCAAAATGCTGATGGGTGTTCGACAGGTGAAATTGAAGTTGAAGTAGAGGTTAACTTTGAATTTCCGGAGTGGAATATTCCTGCGAATGCATCTCGAGATTTGATATCACAATGGGATGATTTTCTGCGTGCATTGCAGAAACATGAAGATGGTCATCGTGAGATCGCGATTGATGCTGCGTGTGAGATACTGCAGGATATTAATTCATTACCTTCCTATCCATCGTGCCTCAAATTGGATGAGGCGGTTGAGACCACGACGGAACAAATCTTAGATCTGTATCGTGAAAGAGAAAAGGATTACGATCGTGATACAGAACATGGAAAGTCGCAAGGTGTGTCGTTTCCTTGACGGCAATCCCGAAATTCGCTCGTATTTGTCCAGAGTTGGTGTATGATCGGTGTTGCGGGCGGGCAGGTTCCAAGTCGGTGGGCTGTAAGTAGAATGGTAGATGAACGATGTTGAAGAAGAGTAAGAAAAGTGCCTTCGTCATGGCAGGAATATTTCTCCTCTGCGGGATCGTAACCAGGATTGTTGGTGAAGCGATATTTGGTTACGAAACAGGAGTGTATGGTCTTATCCTTAGGTACCAAGCAGAAGGCGAGAGCATCGTCATCTGTTTGATCTTTATTCCGATCCTCATCATGGCTGCGGGTATACTCTCGCTGTTTATCTATCACAGGGACGACGATCACTTTGGGATATGGGGAACAATACGTTGGAGTCTGGCGGGAGTGATATATGGGTTATTGAAGGTAGTGATTGATTTATTGGTGGGTGTTGTTGGTTTCCGTGGTATTGGGGAATTGGTAGAAGACTTGTTAGGGTTTCTGGCGATCGTCTTATCCTATTTTGCAGTCTTTATGATATTGCCACAAGCTAAGCGAATATTGGGAGAGTCCAAGTAGTAAAATTGGACGTTGTAAGGAAAGCTCCGTCCACTCAACCGTTCTCTGGAATTGAGGAAGAAGGCCGGATTCAATTCAGTGTTACTGGACCCCAACCATGCGGTGCAAATAGCGAACGATCACACTGGACGAATGGACTACGTCTCATAAAGAAGGCGAAACCAGCGAAGCTTCTCAGATGTTGGGCAGCATTCTTATGGAGTGAAAAGGACGAGTATAGAATGTCGGATTCCAGATTTCTTCTCGGGGTGTGCGGTCTCTATTGTGGTGCTTGCTATCACTATCGCGCCGCTTTTCCAGAAGGCAAGCATCTTCTCGAGGAAGCAAGCCGCCAGGGAAAAGCGCTGCAGGGATTCACATGTGCGGGTTGTAGATCGAACGTCTTATACATCCATCCGGGATGTGCAGAATGCAGCATTCGAGCGTGTGCGGAAAGTAAAGATATTCTGCACTGTGGTCTTTGCGCCGAATTTCCTTGCGATCGAATTCAGGCTTTCCAAAATGATGGCCGCATCCATCATCTGGATGTCGTCTCGAATCTCGAGCAACTGCGGGTAAAAGGCCCTAATCGATGGTTAATCGAACAGCAGGAGCGTTGGCAATGCCAATGCGGATCCCGTTACAGCTGGTATGAAAGCTCCTGTCATTGATGCGGCGAAGTATTGAATTCCTATGGCCATGGTCCAAAACCATCAGGATAGTCAGCACCGAGATTCAATCGGATGTGATTGGGATTGCTGGAATATCGGAGCGCTGATGAATACAAAGCCGATAGGTGCAAATATATAGCGGGTATAATCAAGCGAAAATTTTGGGATTGACAATGGATAACAAAGAATTTTGGAATCGATTCGCACGAATATATGATCTTTTTATGAGGCGTTTCACGCCAGAATATTCGACTATCATCACGCGTATCGCAGACGATGTCGGAGATGCACAACGCGTGTTGGAAGTGGCGACAGGCACAGGATTGATCGCACTCGAGCTTGGGGAGAAACACGAAGTGGATGCTATTGATATTTCACCTGCGATGATCGCACAAGCAGAGGAAAAGATGCATGCACGAGGACTGGCAGGGATACGGTTCATGGTTGGAAGCGCTTATGAACTTCCCTGGCAGGATAACGAGTTCGATGCGGTCATATGTGCAAATGCGCTCCACGTGATGGAGCAACCAGGGCGAGCACTTGCTGAGATGAAACGGGTTCTCAAAGCCAGGGGAAAGCTTGTCGCACCGACCTACTGCCATAACGAAAATCGGCGGGCACGGTTTGCGTCCTTCTTTATGCGTCTTACTGGATTCAAGGTCTATAGTCGCTACTCAACGAGCGAACTGCAGGACTTCTTTGAAGCAAATGGGTTCCTGATCGAATCAGCCGACAAATCGAAGGAAACCATTCCGTTGTATTACATGGTTGCGCGGAGTGTCTGAAAAATCTGGAGCGTACGCTTTGTGGTGAGAGATACGTAATCACCGTTTTACCGACCGCGATCATGATGGTTTGCAAGCTTGTTTGCTTCAGTCGGTGAGATCGGCGATATAAGACAGTTATCTCTGTACCTGCTGTCGGTAGAGTAGTTTGTTGAGGATATGTAAGAAGCTGGAAATCGTTGTAAACTTTACACGTATAAGGGTGGAGGACATCTCTTCCATGTGATTAATCGCGCCCACGTCCTGTGTGTGATCGAAACGTTCTTAATTTCAATCGGGTACTTGGAATGAGGATCGGGCATCGTTTCAATATTACGTGGACCTGACACATCCAGCACGGTATATCGATCTTTGATTATGATTGGTCAGGATGCGTTCATGAATACGCTTGTTATTCAAGGAAGCCCGAAGAAAGACGGGAATACGGCTACATTGACCATGCATTTCCTGGAGGGGGCTCGTACTCGATTCGGATTTATCTGGTCGGCTGAGATCGAGAGCGAAGGATGTGATGGATGAAAGAGCGATTAAAGGCAAATTCAACACCCAGAAGCACGCTGGCAAGAACTACACGTCGGCGAATGGCAATGCTCGGCTTGTGTATCGCGCTGGCGATCTTCGGCGGCACGATGACAGCTTTGGCGGTGTATTTACTTTCACTGAATACGACGGATTTCCTCATGAAGCCGCTTGCGATCGCTCCCATAGGGATCGCTTGTCTCACGGACTCGTTTATTGCTGTTGCCGCGCATTCTGCTGATCTGCGTGGATGGCGGGGATACTTTGCTGAAGGTGTTGTTCAGCGCTGCCTGTGCGCTGGGCAGCGGTTTGTGGATGGAATTGCTGGCTAATTACTTCGTTGGTGAATCGCAGTTGCCTGGCCAACTGGTGGATTCCATATCAAACAGCAGCTTCGATACTATCGAATTATCGCTCTTTATGAGTCGGATAAGCTGTCTGTGCTTTGCCTTGCTGCTGGCCATCGTGTCGGGGTGGGTGAGGGTTAAGAGGTCGCCCGTGGGTGATCTTGGACAAACGTCAAATCGCGGGAGCAAGAGTTTACATCGGAAGTAGATTCCATCACACAGCAACTACGCGGTATGCCGCGCCGAATGAAGTGGTTGTAAAAAGGTGAAGATATGATCGTAAAACATGAGCAAGTGGAACCGATCGAGTTCGATGGACTCCGGATCTTGGATTACACCGCAGGATCGGAAATCAGCTCATCAATTGCTGAAACTATGGTTCCCATTGGTGTCAGCCATAAACTATCTTGGTCGAACAGGTCGGATAAATATTACTATGTCGTGCAGGGAAAGGTGAGTTTCACTGTGAATGCTGAAACCAGCACTCTTTCTTCAGGGGATGTTTGCATCGTCCCGAAAGGAGATCGTTTTCGCTATAAGAATATGGGCTCAACCGAGGCCAAATTGATCCTGATCCATACACCCAATTTCAAGTTGGAATGCGAAGAATTCGAGGATTAAAACGTGCGATCCCAGTCCGATAACACTCAAATGAAAACGATAATCTCAAAGCTTTTATCATGGCAACCATCCCAAGAGACATTCATCGCCTTTATTGCAGGTGGCGTTGTGATTGCGTTGTCAATTGCCATGGGCGCCGTTCGGAGTGTCCTTTGGTTGAGTATCTCTATCCGTGATGTTGGGCAGATCAGCTTGGGAATTCTCTTTCCATTAATCTACATCTACCATAATGGCAAGAACTACGCCGATTATGGATTCAGCCTAAAGCGTTGGTATTTCTTTCTTCCCATCAATTTTGTTCTTGGGGCGCTGCTCCTCATGCAGTTCCTATCAGATGTTCCTCCTCCAGCCGATTTCCGCCTGGACTCTACAGTATTGTGGACAGCCGCTTTTATTATGCTGGCAGTGATCTTCGAGTTGATTTTCTTTTACGGATTTCTTCGGACCATTTTTGAGAAATCGTTCGGGATAATTCCCGGAATTCTTCTCAGTGCTGCGTTTTATTCTTTACACCACGCCGGTTTTCAGCCGGAATTTGGGAAGCTGTTTGTCGTCGGGGTTATATTTGCTGCGATATACCGTATCGGGAATAGTATTCTCTTGCTTTATCCTTTCTTTGCCGGGGTTGGCGCTACGTATGATGTTCTCATTCAATCGACTGAAGTCATCCCTGTTGTCTATCCGAAAATTCGGACTTTGTATCTTACGGTCATTATCCTGGGGATATTGGTTTGGATCTGGGCATTAAATCGTAAATCCTTACAAGCAGATGACCTGTTTCCGGCGAGTGGGTGAATAGTGTGTCGTTCGTGTTTGCCTGAAGCTGGAGTATGATCTTTATCCTAATAGACATGATAAAAAAAAGGAGGAAAGTATGACAGAAAAGATAGATATCCATAATTTTGGCTATGTCCAGAAGACGCTGTTTCTGCCACTCTGGGGGCGGGCTGTGGAATCGAAGAAACCGAAACCCATGTTAGTGGACGAGATGGCAGTTAAGATCATTGAACGGGTTGAATACGATTTTTCACCCATGATCCAAAATATCGACGCGATTACACATATTGCCTGGATAATGCGGAGTATATTTTGTGATCGCACAGTCCGGGAATTCCTGCAGCGCTATCCCGAGGGAACCATCGTCAATATCGGGTGCGGACTCGATACGACTTTTGAAAGAACGGATAACGGGAAACTGAAATGGTATGACCTGGATCTACCAGATGTGATCGAACTACGAAGCAAATTTGTGAAAGAAAGCGAGCGAAGGAAGTTCATCATCGCATCATTTCTGGAAGATGAATGGTTGGAAAAGATCGAAGTCAGGGAAAATGTGCTCTTCATTGTGGCTGGCGTCTTCTATTATTTCCAGGAGACGGATGTCAAGAATTTCTTGATTCGCTTGATCGACAGATTTCCGGGAAGTGAGATTCTCTTTGATGTCGCTTCACCGATTGGGGTGAAAATTGCTAATCAAAAAGTCATGGAAAGTTCCGGGCTGGATGAGGCATCCCACCTGGTGTGGGGATTGAAAAATAAGAAGGTGCTCCTCGCCTGGGACCCACGAATAAGGCTTATCGGCACCTATTATTTTTTCCGAACCTTGCGAATCGGGCTGAGGAATTTGCTTGTGGGGTTGTTGTCGGATTTTCTGGGGATACAGTACATGCTTCATCTTGGCCTGGGACGTTGAAATCCCGAACAAATCCAAGCAGCTTCTCTTGCAGACGTCGGCAAGTGGACGGGGAATCGACATTGCTGTCTGCTCACAAAGATTCTGCCGTCGCGGCGATTGCTTCGAGGTAAATTGCTGATGCAAGTGTGAAACTCGTCGTTGAGGATACACTGGCTCTGGGCGCAATGATGCCCGTTCTACAATACCCACACAGCCATCAGATTTACATCCTCAGCGGACAGGGCATCACTGGGAGAATTCGAGAATGTCTGTATGCCGTATAAGACTCATACTCTGGTTGCTTCTTACAGGGATAACTATCGTGGGTGGTGTGGGCATCGGTCTCGTCCTTCATACCGATAGCTTTCCAATATGGTTACGTATTATCGGGATTGCAGGGATGTTACTGGCACATTTCCCCTTAAAAAGGACGGGAAAGTTACTCGGAAGCATGGCGGATCCAGAACAGTGGGGCTGCACAAACAGGCTGGTCACGACGGATCTCTATCGATGTCTTCGCCATCCGCATCATTTCTTCATCGGTATATTCATGACCTCCCTCGGCCTCGCCATCGGCCATGTTTTCGCTTTCCTGCTGATTGTGGTGCCGCAGTGGCTTTGGATTTTCGGTTTTCTCCTTCTGGTAGAGGAGAGGGAATTACTCGGTAAGTTCGGGGAAGCGTACGCTGCATATCGACGGGAAGTGCCGATGCTTATTCCGAATCCTGTTTGTATGGTCGCTGTTCTCTCTTCCTCCTCCGGAGCATCCGATTAAGTCGCTGTGCTTGTTTCCAATCTCAAATATATTCTGATTCTAGACTTCGTGTGGATACAGGTCCCACATGCGTGCCAGTTCGTTTTTATCGGGGTGTGTACTGGAAGTCTACAAATACGGTATCCAAACCCGGATGCCCGTCTTCACACCGGAGAAAGTCACCAAAAAAGACCGGCAGATGCGCCTCTTCTGAAACTACCCTGAAACGCAGGCAAAGCAGGGTTGTCAGCGCTGACGATCCTGCTTTTTTGTCCCTTTTTCTCCTGATGCTCGTTATACATATGAATGCATTCACACCGATCTTCTGATAGAAGGTATATGATATGAGCATACCAATGACAAAAATAAAACCCTATCCTATTGACGATGTCTCTCGACTCATAGAGAATGCGCGGCAAAACCCGCTGGCTTTTGCACGGCTTTACGACCGCTTTTCTAAGCCGATCTATCGCTATCTCTACAGCCGCGTCAGCAATCAGACCGACGCCGAAGACCTGACCGCCCAGACTTTTCTGACGGCTCTGGAAAAATTGCCGCGCTATCGCGAGCGGGGCCACTTCAAGGCTTGGCTGTTCACCATTGCCCGTAACAAAGCCCTGGATCACTTCCGTAAAAAACAGCCCGAATTGCTTCTGGATGGCGCTGAAATTCGGGCAGGGCAAAACGATCTGCTCGCGGACGTAATCCAGAGCGAACAGATTCAGCAGCTCTCCGCCTTGATCCGCAGCCTGGACCAAAAGGAACAGGAACTGCTGCGTCTGCGTTACGTGGCCGACTTGAGCTTCGCCGAAATGGCGACCGTACTCGGCAAACGCCAGGATGCTGTCAAAAAATCGCTTTATCGTTTGCAGGCCCGCCTGCAAAGCCAGTTGGAGGTCAAAAATGACTGATCTTACTTTCTCCCCTGAATTCGAAAATCAAATCCGGGCTGCCATGACAGTTCCCGATCCTTCCTTCGCATTTCTGGATGATTTGCGCCAACAATTGATCACGCAATCCGAAAAAACCCAGACCCGCATGTTGGGCCTATTACGGCGTCCGGCCCTCCGTTGGGGGGTGGTCATTCTGGTTGTTGTGTTATTCACGCTGTTCGCCGTCGGTCCGCAAAGTGTGGTGGCTGCTTTCCAACGATTGCTGGGGTATATTCCCGGCCTTGGGCTCGTCGACCAGAGTGTCCCCATTCGAGTGCTGGAAGAGCCGGTCACTCAAGTGCGCGGGGAGGCAACCGTGACAGTCGAGCAAGTCTTTTTAAATGCCACGAACACAGTATTGCATTACAAATTCGATGGTGTTTCCATGGTTTCTCGCTCAGAAACAGATGCTCATTGCACAGAAACCCCATCCTTGCGCCTACCAAATGGTCAGGAACTTGAGGCCGGTATGGGTTGGGGGACTGGTTGGGATTCCGGGTTTGAGTACCGCTTTGAATATCCGTCCGTGCCGACAGATGTGAACGAAGCTGTCTTTTTCGTCCCCTGTTTGCAGGGTAGCACCCCCGATAACGCTTTGGAAAACTGGGAGATTCCCTTGCACTTTATCCTAGCCCCACCGGAGATGACCGTCTACCCGGTGATCGAACTGCCGACCCCAACATCCGCCGCCCAGGAAACCGGCATCCCTTCCCAGACTGCTACGCCTATGCCGCAAGATGTATCGATCTACCTGACCCTGGATCGCGTCGCCCAGTTGGAGGATGGCTATATCTTTTATGCCACCTTTCATTGGGAAAGCGATATCTATCCCCAGGTCTATCCGCAGATGGCACGTTTGCTGGATACCAATGGGCAGGAAATTCCTATAGAGGAAGTCGACCCCACTTACGTCGACGAACCGGACCCGCACCAGCACCCTCTGACGTTCAAGACCATGGAGCCCTTCGCCCTTGGCCCGCTGACACTCGTGCTCGAAGATGCACTCGCGGAAATGCCGGTCGATGCCAGTTTCACCTTCGATGTAGGGCCCGATCCACAACCAGGCGATGTTTGGGAATTGAATCAAGAAATCGATGTGGCCGGGAACAGCCTGACGATTTTGTCCGTGAGCGTTGTTGTTTCCCCTATGGGTAACCTGGGCTATGAATTCAAGGTAGAGACTGCCGGGGCGCTCACTGGAGCCTATCTGGTTGATCAGGAGCATCCAGTCATTGGTGGTGGTGGCGGAGGCGGTGGGGATTTACCCCAAAACGTGGATATTACCCAGATTTTCTATCAGAATGAGTTGCCCTACGGTCAGGTCACGATTTCCATCCCGAGCATTTCGCTCAAACTGGCAGGTCCCTGGCAGGTTGAGTGGACCCCCTCGGAGGATATGTAATTCACGGCTACACCGGTAGCACTTGATGATGCCCATCTTTCATTGGATCGGGTTGCCATCCTGGAAGATGGGTATCTTTATTACGTCACCTTCAATTGGCATGATGTGGACGGGGTTGAATTGGTTGCGCGGCAATAAGAAAGCCCTAATGCAAATTGATCTGAGGGTTGGCAGATCCTTGGGTTGGAAAACCCTGGTCGTATTCGTTCTTGCGTACGCTGCATATCGACGAGAAGTGCGGATGCTCATTCCGAATCCTGTTTGTATGGTCGCTGTTCTTGTTTCCAATCTCAAACTTATTCTGATTCTAGACTTCGCGTGGATACAGGTCCCACATGCGTGCCAGTTCATCTTTTTCAGGCGAGGGTTCCGTGAATACTTGGATCTCTCCTCGATCATGTAAGTGCACGCCGCCTTTTTCAATCACCCGACCAATATCCGATACGCTTACGCCAATTTCTTCCACGGACGCTATCGCCGCGTCCACACGCCCATGGGGTATTGTTGCCACCAGCGTGCCAGAGGAGATCATCCGCAGGGGCTCGAAATCAAAGGCATCGGCGAAACGAGCCACTCCCGGCCAGATAGGGATCCGATCAGCTTGAATGTCCAAACCTACCTGAGACAACATGGAGATCTCCAGAAGAGTTTCGAGAAGGCCGCCGCGCGTGACGTCATGCATGCTGGTTGTCCCCTCATCAGCCAATAACAGCGCTTCCGGTAGAACGCTGACTTCATTTTCCAGTAATTTAGCTTGGGCGATCTCTTCTTGGGAGAGACCCAACGTCAAGGCGATTTCAGTAAAATCCGCGGCGAGGATCGCCGTGCCTTCCAATCCCACTCCCTTGGTTACCAACACGTGGTCGCCTTCCTGTGCGCCGTCAGAACCCAGCACACGACGACCGTCCGATTTTCCCAATGCAGTCACTGCGACAAGCGGGCGCGTGACTCCCGAGGAGTAGCCGGTATGTCCGCCAATGATCGAAGCGCCCACATCGTTGGCTGCCTGCTGGGCCTCCTGCATGATGCTCTCAAGTTGTTCCGTATCCTCCTTACTGGGAAGCATGACGAGCAGTAAAATCCAACGAGGCGGCACACCGCTGGTCGCTATATCGTTACAGGCGACATGCACCGCCAGGCTTCCGATACCTTTCATGGCCCCAACGATCGGATCGACGTGAGATACCAGAATTTCATTCCCTACTTTTGTCAGGGAGACGTCCTGCCCGAATTCAGCTCCGCGAATCACATCAGGGTCATCGCTGGCAGTAAACGGATATACAGATTGGCGAAGCACATCCAGTGAAAATTTTGACATTATTACCCTTGATCCATTCCACTCTCGTGACGATGGCCTGCGATTTGACCGGTTAATTTCCGAATATAAAACATGCTTCTATCGAATTCGCTTATTCCGAAGTTCCAATAAATAGATGTTGATGGGGCGATAATCGAACCGTCCCTTCGGCGGGAAGAATGACGATCAACACGATTGCATTGTCGAGACTGTTATTTCGGCAGATATGTCGCTGTTGGGATTGAAAGATGAGGCTATCCCCGGTTTCTAGTCGATGCCACTCCTCATCTACGAAGTATTCGATTTCCCCCTTCACGCAATAAACAAACTCCTCACCCGAATGAGAAATGGGGGTTTCCCCACACGTCACCCCAGGAGATAGTTCAATTAAGAAGGGCTCCAACATCTGACCGGGCAGGCCGCTGCCCAGGCTTTCGATGAGTACGCCTTCCGCACGGGTGCGTAAACGACAGTTCTTCCTCACCAGCACCGTAGCGAATTGATTCCCGATTTCGAAGAAGCTTACGATGGGGACGTCCAATGCGGCTGCAAGTTGATGTAAGGAGGAAACCGTTGGTGAATTTTCCCCGCGCTCGATTCTGCTTACGGCATTGGCGGATAGTCCGCTGCGCTTTGCCAAGTCCCTTTGCGTGAAACCACGTTGCTCCCGCAGTTCCCGCATCCTGCTCCCGATGTCCATTTTGATTGACTCAGCCATTTCCTGGGCTTCCTTCATTCCAATCTGCGTCAACTCGTAATCTGCCATAAAAAGCACACGCGGTTTTCAGGGAATTAATTGACTCTTACAATCATCGATCAACAGCGCTTATTCGAATGTAACAATCGTAACGCCATTTGTGTCGATCAAAGACATTCGTTGTGTGTTTTCAGCAGACGAGATTGGTTATTGGTTATACACGTTCGATACACGACTGCAGATTATGCCTGACTTTCAATCCGTTCCTCTTCTGTTTTGGATAATACGTCCTGCAGCAGTCTTTTAAAGCGGTCAAGTGTAATCGGATGGAACTCGACTTCGAGACCCGTCCAATCGAACAGTTCCAGTATTTGCTCGGCGTGGAGGGTCATATACGTTTCCGCAATACCGAGTCCATCGAGAATAATGATTTTATCGTAGAAGCCCGGGAAATTCGCATTGGCATCCGCCCGATCCCAGCCAAAGTAGTTTTGGTAGACGGCCTTCCAGCTTCTGAGCCATCCCGGTGTAAACCACAATATTTTATCCTGTCTCCCCTGGCTGATGCGCTGACGATCTTCAAGGCCAGCCAGCATATCGTAACCATACTCACCCTGCACCCGAACGATCTCCCCGCTGACGGAATCCAGGATTGAATCGATTCGTTTCATCGGTTCATTGGTGCTGACGTGGCATTTCTTCCCATAGACGACGATGATCTTGTCAAGAGAACAATGATTCCGCGCTCGGGATAATCGATCTAGAAGCACTTCCTCCAATCTCTCAGGTAATGCGTGAAGACCAGGGGGTGTAAAAAAGACTTGCTTTGGGTTCAAAAAGCCGACCTGTGTTAAATGCGCGATCTCACGGTGCAATATCCCACAAGAAATGAGACAATGATTCCCGAATAACGGTAATGCTGCTGCACTCATGCCTGAACCCCGCTTTCAGCTCGTATATTCCCATGTACGTCTACTGATATATTTGGGATCTAAAGGTCCTTTCATCTCAGTCAATTGGTTTTCGGAGTCGACTAGTCTGGATAGATGAAAGTCTCATTCACGGACCATCGCAGTTCCACATTCCGGGCATTGGATATCCATACAGCGCTTTCCCACTTCGTGCTTGATTTTGTGTCCGCAATCCGGACAAACACAGTTTCCATCGGGGCCGCTGCCGGGTTTCGTCCCAGCACCCTCTCCACTTCTTCGAAAGCCCCATCCTCGTCTACCACCTCTCCCACGACGCATCTTTGTTTCACTCCTTTCTGTATCACCAACACCTTCGTATCATCGGGCTCTGTTTCGTTTGAATAAGGCTTAGTTACAACTGGTATTCCATTCGTATGTTTCGACCCCAGGGATTCGAAGGAGTGATCTACACCCGATCCGATCGTTCAATCCTTTGCGTTCTCCGGTTCGAAGCAACGATGTATTTATACAATACCACAAATTGTGTTATTAATTACCACTTTATGATGAATCTATGGATCTTATTGGTATTTTTTCATCGCTTTAATACGTGATACATGGAATGGAAATTTTCTATACAAGAAAGTGGGAGATGAAGACAATCGAAAGATGAAGATGCCGGGATGGGGGGTATCCAATGTTGTGGGTGTATATTTCCGTAACTGTGGTGCGATGCCATCGATCCAAAGATGACATAACAAATCGATTCAGTGTACGATAAAGGTGAGCGGAGAAGATCGGTTTATTAACCCTAGAGTCGATGGATGGGTGTGTATCATCTACGATCCAATTGGTAGGTTCATCTTGATCGTTGCTCGAGATCTCGATGATTGGAATGTTCGACGAAGAACATTCCCAGAGACCTGTATTATCAGACTCACAAACAAGGACACTGTAGCAGGTGTAAATCATTCATGCGGAAGTAATCCTCATTACGAACTGAAAGCAGAACAGCATTTGAAATGTCAAGATCATGATATTAGATGTCGGATATCGATTTGCAGATTTGATTTATTATATAATCTTCCAAGATGATTTATAAGAAGTGGTGGAGAAATGAAATCACGCCATGACTTTCCTTTCGGGAGAGTAAGATCGTGATCTTATTGCGTATATGACGTTGAGGGGCCAATTTCCAGAACGGATGTGTATTTTCAACCTGAACGAGTGGAATTGACTTGACTTTCGGATTGTGTATAAATGCGCATAGCTCGGTATCGCATCAAGCAGGATGATCCTACGCCAACACAACCCGTCAGGCAGCTCAGCACTTGCACATTGGATTTTTAATTTGTTTGATCAATTGGGGAGGAGACAGCATGATGAAACCCAACACTCCAAATGAAACGCGCGGCCAAAGAGGTGACCTTACCGGCGAACACAAACTTGGCGACGCCGGACAATTGGTCCTGGCCGTATTGTTTACGGCGATATGGGTCAGCGACACGTTCATTCTCCATTCTACGATATTCCTGAATGTCATCGTACCCACCGCCATAAGGATACCTCTTGGCGTTGTTATTCTCTTTGTGTCCGCCTTTCTAGCGGCCAAGGGCATGTATATCGTGTTTGGTGAAAAAAGGGAGAAACCTGGTGTGATCCGGAAAAGTGTGTTCGCCATCGTTCGACATCCCATTTACTTGAGTGAGATTCTTCTTTATCTCGGTCTCCTCATGATGAGCTTGTCGCTTGCTGCCGCATTTGTCTGGCTGATTGCGGTTTTGTCCTTTCACTATATATCCAAGCACGAGGAGAAATTATTACTCGCGCGCTATGGTGATGAATATGAGACATATATGCGGGATGTGCCCATGTGGATTCCGCGAGGGGGAAAATGATAAGATTGGCCTTGAGTCGAACGAAAGAAAACGAAGTCTCCGGATAAAAAACCGGGATCCGGTCAAGCTGGATTTACACTCGAGTTGGAGGAAGGAATAATCGACGCGAAACGATGTGTATTTTCGCAGTGGTATGAATCTGCCATCGAGTTGTTGATAAATCCGACTTCCAAATGCAAACGAACGTTGAATGACATAGTTCACTTACAGTTTTACCCTAGAGTATATATTGGTGGTTGATATGAGATTCAGTTTTATGAGTGTGTGTGGGGATTTATTATCCAGGTTGGATAGCGACATGTTCTACCCGCAAGAAACAGGACAAGTTGGCGATAACCTGTATGCCGTCCGGGATCGGGATGTCAATCTTTTTCTCTATTCCGATGGAGAAAGCACCCTTTGTATTGATGCCGGGTATATGAATAACTACGATCTCAGAACTGAATTAGAGAAAGTGGGTATCGATCCTGCTTCCATCACGCATCTCTTTCTTACCCACACGGATATGGATCACGCAGGGGGTATCGACAAAGATAGCCGGACGGACTGGTTTCCTAACGCCAAGGTTTTCATGGGCAGGGATGAAGAATGCATGATTAAGAGATGCGCTACCAGGATGTTCTTTTTAATGAACCCTGTAGAGATTTCCAGAGCGTATGTTCTTCTTGATGATGCGGATGTAGTCCATGTTGGCGATGTGACGGTTCAGACCTTTGCCACTCCCGGGCATACCCCCGGTCACATGGCGTATTTGATCAATGGAGAAATTCTCTGCACTGGAGATGCGCTGGTGTTGAAGGACGAAAGGGTTGAGCCCTTCTACCGCACTTGGAACATGGATCACGAAAGGACGATACAATCTGTTCGGAAAATCGCTGCGCTTGAGAACGTTACGGTTGTATGCACTTCGCACACGAAGTGTACCCGCAATTTTGACGATCTCATGCATCCATGGCGAAAGTAACAGAAGGCAAGGCTCATGCTGGTCGACGATATATGCTACATTTAACAGTAAAGAGTGTTTTTCTGTTATCAGAATTGAGTACCTTTACTATGGTCGGAGGACCAGAAAATGACTTCTTCAAGGATAAAGAAATTTTATGCAAAAATCCCACCCGAACAAAAAGCTTTCGTTGAGAATTTCCAGGTGTCTCATTCTCAAAAGAGCTTGCGAGTCGATGGGGTTACCTGGGAATACTTTGATTCGGGCAGTGAGGGACCGGTTCTTCTTCTGCTTCACGGAGGATATGCAGATTTCGATATGTGGATCCATCAAATCGTCGAATTTGAAAACGACTATCGCGTGCTCGCCCCTACATGTCCTGTATTACCTGAGGCGACGATGAAAGCCTATTCAAATGGACTTTCTAAGATTCTTGATGCCGAAAACATCCGTAAAGTCCATCTGATGGGGTACAGCGAAGGCGGCTTGATCGCGCAATGCTTTCTTAGAGACAATTTATCGCTGGTAGACAAAGCCGTACTGGCACACACATTTTACCCATCCGAGGAGGTGTCCTATTACCGTCACGATTTCACGCTGTTCAGAATCCTGCCTGCCTTCCTGTCCGAAGCCATATTTAAGGTATTCGCGCAGCCGGACAAGGAAGAGCTGCAGCACGATTCAACCGAATGGCTGGAATGGTATAAAGGCTACTTCAAAGAACTCAAATCCCGGTTGACGAAGGAGAGAATAATCACCCATATCGATTTGATGATGGACTTCGTCAGGAACTATGAATTCCATGCGGATGATCTGGCTTCGTGGAACGGCGAGATGCTCATCACCGTCGCCGGAGATGATGTCATTTTAAAATACTTCGAAGGCATGAAGCAGCTGTATCCCCATGCCGAAAGCCATATGTTCCCGAAGGGGATTGGCGCCCATTCGCTTGGCCTCATAACGCCACAGGTATTCAACCAGCGGATCCGTGTGTTCTTGGAAAGATAAGATCTCAGCTCGAGGGGCTTCCCTTCCGGATGGTGTTTATCCACACGCCATGGCGCTATTTGGGAATCCGATATGACATGAAAGCGTACTCGAGGAATCGGGATAATTCCTGGATCACTGATCAGTGGCTGGCCACGAGGGGGAAACGCCTTGGAGATTTTACTTAAATCCACTGATTGTTTTTATTCGCAGCCAGGGCGACGAAAGAAAGTGGCGGGGTTGTAAACGACAAATGGACAATACACAACCAAATACAAATCCAGCTGAGCTTTTCCGATATCGGGATTCGATCTACGCAGCAGACCTACTGATCTGTGCAGTTGCATATTTTGACTTCTTTACTTATCTGAATGTCGCCGAACGGGATACAAATGAAATATGCGGCGGTTTACAGATCGCCTCGCGACCCCTGGATGTCATGCTGACTCTCTTTCAAGCGATGGGCCTGATCCATCATGATAACGGTCAGTATGGGCTATCTCCCCTGGCGAGAGAATACCTTGTGAGCAGCCGGCCATGGAGTCTTGTGCCGTACTATGCGTCGCAAAAGAACCGCCCGCAGTGTCGAGAATTCTATGACGTGCTTTCGACAGGCAAACCTGCCGGATGGTCGAGCAAGGAAGATGGTGGGTGTTGGATCGATGCGATGCAGGACTCTGCGTTTGCCGATGAATTTACGGCGGCCATGGATAGTCGTGGGACCTATCTGGCGCATGAATTGTCCGGTGTGCTAAATCTAAGTGATTATCGATCGCTGCTGGATATTGCCGGTGGCTCGGGGATATATGCCTGCGCTTTGGCGACGGCAAATCCAGATCTCAAGGCGGCGGTGTATGAAATTCCACCGGTGGATGAAGCAAGCCGAAGATCCATCGCACAAAAGCAGATGGCCAATCAAGTGGAGGTGATTGCGGGGGACATGTTTAAGACGATACCGTCAGGCTTTGACGTGCACTTGCTTGCCAACGTTCTCCATGATTGGGATGAGGCATCAAACCGGAGCTCGATGGAGCTTTCCTATCAAGCGATGAACCCAGGCGGGAAAATCGTTGTCTTTGATGCACACTTGAATGAAGCGAAAGATGGACCGTTGGAAGTGGCGGAGTATTCATGCCTGCTGATGCACGCAACAGAAGGGAGATGCTATTCAACCCGTGAAGTCCAAGATTTGTTATGCGATGCCGGTTTCATTGACCCGCAAGTCAGGGCTGTTGCAGTATCGAGAAGCATGATAACGGCCAGGAAAGAGTGATTTTGTAGTAAATGAAGGATGACGCAGATCGCTACTGGGCGCAGTATATCGAGTCGCTATCTGATGGCAGCGAGCCTCCAGACGGCTATGTAGAGGCGTTCTCATTTGGCTTCAGCCCTGCGGACGCATCGGAGATCGCCGAACTCATGTTGAACGGTACGAAGACCGCTACGGGCTCCGTGCTGTGGTCCTACGAGTACGATAAGACGCCTGTCCCGCGCGTTGGCGACTATTGGGTCGTCCAGGATGGTCGCGGCGTACCGGTATGCGTTATCCGGACAACCGACGTGTCGATCATCCCCTTCGATGAGGTGCCAGAATGTTATGCCTGGGAAGGTGGAGAGGGGGATCGAACGCTGGAGTCGTGGCGGTCGATCTACTGGGGATACATTGTTTCGGAGTGTGGACGGATCGGCCGCGAGCCCAGCACAAAGGCGCCGCTGATCATGGAACGCTTCGCTGTGGTATACAATGAAACCCTTCGCTGATTGTTAATGCTCCTGCATGGATATGAATTAACCCTGCATGTAATCTCTGCCTGGTAAATCTGCGTAGTATGTTCAATCTATCTTCAGGGGGAAGTTGTTTATGTTTGTAGGGGTTGTAGGGTATATTAGATTGGATTCCTGTATGCGCACATAGTATTTTCACCGGTTGCTAGGCGGTGAATGAAGGAAGAAGCGAATTGTCGATCACAAAGAAAATCGCCAAATGGGTCTCTAACTACGACCGACAGGAATCCATCGGCTCGCGATTCCGGGCAAAGCGTATCGCACCGTTACTGGAGATGATCGAAACCGTCTTCAACGAACATGGGGCCGTCAACATCATTGATATCGGCGGCACGAAGACGTACTGGGGGATCGTCCCCGGGGAATTCCTCGAGAAGCACAAGGTGCGCATTACGATTGTTAATCTTCCCGGGAGCGAGTTGCCTGAGGATCACGAACCGTTTTGGTTTGTCGAGGCCGATGGCTGTGACCTTTCCCGGTTCGAAGATAAGTCATTTCACATTGCCCATTCAAATTCAGTCTTGGAGCATGTCGGTGATTGGAATCGAATGCGTCAATTCACCAAGGAAATCTCCAGAGTGGCAGATTACTATTTCGTGCAAACGCCTAACTATTGGTTTCCCATCGAACCGCACAGCATGACGCCGTTTTTTCATTGGCTTCCCAAACCATTTCGGATCTGGTTGGTTTCCCGCTTTCAACTTGGCCATTGGGAGAAGGCGAAATCGAAGAATGATTCTGTGCGAATTGTGGAAAGCGCTCGTCTCTTGAACAAGAAGAAATTCCAGCAATTGTTCGCAGATGCGGACATATTGACAGAACGATACCTAGGGTTGCCCAAGTCATTCGTCGCCATACGGAAATAGATCGGTGAATCGTTGAATGTGTCCTGAAGAATAGCCACAGACATGCATATCGCGGATGAAGTCCTGGACAGGGCATTTTGTATTTACGAGGAATTCGGACCAGATCGGCGGATTGATCGAAGGGAACGTTTACAGGCGGAATTGGGGATCGATTCTTCGGAAGAACTCGACGCAATTCTTGATTGCATGAAAGCAATTTCGGAAACCGTTTGGGAGATCGCAAAAATGGGCGGGGAGATCAAACTCGGTAAGGATAAGGTGGAAGCGCTTCTCCAGGCATCCCATCCATATTTGAAAAACGAAGGTCTTAGGAAGGCGGCGTTTCTTGTCAATTATTTTGCCTGGCACGACGGTTTTGATCGATAAGTGATAAGTCATTTCTACCGCGGAGGTAACAAATTCGTCCACCGTCCAGTGCTAATCGAGCATGTCGCGGACGTACGAGTCTAAAAATTCCATATAATCTTCAGCTTGTCATTGCGGAAAGCGACTTGTCGACGGTCAGAGAGTTCTTCAAAACTGTATTTGGTTATGCCCTTGAAGTGTATTATTTCCCTACAGGCATGTATTAGAGAAGTTAATCAAGGGTATTGGATACAGGCAATATTATCCGCATGATTAACACGATCTTATAGAAGAAGTGAGAAGAGGTATTCATTCCATGAAAGCGACCATTCGAACTGAATTGCCCTGCGCTGCCGAGAAAGTGTGGCTGACTCTTCTCAAGCGAGATACGTTCCTGTATATCACGCGAGGTATGATGGGATTTCAGGGCTCCGAACGATGGCCGGAGGAGTTCCGGGAAGGAATGCAACTCGACACACGTCTGTTTCTCTTCCATGTTATCCCGGGTTGGCGGCACACATTGCGAGTCGTCAAGGTCGATGGCGAGAACATGGTGTTGACATCAGAGGAGGGTGGGGGCATCGTTCGTCAGTGGGATCATCGAATTTTGGTGCAAAGCCGTTCTGCAGTGCGATGCCAATATATTGATGAGATTGAGATCGACGCCGGTTTACTCACTGCAGCGATCGGGATGTTTGCACATGTTTTCTACCGTTATCGTCAAAGCCGATGGCGGCGGTTAGCCAGGTCGCTTTGACATTTTGTAATCGCCTATATGCACGAGTCTGCAGTAGAATTGGTTGTATCAACTTGTCGGCCTTCATATTCAAAAAGGAAGGAAAATGAGTGACTATACACGCACTACACGAGAATGTCCGCTGAATCAAATTCCTCACGAGCCGCGCCAGGCCATTCGGGATCATTTCCAGGAGCACGAACTGGGTGATCCGGAAAGCGTAACGCTGATGTGTTGTGAGACCGTATCTGAAAGGAAAAGCGTCAGTAAGCTGCCAGCTTGGCTGGAAGGCGAGCAGGATAAGCGGGTCCACACCTGGATGCTGCTGACCTCCAAGTGGCTCATCTGGGTGCGAAGCGGCGATCAAACGGGCGTGATCCTAAAAGCAGCAGATTTGAATATGATCAGGGTCAAGGAGTATAAATCCATACTCAACAGAGATGTGGGCTTGGCTATCTATGGATATATCGGGGAATCCAAGAACCGCGTGCGTGGGTATATTGGAATGGGCGCGGAGTCAGTTGCCCAGGAATTTTGCGAGCAGGTCAAGAGTGCCATCGACGAGTTGAAACCGGTATCGAAGAAGCGAGGCTGGTTCCGGTGGTTCAAGATTTAATATCCTGACGTCCCTCAAACAAAAAGTGTTTGCTATTGCGTTCATTGTGAGATCTTCTACATTTCTGTCCCAGGCGGAAGGTTATTATACTCAATGAAAATCTCCCGGTTTCAGCGGGAACCGCTGCCTCCGGACGAGTCAATCTTCGAGAACGTGATCTTGCCATCGATTATCTACGTGCGTTCTTGATCGTTCTGGTTGTCTGCATGCATGCAGCCCTGGCATATACATCTTTCAGTACCATCGATGAAACCCATTGGGTCAAGTCATCTGCGCCGATCGTAGATTCGTACCGCTGTTTTTTGCTTGACCCATTGGTTTTCCATTTCGATACTTTTCTCATGAGTCTGTTGTTTTTAATTTCGGGGTTGTTTACCCTCCGGAGTATCGAGCGTCGAGGGTGTAATGATTTCTTCATCGCTCGGCTGAAGCGATTGGGTGTGCCATTTGTCTTCGCCGTATTGGTTATCGCACCTTTGGCATTTTATCCTTCGTATCTATCCGCCGCACCGGAAACGGATACCCCTTACCTGTTCTCGTTCTTCACATCGGATGGCTGGCCGACGGGACCGCCCTGGTTCTTATGGGTATTGCTGTTGTTCAATGGCATCGTTGCGTTCGTCCATTGGCTCGCGCCGAACCTGCTGCGCAGAATCAGCAAGCTGCCGTCGGTTTTCATCGTTTTCCTGGTTAGTATCCTGTCGTTTCTACCACTCAGTCTCATCGCTTCCCACTTCTGGTGGTTATCTATCGGTCCCATCGACATGCAGCCTGTGCGTCTTGGCCTGTACTTCGCATATTTCCTGTTGGGGATGGCAATCGGCGCGGGACAGGGATGGCGAAGAAGGGATTGGTTAAAAAATTGGAGTCTTTGGCTGGTTGTCGGGGTTCTGTCCTTTGTGGTGTATTTGCTCTTATTGAATGAAGCAGTTCAACTGCCCGGTCTTGTCATGGCGCTGATCTTCGGCACAGCGTTTGCTGTTAGCTGCGCCGGTACATCCCTTGGTTTGTTGGGCGCTTTTCGAAGGTACGCAGGCGGAAACTATGTTGTTTTCGACAGTCTCAGTGAAAATTCGTATGGGATCTACATCATCCATTATGCCTTTGTAATCTGGATTCAATTTTTACTGTTTGAGGTGTCCTGGCCGGCCTGTTTCAAGTTCTGTGTCACCTTCGTGGGTGGTCTATTACTGAGTTGGGGCACAAGTATTGCCCTGCGGAAGATACCGGCCATCCGCCAGATCATCTGATATATTTCGAAATCGGACTCGTGATATGATGCTCCGGGTTCGACTTTTTATTCGATCAGATCGAATGCGTTGACACCGGCTTCTTTGGAATGCCAATAAGTTGTTCTTCGCCCTAAACAGGAAATTATAATGGAGGTTCTTGGATGAATATTCATGAAGCTAAAATCACAGCTTCCGTTTTGATTGAAGAAGTTGGCTGGTCGTGGCCTTTACTGATGGCCAGATGTCTGCGTAGAAAAAGCGAAATCTTCAAACAAACGCACTGGTCGAAAGAGGAAGGACCGGAGGTGGAGTACGTCAAACGACTGCCCATCGTCTCGGCCGCATTTTTGGAACTTCAGGAGAAGTATCCCAAAGATAGGGCATTCGAGATCATGCGAAAAACCATCGTTCCGATTGGACTGAATGAAACCTTGAAGTCTTTTCGAGCGTTGGATGTTTCTGGTGATGATCCTTTGGAAAAGCTCATGGTTTATCTCGATTTAATCGATGAAGAGGGAGCCGGGCGTTTTTGTAATCGGGAATATGCACAGAAAGACAGCAATCGGTGTCATCGTGTGGTTACGAAATGTCCCTTTCATGGTTTCTTTATCGAAGCGGGAACGCCTGAATTAACTCAATTGTTCTGCGAAGTCGATATCGCCTTTTATACACGGGCGTTTCCAGCGCTTGATTTCCATCGCGGCGGATCGTGGGAGAACACCATCGGCTATGGTAAAGATCACTGCGATTTCATTTTCGAGAGAAAAACGGATTACCACGTATAAAAGTATCCGTTATCCGGCGTAGATTACAAGGATGTGGGCAGTGAAAGACGAATTTGTCCATCAATACGACCATGCCTGGCGGGTATTTGGGAGATTCGTCGAAGCGTTTGATGAAAATGCCTGGTTTCACACGGGCCGTAGATCTTACACACCAGCTCGAATTGCGTTTCATATATTGAAAGCGGTCCAATACTATCTTGAAGACCAAACGATCACGCATTTTGCTTCGGGTAAGCCTTTCGATAATGAATGGGATACAACGAACGAAGACGATCTGCCATCTCAAAACGACATCATGCTGTGCATCAAGGATTTTCAAACCAAGACGGAAGCGTGGCTTTCTGAGATGGACTTTGGCGCCAAGAACACATCGTTTGAATGGGCGGGCGATTCCAATCTGGGCCTTGTGATATTCTTGCTGCGGCACACACTATTCCATATTGGCGAATTGAGCGGTCTTCTCAACGAATCTCGAGATGGCGATGTTGAAGACCATTATGCCAATGCATGATCATGCGTCTGTTTTATTCAAGACCAGGAACGAGCCATTCCTTCAGATCGACCTTTACTCACGTTACGATAATTGAGATTGGAACTCCAGGCGAACGCGGTGGCTGTCATGTCGTGCGTGTGCCACAGGGTTTGTAATGCCTTGCGTGCGAGCACGTTTCTGGCATACATCTGATTGTTCAGTTGGTTGTTCCAGCGTGTGAGCTCGTTGGGCGTCATCTTCCCGGGCAGGTAGGTAACCTCCGTCATGTCGTAGTGATCCCAATCCCTGGGGAAGTCGGTATAGAGCAGTCGCCCTTCCTGAAGATAACGCTCGAAAAGGCGCGTGCCGGGCAGCGGGGTCAATACGGTGGTCTGCATTACGTCGACTCGGCTGCTCATCATATAACGCGCCCGCCGCCGTAGTTTTTCCGGTGTGTCACTGTCCATGCCAAAGATAAAGGCACCCAGGACGGCAATCCCTGCGTGCTGGATGCGATGCAGGGCTTCCGTGTAGGAATTCACACCGAGTTTCAGATTGAGGCGTTTGTTGATTTCTGTGAGGGCATCGACTTCTTCCGCTTCCAGGCCTAAGAAGACCATCTTGCAGCCCGCTTTGCTGGCCCAATGCAGCACTTCTTCGTCGTCGGCGAAGTTCAACGATGCCTGACAGAACCATAATTTGTCCAACTTGCGCTCCGTCATGCCTTTGAATAATTGCAGCGCTTGTCGGCGAGACTTGCGGCCGTAGCCGATGATGTTGTCGTCGACGAAAAACAACATCTTCTGGGGGATGGTCTCCAATTCATCCAGCACTTCATCCGGCGGGCGGCGCCGGTAACGCCGTCCATTGAATGCCGTGACGGAACAGAATTCACAGTTCATCGGACAACCGCGCGAGGTCTGGATGGAGGCGAACATATAATCCGGGTGGAATAAATCGCGCCGCGGCCAGGGCGTGTGCTCCATTGCGCCCGCGTCACCCTGGTAGCGCGGCTGAAGTTTGCCGCATTCAAAATCGAGAATCACCTGGGGCCAAACACTTTCCGCTTCGCCAATCACCACGCTGTCCACATAGCGTGCCGCCTCCTCGGAGCACATGGAAGCGTGAATACCTCCCAGGATAACGGGTATGCCCCGTTCTCGATAAACGGCTGCGATTTCATAGGCTCGATTTGCCGATGCCGTAAAGGCCGTAATACCTACCAGATCTGCCTCCTGAAATTGGAAAGGCTCCCAATTCTCGTCGATCAACGTAATCCGCCAGTGATCCGGAGTCAGGGAGGCGATGATGCCTAGACTGATGGGTGGGAAACGAGAACCCTTGTTTATAGTCAAGCCGACGCGCGCCGGATTGGTGGGATTAATCAGAACCAGTTTCCTATTCATGATTTGCCTTTATTGCCAGGTAAACCCAAGGCCGTGGGAGATTTTTAGGAGCAGGTGGTGTAGTGTTTGTTGTTCTTCAGATTTCAGCATGGCGATGAAATCCCGCGTGTACTGGATCGTGCCGGCGACAACTGCTTCGTAGACCAATTGACCGGTCTCTGTGAGATGCAGCCACCAGGTTCGCCGGTCATCTTCGTCCCGTTCCATACGTACCAGGCCTTGTTGGGTGAGTCGGCGAACGTATATAGAGATGGTGCTGGCGGCGACGTCCATGCGCTGGGCCAGTTCGCTCGAAATGATGGGCGTCGACTGTCCAATGACCATCAAAATCGCACAGTCGAAGACGGTCAATCCGGTTTCTTCTGCGGGGTATTCTTTGACCATGCGCGTTTCGTAGGCGTGCGTCAACGAGAATAAAGCCTGATTGATCTGCAGGAATTCTAGGTCTTTTAGCGGCATGATCCCTCTTTATAGTTAGAATATATAAAGGTTAGAATAACTAACTATATTATAGAACTGAACAATACTCTCGTCAAGTGGTCAAGGTAATATATCGCTGGATGCTGCGTGTGGATCTCCTGGATGCGGTGTAGCTAGATTATTTACAAAGGGTGGGTAATCTCAGATGGGAGACGATCTGGATGATTGGGGTTTTATTCAGTAAACTTATGTGCGAGGAAAACGAGGGGCAATTCGTGAAGAAGCCCCCTGGCGCGAATTCTGAAAGCTAATCAAGACAATCTGAATCGCGGCCAGCTGCTGATGTCCGGAGTAATATATATTCTTCGGTTTGATCAGATGAGATTACACACTTTTCAACTTGGAGGTTTTCAAGATGGATCAAGCAAAGCTTACAGAACACGTAGTACGGGATTTATCCCACCACCGCAGCCGAAACGACATCCTTCTATCCATCTGTAATGCATCGGGGATGGACTGGACTGAAGCGTAAAAATTCTTGCACCAGGTGGAGCTCAATCAGGGCGACAAGATTGCTGCGCGCCGCAGGCCGCTCTTGATCGTCATGTCGCTCGTCGGGATCATAGGGGGCTTACTGACCGCTGTGGGGTTGGTCATCGCGACGCTCGATGGGTGGATCATATTCTTTCTGAAGTTGCCGATTCCGTACCTGGGCAACATCTTCTATTTCTCCGTGGGTATCCTCACCTTTGTGGGGGGACTTGTCGGCTTACAATCTGCGATGAAACGTCATACGCCCTCCTGAGGGCTGCGCCGAACAACTCGTAAACTGTCCGTCCAACGTGGTTATATTATTTCTACACATCAGCTTGCCAGATCATCTCGGACTTTCGGCATGGCGTGGTAGATGAAAGGGTAGAGAAATGAATTCCTGGTTGATCATCGCAGCAGCTTTGGTCGGTTTCATCGCAGCAGTGCACGCAATCCTCGGAGAACGCTACATCATTATCCGTCTTTGGAATCAAGACAATCTGCCACAGTTATTGGGCAGTGAACTGTTCACAAAGCGCGTACTGCGCTTCGCCTGGCATCTAACGACCGTGGCCTGGATGGGATTCGCGGCTATACTCGTTTTGAGTGCCGGCCAGGATGGGGAGTTGAATAGGGCGGCCTTCATGAGTGTGATCAGGATAACATTCCTGCTCAGCGCGCTTTTATCGTTGATCATTACTCGAGGGCGGCACCTCTCCTGGGTCGTCTTTCTGGCAATCACCACGGCAGTTTGGATCGGCAGTTGATATTGAATGTGGGCCATCCACTAACCATCCCGGCCCATATGCCGACGACCGCTGTAAAGCAACGAATGGGAGAGTTGTAGTTCGAAGTGATGAAGGAAGATAAGGATAGAGATGATGAATAGAGTCCACATTATTACCCTTGGGGTGAATGATATCAACCGCTCGCTGCGGTTTTATAGAGATGGCCTGGGATTCGCCACCACGGTGGATGAAAGCGATCCTCCAATTGTATTCTTTCAGAGTCAAGGGGTCACACTCGCTTTATGTCCACGAGTGCCGCTGGCGGAAGACATCAGCAAAGAAGATCCACCACAGGGCGAGGGCTTTTCCGGCATGACGTTGGGGTATGTCGCCCGGGACGAGGATGAAGTGGACCGAATCCTGGCGCTTGCGGAGCGAGCGGGAGGAACAATCGTGAAAACCCCGCAGCGAGCCTTTTGGGGTGGTTATCACGGATACTTTTCGGATCTGGATGGCTACTTCTGGGAAGTTATGAGCTGGGAAAATTGGCGCTTCAAGGAAGATGGAAGCCTGGAGATTGAATGATTCCCGGCTGTGGCAATCATGTGTGACTTTCGTTATCTACCGTACTGCATCGCTCCAGGAGAAATGAACGGATTGGGTTATTCGAGACGTATTAAGGCATTAAAGCATCAATACATTACAGGTATGTAAGGAACGCGATATGTTCGAGTATCCTGAAAAAAAGCGAGAGCACTGGCATCATCTACTGGAATCGACGGTGTGGAATGATTTCGAGTTTCGTGATGATGACATTTTTATCGTCGCCTATTCGAAGTCCGGAACGACGTGGGTCCAGCAAATCGTAGCGCAGTTGATCTGGAACGGAGCGGAAGGAATCGTCTTGTCGGAAGTGTCTCCCTGGATCGATTGCCGCTTTCCGTCCAAAGAAGAGCGATTGGAAATCGTCGAACAACAGACGCACCGCCGGTTTTTAAAGGGCCATCTTCCTGTCGACACAATGGTGTTCTCCCCAAATGCGAAATACATCTACATCGGCCGGGATGGACGAGATGTTCTCTGGAGCTTGTACAACCATCACTGCATCTTCAAAGAAGATGTCATCGAATCGATCGACAGTGTGCCCGAGCGAACAGGTCCGCCTCTGGGGGAAGCGCCATCATCCGTGATCGATTACTTTCGAGATTGGCTGTCGAAGGACGGCTACCCCTGGTGGCCGTATTGGGAACACATCCGTTCATGGTGGGAGATCAAAGATCTGCCCAACGTGATGCTGCTCCATTTTGCGAATCTCAAGCGGGACATGCCGGACGAAATCCGACGCCTCGCTGCCTTTCTCGACATCGCCATCGATGAAACCAAGTGGCAAACCATTCTCGAACATTGTTCCTTCGCGTATATGAAGGCACACGCCGATCAAAGCGTTCCATTTCAGGGTAATATCTTTAAGGGGGGAGGAGAGAGATTCATGCACAAAGGCGTCAATGACCGCTGGCGAGACGCGCTTTCAACCGCGGATATTGAAAAGTATGAAGAATTGGCGCGTGAGAAGTTGGGTGTGGATTGTGCCCACTGGCTTTCGACGGGGGAACGCCAGAAAGCGTGAGGCACTCAATGCCAACGGTGCAGCAAGGAGTCAGCATGCCAGCTTATTTCATTGCCGAGATCGAGGTCGAAAAGCCCGAGTTGTATGCGCAGTACGTCGAGAAAGCTACCGCCATCGTGGAAAGCTTTGGCGGGCGATACATTTTCCGCTCGGAGTCAATCCACCCTATGTCTGGAGATTGGTCCCCTGGCAGAATGATCATGATCGAATTCGAAAACAAAGAGAAGATTTTCGAGTGCTTCTCATCCGATCAATATACAAGCATTGCACGTTTGAGAGAGGGTTCAACAAAATCGAAAGCAATCATTGTGGAATGCTGAGAAAAACGTTACGTACTGGCGTGCATTAATTAAATGAAGGTCAGAAACCGAGGGAATGCATAAACATGGAATCCATCCTGAACGTCGCACTCGTGATCGGTGTGCTCATCCTGGCATACGCACTCATTTTTCGGCCCAGGATCCTGACCTGGGGTGCATCGGAAGACGAAGTGGAGATGCCTTTGATCGGGGATGATTTGGCTCACAACATTAGTGCCACTCGAGCAATATCCATCAATGCGCCAATTGACGTTGTTTGGAAATGGGTGATTCAACTGGGAGCGGATCGGGGAGGATTCTTCAGTTATACATTTCTTGAGAGGGCACTGGGGTACAAGATGCGTGATGCCGATATCGTCCCGGAGTTCGATAATATGGAAGTCGGTCGTGTGGTCTCAGGCTCAATCGACGAGACGAATAGTTCTCTCAACTACAACTTTCCCGTTGTGGCTGTTGAGCCCGGAGAATACTTCGTGCTCGATGGATGGGGCGCCTTTGTGTTGAAAGAGATCTCGCCGACTCAAACCCGCTTGATCGTACGAACACATTGGAAGAAGACTCCCTCACTATTAAGCAAAATCGATAAATTCATTGGTTCAGCTTTACATTACCTCATGGAAGGAAGGATGCTGATAGGCTTCAAAGCCCAATCAGAAATGGGTTCTGGTGTGCGTCTTTCTCCAACACTGGATTATTTTTGGGTCCTGGGACTGATCCTGTCTGCACTCGGTATTGCTTCTATAGTCTTTTTCGGAGAAGGTGTCCAGCATATCTTCATCTCGATAATCCTTGGAATATTTTGGCTATATGCGTTCTTGATTATCAATCCACGATCGATAATCAGCCCGCTTTTATCCCTGGTAACCATCGCAACAGCGGTATGGTTGTATTGAGGAGAGGAGAACAACCGGACACGGCACAACCGTGATATCCTTTGTGGTGAAAAAATCGATAAATTTGTTCTCGGATCGAAGGTGAAGAATGGAAGAAAATCATTGCGTGCCCTATCAACGAACACCTTTGTATTTGGTCCTAACCATTCCCATGATGGTTATGTACATCGCTATCGCCGTATTGCTCTGGCAAATCAATGTCGTGTTCTTTGCAATCTACGTCGCATTGTTCGTGTTTGTGGCAGTGTTCATGAGTTACGTCTGTGTGTACTGGGAATGTCCGTATGTGGGAAGGTTTGGTCCCTGCGTGGGCGGTTTTTGTCTTCCGGCAAGTCAAATTGCCCGGCTGCATAAGAAGTCAGAAATCTCGGAAACCCGATACAACCTTTTTTTGAATCTTGCCTACGTATGTTTCTTTGGGATCATCCTGTTTCCAGTCTATTTTTTATTTGTGCATGGATTTCTCTACCTATTGGGTTATCTTGGCGTCGTAGTGGCTTATGGGTTGTTCTTTACGCTCTTTATTTGTCCGGTTTGCGGCACGAGGCATATCTGCCCGGGCGGGCAGGCCGCAGTCAAGATACAAGAGGCAATTGCTTCCCGGCGTTCGAAAACGCAGTAAGCGGCACAGCGATTTCTTGCGATTGCGTTGGAAGTAGATAAAATTCCGCCTTCGAAGTGTGCGATCTCCCTCACGATTGTGAGGTGAAAAACCGTGTTGTCAAAATTCATCGCAGGTCAACTTCGTTCTCCATCAACTCGAATTACCGGTCGGGTGTTGTCTCGAATCTGGAACCGCAGAAATTCGGCCTTGAACGATTTTGCCTTTGACCGCCTCGATCTGCGAACGCACGACCGTGTGCTGGATGTGGGTTTTGGCGGAGGTTATTTATTGGGGCGGATGGCCGAAGTCGTGACCGAAGGTTTCCTGGCGGGCGTCGATATTTCTGCGGCGATGGTTGATGCCTGTAGACGAAGATACCGATCCCTGATCGAAGCCGGGAGACTCGAAGTCCGCTGCGCAGAGGTGGAATCGCTGTCCTATCCATCCGAACGTTTCAACAAATGCTGCACGGTCAATTCACTTTTCTATTGGGAGGATGTCCAGCAAGGTATGGCCGAGATCTACCGGGTGCTGGAGGATGGCGGCAGGCTTGTAGCTGTTTTTACCTGCAAGCAATCCCTGGAGGATAAGAGCTTTGTACGAGATGGCATTTCTCTGTATCGAGGCGAAGAGATCCGTCGGATGATGGAAGCAGCCGGTTTAAACATCGTCGAGATGAACCAGGCAGCAGATCGTCATCGGGATTTTCTTAGTATCGTTGGAGAGAAATAACCAGATACCACTACCAGATCACATTCGTGTCCCTGAAGAAAGGCGGTATGGAGAGTAATGAAGCCTATAAAACGTTATCGCACTGAAAAACCTCCCCTCGTAATCGAGGCTGAAAAGCTTGCCGAAGAACTCGGTTTTCCGCTCTTGCCGGAAGGCCGTCCCGTGGGGCACGAAGGCCCAGCCTCTGCATGTGTACCACCGATGGGTAGGCTTTTGATGACCTTGGTCGCATCCAAACCAGGTGGACGGATTGGTGAATTTGGCACCGGATCGGGGGTCGGTTCCGCCTGGATGGTCAGTGGACTACAGGGAGGGGCGGTGCTCGTCACTTGTGATATCGACGCTGATTTGATCCGTCAAGTCAAGGAGCTGTTTAAAGGAAGAGCGGAGATCGATATTCGCCACACGGGTTGGGAAACGATGATGGCAAATGAACCGCCGTTCGATCTTCTCTTCATGGATTCCGGCGTGGCTGAGGCGCTTGTTCCCGATCGGTGGGACGAGATCACGGAGCTGGTATGCCTCGGCGGGCAAATCGTTTTTGACGATTTGGTGCCCATCGAACTTTGGCCTGACGATTGGTCCGAAAGGGTGGACATGAAGCGAGAGTTCGCACTCCGAAATCCCCGCGTTGTTTCCACGGAGGTTGGCCTCACGTCGCTGGCTTCGGCTTTGATCATCACGCGAATAAAATAGCCACCGGCGCAGGGAACATGGATACCCTAGAATGCGGGCTTAAACATATCGCTGGTCTTGATGATCGGGGTGGTCTTGATTCTGATCGGATAGACGTATGGTTAAAGAGGAGATCGAAGCAACGGTGATGCATAGAATAACATTTTCACTCTATCTGTACAACACGAAGTCTCTGATCCTGATACTCGTGGGTGGAATCTTAGTGGGAACCGCTGCGATTTTCGGTTTTCAATCCATCCTGTTCATCACAGCTTGGGTTCAATACCTGCTTATAACCGTGTTGATCGTCGTGGCATTCCTCGCTTCTGGCTGCCTGGCTGCACGTCCAGCGACGGTTAAGATTGGGGATCGGGTAATCTCGATTGCACAAAAGGATCGAGCCCCAAGAGAAGTATCGTGGGAAGATATCACGGCTTACGCGTATTACGAGGAGTTGTTGTTGTACAGCTTGAAGATCTCACTGCGCGGCAACGAAATGCTATCGATCATCAACTTCAAATGGGCTCCGCAAGAGGACTTCAAAGCTTTCTTACAGCAGTTTGAAGCCCGGTTGATAGCAAGAGGGAATGGGGAAGATCGTGATACGGTAGCGCGATCGGAGACATTCTACGGATCGAAGAAAAGGACGATCATCACGATCGGTGTGTTTATCGTGTATGCCGGTGTAGTCGTTACGCTCCTGATCGCTGATGCGTTTTCCAATTGGAATCCCATATTCAGGTATTACTTCTGGGTCTTGCCCGCAGCGTTCTTCGTTAAGATGCTGAAGGCGACGTGATATGATTCTTAGAAGGGCAGGAAGGATCGAAGGTATCCAATCAGTCAGGATCTTGTAGTTCCGATCATTGTGGTTCTGCGGAGCACATTACGGCTTCGAGGTGAATGGACAGGATCGATTGACAGGCCAATGTTCGAAGGGTGTGGAATGGAAGGAAACGAGCGAAGAATTTATCACGGTTTTGGCGAGTTATTCACGGATCTTCGCAAGATTATGTCCCGACGACGGGAGATTCGTCCGTTGATGCAGGGCGAGCTCATCGCGCCTGCTTTTCGCGAGCGTTTGATGCTTACAGTTACGGCGGTGAATAGTTGCCGCTATTGTTCGTATGGCCATGCCCGGGCAGCGCTTTCAGAGGGGGTTTCGCGAGATGAGATCGAGGCACTCGGAAATGGATTCTTTGATGACAGTCCGGCTGAAGAAGTCCCGGCGATGTTGTATGCGCAGCATTGGGCGGAGTCGAGTGGAGAACCCGAACCATCGGTCCGAGATCAAGTCGTTGCGCGATATGGGGAACCAGTCGTCGCTGCGATGGAACTGGCGATGCGCATGATTCGCATGGGTAATCTTTCCGGTAACACGATCGATTATTTGCTCCACCGGATTTCCTTCGGACGCCTGGGAGCATGGAGTTAGGGGAATTGCCCCCACTCGAGCGGGTTCACCGCTCAAATCCCCTTGTTATGCCGTTGTTCAATAGTCACCAAACGTAGGGCACCAGGCGATATTTGACTTGTTGAGCATATTCCCGATATCCGTCGAGTTCTTTTTGTAAGGTGTTGTCCTCCAGATGGGTGCGCAGGATAAACAGTAATATGATCAAGACAGCCGGTATGAGTGCCCATAGGGAGTTCAGAAAGAGTGCGACGAAAGGGTAGGTGAGGATGTCGCCAGCATACATCGGATGCCGGATGAAGCGGTATGGTCCTGCCTGGCTTACCTGGTGACCACGCTCTTCCTGGATGCGCACAAAACTCGATAGGTACTGATTGGCGATTCCGCTCCAAAATCCAAGCGCATACCCCGCCAGAATAAACAGCATAGCTAAGATTTTTATTGGGATTGGTGTGATGAAGTTTTGATACCGACCCGCATCCAGCGCTGCTGTAAAGAGAAAAACAAGAATCATGATCCAATAAATACTGATCAGGATGCGATCCCATTTTTTTCCCTTTCCAAAGGCGGTAAGCCTTTCCTCCATTAAATCCGGCTTCTTGAATTTCAAGTACATGCCCCATGCGACGAAAACCGTCAAATACGTGGCCAGGAAAATCCAGAACTCGATCCAGTCCCATCTTCCAGCGGTAAGGACGATCCCAGAAATAAGCAATGTCAGGATGACGATTGTCAATACATAGGGTAGTGTTTTCTTCTTAGTTTCCATTGTAACCTCTCGATTGAGGGATTGAATTTCCCCGTTACATATTGTAAAATTAGGTATGCCTAACTTTGTATCCAGATGATATGCCAACCAGCTGGCAATGTCAAGCGTTCATGGCGGCGGACATATGGCAGCCAGCGTAGAATAATTAGCCTGTAGAGTGAATGCTATCTCTTATTGATCCTCGCCGGAAATCATTTCTTCGAGATAATGTATATAGGGTCTATGGAAGTTGGCTGCGGAATAAACGTGAAAACGAGAAAGGAAAAGCAATGGGCATCGAACTTGAATTGGGTTTCTTACTCACAGTCCAGATCATCGGCACCGAGACTTTCGCACCTTTCGAGGTGGAGACATCGCCATTGCGTAAGATCGTAAAGTGGGGTCTTATCGCTGCCCTGACCATCGGTCTTTACCAACTGGTCGGTCACTGGTCGCTTCTGGTCCCAATAATTGGCGTATTGGTCGGGGGAGTGTTTCACTTCATCTGGTGCAGCAGGAATGGAATCCATCCACTGCGGGCAACACCTCGGCGACGCTATTACGAACTCAGAGGATGGCATTGGCCTGAGGTGTAGATGCCGTATGTCGGGGAGGTTGAATCGCGCTTCGTTGGCGTGGATACCATACTTTTCGCTATCCCAACTTTGGAGGTTGAAATGACGGTAGAGATGACAATCCAATACCTTGTTGTCTGGAGTCTGATCGGTTTCGTGGCTTTCAGCTTGTACGTGTTTGTGGTTTTCAGAAGCGGGCTTGTCTACACTTCCCGCAAGCAGGATGGGACTCTAAAGGACCGCATTCCACTCAGCGGCATAATAAACATGCTGCTCTTGCTCTTACTCATTGTGGGCTATCAGGTTTTGGCCAATTATGTTGGATTGGCACGTAATGGTGTCGATATCTACTTTATGGCCTTGTTTGTGTTGAATTTTGGGCACTATTTCATCCTATTCCTTTTCGACACGATCGTGATCGACGGCTTGGTGCTTGGTGTTTGGCGACCGGGATTTCTGCGGCTGTCCGACGAAATCGGTGGGGAATCCATGAAGAAACACATCCTCATCTCGATACCTGTCGGCATGGCTGCCGGAATCGTCTTGACAGCGATCAGTTCTGCCATATCCTATTTCGTATTGTTTGCCGGCTGAAACCGAGATACGCAATCAGACGCAAATGATCCAAAGATATCCGTGTGGGACACAACGTCTCTCGCTGGATATCCTTAAAGGATGGCAAATGAATGTAGAAGGAAATCGCAGACCTGTCGAAGCTGCTGAGAAAAGCCTGTTCAAGCTCGGTGGTGTAGCGGCTTTGATCGTCGCAGTAGTGATCCTGGGGGAAGTGATTTTTCAAGCGATCTCCCCATTGCCTGGCACGGTCGTCGAATGGTTCGATCTGTTCCAGCGAAATCGACTCATCGCCCTTGTGGAATTCTGGGGGTTGGAAGTCGTGATGTACATCATGTTCATCATCGTCTTTCTGGCGTTGTACTCCGTGCTCAATAATGTCGATCAAACTCGAATGCTAATCGCGGTAACCTTTGCATTTATCGGGATCGGGATCTTCCTGGCGACGAACAATCCCTTCACGATGCTCTCTCTCAGCGACCAATACGCCGTGGCAAACACAGCAGCGCAGAAATCCGTTTTCGTCGCAGCGGGGCAGGCATTGCTTGCCAATACGAATCAACGCACCGTCGGCGGCTTCAACATGGGCCTCTTCCTGGTTTCGATCGCGGGTTTGACCGTTTCCACGGTCATGCTTCGCAGCCAGTTCTTCAGCAGGAGGACTGCTTGCGCTGGTATTGCGGCGAATGCACTCTCATTGATAGATTACCTGCGCCAGGCGCTGACGTCAGCGGAGATTGTCGCTGTGCTCGTGATTCTTCCGAATGCCATTCTTCTGGTCATCTGGTACGTTTTGATTTTCCGTCGACTCTACCGATTAGGCGATTAATTCCAAGGAGATTACTTTGACTGATCGGACAGAAGCACAGCCATCACAGGCTCACGATATCCCATGCACCTGGAAACCCATCTCCGAGTGCGAAGACTGTCCCATCCAGGGCGAACTGATGTGTCGTTTTGAAACGATTGACCTGGTCACTTTTCTGATGATCTTCCTGCCGTTTGCGGTTGCTGTCATTGGGGGGGTGATTCGTGCCGGGTATGGCAGGTACCTCTTGTTCTGGCTCGCCTACTCCCTCTTGTTCTTCTTCGTCTGGGAAGCGCGTATTCTCTGCCGCCATTGTCCCATGTGGGCGGAGGAAGGGCGCATTCTACACTGTCACGCCAATCACGGCGTCTTCAAGATCTGGAAATACGAACCTGGTCCGATGAGCCGATGGGAACAAATCCAGTTTATCGTCGGGGCATTGCTCTGGATCGGTTTCCCGTTCGTGTTTCTGGTCATGGGTAAGGAGTATCTCTTGGGTTTGGTCGGTATGTCCGCTGTAGTCGGCGGCGTTTTCAGCCTGCGGCGGTTTGTCTGCAGTCGCTGTATCAATTTCTCCTGCCCGATCAACACAGTCCGCAAGGAATATGTGGATGCCTACCTCGAGCGCAATCCGGAGATACGAGCTGCGTGGGAGAGAAGTGGGTATCGGCTTGGGGGACAATAAAGCAGTATCCTCGATTTGTCCAAAGAGCAGGGATTCTGCAGGTAACACGGCTTTATAAGCCACATTTAGCCTTTTTGGTTAACTTAACGTATTATCGTGGTGGTATATGAATCGGGGGCCTCGATCATGTGTAAACAACGAAAGCATCAGATTTCGTGGATGTGTACATTTGTGTGTACGTGGCTGTTGGTGGCTTGTTCTATATCAACGCCATCGCCGACACAACCCGCATCTCCCTCGGCGACACCAACGATTCGCCCCAGCGTTACGCCGAAGACATCAACGGTCGGTGGAGCAGACACCGCACAAGCCGGCTGGCAGGTGCCTACCACAGATGCCTACGATCCTGGTGCAAAGTATCGGCTCGTCCCCATTGGAGTTGATTCACTCTTGGCGATCTTCTATGGATTATCGAAGGTTGAATCCGTGGTTATAGCTGACTACGCCGTCTATGAAGGCTATTATGACGAGGATCAAATTCATCAGATCCTGGGCTACAAACTTGACCCTTATGGTGATCCAGAGCTGTCTCCCGCGCTTTCGCTTATCGAACAAATGGCGGAAGAAGATGAGATCTATTTCATCTGGAATCAGGATGAGAGGCGTATTTTTACGGCGGGGTTTCTTGCCGCGCTCAACCAGGAAAATCCGGATATGTCGGCGCCCGGTACAGTCAGTGTATTTGATTATGAAGCCATTCTGTTGGATCTGGATCACGATGATGAAACAGAATGGCTAGCGGATGTGCAAATCCCTGGACTTAAAAAACAGTATGGCCTGCCGATTGACCAAGATGCAGAGGGGAATTACGCTCTCATGCCTCACGATCCACATCTCTTCGATTGGTCCGGTTTAGATGACGTAGATAGTTATGATTACAGTCGGGACGTGAATGGAGATGGATTGCCAGATTTGGTGCTGTTTGAGAGGGGTAACTCGACGAAGATGCGTATCTATGTTTGGAATGATGAATCGTTGCAAGGATTATCTTTCCATCCGGAGTTAGCCTGGCTTCAAGAAATCACGATAGATGACTACAAAGAGTTCACTTTCGATGACCTTGATGGAGATGGCGTCACGGAGTTACGAATCGGTGAGTGGGATAGCACGGCTAGCTTGAATTGGGAAATGTGCGATTATCAAGTCGATGTGCTCGAATGGCAGGGGATTGAAGTTACGTCGACTCGAATCGAAGGCCAATATCCGTCGCAGGAACCTGAATGCCTGGCCTCAGGGGTGCTCTTCCAAGAGCCGCAGCCCATACCCGATCGGCAACCGCTGGAACGCATCGCGGCGGGTTTGGAACCCGAAGACTGGGAGGAGCATCCTGACTGGTACGCATTGGTCTACATCAAACTCGCGGCCGTTCAGTGGTTGAACGGTGAGGGGCACAAAGCGCAGTGGACGATCGCACCCATATGGCAATATAGAGGCGAGAACGCCGCCGTGTCCCTTTGGTGGGAATTATGGGAATCTTCCGAAGGTGACTTCTTGGCGTTTTGCCGCAGTGTCAACCGAGAATACCAGCAAACGGATGGCCTCGCGTTCTCGTTCAGCGATCGTCTCTATCACATCGGCGGTCGGTTCAACGAGACTCTGTCGGCGATCCCAATGGGTGAACTCTTCTGTCCTTCCACGACGCTCACGCGGAAACTGCTTTCCGAGACGATATTTCCCCTTTCGCTGGCGCCGGAAGCCGGATTGGCGCAGGTTGGCATCCCCGTCTTGTTCGCCGAAACGGTCGATTTGGACGACGACCCGGATTTAGAGTGGATCGGTGTTGTGGATGGCGGTGGTTTGATTTGGGCCTATTGGGATGCAACCGAGGCGGGTTGGCAGGGGTTTGACTTGGCTGCTTTGAATGATGGGGATTTTCGTACGGCTACCTTGGATACATTTGAATTTTGCTTGCGTGATGTCAGTGGAGATGGGATCGATGACCTTATCAGTTTAAGACAATTGTCCGGTGATCGGTTCGGATCTCAAAAAGACCCCGTAATGTTTCTGGCAGTATATGATTTCGAAGCGGACGAATTGCTCCTGGATGTAAGTGTAGGCATCGACGATCTATCGGAGGTCGATCGGGACTTGGTTGACGAGCTGATTGATGGAATTAGGTTGGAACAATTATACCCTCCGATGGGATTGCCACCCTATTACATAAAATTGGATGGCGAATATGAGGCGCTGGAGTACTACTTACGTGACTCTTTGGACGAATTGATAACGGACGGTGATCCTGCTGCGATCCGAGCAGGTCTGGAGCAAGCGTTGGCTCAAATTCCGGAGGATGGTATCAACGCTGATGTGGCGATTCGACAAATACAGTACCTGATTGGATATTCGTTCGAGCTTGAAGGGGATGGAGAGGGGGCGATATCCGCGTATCGCCAGTTGATCGAAGCCGCGCCCGATTCATATTGGTCGTGGCTGGCATGGGCGTGTATGGCCGAATGATCCTGGTGGGATTGATCTCGTGGCGAGGAAAGAACGAGAATGCAGATGAACGAGTCTACGAAACGACTTCCCTATGACCTGAACGGCCGTGTGGCACTCATCACGGGCGCCAACCACGGCATCGGCGCGGCGACTGCAAAGGCGCTTGCGGGATACGGCGCTTCGGTGTTGGTGTCTTATTTGCGGACCGAAGATCCGGAGGATTTCCCCGAGCCCTATCGTTCGAATCGTGCCAAGGGAGTGGAGGAAGTACTCGCCGATATCCATGCGCAGGGAGGTCGTGCAGAATCTCTGGAGATCGATCTTCGCCATGCGGAGGCCGCGGCGCAGCTCTTCGAATTCGCAGAAAGCAAACTGGGGTATGTCGACATTTTGATCAACAATGCAACCGGCTGGGTCTCGGATACGTTCAAGGCGGAAGGGCAGCATCTCACAGGTATCAAGAAGGTGGGTGTGACCGCCGAAACGCACGACCAGGTCTTTTCCGTCGATGCGCGCGGCGGCGCGCTGCTGATCGCCGAATTTGCCCGACGGCATATTGCACGAGAAGCAGACTGGGGGCGAATTGTTGGACTTACATCTGGCAGCACTCTAGGTTTCCCAAACGAAGTCTCTTATGGTGCCGCAAAAGCTGCCCTGGAGAACTACACCATGTCCGCGGCCTTCGAGCTGGCGCAATACGGGGTTACTGCTAACATCGTTTATCCACCCGTCACCGATACGGGGTGGGTGACGGATGAGGTTCGCGAGCACGTCGAACAGAATCCGAATCTGATCCACATCGTCGAACCGGAGGATGTCGCCGAGGTGATTGTCTATTTATGCTCAGATCATGCCCGTTGGATCACGGCAAACATCATTCACATGCGTTAGTATGAGCGACACTGGTTCCTTCATCAGAAAGGGAATCGGTAAGGTAGCTTAATCCCATTATCCAAACTGATGAACTGGTTGTATATTGTTATCAGCTGGAAAAAACTCTGACATATTTCATTTTCTGACTGAGATAGGGTGCCGATGAAGAAATCAGTAAGGAGTGTTGTTGCCTGGTTTGATAATAAATTGTGGATCCTGCATCCGCTGCTATTTTTCTTTTACTCGGTCATGTTTCTGCGTACAGAAAATCAGATCATCCCCATACAGGCCATGTTCCGCAGCATGGCCATTGGTATCTTTGTTATCCTCTTGCTCCTATTCCTCGGCAATAAGTTTGCCGATGGCCAGCGAGCTGCGTTACTCGTCTCCGGTGTGATCATTCTTTTCTTCTCATACGGGCATCTCATCAATCTGATTGAAAGGTATCTTGGAAAGACTTTCGACGAGATCGGAGAGTGGGTTTTCTTCATACCGGGTTTCTTCGTGGTTGTTCTGTGGATCTATTATGTATTGAAAAGACTTCATCAGATGCAGGAATTCACGCGTTATTTCTTCCTCGTGGCCATCATCGTGAACCTTTTCCCGTTACAAAGGCAGCTGCAATCCAGGCATTATGCCGATGCAGCACAGGAGCATTTTCTCGAATTTCAGCAGGAACTGGAGGCGAAGTTGGATCTTGGATCGGCTTCGATTGAGGAAGCGCTGCAGAGAGATATTTACTATATCGTGCTGGACGCCTATGGTCGTGCTGACGTGTTGAAAGATCTGTATGACTATGACAACACAGAATTCATTCAATTCCTGGAGAGCCGCGGTTTCTACGTTGCCCACGATAGCCACTCGAACTATGACGATACCGAGTTGTCGCTCTCATCAGCGTTTAACATGTCTTACCTCAGCGGACTTCCCGAAACCCTTGGAGCGCAGAGTGGTATTGATGTGGAAACAGTCAAGTGTTTTGCCGCCAGACTGATCAATACGAACGTTCTCCAGGAGTATTTTCATGCTCACGGTTACACGATCATCGCCTTTGAGAGCGGGCATCCTGCTACCGTGTTAGAGGATGCTGATATTTTCCTGCAATCCCCCAGTGAGGATCGGGGTTCATCCTGGCGGGTGGGCTTCGAAACGATGCTTCTGGACTCCAGTTTGGGGCGTCTGTTGATGAAGGTATTTCCCAAAAGTGCGCACATGCTCGATTGGTTATTTGATCTCCATCGCGAGAGAATCCTCTATGCCTTTGAGCATCTCCCCGACTACACACAAGATGATCGACCGACTTTCGTCTTCGCACACATCATCTCCCCGCATACACCCTATGTATTTGGTCCTAATGGGGAGCGGATTGACCATCAGGATCCATTCTCGCTCCTGGATGCCAAGCCAGGAAATCCAGATAACAAGAAATATTACAGGGATCAGGTGCATTATATAAATCAACTGCTTATGGATGTAATCGATGAGATACTGCAAACGAGTCCTGTAGAACCGATTATCATTTTGCAGGCAGATCATGGAAGTAAGGTCTACATGGAGAAGGAGCCATCGCCCGAGATGCGCTGCCGGCTTCATCTGCCGATTTTGAACGCCTATTATTTCCCGGATGTTGATAATCAGGAATTTTTTTACCCTACTGTCAGCCCGATAAATTCGTTCCGTATGCTTTTGAATGAATATTTCCAGGAAGAGTTGGCTTTGCTGCCCGACGAAAGTTACAGGCTCCTTGAATATGAAGGCGAAGTGCAGTTCATAGACTTTGATATTGCGGTCGCCGCATGCCCTTGAAGGAGACGGTGAAGCAGCATTTCGTTGATCTCTTTGCTGGCTTTCTATGTGCGAAGGTCATGCATTGTACAGCTTCGATATCGATGATTAATCGGCAAGATTTTCCTTAAGGCGAATAGAATGCGTATTCTGCGGGGTATTGGCTTCTTTATTTCAACCATATTGATTTACCTGGGGACCATCCTGTTGGGCTGGGGGTTAACGGAATTGGATAGTTATTTCTCAGTCAGCCCGAGGCTGGGATATGCACTGATCATACTTATCGTTGGAATCGGAGTCGGCTGCCAGGCTGTGGATGCACCCGAAGGTATTCGTGGGAGTACGGGCCGTGGGGATAAGCTGGTTTCGCGCCAGAGCGTCCTTCGTTATGTGGTCACCTTCTCATTGTTCGCCGGATTGATTCTATTGCCTTGTGCAGACCGTCATGGGGTAGGGACACTGGCGGACAACCAGCTAACGCGCTGGTTCGGCGTCGTTCTGTTTGGTTTGGGGATCAGCCTGGTGTATTGGTCAGGTCTCGCACTGGGACGGCTTTACAGTGCGGAGGTGACGCTGCAGGAAGGTCATCGTCTCATTACCGATGGACCTTTCCGCTATATCCGTCACCCGCGTTATGCCGGTGCAATCTTGATTGCTTTTGGTTTGTCGCTCACATTCCGATCGTGGATCGGTCTCATTGTCAGTGCGGTTTCGATTGGATTTTTTCTGCTGCGCATTCGAGACGAGGAAACTTTGATGGCGGAATCGTTTGGCGAGGAATGGAAAAGGTACTGCCAGCGTACACGACGGTTGATTCCTTTCGTATACTGAGAATCGGGGGTTTATAAGGCAGCAGTTTTGTTCCGTACGAAAACCGTAGTAATTGTGCATACAAACCGTCAAAAATATCGTGTTCCGGATGTGATATACATTCTCACATCCTTTTCGTTCCACGGAGGTAGATGATGTTAAACCGCTTGATCGATTGGGTGACTGTCGAGCCTACTATTAGCCTGTTGATGACGATTACGGCGATCGTGATCTTTGGCTCTGCGTTCCGGCGATCCAAAGATATCCCCGAAAAGTTCTGGCCTTTATTGCGTACATTCGTCGGCGCTTTACTTGCGGTGCTGCTCTTTCTGGGATTGCTCTGGGCTTTCCGTGCGATTCTCAATAACAACGTCGTGACCTTTTATTCGACTCATGGCAGCTTGAGCGAGCTTAGCCGCGACAGTGCGCAGTCGATATGGGGAAGACCGCACGTGCAGCGTGAACTCGATGTCGTCCATATTCATGAATTCACAGTGCAGGAAGAAATTCTGGGTGAAGATCCTGACGAAGAGCCGGTATACAAGACGGTGGAGGTGCGTGAAGAGGTGCCGCAAAACAGCATCATCGGTTTTCGCGGTGACATCAACTTAACCGCAAGTGAACGTGAAAAGGGGTATGCCCTTTACAGTGGTTATATCATCGACGCCACGTACGAGTATCGCGTGATCAACAATTCAGAATTCGAAACAGAAGCCAATTTCTCGTTTCCGCTTTCCCCCGACCAGACGATGCACGAGGACTTCCAGATCACTGTGAATGGGGAGGACATTGGCTCGGATCTGGAAATTTATATAAAGGACAGGGTCAGTTGGACAGATTACATGAAGCCTGGTGAGGAGTTCACCATCGTGGTGAGCTACACCTCACGGGGCATGGACACGTTCTACTATCAAATCCCCACTCAGCGGAATATTCAGGACTTTGCCCTCACGCTGACGATCGACCGTCTGCCGGTGGATTTACTGAACTATCCCGACCGATGCCTAACGCCTACCAATATCCAGGCTACTGCAGACGGAGAAGGGTCCATCCTAACCTGGGAATTGGATGATGCCATCACGAAGGCCGGCATGGGTGTCTCCTTCCCACAGCCCGAACAGCCTGGTGCGAAGGTACTGCGTGTTTTGGTTAACAGTCCCTATGCCATAACTCTGCTGGCAACGATGCTGGCGTTGACCCTGCTGATTCTCGGACGGCCGGTTCAGTTCATCGACCTTGCTTTATTATCTGCTGCCTACTGCGTGCAGTTCCTCATCATGGCTTCCGTGAGCGACTTCTTCTTCGGCTTTTGGGGGGCGCTCATCCTGGGAATTATGTTGACCGGGGCTATGACCTATCTTCTCTTCCGACGCCTGACATCCAAGCTGCTTCGGGCGTTGATCTACATTCTGGTGGCTTTTTTTGCCATCGTATACCCACTCTCGGGATTCCTGTCGTTACCTGCGAACGTCAATGCCTTTGATAATCTCGTCATGGTTGGCCTGATCGTGTATCTGTTTGGCCTGTCCTTGTACGCGCGGGTCACGAGTGGGAATCACCTATCGGCATCGTAAAGCGGGGTCGCTTGAACTCTATACCGACCATACATTGCCTTTCTGGCTTATTAGCCAAAACGATTTACTTCAATCGATCAAGGCCGTAAGGGCTGTCGGTCCCGGAAATTCAATATAAGTTCCACATAATGAATCCATCATGTTTGAGATACATGATGGATTCACTTTAAGTCCCTTGCGCGAAGCAATTTGGGATTCTGAGTGTTATATCCTGAGAGAGGCAGTCTGTTTCATTTACATCCTGCCGATGTATCTGTCGATTGACGGACAGAATGACCGTATTCGATCTCGGCTGATTTGCACAGAGGAAATTCCAGTTGTGGATAGATTCAGATCAATTGTTAAAACGAATATTATTCGACGAACAATAAATAACAACAAACCCATTACGTATTTGGCGTTATTCGTAATTGGAAGGCATATAACTTCATTTTTGACTGGTGTCCATCCTGTTTTCACAGATTCTTTCTGCATTGGATTTTTCTTCTTTCTCTTTGGGGTTGCATTTTCGGGTATTTGCTTGGTCGCTACAATTCGGAAGCTTCTTAATCGACAAAATGTACTTTGGTTCACAATTGTGTGGATTTTTTTACCCTGGTGAATTTTATTCCTGGAATATTCTCTTCTGCTGCAGGATCGATAATGACACTTGTCATCGCTGGCCCCGATAAAGTAATTCAAGAGGGTAGGGAGCTCATACAAATCTATCAATCAGCTCAAGATGAAGATCCTGAAGCGATAAATTCATCCTGCGTGCAACTTAAAAAAGTACCCCCGTCGATCGGGCGCGTATATCCAGCCTGGGTTCGTGTGTGCCAGGATCGTGTAATTATTAAGAAGTTTGGCATTGGCGACATTGCTGGTTTTTTAATCTATCCCGAAGATGTTGAACCCGGAGGAATTAAGTTATTTGACGGGATTTATTGGACCGACGCTTGGTAAAAGAGCTTGTGAATCATACTTATAACAACCTTGATCGAAGGAGAGACTCTATGGCAAATGGAACCCAGCAACAACAGATCCAGAAGGCATATGACTGCGTCGTCGTCGGCGCGGGGAACGGCGGATTGGCCGCGGCGGCGCGCCTGGCGGTGGCGGGCAAACACATCCTGCTGCTCGAACAGCACAACATCCCGGGCGGATTTGCCTCCAGTTTCCGGCGCGGCAGGTTCGAATTCGAGGTCTCCCTGCACCAATTCGCCGACATCGGATCCTCCACGAACAGCGGCAGCGTGCGCGAGTTTTTCGAGAACGAACTCGGTATCTACCTGGATTGGGTTGAGGTGCCCGAGGCGTTTCGTTTGATCCTCACTGATCCGGACGAAGCGCTGGACATCACCATGCCCTATGGCGTGGATGCCTTCGTCGATGCGCTCGAAGAAGCCGTTCCAGGCAGCAAGGATTCCGTGACCAAGTATCTTGCGCTTTGCGAGGATGTGCTGGAAGGTCTCGCTTACGTGGGTAAGTCTCGAGGCAACCCCGATCGGAAGCTTCTGCTCACCCAGCATACCAATTTCCTCAAGACAGCGCCGTATACCGCTGATCAGGTGGCCGAGGCGCTCAACATCCCGGAGAAGGCTCGAAAAATCCTGCATGCCCAATGGTCCTACATCGGGACACCTACCAGCCGGACAAACTTCACCATCTATGGCGGCATGCTGATTAAATTCATCAAGTTTGGAGCCTGGATTCCCCGGCAGCGTTCCCATGAAATTGCGTTAGCTTTCGATGCCCGAATCCGGGAATTGGGGGGTGAGATTCAGTACAACACGCGTGCTGAGGAGATACTGGTTGAAGATGGCAAAGTCGTTGGCGTAGTGACTTCCAACGGGGATCGCATTAAGACCGAATATGTGGTATCTAATGCCTCCCCAACATTGGTCTACAATGACATGATTCAAGCGAAGTCCGAGGTACCTGCGATTGCCTTGCAGGAATGCAATGCACGTTTGCATGGCCTCAGCGGCTTCGTGGTTTATTTGGGATTGGATGCCCCGCCGGAGAAAATTGGGCTGCATGAATACAGCTACATGATCTACCGCAACATGGACACCGCAGCCAATTATGAATCCTTTAAAACACCGGATACTCCAGAAGTGCAGGCCGTGGTCTGTTTGAACAACGCCATCCCGGATTGCTCTCCGCCAGGCACATCGATTGTCTTTCTCACCACGCTCTACCGGCCGGAAGCCTGGCATGACGTCAGGCCGCAAGATTACGTCGCTTTGAAGAACAAGATCGCCCAGGATTTGATCACCGATCTCGAAGCGGCCACAGGCGCCTCGCTGCGAGATCACATCGAGGAGTTCGAAGTGGCCACTCCGCAGACCTTCGCTCGATACACGGGTACATACGATGGCGGTATCTACGGCTATGAACCGGAACCGTGGGACTCACTCCTGCCGCGCATGATGATGTTGACGGAAGATCAACATATTGGAGGTTTGCAGTTCAGCGGTGGTTCTGCTTTTCGCTGCCACGGCTACAGCAGCAGTTTCTTGTCGGGACAGGTGGGAGCTTTGCTGACGATCCGCGAGATGAAGGAAAGAGGAGGCGTGGTGTCATGAAAATCAGCGTCAAGGGATCCCTTCGAGATCTATTCGGTTTCATTCGGTTGAAATCCTCCCGCCAGAAGCGGTTCGCCAAAGCCTCACCACAGCCCATCAACCCGGGAGCTGTGAATGCGTTAGCATCGCAATTGCATCCTAAGCGCCAAAACCTGGTTATTACAGAAATCAGGGACGAAACCAGGACGACCAAGACGTTCCGTTTTGGACCAGATCCCGATTCGGACACGAAATCGTTGGCCTACTTTCGAGCGGGGCAGTACCTCAGCCTGAAAGTAAAAGATGATCAAGTCGAAATCACCCGCCCCTATTCGATCTCGTCTGCGCCTTATGAAACTTTGGGTGAGAATGGTTATTACGAGATCACAATCCGCAAAGTCGACGATGGTTTCTTCACGCCGTACGTGTGGGATAACTGGGGTGTTGGAACCAGGATTGTAAGTTCAGGTCCATGCGGAGAGTTTTATCATGAACTAGTGCGAGACGAGCGTAAACTCGTTGGCCTGGCCGGTGGTTCAGGAATTTCACCTTTCGCCTCCATGGCGAAGGAAATTGTCTACGGGGACATGGATGTCGAATTGCTCCTGCTCTACGGCAGCAGCGATAAGGACGATATTGTGTTTTATGAACTGCTCGGGGAGCTGGAGTCAAAATCGGCCGGCAAGCTCAAGCTTGTGCACGTATTGAGCTGCGACGAAGCGCCGCTGCCGGATTGCGAGCAAGGTTTCATTACCAGCGGCTTGATTGAGAAGTATGCCGATGTCGAGGAGAGCAGCTTTTTCGTCTGCGGACCGCAAGCGATGTATGCGTTCGTCATGCAGGAGTTGGCGGCGTTCGATCTTCCGCCGAAGCGCATCCGCCGTGAAGTGTACGGCGAAGTGCGCGATGTCCTCCAGGCGCCGGGCTTTCCGCAGGCGATGGCCGATAAACGCTTCGATCTAACCGTCCACATAGGCGGTCTCAGGGCGATTATCCCCGCTCGGGCTACGGAAACCGTGCTCGTCGCCATGGAGCGGGCGGGTTTGGCGCCGCCTTCGGAGTGCCGTTCGGGCGCGTGTGGTGTCTGTCATAGCTTGCTGATTTCTGGCGATGTGTACGTCCATCCGGATGGCGACGGCCGGCGGGCTGCGGATCGACAGTTTGGCTTCATCCATCCGTGTTCGTCCTATCCGATTTCGGATCTGGAGTTATCGGTCTCGCGGAGCACTTAATTTGCGAGAATGCATTATTACCGGCATGAAGGGCTTGAGATGGAATCACAAATCAGAAGGCTCAACGGGGCGAATATGGATATCGACCTGACGACCCCGGAGAACGAAATTGAATGGAAACAGGACGCTTGTCCGTGGAATGAAGTTGAGAGCACGATGGAACATCGCTGTGCGGTAAAGAACGTGTCCATCTGTCCTTACTTTTGTGGAATTGAATTTCAAGATTGTGTGTTGTGCTGTTATCCGCATGAAAATCCATGTCGACAGGTAGACGAATAATCCGATCATCGCTGCACAGACCGGAGAAAGTCTTCGCAGGTCGAGGTTGTTGATGGGGAGGAATTCAACTTGAGAGAGGAAAATTCAACAACACGAGATCGTTATTCTTCATCCTATGATATCGATACAAAGCGGGGAGAATGAAAATGCTGAAATCTATGAAGCAGGAAGATCGAATTGTCGTCGGCTCGCTTTTACTTACCGTCGTAGGCATTATCGTGGGGGCGCTTTTGGCAGCACCGTGGATGTATGGGGCGACTACCATGGTGGCATCGTGCTGCTGATCATCGGATAGCGGGTGAGCGGCAGCCAGCGTCTGGCGTGGTTGTTGTTTGGTTTGGTGGCCGGACTTCTCGAACTGTGGGCGGATTGGATACACGTGGAGCATTTCGGATCGTTGGTGTATACGGATTACTTCGGTGTGCGGTTGCTGTCCTCTCCGGTGTACATGCCCGTCGGTTGGTGGTTGACGTGCGTGCAGTTCGGTTATATCGCGCTGCGGCTGAGCGAACGATGGGGGCAGTGGAAAACCGCAGGACTCGTGGCCTTATTGGGAATGGGTCTGCCGCCATGGTATGAGGAATTCGCCGCACCGGCGCGGGCGTGGTACTACACAACGAGCCGCTTGATGTTGTCGAACACCCCGGTGTGGATCATCCTGACCTATGGGGGCTGCATGTTCGGTATTGCCATGATGGTTCTGGTGAATTACCATGCGAAGGCATGGGCCAAGGCGGTGGCGGCAGGATGGTTTACTGCGGCAAGCTTCATGCTTTCCGGCGTGTTCTGGTATTCGTTGTTGGGTTAGACCGATCGACAAGAATGGTTGAATCGATATCGTCTTGGTTGCCGGATTGCTATTCATGATCCGGGTTGATGAGGAAATGGTATGGCTAACGTCGTGTGCATGGGCGAAGCATTGATCGATTTCGTGCCTGCCGAGGTGGGAGTTCCGTTGGTGGAGGCCTCCGCCTTCAAAAAGGCGCCCGGGGGAGCGCCGGCCAACGTAGCCGTGGGATTATCCAGATTGGGTGTCGAAACGGCCTTCATGGGCAAGGTGGGGGACGACGTATTCGGCAGGTTCCTGGCTCACACGCTGGAAGACAATGGGGTCGATACGAAGCCCTTGCTCTTCTCGCAGGCCGCCCGAACGGCTTTGGCCTTTGTCTCGCTCACGGCAGAGGGCGAACGTGACTTCATGTTCTATCGCCATCCAAGTGCGGATATGCTTTTCGAGACTGCTGAAGTGGACGAGCAGTCGATCCGCAAAGCAAAGATCTTCCACTACGGTTCGATCAGCTTGATCGGAGAGCCCAGCAAAAGCGCAACGTTACACGCCGTGGAAATCGCACAAGATGCCGGATTGTTGATTTCTTACGATCCGAATCTGCGTCTCCCTTTATGGCCCGGAGAAGAAGCGGCACGAGAAGGGATGATGCTGGGTTGGGAACACGCGCAGGTCATTAAAGCCAGCGTGGAAGAGCTTCATTTCCTCTCCGGGGATATGGATTTGGCTCGATCGGTGCGACAGCTGTGGCATCCGGCGTTGAAGCTGCTGGTGGTTACCCTGGGGAAAGACGGCTGTCATTATTTCATCGAAAACGCCGATAAACACATCCCAGGGTTCAAGGTCGACTCCATCGATACGACCGGCGCAGGAGACGGTTTCGTCGCCGGCCTGTTGAAGAAACTGCTCGAGCATCCCGATACCTGGAACGACGAAGTGCGCCTTGAAAAGGTGCTGGTGTTTGCGAACGCCGTCGGTGCGCTGACCACGACCAAGCTGGGCGCCATCCCGGCGCTTCCGGAAGCCAGTGAAGTGGACGAGATGCTCCAGACCGGGTAAGGATACACCACGATATGCAAGCTGAGATGCGTAAAAATTAATCCTCATATCGCCGATGCGATTTGGAATTGGATAAGGCTGGGGGGGATCGGAGGATGGCCGTCTTCCAGGCGAGGATCTCCACGTTTCTTCATGGGCTAATGCACCGATAATCCAACGAATAGGCAACCCGAGCTATTTACGCCAGAGGCATCGGGCATTATAGTCTCGCAGTGGATGAAGATATTTCAATTACGATTTTCCTGTTTTTTCACGTCCATTTCTGGTGAATCTAAGGAAGCCGGCTCTTTCGCCGGGTCTTCGGCAATACGTGCGTTATTGCCCGATCGAGGCGATCTCTTCCAGCATCTGAATGGTTGAAATCAAACCGATTTGACAAGCGGTGTGCGCTACTGCGTAGCCTGAAATTGCAGGTAGCCGGGAATATGACAATATCGGTATCCTGATCAACATATTCTTGAGTGAACGGAAGTAATCTATGCGGTGGAAAATGGATGGGTTGAAGATTTGGATCCTGCTCGTAATAAGCCCCATTTTACTTGCAGGCTGTCGACAGACAGATGTGAAACTGCGCACAACCGCGGGTGTGGAGTCATTCCGTAATGCCGGTGACCGTATCGAGATTTTTTATGTGATTCAAAATACAACCACAGATGATCAGCCCTTCACCAAAGTGTGGGTGAATGGCGAGATTCTGGAGGGCGTACAAATCGAAAACTGGGCAGAATACACCGGCTCGTGGATTTACACCGTGACCGAAGAAGACGTTGCCAAAGGCCGTGCTAAGATCACAACAGGTGTAAAGGTGGGATGGTATGATGGGTCCCGGAATACAGATAATAGTGATAGCCACTCAGTGGTCATACCACAGGAGTCCTCGGCGAAGTTGATCCTGGAAATAAGAAGCGCAATATGGATGTTCGATAGCGTAAATTATACCTTCGTGGTTACAAATATTGGTGCGGTGAACATCCCTGGTCCGATCGTCATTCAGAATAACCTCAACCTCAATCTTAACATTAATCAATTCAATCCTACAGAGTGTCATCTTTTATCTGATGGTCTTTCCAGCGGTAGGGAAGTGGTCTGTACGGTAACCTCCGGGATACCTCCCGACGCAGCAGCAAGGGGGTATTTCTTTATAACTTTCACCGCCAACGCTGGTAGTGAAACTTCTGAGAAAGTCACGAAGAGTATTTTCAAGTATGGCGCTGTCGTGCCGACCCTGACACCCACCCCCACGGCGACCCCGACATCCACGCCAACAGCGATCGTCGAGGTCAGCCCGGCGCTGCGTTTAGATATCAGCAGTCCCAGCAATTACTTCAGCGAGGTCGGCAACCCGGTGGATTTCACTTATGTGGTGACCAACAGCGGCGACGTGGTCATCGACGGCGATTTCATCATCTTTTCCGAGAATCTGTACTCCTGGGAGTGCCCGCAGGTGGCGGAACTGGCTGTGAGTGAATCCTTGACCTGCGAAGGGCGATACTGGATCGAATCTGCAGATATCGGCAAACCGTTGACTCACCACGCAAGTGTACAGGGAGTGTACGACGGCACGAGCGTAACATCTCCGGAAGCAAGTGTGACGGTCGCCTATTTGAAGCCTACTCCTGCCCCGCTGAAAGTCAACTGCTCGCTGTACGATACCGAACAAGCATGCGGCAATCATCCCAATGCCTGTACGTGGGATTCGATGGAACAGTTATGCCTTAAGAAGTAAACGAGCTAATCATCATCCGGCAGTAACTCGCGCATCCCCGTTTCGACTTTCACTGGATCGTCCGAAAGACGGGGATGCGTGGTGTGATGGTGATATAGCCACCGGCAGCGCCATTCCGTCCGTAACGACTAGTCTATTGCCTTAGGGGAGGGCTGTTTCCAGGGAAGGTTCATACGACCACGCCGCTTCTCCTTCTACGCAGAGAAAGGATGATCAGGACGGCGAGGATCAGCAGGGCGCTTAATTGATGGAAACCCAATCCCCAGACCAGCGGAGGCAGGTCACGCAGGGAGTCGATCATCAGGCGTCCCGCAAAGTACACCAGCAAGAAGGGCAGCACCTGGCTTCCCGGATCGTGTTCGCGTTTCCGTCTTGCCCACATCCACAGGAAGAGCCCCAGGTTGAAGGCCGACAGCAGGATCTGGGTGGGGTAACGATAGGCCCACTCTCCGAAAGCACCCGGCAGGTACACGCCGCCGAAGCCGTCGGTCTCACGGCCGTAGCAGCAGCCGTTCAAGAAACAACCGATGCGGGTGAAGGTGAACATCAACGGAAGAACGAGCACGATCAAGTCGAGGCTGGTTCCGGCCGGACGCTTGTGGAGTCTTTCATACAGGTATCCCAGCAGCAGCGCGCCGAAAATGACACCGTAGGTCACCAGACCGCCATTGAGCCAGAGCTCTCCCTGCGCCAACCCGACGTAGAAATCCCGAATGAACAGACAGCCATTCAACCAGCCCAAAAACAATGCGCCGGGGAAGACGATGAGATAGAATGAAAAGATCTGCCGTTTCGAATATCCGAGGCGGTGTGCTTCCCGCCAGCCAAGATAACCGCCAACGGTGGCTCCCAGGACGAGGAAGACGTAATACGAAGGCACCAGCCACAGACCGGCGACAGGGATATACGGAACCATAGTGCCTCCGTTCTCTGTACCCAATTTTCCAGTATTGTATACTATCGTTGCGTGGGAAACGAGCTCATCGTTCATTCTACAGGATACGTAGGTTTCCTTTTTACTTCTGGATGGAGCCCTTATTATTAGGCCCCTCTATGGCTCTCCAATTTTCAGTTCAATTGGCCCCTCTTTTTTTGTATTGATGCGGCTGCAATGAAGGAAGATGTGTCGGTAGACGGATTTAGTATCGAAGTCGTTGTTAAATCGTTACACTCAGGCAAATGTCGCTTTCTTTCACAACCATTTGCCCCCATCCCACGGAGATGACTATGCGGCCGAAAACATTCTTTATTATCACAGGCATTCTGCTCTCGGGCTTGCTCTTGACAGGATGTGGTATCGACGTTAGGGGGTTGAATTTAACCATCAAAGCGGAACCGGTTTTCTTTACAGAAGCCGGCGAAGAGATCACCTTTACCTACGTTGTCGAATTCGATAGTACGGGCGGTTCTTCATATATAAACCTGCAACCGTTCTCTGAGACGATGGTATATTCTAATTCTGAGAGTGTTGCTATAGGAGGGGGATGGAATAAGTCTGTGAGAACATGGACGGATGTCTATACGGTCACCGATGAGGATGTTCTGGCTGGGAAAATCGTTCACAGCTCAACAGTCAAAGTGGGTAGAGGTTCAACTTGTTGTGGCCCAAGAAAACCTGCTGAGGCTTCCGACACGATAGAAGTGCTGCTTGGTGAACAGCCGGAACTGTCTCTCACCATTTCCGGCACGCCTCAGACTTTCCCGCAAGCCGGGACGGAAATCGAATATGAATTTCACGTCCTTAACAGCGGAAACGTGGAATTCAAGGATCCGATCGTTGTCGATGACAGCCTGACCCACCAGGTCGACTGCCCGCAAGAGGGGCCGTTGAGTCCCGGCGATGCCATTCTCTGCACGGCGACCTATACGACCACGGCCGACGACGTCTGGAATTTCTTTATCATAAATAAAGCCACCGCCTTTGCCGGTGAAATTCGATCCGAGCAGACCGAGCTCATAATCTGGATCGAACCGCAACCTGCCTTAGATCTGGCGATCACCAGCTCCACGGGATACTTTGTAGAGGTCGGAAATCCAATCGATTTCAATTATGTAATTACCAACATCGGAAACGTAGTTGTGGTCGGGCCGTTCGAGATCATATCTGAGACCGTGAATACCTCGCATTGTGATTCAGATTATCGTATAGATCATGAACAGCCATTCAGGCTTGAGCGCGGTGAATCCATAACCTGCCAGGGTACCTATTGGGTTACTGCCGCAGATATCGGCGAGCCATTTACCCACGTTGCCCATGCACGGGGGTTTCACGTCGAAAAGATCGTAGATTCACCCGAGGCGAGCATCACTATCGTCTTCTTAGCGCCCACCGAGCCTCCAAAATGCTCGCAGTATCAATCCTTGGAAGCGTGCGAGGCGCGTACAAGCTGCAAGTGGGTTATGGAAAAGGAGTCCTGCGTCAATAAATAATTGGGCTCACAATCAGGCAATCACGTACCTCGCATCCCCGTTAAGAATTCCGATGGATTTCCCAGCGGGGATGTGTACGTTCCACTGGTGGAGATCGTCGAGTGTTTCCTCGACGTTGTGATTTGATGCGGCTGGATTAACCATGGGGTGGATTATCTCAAACCCTGGTTTGGTTTCCTGTTGTTTACCTTATTATGGACTGGAAAGCAGCCTCCACTATATCAAATCGCTGATAGAATTACGGGGATTTCCAGCAGGCGTTTTTAATTGAATTTGTCGATTGAATGACGTTGTAATCAACATCGCAGATCATCACAGAGAAGGATAATCCTCATGAACAGTGACTCAGTAAAACGAACACTGGCTCTACTCTCCGTCCGGATCATCATCATCGTTCTATTTCAGCTTCTGTTAGCCCTGTTCTCCTCATGGAATGATGCTGTTCCCTGGTGGCCTTTTGCGATGATTGCTACCGAGATCGTCTGTCTCTTCATTCTGATATTCGAATTGAAACGAGAGAATATGCCATTTTCGTCGATACAGTTAAGGCCATTTGAATCATCTCTTCCACTTGGCAGGCTCACACAATTTTTGAAACGAGAGCCTTCAGAAAACCGATTACAAGACATTTTGAAGAATATTTTGCTGTTTTGTTTGCTGCTGTTACTCATGGGGCTTCCGGCAATCGTGCTGAACGGTGTTCTGAACGAAAACATCCCTATTTTGCGCGATACCATCTCAGTCGGTGTGCTTCCGGAGTGGGCTTTTTATCTGATGCTTGGGTTGCTTCCGATTTTTCAGGCGCTGGTTGAATTCCCCTGGTTCTACGGGTTCATCTATCCACGGTTGGAGGCTTATTTCGAAACGGATAACGAACAACGAAAAATCCAGGCGAGTGTGAAAGCGCTATCGATCGTTCTTGTCTTTTTTATCCTGCAAAGTGTGTTGATTCCGCTGCTTCTGACTCCGGATTATATGTTCTGGCGTGCGGTTTCCTTACTGCCGTTATTGTTGGTGATTGGCATCGTGATCCGTCTGGTACCCAGGTTCATGCCCGGGGTCAATCTCCTGCACGCGCTCATGGCGCTTAATGTCGTCATGGCGTACTGGAAAATTAAGTAATCGATTAGAGAACCTGGCTGTCATTATCCCGCGGAGATGAACCATATTCGCAATTGATCCGGGATTTTTTCGCAGCGCATCCGAAACAAGATTAGTTGATCTATCTTTACTATAAGAATTGGGAGTATTCGGAAGGAATTGAGCTGACTCCATGCGTCCCATTGTGATCTTGTATAACGCGCTGACTCTGGTCTTTGTCGTTGGCGCTTTGATTCTCTTGTGGCGTCGGAAATCGCGGAGGTTGTTTTTCTATGCAGTTGTGCTGGGAATGGCCCTTGTGGTTTTCACGACTGCAGGTGCTTTACTTAGTCCTATCGATGCTTTTGGAAAGAGCCAATTGTTATGCTGGGCGGTGTTCGTGCACTGCCCGATCTTTCTCATCGGTGTGGTACTCATTGCCTGCCGGCAAAATCACAAGTCGCTTGCCGTAATGTCCGTAGTTTTCACCATCTGTATTGTCATGATTGGATTGTATGCCTTCCTGATCGAGCCGCATTGGCTGGAGATCTCGCGAGTTACCATTCAATCCAGCAAGCTGGATCGTCCAGTTCGTGTGGCGGTGATCGCCGATCTACAGACGGATCATCCCGGGGAATATGAGCAATACGTGTTCGAATTGGTCAGGGCTGAGGATCCGGATTTGATTCTGCTGGCTGGGGATTACCTGCATATCTCCGACGAAAGTGACTACCTTGCTGCGAAAGCAACACTCCAAGTCATCCTGTCGAGCGCCGAACTCGAAGCGCCGTTGGGTGTCTATGCTGTACGGGGGAATACCGACTGGGGTGATTGGGCGGATATCTTTGCGGGGATTCCCGTGATTCCTTTCGATACCACATCCAGCTACGATCTGGGCCCGCAGGTTCTAACCGGTTTGAGTTTAACGGATTCCGGGGACCCGAATCTTTGCGTCTCGGGCCGGGAAAAATTCCACATTGTGCTCGGCCACAAACCCGACTTCAGCCTGGGTCAGGTGGAGGCCGATCTGTTGATAGCCGGGCACACGCATGGCGGGCAGGTGCGCCTGCCTTTTATCGGCCCGGTTGTTATGGTGTCAAGGGTGCCGCGCGCCTGGGCTGCCGGAATTACTCAACTCGCGCCGGGGCAGCACTTGATTGTATCCCGCGGTATTGGAATGGAACGCAGAAACGCACCTAGGCTGCGTTTCCTCTGCCGGCCAGAGCTGTTGATTATTGATTTGGTACCGTCTGAATGATATATGTGTGAGTTAAGCGATTCAATCATTCGGATAACTTTTTCAGCAGGTTGACGAGTTGTTCTCCAATAGGATCTCCCGGAGGGGATGATGATCAGCACCGAATTCCTCATCACTTCACTTATCGTCGTTCTCGTACCTGGCACGGGCGTTATCTATACCGTCTCAACGGGGCTTGCCCTGCGCTGGCGGGCGAGCATCGCAGCTGCGATTGGCTGCACGGCGGGAATCATTCCACACTTAATAGCAAGCATCGTTGGTCTCTCGGCAGTTCTGCATCACAGCGCCATTGTTTTCCAGATCTTGAAGATCGCGGGTTCGCTCTACTTGCTCTATCTCGCCTGGTCGATGTGGCGCGAGACGGGTGTGATTCAATTGGATGGTCAGACGAGTAGCAGGAGTGCAGTCCAGATAGTTATTAAAGGGGTTTTGATCAATCTCCTCAATCCGAAACTGGCGCTTTTCTTCTTCGCTTTCCTCCCACAATTCATATCAGTGGATGGCTCTTCCCCCACACAGCAGATGATCGGCCTCAGCGCAATATTCATGCTCATGACCCTTGTGATCTTTAATTTGTACGGCATATTGGCCAGCGGGGTCAGCACTTATTTTCTCAATTCGCCCAAAGCGATGCGTACCGTACAACGCGCCTTTGCCCTCATGTTCGCTGGGTTGGCACTGAAACTGGCCTTCAGCGATTTATAAGGTATTTATTGGATAGTGACTCGTAACCGTTGATCCGAAAGGGGGAGTATCGATTGGAAAAGGGTTGTTTTATCATTCCTGCCGCAATCCATACGTTTCCTCAACGATTGAGAATAACTATCCAGCGGAAAAGCGTAGGACTCGTTACTGAGACGATTTGATATAGTACGGCCATCGAACGGCGGTCGAATCATTACGACATATCGAACCAGCGGTGGAATGATTTTTGGTGGTAAGTGCAATCTTTGGACGATGACAGAAAGAGGAGGCGAATTGATTAAGCGAGTGGTTTGCTGGCGGGGATGGAAAATCATCGTTCTCTTGTTAATCCTGTTGTTCGTTCTCTCTGCGGTACTCCTTATCTGGGATGGTGTGACGGACGAACTGGCGCAGGCAGACGTTGCGCTCGTGATGGGCGCCAAGGTCAGGCCAGATGGCACCCCTTCGGGCCGATTAAGAGCTCGCCTGGATACGGCGTTGTCTTTATATCAGAAGGGTTTATTCGAGCAGGTGATCGTTAGTGGCGGATTGGGATGGGAGGGGTACGATGAGGCACTGGTAATGGCGCAGTATCTCGTGGATGGGGGTGTTCCTGAAGAACAAATCATCATCGACAACCAGGGCTACGACACCTACCAAACTGCCTTAAACGCATCTAATATTATGGAAACGCATGGGATGCGCAGTGTGATCATCATCACACAGTATTTCCACATCTCCCGTACGAAGTATGCCTTAGCGCGCTTAGGGGTTTCGTAAGTGTATTCCGTCAATGCGGTCTACTGGGGATTGCGTGATCTGATCTATCTTCCCAGAGAAGTGGTGGCATACTATTATTATCTTACGCGATTCTACGAATGAGAAATCGAATGGTCGATCCGAATTGGCGTGTAAACTCTCTATCGAATAAATCAGAAGAATGGAGCTGGACGCATGCGTGATAAGAAAATGATGTTTTCCGGCGTACTTATTACCATAGGCGCGGTAGGGCAGATCATCTTGGCGATCGTCTTCTACGATCCTGAAGGTAGTGAATTGCGCATCAATATCGGTTGGCTCATCCTGATGCTTTCGGGATTGTTTGGCTGGCTGCCGATACTCACTTTTCGGCGATTTGGACGAGTGGAGGGACGTGGATATATGCGAACCTCTGCGCTGGTCGATCGTGGTGTAATGGGGATCGTGCGTCACCCTCAGTATCTCGCCGGTGTTTTGATAAGCATCGCGCTGGCGTTGATTACCTGGCACTGGCTGGTCGTTGTGTTGGGGCTTGTGGCAGCACCCATATACTACTTGAATACCTACGACGAAGAAGAGCGGTGTATCGAGAAATTCGGGGACGAATATCGGGATTACATGAAACGAGTGCCGCGCATGAATTTCGTTCTGGGATTCTGGCGGATGATCCGGCGAAGGATGAGGGCTGTAACAGCGAGTTAGTATTCGAAGCGAATATTGGCACGATACATTTTCCGGCTGTGACCTCAATAATCTGCGATCCGCAGCACATGTCTTGATCTATCTGCATTGGGGTCTGTCCCCACTCTTTCCTCCTCGGATATGACCCATTCACATCCTTCATAGCTCGCCTTTCCAGATTGACCTATAATTATTTTTAACGCATAGATAAAGGAGGTCGATGTGATTATCGGGGTGCCGCGTGAGATCAAGCCCGATGAGTATCGCGTCGGGATGTTGCCGGTAGGTGCAGAGCTTCTGGTTAAGGACGGTCATGAGGTGCTGATCGAGCGAGAAGCCGGTTTGGAAAGCGGCTATCCGGACCAGGATTACATCGATGCCGGAGCGACGATAGAGAACTCTTGGGAGACCATTTATGCCAAATCGGAACTTGTGGTCAAGGTCAAGGAACCCCAGCCCAGGGAGATCGAGCAGCTAAGAAAAGGCCAAATCCTCTTTTGCTATTTTCACTTCGCCAGTTCCCGCAAGTTGACGGAGGGGTGTTTGGAATCGAGGATTGCTGCCGTGGCGTTCGAAACACTGGCCGACGATCGGGGTAGATTGCCGCTGCTCACCCCTATGAGTGAAGTGGCGGGTAAAATGTCCGTTCAAGAGGGGGCCAAATCGCTTGAGAAGCAGCGCCAGGGCCGTGGTGTTCTTCTCGGCGGCGTCACCGGTGTGAAGCCGGCCAATGTCTTGGTCCTCGGCGCCGGGGTTGTGGGAACTGCCGCAACCCAGGTGGCTGCGGGGATGGGCGCCAACATCATCGTGATGGACATCAACCTCGATCGCCTGCGCTATCTCGAAGATGTCATGCCTCCCAATGTGACGACAGTCTTCTCCGATCCCCACGCCCTTGCCTACCACGCCAAATACGCGGATCTGGTCATCGGCGCCGTACTCATCCCGGGCGGAAAGGCGCCCGTCCTGATCACGCGCGATATTATCAAGACCATGAAGCGCGGCGCGGTATTGGTGGACGTGTCCATCGACCAGGGAGGCTGTTTCGAGACAAGCCGGCCCACTACCCACAGCGATCCCACCTATATGGTGGATGGCGTTGTTCATTACTGTGTGGCCAACATCCCTGGTGCGGTAAGCCGTACCAGCAGCCAGGCGCTCGGGCATGCCACGCTGCCATACTGCCGGCAACTCGCCAAACAGGGGCTTGATTCCTTCCTGGCACTCTCCAAAGGGCACCGAGATTCTCTCAATATGCGGGATGGGAAACTCGTACATCCAGCGCTGCTCGAAGCGTTCCCGGATTTGGGCGGGTAATTCATTTGGGTGATTGCCGGACGATCCAATCTGGTCTGATCCTTCGAATCGCCAAGTACAAACCGCACATCGCGAGATCGAGTTGTGTTGTCTAAACCGATTCCCTTCCGCCTGGAATTATGTTTCCCGGGCTCGCTCGCTGCGGAGAAATTGATCTGTCAGACCGGGCAGCGGATTAGCGTCGATTTCAACCCCGATAATCCTGCCCAGGCTATCTTGGAGTCCGGTTCGACTAGCGGGGCGTGGGGAACACTCCTCATCGGGATTGTCTTCTTCATTGGGGGTGTGGTGGTGTCGATTATCATTGTGTGAGCATCTCTGTGTGAGGCGCTGAATCTCGTAGAACCAAATGCCATGAAACAATCCGCACAATATTAACGCGTGTTGCGCGAGTTGAGTATTACTGCTAAAGTGGCTCTCAGTTCTTCATATCGCGCTCAATTTATATGTATACGTAAACCCCATGATTGCTTACGGCACCATATTGGGCGGGCAGCAGATGAAAAACCGACAATCTCGAACCTAGAATACACAATGGAGGATTCAGGGATGGAATATATAACCTCATTTAAGAAGATGATCACGCCGCTGATCATCCAGGCTTTGTACTGGATTGGCATCGTCGTAGTTGTAATCGCGGCTATTGTAATGATGTTTCAACGCGGCGGTTTTGGGACGGGTCTTTTGTATCTCGTACTTGGCCCAGTAATGGTTCGCGTCTATGCAGAGCTTCTGATCGTCTTGTTCAGAATGCATGATGCACTTAATGAAATTAGCGATTCGCTCAAGGAGATTAAGGCCAGTAAATCGTAACCCTTGATACCCTTGAAGATTGAAATGCTGCCCGCTCAAAATCCAATCGCTTGTATTTTCGAATAAACGCTGATCGTAAACGAGTTCTTGTGTCACGTTACGTGAAAGGGTTTCATCGTTTTATTCAAGATGAACCCGTAGAACGCGAAATACCTCTCGCTTGGAGGCGATTGAGGTGTCTACATGAATAACACACGCAGCTCCTCTCAAGCATTTTCTCCGACAACTACGCAGCCGGGATCGTCTTTTTTGTTGCGGGAGGGATCATCGCGCTCATCAACGTCTGACCAAGCGCATGCGTGACCCTCATTTAAACACAACAGCCTGAAATACTACGTCAAAAATTCCGGTTAGCCGCCAATTCAACCAATCCATTTTTTAAACGTGACATGTGTAGACATCACGTGTAGAATATTGATATTGCGCATTGTAGCGGAGGATGAATCGATCATGAGAAAGCACATAGTCGTGTTACTGTTTGTAAGCGTGTTAAGTGCCACGCCGTCCGCATGTGGTCCTGCCCAGACTCCTGTACCCACGCTGACCCCAACTGCAACCAAAGAGCCGATTCCCACGGTTTCGGTTCCGGAAGATTCGGATTTCCACGTCAATCCCATCGAGGGACTCAGTCCGGATTTCATCATGGGTGCCGATGTTTCGATGCTGAAACAAATCGAGGACAACGGTGGAAAATTCTACGTCGATGGTGAAGCGGCAGATGCACTGGAGATCCTTAAGGCACACGGTGTGAATTGGATTCGCCTACGCATCTGGAACGATCCCACGGATGAAAATGGAGAACCCCTGGGTGGTGGCAACAACGACCTGGAAACGACGGTGGCAATTGCCGCACGGGCCAAAGCCATGGGATTCAAGTTCCTGCTCGATTTCCACTACAGCGACTGGTGGGCTGACCCTGGTAAGCAGAACATGCCCAAGGCGTGGGAGGGACTCGATTCGGAAGCATTGAATCAGGCGCTTTACGATTACACGGCCGAGGTGATCAAGACGCTTGCCGGAGAAGATGCCATGCCCGACATGGTACAGATCGGCAATGAGGTCAACAGCGGCATGATGTGGCCGGCGGGAAAGACGTGGAGTGAGGGAGCGGAAGTCGTTGGTGGGTACGACGGGTTCGCTGATTTACTCAAACAGAGCGTTCAGGCCGTGCGGGATAATGACCCCAATGCCGCCGATCCCGAAAAACGAGTCAAGATCATCATCCATCTTGCGGATGGTGGGAACAACAGCCTGTATCGCACGATGTTCGATGAATTGACCGCTCGGGATGTGCCCTTCGATATCATCGGACTCTCTTATTACAGTTACTGGCACGGTCCCATGGAGGATTTCATCAACAACATGGCGGATATCAGTGCCCGTTATGACAAGAATCTCGTGGTGCTGGAGGCCGCCTATGCCTTCACGTTGGAAGACGCCGATGGGCATGCCAACCTTTTCCCCAGCGAGGAATTTGGCGGTTATAAAGCTTCTATACAGGGCCAGGCGACGGCCGTTCGAGATGTTATCGCGGCGGTTGCGCATGTGCCTAATGGAAGAGGCCTTGGTATTTTCTACTGGGAGCCGGAGTGGATCGCGGTTGAAGGGGCCGGTTGGGCCACCGCTGAAGGAAATGCCTGGGAGAATCAAGCGCTGTTTGATTTCGAAGGCAGCGCGCTGCCATCTTTGAACGTGTTCAACATGGTCAAAACGGATCAGGTTGATGGATTCATCCCCGCGACCGTAACCGAAGTGTATCCCATTGCAGTTGCCTTTGCCTTTGACGAGGAGATTGTACTTCCAACTACCGTCAAAGCTGTATACTCAGACGATTCGATTCGAGATGCTGACGTGATGTGGGCTGAAATCTCAGCCGAATGGCTCGAGGAAGCCGGAGTCTATGAATTGACTGGCACGATCGAAGGATCGGACCTGCAGGCCACTGCCAGCATTACGACAGGTGGTGACAAGAACTACCTGGTAAATGCCGGTTTCGAATCGGGAAGCTTCTCACCTTGGGTGGTTGATGGAGATGCTGGGGCAGTCGATATCAGTAACGAACGTCAGAACCTGCACGAGGGGAAATACGCCGTGCATTACTGGGCTGATGAAGCCTTTGCACTCTCCGTCACGCAAACCGTCACGGGTTTGGAGAACGGCACGTATGTCCTCAGCGCATGGATCCAGGGTGGTGGTGGTGAAGATGTCTTACAGCTGTTCGCCGACTGCGGCGGGGAAACCCAGACGGTGGATGTCCCGACCAACGGATGGTTGAATTGGTATACGCCGACCATTGAAAACATCCAGGTCACAGATGGAACATGCACGGTAGGGATGAACGTGGTTGCATCCGGTGGACAGTGGGCTTTCCTGGACGAGACTTCACTTTATCTCGTTGAGTAAGAGAACAAACGAAGTGCGTAGACCAACTAGACACCATGGGTGGTACTACCCATGGTGTCTGTTAAATACGGCTTGATATAGAATTGGGACACGATTATCATCAGTAGTTAAAATTTACCTTTCTGTATTTAGGAGGATTTGTTCACGTGTGCAAAATCACCTTCATAGGAGCGGGGAGTACGGTATTCACCAAGCGGCTACTGGTCGACATTCTCAACTTCCCTGAATTGGCAGAGTCGACCATCTGTTTACATGATATCGATGCCGAACGTTTACGCACATCGGAGATCGTGGCTCAAAAAGTTGCCCAGGTCCTGAACGCCCGTCCGCAGATCGAAGCGACCACCGATCGTCGGGCTGCGCTGGACGGCGCCGATTACGCCATTTGCATGATTCAGGTGGGTGGCTACAAACCGGCCACGGTGATCGACTTCGAGATCCCCAAGAAGTTTGGGTTACAACAGACAATTGGCGACACGTTGGGCATCGGTGGTGTCCTGCGCGCCATGCGTACCATTCCCGTACTGTTGGAAATATGTGCTGACATGGAAGAACTGTGCCCGCAGGTCACCTTTCTGAATTACGTCAACCCCATGGCGATCAACTGTTGGGCCATCCACCAGGCAAGTAAAGTCGATACGGTTGGGTTATGCCACAGCGTACCGAACACAGTCGCGCAGCTGTCCGAAGATATTGGAATCCCCGTTGAGGAGATCGACTACCTTTGTGCGGGAATCAATCACATGGCTTTCTACCTGCGCTTCGCCCGCAAGACGTCAAAGGGGGTTGAAGATCTGTATCCCCGTCTTCACAAGGTTGTAACCGAGGGGCAGGTGCCGGATTGGAACCGCGTGCGCTATGAGATGCTCACCCGCCTGGGCTACTTCGTGACGGAATCGAGCGAGCATTTCGCTGAATATGTGCCCTGGTTCATCAAGCGGGATCGCCCCGATCTAATCGAACGCTTCAACGTACCATTGGATGAATACTTGCGACGCTGTGAGGATCAAATCAAGATGTGGGATTCGATGGGCACCATTATGGAAAACCCAGAGATTGCCCTCGATACGCCGAAGTCCGAACTGCTGGAGAATTATGATGTGCCGGTCGAATACATCGACGAGATTTTTTCTTTGAAATCCAGTGAGGAATACGCACCACGTATCATCCACAGCATGGAGTCAGGCAATCCCCGCGTGGTCTACGGAAATGTGCCCAATCGAGGATTAATCGACAATCTGCCGCATGACTGTATCGTGGAAGTGCCTTGCCTGGTGGACAGGAACGGCATTCAACCCACGCGGATCGGGGCGCTGCCGCCGCAACTGGCGGCGTTGATGCAGACCAATATAAACGTCCAGGCACTCACCGTCGAAGCGGCGTTGACGCAAAAACGGGAACACATCTACCATGCCGCCATGCTCGAGCCGCACACCGCCGCCGAGCTGGATCTGGATCAAATCTGGAGCCTGGTGGACGAACTCATCGAAGCCCATGGGGATTTACTGCCGGAATATCACTGAGCCCGCGGGTTCAGAAGGAATATACCTTCGAATCCAATATGAGATTTTCGATCGTCATGATTTGCTTTATTCTTGATCCGCATTCGTTATTGACGTGCCATGTAATGTGAATTGCATTCGCAGCAAAACGCTGCTAGAGTTGTATGGGCTTAGATAACGCCTTCTTTAGAAGTCCACCAAAGGCTTCATAGTAAGTCAATTAAAAAGAGGAACAAGCGTGGATCGCAGGGTCGTATTGTGGATTGTCGCTGGTTGCACCGTTTTATGCCTGGGAGTCGGACTTCTCGTGCTTTTTCTGGGAAGTTCGTTTGTCAGGTGGGCGATGCAAACACCGGAGAATATCGAAGTTAATGCGACTGTCCCTGCCGTGGTTTCGATTGACGAGGAATATTTGCTCGTAGTGGAGATCACGAACCTGGCAAAAGAAGAACAAACCCTAGATAGCATCGACATCGATCTCAGTTACCTGGATGGCGTCATTGTGGGGAATACCAAGCCCACCTATGTAGACTTTTCGGATTACAGCGATGAGCATCATTCCTTCACCTTTCAATCCCCAATCCCAGCAGGGCGTACGCTCGAAGTGAGTTTTTACCTTACGGCAATTCGAACTGGCGATATTTCCGGCGAAATCAGCGTTTGTATCAATTCTTTCGTCAACTGCACCAACCGTTTTATCCGCACGATCATCGAAGAATAATGTTTTTGACGATACACTTCGAGGGGATCCCATTCCTCTATTCCAACGTCTCTGAAGTACACCAATCCGGCGGAATCTTGGAAAAACCTGGCGTGATACTTGTCTGCATCGCGAGGCAATTCCTTCTCGATGAGGCATGCGGTGGAAATGCATCTGAATGAACCAGGGTGTTTGTTCGAGAATGCGAATCCAAACGAAAGGAGACTGCGTACATGAAATCGACTCCAAGAATGACTTTGGTTGTCATGCTCATTGGTTTGTTCCTCTGCATGAGTGGCTGCGCATCCATGGATGAATTGTTGTCGGGCGAAAACCGGTCTGTCGCAGCACCAATATCAACTTGGACATCCTACACGACTGCGGATGGTTTGGCAGAGCGCCACGTTTCGGCCATCGCCGTTGCGGATGACGGTGTCGTCTGGCTGGGTACGTGGGGAGGGCTCTCGCGTTTTGATGGCAAAAACTGGATTACATACACCACAGCAGACGGCCTCGCCAACAATAAAATCAGCTCACTGGCGATCGGCCCGTTTGGCGCGCTTTGGGTTGGGACGGATGGAGGTGGAGTATCACGTTTCGAGGAAGAAACCCAAACCTGGACGATATATCAAAAAGCAGATGGTTTGGCGGGCAATCGCGTTTGGGAAATCGTCCTGGGGCCCGAAAATGAGTTGTGGTTTGGCTGCCTCGATGGCGGCATATCTCGTTACCACCCCAGGGAAGGTCATTGGATTACATACACGGGCAAAGATGGTATGCCGAGTGGTGCCGTCTGGTCGCTGGCATTTGCACCGGACGGAACGTTGTGGGTCGGGACGAACGGCCGTGGCCTTGCAAAATTCGATGGCGCGGAATGGGCAGCCTACACCCAAGAATCCACGCAGGGCGGGCTGCGAAGCGATCATGTTTATGCGCTTGCGGTCACACGGGATAACACACTCTGGGTAGGTGCCTGGAACGGTGGTATCTCGAGTTTTGACGGTAAGAGCTGGACGTATTATCCTGGTTTCCGAGGTGCTGGTGACTACCGAACATCACCCAATTCGAACAATATCTATGCTGCTGCCCTGGCACCGGATGGTGGGCTGTGGTTTGGGGGGATCAATGGGATCTCCCGTTTTGATGGCCGGGATTGGCGCACGTATCACACCAACGACGGCCTGATCGAAAAGCATGCTTATTCTCTGGCAATTGCGTCCGATGGTAAGATCTGGGTGGGCACCGAGAATGGTGTTTCGCGTTCGGTGACCGTGGAGTAAAATTCACTGTTTAGGTGAATTCCGCCGAATGTGTGTCGGCGGGTTAACGTTGGGGCTGACATACGGAAAGGATCCAACCATAGAGAAAATGATCACTTACTGCGGTTTGGATTGCCTTCAATGTGGTGCGTTGATCGCTGCGCGGACGAACGACGATGGGAAGCGCGCCGATGTTGCAGCCTTGTGGAGAGATGAATACGGTGCCGATATCAAGGCAGAAGATATTTACTGCGACGGATGTACGTCGGAGGGCGGGTTGCTCTTCCAGCATTGCAGCGTGTGTGAAATCCGCAAATGCGGGGTTGACAAGGGCGTGGTGAACTGCGGATATTGTGAAGAATACCCTTGCACGAAGTTAACCGAATTCTTCGCAGCAGTACCTGATGCGAAGATAATATTGGATGGAATCCGAGCCGGGTTATAACGGCTTGAGAACGAAAGCCATGAAGTAATTATGAACCTATTCCAACCACCACCTCTGACGCAGTACGATCTACGTTTTCGATTTGCAGGGATTACCATTCGCGTTCACCCCTTGTTCTGGCTGATGGCAATCATCTTTGGGGCTTCGGCGGGCAGCCTGGTTAATTTGCTGGTTTGGCTCGTTGTTCTCTTTGTCTCGATCATCGTTCATGAGTTGGGGCACGCCTTTGCCATGAAAATGTACGGCATCGATTCACACATCGTGCTTCATCTTGCGGGAGGCGTTACCGTACCCGAATCCGTACGTTGGGGCAGCGGGAGAGCGGATGTCTCGTTCAACGCCACACAATCGATTGTGGTCTCGTTTGCCGGACCCTTCGCCGGCTTTCTTCTGGCGGGGCTTGTCATGCTGGCAGTCGCAGTCTCCGGGGGGAGCATCTTCGTTTCGACTTTGTTTGGCGTGATTCCATTGCCGATGGCACGCTTACCCGTGAGTAGTTATATCGCCAACTTGGTGGTGATGACCTTTCTATGGATCAATGTCTTTTGGGGGCTGATGAATCTCATGCCTGTCTATCCGCTCGACGGCGGCAACATTGCTCGAGAGGCGCTTATACGCATGGATCCATTGGGTGGTTTGCGCACTTCGCTCCTAATATCTGCGGTTGCAGGATTCATCATCGCCTTACTCGGATTGGTACTGTTCAACAGCATGTACATAACCTTTTTGTTTGGAATTCTAGCAATCGAGAGCTATCAGGTGTTTCAGATGCGTTTCGGGAGCCGGTATTAGCATTCGCACCTTCGATTCCAGCTCAATTTGGCGACAATTATTTATCGCATGGGCTACTTTTAGACCGCGGTGATAGGAACCAGGCGAGTATGGTTAATTCTTATCAGTATGATGGAAAGTCACAGTTATGTGACGTTCCACTCGTATAGATAAATGAGAGAAATCCGAAAACTCAAGCGAGAATGGTGTCTTGCGTTCGGGGGCCGTGGAGTAAAAATCACTATTGAAGCTAATTCCGCGGAATGTGTGCCAGTAGGATAACGTTGGGGCTGACATACGGAAAGGATCCGATCATGAACGAAATGATTGCTTACTGCGGTTTGGATTGCATTCAATGTGGTGCGTTGATCGCCACGAGGACGAACGACGATGTGAAGCGCGCCGAGGTCGCAGCTTTATGGAGAGAGGAATTTGGTGCCAATATCACGGCAGAAGATATTGACTGTGATGGATGTTTATCCGAGGGCGGAATGCTTTATCAACATTGTCGAGTATGTGAAATACGTAAATGCGGTGTACAAAAGGGCGTCGAGAATTGCGCATATTGCAGCGAATACCCCTGCGCAAAGTTGGCCGATTTCCTCGCAGTGGTTACAGAAGCAAAGACAAGATTGGATGCGATCCGGGCTGAATAATTGAGATGGGGTTGCAGTAATCCTGGATCGGTTTATTAAAGGGCGAGAAAATGTCAAATCCAAACGTTGTTAGCGTGAAACTCGGATTCACGAATTGTTACCTGCTTCCATGTAACGATGGCTATCTTCTCATCGACACATCCTACCGGGATACCTTTTCGCGATTCCAGAAGAACGTAACCAGGTTCGGGATCGATATCTCCGAGATTAAATATCTATTTCTGACCCATCACCACGACGATCATGTCGGATTTGCTGCCGATCTGGTTGAGAAGACGGGATGCCAGGTTATTGCACATCAGCATGCTGTGGCGCCTCTGCGAAATGGGGCATCAGAAGAAACGATGCGGCCTTTCAACCGTCGCGTGAAATTCGTATTCTCGCTGTTCGAGTTGTTCCATCGGGAGTTCAATTTTCCACCATTGATCCTCAGAGAAAAGGACTTCATTGTAGCAGGGGATAATTTCGAGTTGCTGCAGCAGATTGGAGTCGACGGCAAGATTTTATCCACCCCGGGACATTCCCGGGATTCACTATCCATCGTTCTCTCGGATGGAAGTGCCTTCGTAGGAGATGTCGCCATGAATTTCTTGCATCTGACAGGCATAGGTCATCACCCGATTTATGTTGAAGACCTCGAGGCGGTATACGCGAGTTGGAAGAAACTCATCGAACACGGCGCCAAAGTTATCTATCCCGCTCATGGAAAACCATTTTCAGCCCGAGAACTGGCGAATGCATTACCAGAATAAGCATAGCGGATTATGAGGCTCTGTGTCTCGGGGATTTGAAGTGCAAGATCGGAAAGCCGTGAGGCGCAGGATATTCCATCAGTGGGTCGGTCTATCTTCTATTCTGCTGGTCATCGATCAGGCCACAAAAGCGCTTGTCCGCGCGAGTGTGATGCCCGGAATCCGCAATCCGATTATCAATGACATCGTATTCATCACGTACGTGCCCAACTGTCGCGGTTTTTCATGGTTCGTTCCGGAGATGCCGGAATGGGTTCAGATTTTATTTCTCATCGTACGGGTTTTGATTTTGCTAATGGCCTTCCCCTTATTTGATTACTATACGCACAGGAAGCCAGAGAGTACGTGGCCGAAGATTGCCCTCATAATGATTACCGCGGGTGTAGTGGGGAATTTGGTCGATGATTTGTTTGTCGGCTGCACAACGGACTTTATTCAAGTTCTCCGATCGCCGAGTGCGAATCTCGCCGACCTATATTCATATGTAGGAATTGCCGCGCTGGCCATCGAGTTGGGGGGATGGTGGAAACGGGAGAAGGCCCGGTGGCGTGGATCACGTCATTTCCTTTCCCAGGTAATTCAATCACGCAGAGATTTCCTGTCCTTCCTGCGGGGTTATTTCATTCGAGAGTAGTGCCTCGCTGCCCGGGTTTGCCCTTGATAGTAAAAGCAACACAAAGGATCAGATTGCTTAATTTGCCAACGAATGATGTCTGGAATAGTGACATCATATTTCATCGGCATACTTGTATAATAGCTTATGGATTTTATATATGGATGAACTTGTAATTCGCAGTGGGATCGAAGCCCTAGATCATGTTCTTCAAGGTTTCCGGCTTGGCGACAACGTCGTCTGGCAGGTGGATGATCTAGAGGATTATCGCCACTTTGTTCTACCCTTCGCCCAGGCTGCTGTTGCAGACGGCTGGCCATTGGTGTATCTGCGTTTTGCGGCGCACCCTCCGGTGTTGGAGCCTTTTGCAGGTTTGGAAATCTTGGAACTAAATCCTGCCGACGGTTTCGATACTTTTACCCGGGAGGTGCATCGACTTATCGAAGCACGTGGCTCCAGGGTGTTTTATGTCTTCGATAATCTCTCGTCGCTGGTGGATAAGTGGGTGACGGATGAATTGCTGGCGAATTTCTTCCAGGTGACCTGTCCATACCTGTTTGAATTGGATACTGTGACGTATTTTGCTCTCACCAGCGGCCACCATGCCCATGAAACGGTTGCCCGTATCCGCGATACAACTCAACTTCTACTCAACATCTATCATGCCAAGGATCAAATGTATCTACACCCGATTAAGGTATGGGACCGATATTCTCCCCAAATGTTCTTGCCGCATCTTGTTGAAGGCGATCATTGGATGCCGCTGGCGCAAAGTGGGGAAGCTGCCGAAGTGTTGGCTTCAGCGCATCAATCTCCCTTGCGTAGTTCGGTGCAGCCGTTAGATCCGTGGGAAAGCGTATATCAGAAGCTTGTTCGTCATCGCGTATCCCCCAAAGGGCTTGACGAAGAAGACGAAGAACAACTGGCTTTAAAGCGCGAATTTATCCGTATGCTTATTGGACACCATCCAATCTTCAATACACTCACCGAGAAATTTTTCAATCTGGATGATCTCCTCGCTGTCCGAAATCGTCTGATTGGCGCCGGCCGGATTGGTGGCAAAGCCACCGGTATGTTGCTGGCACGCCGTATCTTGACGTCAATGGCTGAGCCGGAAGATGTCGAGCTGATCGAACGGTTGGAAGATCATGATTCGTTTTACATCGGTTCCGACGTATTCTTCTCATTCCTGGTTCATAACGAGTTATTTCGCTTGCGGCTGCAGTTGACTCGTAATTCATCGTTGTCGTATGACGAATTCAAAGATGTGGAACGACGCTTCCTATCGGGCACTTTCTCCGAGTCAATTCGGGAGCAGTTCCGTCTAATGCTCGATTATTATGGACAGGCGCCGGTTATTGTGCGTTCAAGCAGCTTATTAGAAGACAGTTTTGGGAACGCATTTGCCGGCAAATACCGCAGTATTTTTTGTGCCAATCAAGGTGATCCCAAATCCCGTCTCGATGATTTCATGCGGGCGGTTAAATTGGTTTATGCCAGCGCGCTCAATCCGGATGCGCTGACGTACCGCAGTCGGCGTGGCTTGGGCGAGAACGACGAGCAGATGGCGATTCTCGTCCAACGAGTTTCCGGGATTCCATATCGACACTATTTCTTCCCGGCACTCGCCGGAGTGGCTTTTTCGCGAAATTTGTATGTTTGGAACGACCGCATCGATCCCAAGCAGGGTGTTATCCGTCTCGTTTTTGGATTGGGAACACGAGCTGTGGATCGCGTGGGCGCGGATTATCCCCGCATGATTTCCATCAGTCAACCTCACTTGCGCCCGGAAATCGGTGCCAGGGTAGCGAAATACTCCCAACATGAAATCGACCTCCTGGATTTGCAGGAAAGACGTTTTACGAATTGCATCTTGCCAGAAGTACTCGGTGACAGGGATTATCCCAACCTCGAGTTGTTCGTATCGGTTATGCAGGATGGTCATCCTTACGATCCGGTTTCAAGAAACGTGAAATGCGAGCCGGAGCAACTCGTATTGACTTTTAACAATTTGCTCCAAAAAACGGATTTCGTGCCCATGATGGGCAAGATTTTGCGTAAATTGGAGGCTGTTTATGGACATCCTGTTGATCTTGAATTCACGGCTTCTATCGGTGAGGACGGGCAAGTAAATATCAATGTGCTTCAGTGCCGTCCGTTGGTTATTCCTGGGTCGATCAATGGCGTTGTAATTCCAGAAGACCTAGAACCGCAGCGAGTACTCTTCCGGTCTCAACGTATGATTGGAGGCGGTTGCCTGAATCGAATCCGTTACATTTTATACATCGATCCACACGCTTATTATCATCTGGCTTCAGTCGAAGATAAGCGAAATCTTGGTCGTTTGGTGGGTCAGATCAATCGTTTACCGGAGGTCGAGCGAGGCAAGGTTATAATGATGGGGCCTGGACGTTGGGGAAGCAGCAACATCAACTTGGGTGTCAACGTTGGGTATGCGGACATCGATAATGCATCGGTGCTTGTGGAGATGGCTCTGGAAGAAGCAGGGCATGTCCCCGAAGTATCCTACGGCACCCATTTCTTCCAGGATCTGGTAGAAGCCCAAATGATCTACATGCCCGTATACCCCGATGATGACGCCGCACAATTCCAAACAGCGTTTTTCGAGACAGCCCCAAATGCACTGTTGACATTCATGCCCAAAGCGCGTAAGTATGAAAACATCGTGCGCTTGATCGATGTTCCTGAGGCGACAAACGGTGATTTCGTGCGAGTGATCGCTGATTCGGAACAGAACCGTGCAGTATGCTTCCTGGCGGGTTCAAAGGACTGTGAATGATGATGGAGAATTTGGTTCGACTATGATTTTGACTCCCGAATATCGAGTTGGATTTTCCGTACTGCGAGAAGAAGTCGGTTTATGGACTACTTTACGCATTGCCGTTCCGGCATTTTTCGAAGCACGGATGAACCATCATAAAGCAAAGCCGAGTACAGATCATGCTGAGGTCACCAAAGTGGCTTTGAAGAATCATTTTCAACTGCTTGCGAATATGTATCGTAGTGTTAAAAAACTTTTTGGGCAAGCACGTGCGGATGAAATCATGCAAGTGGTCCTTTTAGCGGGTGGGGATGTGTTTTTCCGGGGATTTACGAAGCTCGATCCAGGGGAATGCTTGCTTGATTTTGTTCGAATTTACAAGCGATTTGAAAGCAACAATATTGTTTTCGACGTGATCGAGGAAAGCGATCAGCGCTTCGAAATCGAGATCAAGCGATGTTTGGTTTTCGAGGCATTCAATGAGTTGGGTGTGCCCTCCCTGACCCAGTGGATGTGTGATATTGCATTTGGCTATTTCAGTCGTTATCATCCGTGCATGACGTATGAAAAGGATCGTATGATCGCTCGAGGGGCGGATCGTTGTCATGAAATCTTTACCTGGCATTCGATCTTTCTGTTTACGACCTGATGCGAGGAGATTCTATATATAATATATTCCGGACAATCGAAAATATTTCGGTTTCCGAGATCAAGCTGCAATTGAGGTGCAAACATGGAATGGCTTCCTGATTTAAAACTCGGATGGCTCAACGGGTGGATCCCGGTGATTCTCTTGTCTCTAACGGATGGGGTACTCTTCAGGATTTTTCCGGATGAAGTCGTAAAGCGCCTTTTCGACCGCTCGGGGTGGTCTCAAAAACAAATCACTTTCACGGTGATCGGCAAAGTGATTGCGTTTGGTTGTTTGGTCTTGCTTTTCTTCTCGCCGTTGAAAATCGGGTCACCTGTGTTTCCAATCGGAAGCTTCATCGTCATCCTGGGATTGGCAGGACTGGTGAAAGCGTTGTTCGATTTTCGGAACACACCGCTCGATGAACCGGTTTCTCGAGGGATTTATAAGCTCTCGCGCCATCCTCAGATTGTGATGGCCTCCATCGTGTTGGCGGGGGGATGTATCGCGATTGGGTCTTGGTTGGCGCTACTGATCTGGGCTTTGGCGAGAGTGTTCAGCCACTTTGGTATATTGGGAGAGGAAGAGGTTTGCCTGGAAAAATACGGGGATTCATACCGTCAATATCTTGGCACCGTCCCGCGCTATTTCGTGTTTTTCTGAGGAGCAGCGGCTGTTAATTGGTGGCACAAAGAGGTGAATTATGAGTCAGCGTAAAGATATTCATCAATGGACGAAAAGGGATCGGGCTCTGCATTTAATTCCGGCCATTCCGTTGATCCTCTTTTATGCAGGCACCATCTATCTCTTGGCCAGAGAATCGCTTGCTTTGATGGGCGTTTTCTTGTTGTTTTGGGTGGGAGTCAACTTTGCCGTCGCGGGTATCTGTGCTGGATGTCCATACCGTGGAGGCTATTGTCCTGGATTAAGCCAGCTGTACTTCGCTCCGTTTTTATCACTTGTACTGCATCGAAATCAAGATCGGATTTCCCCAACCCGGTCGTTTAAGAACGAATTGATCTTGCTTGGCATTATCGGGGTTGGCAGCTATCTATTCGCCTTTTATTGGCTGTTCCGCATATATTGGCAATCGTCCCCCCTGGTTGTGTTGGCTCTTTTAGCATTCCTGCTTGTGCACATGCCGCTCTCCTTCTTCATTTTATGTCCGAAGTGCGGCTATAATGACACTTGCCCGATGTCGAAAGTGCATAAGGCAATTGAGTAAAGTCTATTTAATAATGGGGTGTTAAACCCACATTCTCTGCAGATGCAAATGGAGATCATTCATGCCGCAACTTGTTAAAGGTGGAAAGCATACATATGGTTGGACGCAGGTAGGAGAAATGGGGCACATCCTGCTCCCTCCGGAAGCAATGGAGGAGTACGGATTTGATCATTATATGAAATTAATCATGCTGCCAGGCAGTAAAAAGTCGGGTGGCTTTTGTGTTGCTTCCAAGGACTCATTCTCACGAACCCCTCTGGCAGCAGTGTTGCAAGCGAATCCGGACCTTGGCAATTTCGAATTGCCGGAAGGGGCGATCGTTGACTATCAAGGGAGGCTTTTCAGTTGGGTTGAAATGCGTGAGAGCGTCATTCAAGTCTCTGCGGAAACGCTTCAGCGTTATGGGGTGCGCATCGGTGACAGGTTGTTGGTGATCCGGGGAAGCGATCTGGGCCCCGCTTTTACCGTCAGGGGATTAATTATCGAGGAAGCGAAAAAGCATCAGGACTTGGTGGTATTTGAGGCTGACAGTTAATCAGCGTGTACGTGTGATGGGCTACAGATTTTGAGGACATGGCATAGGTTTGTATGAAGGGATTGCGGAATTTCTGTAGATTGGTGATGAGGAGAAGGAATGTCGATTAGAATGGAAGATGAAGAGCCCGATCTGGGTTATCGCTTTATTCCCGCACGTTATCATCAATCCATTGGGCACCCCAAGCTTGAAATCAAAATTCTCTGCGTACCATCGAAGCAGCACTTCGATCCGGAATTTGTTAAGATTCCAACCTTTACATCGATCAACAGCGCCCATCCCCACCAGATCGAACTACTACGCCTCTATCATCCTTGGGTTCATCAGCATGGATATCGAATAGCACCCGGCTTGATAACCTTATCGGATCGGAAAGAGAAGACGGTCAAGGTGTACACGTTCGGTGGATCAATGATGATCGATTCCGATGAGAATTGTACGACATGCCTGATTCAATCCGATGCTCCGATTATCGAGGTTGCCCGAGCAAGGCCGGCGGTAATGCGGCTTGTTGAAGAGGTCGAAATCATACTTGCTGAGCGTCGAGTTGCATGGGTTGAAGATTTAACCGACTTCGAGGCGCGCTTGGAAGATGTTCCCGTTTCTTTACTATATGCGGTCTTTCTGAAGGAGCTGGCGGAGAGGTTCAATGAGGGGCAGGGGAATGCGTCCTTAGCGGGTCGAGATTTTATCGACATCATCGAGGGGGAAAGAGATCATTTGAAGAGCACAGGACGTTGGCCGGAGGACGTTCCTTCGGTTTCAGATATTTTGTAGATAGTTGCAGGTTAGATTGCTGCATTCCCTTGACGTTTCCCACGGTAGGTCAAGCTGACGAGCTGCATGTGGGCAACATTTCAATGCGAGATATGCATTCGTCGTATTTCACCTCTATTCGTTTTGAACCATCGGTTTCAGGAGTGCGTAAATTCATGCGCAGTGAAAAAGAAATGCTCGAACTGATTCTCAACACTGCTCGAGAAGATGATCGCATACGGGCGGTGATATTGAATGGTTCTCGTGCGAATCCAGAGGTAGTCGGCGATTTTTTCCGGGATTTCGATATTGTCTACATCGTCACAGATGTTGCCTCTTTTAAAGAGACGCCCGCGTGGATCGAGCGTTTTGGAGAACTCATGATCCTGCAGCTGCCGGATGATATGGGCGATCATCCCAGAAGCAGCGATCGTTATGCCTATCTGATGCAGTTTGCGGATGGAAATCGTATCGACCTGACTCTCTATTCCGTTGCCAGGATCGACGAATTCGCTCGTGACAGCTTGAGTGTCTTATTACTCGACAAAGACGGTATCATCGAACCATTTCCGCCTTCGAATGAAAGTGATTATCTGGCCAAGCCTCCCACGCAAAAGTCTTTTAGCGATTGCTGCAACGAGTTCTGGTGGGTTTCTGCGTACGTGGCCAAAGGGTTATGGCGGGAAGAGATTATCTATGCCAAAGCGGTGTTCGATCAATTACTGCGCGCAGAGCTGATGAAGATGTTAACATGGTACGTCGGTGTCGAGACCCATTTTTCGATAAACTTGGGAAAATTCGGCCAGCGCTTGCAGCAGCATCTCGATCCCACTTTATGGGAGCTGCTGGTGAACACATATTCAGACGCCGGTATCGATCACACGTGGGACGCCCTTGAAGCCGCCTGTAGGTTGTTTCGAGTAACCGCCCGTTCTGTTGCCGAGCACTTCGGGTTTACATATTCTCAGGACGAGGATGAAAAAATCACGGGGCAACTGAACCACGTGCGTGAATTGCCAAGAGATGCGCAGGAAATGTATCGCGAGGCGCGGGATTAATCCGCGTCTGGCTGAAATTCGCTGATTGTCTCTGCCGCCTACCAGGGAGTAACATCATGCCTGATTTTTCTACATTCTATATCGCCGATCCTTCACTGCTCTCTTCCAGGGTGTTCGACGAGATGGATGTGATCCAGGATTATGAAGGGTTGAGCCAGGAGGGAATCGCAACAGGTGTCATCTTTGACATCGGGGTGGCCCATATCCGCATGAATTTCATGCCTACTGCAGAGGTCGCGGAACACCTTGCAGGTTTGACCGGCTATGTCAAAAGTGTGTGTGCGGATCAGGATCAATTGGTATATACATTGGGCCGTGTGCGCAGGGTTTGTTTTATTGCGGGTTGCGTTATTGAGCCCGGCTTCGACGAGGACGGAGTTGTCCAGAATTTCTTGCTCGAATTCAATCGCCGTTTGAATGCATTGTTGTTCATCTGGGATAGTCTCGTCGATTTTAATGGTCAGCCGTTAATCGGCCCGCTGGCACAGTCGAAGCAAGACTAATTCGACGCGAGGTGCGAAGCTGTCTCTCTATATAAGCTGTTTTTCTTAGGAATTCGCCTCCGGTTCTCTTGGTACGACATATACAAGATACAAACCAACGAAGACAAATACAAGACACATGATCGGGATGATTGCCGGTAACCCAAACCATGCTGTAATGAAATCGACTCCGGCAGCGAGGAGACCGATGATCCCCAGGACAAGCAATATTTTCCCTGTCAGATAAAAACGGATGGGGACAAATCCCGAGTGTTGGATCACCTTCTTTTCTCCTTCTCCAATCTTATGGACGATCAATCCAGGTCATGCTGGTAGATTTCGTGCCGATTTAATTATACCAACCATCCATGGAAATAAATCGCAGAAGAAAAAGCCAGGGCGTTATTCTTGAGGCGATCAATCCGCATTGGCTGCATTTTGAATAGAAAAAGTTACTATGAAACGCTTTCTTGTTGTATGATCGACGGTGAACGCTGACGGGCTGCGAATCGTCTTGGATGGATAATGGGCTTTAATGGAAAGGTGCGGGAGTGGTGAGATTTGGTGATTTAAACTTCGAGGAAATCGCACAATACACCCAGGTGGATTGCCTGGCTGTGGTCCCAACCGGATGTACGGAGCAGCAAGGGCCGCACTTACCGGTAGATTTTGACACTTGGTTCGTCGAAAGGGTTTGCGTTGCGGCTGCGGAGAAGGCGCAGCAGGCGTTTTCCCTGGACGTACTCGTGTTTCCGGCGATGCCCTTTGGTCCCACACCCGAGCATCGTGGTTTCGGGTTTGGATTTATCGATCTCCCACAGCGTTTGCACGAGCAAGTTGTCATGGCGGTTTTGAATTCCATCGCCGATCAAGGTTTCCGCCGGATCGTTATCTGGCGCGGCTGTGGACAGCATGTGCTGGAACAAGTCGTAGAGAGCTTCAATCATATCCATCAGGGCTGTGCATATACCTTTCTGCCCGACATCCCGTATCATGATATTTGGATGAAGGTGGGAAACCCGATGACGCCGGGTGGTCATGCTGATTCATTCGCCACCGCCATCGCAATGCACCTGCGCCCTGAATCCGTGCGAGATGAGAAGATCATCGACCCCCAGAGTGACCCCGTCGATTGGGATGATCCCGACCTTGACTTCTCACAATATTCGAGAACGGGCGTGATCGGGGATCCCACACAAGCGACTGCGGAACTCGGAGATGCATTATGGCAAGCCGTTGTCCTGCGGGTCGCTGAGATTTATAAGACGCTGGCCGAAACCCCCTCGACAGACATTGGTTTATAAAATGGGATTACATCCAGGCGAGATTCGAGCTCAGCTTCAGGTCTTGCCTTAAGTCGCCAGAGTATATTATGTATAATACGGCTTCGCGGTTTGCTCCGCTGAAAACCACGAAGACCTTTTCGCATCACCATTTGGCAGGAGAACCTGTATGGATAAATTCATTCTCAACATCATTCATCGACCCGAACTGGTGCCGGAATATATCGACACGAGCGCACAGGAGGGCAAGACGGAGGAAGTCAGTAAGCAGGAGGTGGTGAGCGAATCGATTGAAATCTTCCGTTTGCAGCAGGAGATCGCCCATCGCAACAACCTTAAAACCACGATCCAGATGACGTATTCCAGTATTTTCAACGATGAGTGCATCGAAATCGTCAAACGACATCATAAGGAATACGGGGACGAAATCGGACACACGTTCTTGGGGCTGAACTGTAAAGAGTTCCGTGAGAAATTCAAATCCAAGGAATTGGCTATCTGGCTCTTTCCTATGGACCTCAAGAAGGAGATCGTCGTTGATTCCTTTGAACGCTTCAAGGAAGTGTTCGGGTTCTATCCAACTTCCACAGGTTCGTACTTCATGGATGCGGAATTGATCCAGTACATCAAGGAAAAATACCCCATGGTGAAAGTGGCGATCGCCACCTGCTTTGAGGAAGGGCCGAAAATCTTTCGCCATGCCAACTCCTCCTGGTACACGTTGATGGACGGATCCCCCTGGACGGCATGGATCCCCTCGAAGAAGAATTCGCATGCCATCGCAGACAGCGAAGAGGACGATATCGGTATCGTCGCCTTGCCCCATCTTTCGCGCGACTTGCTTGCAATCATGGACAATGCTGGTGATATGTTCGGCACCCATCCGCAGAATATCATCCGCGGTTTGATCTATGAAGACGATCGTTTGCCCTACATGTACAACTTGATCGATCAATATCGGGTGATGAAGCGCTATAACAAAGGGTTCAGCTACAATCTCGTCTATGTCGGGCCGGGCTGGATGGGCAAGGGTGGTCGTTGGGAAGCGAGTTATCGCATACTGAAGAAGAGTTACGAAGATTTTCTTGCTTACTACGGACAGTTGAAGGAGGAGGACGAGGTCGAAGATATGACCATGACCGAGTTTGCCGATTGGTTTCGGGAGAATCAACCTCGCAGTGGTCCGTACTGTGGGTTGTGGAAGGACATCCTCTGGGGTACAAAGAATCAAGCCTTCTGGTATGTCGATTCGAAATTCCGCGTGCAGGTTGATTTGAAACAGGGCGGGGCGATCACCGATTTGCGACCCTATGCCTCGAAATTAACACGGCCAGTCGGTGCAGGAACAGAAGCCCACCAGGACGCTTCCTATCCATTCATCATTCAATCTCGCTATCGTGCCGGCGCGTTCACGCACTATGCCGGAGAGGGGGCGATCAAGAGCTGCAAGCTGCGTTACGGCTCGGAAGAGATCGACCTCAGTTCCTGCCGCACCACGGGTGGCTACAGCGAAGGGAAGAATTGTCGCATTCTGGAAATCAAGCCGGTTGAAGTCGAATTCAATAACCTGACGGTCAAACTGGCCAGCAGCTATACTTTTATGGAGAACACCGGGGAAATCATCATCAAGCGCAAGATTATCGAGTCGACAAATCCCAAGGCGGAGGTGGAAATCGACGAGTTTCTCACGTCCTGCTGGGGAACCACGGAATACCCGGAGGATTTGACCGGCAGCCTGCTTTCCGTGACGGGGAACGACGGCGTTCGGGAGGAATTGCATTACGAATACCGCTGCCGGGACCAGCACGTAGACGACGTGAAAAGCGTCGATGCCGTCATTCCACAGGTCCAGACGAAGATCAGCCTCATCCCGGCTCAGAAGGGATATCATGGATATTTTGAGGAGGGGTACTCGTTTGCCCCGAATATCAAACTCGGCGTCTCGCGTGCCGTCGCTGTGAATCAGGAGTTCGAAGTATGTCTCAAGGTCGAAAAGGCGTAATCAATTATCGTTGTCCCAATTGCCTGTTCCGCGACATCGATTTCGATTTGCTCTACGATAGGGAGAGCGATCAGTTCTACTGCCGCCGGTGCAATTGGGAAGGAACGGAAACGGAGATCTTATACCTGATGGCGATGTATAAGTGCAGATACAAGGACATGCTCAAGCGTTATACCGTCGAGGATATCATTGCCAAGGATGAGTGACTCCATCCACATGTCTTTTACGCGTAAATTGTGGGTATGTCATCATCCGCAAAACAGGTTAGTGTCTTTTATTCACACATGTTGGCACTCGAACGATCCCTTGAAATGATGTTGTTCCATTAAGGGGATCGTGATTTGAATATCGGCCTTGATATCAATCTCGATAAGCTTTCGATATATAAAACCATACTATAAGTCATACCTGGGGATGATGATGCCGACCCTGATGATGGATAACCTGCCTAATAATTGGTCAATCAAAGGCGATTATCAGCTGCCGGATGGAAATTGCTCAGCTAAGTCCCGTATGATCTGAAATCATCTGGCAAAACGAGGAATGTGTAGATGCATCGTAAAAACCTGATCGTTCAGGGGACATTTTTTTTATTACTCATGCTGTGTCTTGTTGCTTGCAGCAAGCCGGTGTATTCGCCCACGAGGGGTTGGCGTACGAGCACGCCCGAAGAACAGGGCATGGACTCGGAAATCCTGGCCAATATGTTCGATGCGATTAAAGAGCAGGGATACGACTACGATAGTATAACGATCCTCCGTAACGGCTACATGGTTGTGGATGCAACGTTTTATCCATGCCGGGTGGATACGAAGCACTTCATCTATGCCGTCTCAAAGGGCATAACCGGTACACTGATCGGTATAGCCCTCGAGCAAGGCTTCATTGATAGTGTAGATCAATCTGTATTGGGTTTCTTCCCAGATCGGACAGTCGCCAACCGGGATACAAACAAAGAGGCAATCACGCTCGAACATCTTGTGAACATGACAGCAGGCCTGGATTGCTCAGACAGCCGTCAGACTGTCTCGGGTTCAGCCCTCAAGATGAATCAAACGGACGACTGGATTCAATACATGCTCGACCTACCCATGGTGGGGGTGCCCGGGGAGAGTCTTGCGTATTGTGATGGGGTTTCATTTCTGCTGTCTGCGATCCTTCAGGAAACAACAGGTATGACTACATCTGAATTCGCACAGGCGTATCTCTTTGATCCACTTGATATTTCAGATGTGGTCTGGCTGGAGAATCCCCAGGGAATCGCTCTGGGATATAGTGGCTTAATGATGCTGCCTCACGATATGGCCAAGATGGGCTATCTCTATTTAAACCAGGGACGTTGGACTGGGGAACAGATCATCTCGGAAGATTGGGTTGAAGCTACCATACAAGTTCAGGTCTCCGCTTTCTCTGCGGCCTACGAATTCAGTAATCATTGGTGGATTCCGGGCGATGGACTGTATGAGTCTCGTGGTCATGCGGGGCAAATTATCGATTTTTTACCGGAATATGATTTGGTGCTTGTTTTTACCAGCAGTCTGAATCGGCAGCATGATATTTCCCCACGCGGGCTACTGCACACTTACATAGAACCGGCGATTAAGTCGTATAGATCGCTCCGACCGAATCCGGAAGCAGTAGAGCGACTCGAAGACAAGATTCAGCAAGTTGCCGAATCCCAAGAAGCGGCGCAGGCAGTGTCACCTCTGCCGGCGCTCGCAGCGCAGATTTCCGGTAAAACAATCGTTTTCGAGGCCAATCCGCTTGGGTTGCAGTCCACTTCTCTGGGTTTTACCGAGGGATCGCAGGCCTCAATGATGTGGTCACTCGAACCGGAACGGGCGGAGTATTTGTTTACGTGGCCCGACCTGTCGAGTTGGGATGTGGGGACACTGGAATGGGCGGTCGGACTGGATGATGTCTGCCGTGTCACGGCAGGTCCCTACGGAACCCCGTGGGCTTTCAAGGGATTATGGGCTTCGGACAATATGTTTGTCGTTGAGGCGGACACACCCGGAAATGGGTTCGGGTTTCAGCTTGCGTTTACCTTTGATGATGATCGAGTCGATGTGGCCTTTCAAATTGAGGATTACGTCGTAATTGACCTTATCGGCAAGCTCGAGTAATGTTCCCATGGAAATAACCTCGAAAGATATGAAATATTATCCTCAAATGGCTGTCGCCTGGGAGAAGGCCAGTATGATTTCATACAGTGAGCAACCCCCAACAATCGGGGAATACAATCGCATGCGCGCCCACGTCGGCTGGGGTGCGTACGCCGACGTGCAAGCTGCTGCACACGGCCTCGAGCACTCCCTTTTTCACGTGACCGTTCGGGATAGTGCTGAACTGATTGGAATGGGGCGTGTGATCGGGGATGGGGCGATCACTTTCTACATCCAGGATGTCATTGTCATAGAGGCGTATCGTGGACGGGGAATTGGTAAGGCGATCATGGATCGCATCATGGCGTATATCGCCCGTACAGCGACAGAAGATGCGGTTGTTGGGCTGTTCGCTGCGAAAGGGAAAGAAGCATTTTACGAACGCTTCGATTTTATTCCCAGGCCGAATGAAGCGCTTGGTAAGGGGATGATTCAGTTCTGGTCGGGAGATAAGTAGTTAAACGATTCTGATTGTTCCGCAATGGGAAAACAATTCTCAATGCAGCATCCAGCAAAATTTCTGGCGGTATTCGCTCGGTGAATACCCCGTATGTTTGCGGAATGTCCGGCTGAAGTGGGTGCGGTCATTGAATCCCACCCGGTAAAGGATTTCGCTGATCGGAAGCTTCGTATCTCTAAGCATCACGGCGGCTAATTGGGTCCTTAATTGGATCAGGTAAGAGATGATGGGCACGCCCGTGGCATCACGGAATTTTTCGTTCAACGTAGTGCGGTTGATGTTGAAGGTTGTCGTCAATTCATCAATCGTGATTTTTCGCTGATAGTTGGAATGCAGGTAGAGAATCACATCGGTGATGTCACCATCGCATGAAGCGAGAGTGTCGGGTTCATCTTCATGTGCGCCAGAATTAATTCGCGCAACCAGATAGACTAACTCCAGGAAATACGACCGGCTGCGGCATGGCCAGCCGTCATCTCTTTGAATCCTAAGCTCCTGTTCGAGTGCTTTGAACAACGAAGCAATGCGTTGTGCAGATGCCGGGCCGATGCGCATGGCGCCATGGTATTCCGGTGTACGATCCACAAATGGGCGAAGGTAGTACAAATCTTGTAAATCCGTAGTCGTCGTAAGACTTTGGCCTTGTCCGCGTACGATTTCAAACGTAAAGGCGCCGTTGATTACGGAGGGATGAAAGTAGATGGACTGCGCTTTCAGGTTTAAGTGCTGCTTAACCTCCGGCTGCTCATCGTCGCTCAAACATAAGAGTGTTGGGGCAATAAAGGCAACCTGCTGTCCGGACAGGTCGAGAACACCGGTCCCATTTTCGATGAGCACCAATCGAAGGCGTGTGCCGGTGTTAAAAGCTGCATCGAATATCTCTTGTGGATGATGAATAAGTGGAAGCTTATAATCGGGAAAAAATTCACGGCCAATGGTAGCCAGTTCCATAAACGAATAGCTCCTGATCCTTCAGGAGCTATTCTAAGACTTTCGTATTCCGGAGAAAAGAGGAAGATGGTTTACTCGTTGTTACGCAAAACCATAATCGAACTGTCCTTGATGGTCAGAGTCTCGCCATCCGATGAGAGAAAAAAAGTCGGATTCATCGATTCAATGTCAACCAACATGTCTTTCCGTTCCCAAGTTTCCCCTGCGTCTGCGGTGCGAAAAGTCATAGCTCCTTTTCCATTAATTTTAGCCACGATGAGCCCATTTTGAGCATCGAAAAAGCGCATCGACGGCAATGCGAGAATGCTGATTTGATCTCCACCCACCCCCAAATCGAGGGAATTCCATGTCGCACCACCATCATGCGTAGCGTACAAAATGCCGGGATGCGTCAAGATAAATCCGTCGACTTCGGTCAGCAATTCGATTGTGAGGATCGTAATCCCTGATTCCGGAAGAAGAACATCAACCCAGGTCTGGCCTCCATCGGAGGTCGCCCATAGTTCTTTCTCCGATGCTGCCCAACCCGTCTGTTCATCGAGAAAGCGGATCGATTTGCTGATTCCGGAATCCGAAAGATCGGAAACGCGCTGCCAATTCCGTCCGCCATCGACGGATACGCCAACGTGTCCGCCGTTGCCCACGTGCCAGGCGACGTTTTCGTCGACAATGTCCAATCCGAAGCGGCACCAAGAATCGTTGTTTGCTTCCATCCAGGTATCACCGCCGTCATCGGTGGTAACAACTTCTCCACCATATCCGACAGTGATTCCATAATTCTCTTGATGAAAACCCGCAAAATATGTGTCATTATCAAGATCTAATTTATGCACGATTTGCCAAGAGACCGGGACTTCGGTGGGAGCCTGTGTGGACGTAGGCGCAGCTGCGATCGGTGGTGCTTCCGTTTTCGAGGACATACTGCATGCTGATAGGGCGCACAAGGTGAGCAAAGCCAGAATGGCGATGCATCCGAACAAACTCGTCTTCATTACAACCTCCAAAATATCAATATTTGCATCACATTAAAATACGCCCCGGAAGTATTGATAATAGCGAGTCAACAGGATTGATGAGCGAATCATCAGGATCTTAAAGCCGCCATTGTTGATTCAATGGCCACATGTGGATATGAAAAACAGCCGCAAGGTAATTGTGGTGGTTCTATCAGTCATTCTGTTTTGTCTCTGAAAAGGGGTGATCTGATTTCTTTCCCCGGAATGGTAGGGCGTTACTCTGCCATATATTCCAGGACGGTGATCCTATCACTCGTTGGTACAATCATCCTGAAAGGAAGTGGATTATTATATGGCATCATTCGAAAATATTGAATTCATGATTTACGGATAAAGCTTAATGAAAATCAAACCGGCGCGGATCTCCGATGCGGAAGCCATTTTGGCTCTACAAAAGTTAGCGTTTCAGGAGGAGGCGAAGCGCTACAGCAGCTATGATATACCGCCTTTGCATCAAAGCATCGATGAACTTAAAGCGGAATATAAAACGCATCTGATATTGAAGGCCACAATCGACGATGAGATCGTCGGCACGGTTCGGGCGTACGAAGAAAGTGGCACCTGCTTCATCTGCAGGTTGGCCGTCCGCCCCGACATGCAAAACAGTGGTATCGGTACGGCGTTGATGTGTGAGATTGAGAAGCAATTTTCCCCCACACGATTTGAACTCTTCGTCGGAGGGAAAAGCGAGAACAACATCCATTTGTATACCAAACTGGGCTACTCCGTGTTTAAGACAGGCCGTGAGGGTGGTGACAGCATCGAGACACTGTTCATGGGAAAATGGAACGAAGGCAAACGCAGCTATAAGTTCTCCGGTTATTTCCCTCGCGGCATTAACCTGAAAAAACCGAATACAGCAACCATTTCCTCCGCAAAAACAGTGAAAAAAAACCTGGAATTTGGGTTGCTTTTATAGCTAAATCTGTAGTATCCTGTTCGAAACGTGTTGTCAACACGTGCGCGGGAACGATTTCGGACATGATCATCCATGGATGCACCACGGAACGCGGTTTTTCCTCCGTGGGTTATGGATGTCGAGTCAGCCAGTCAAACAACGTGTCGTTCACCATAAAATCTTACCCAATCCAATTCGGTGGTAATTGGAGTATCGATCATGAAAACTGGTGAAGAATTGACCGGTCATTTCACACTTCCAGCCCAGGAAGGGATGGAAGATGCGGTCAAGATGTTGTGTTCGAAATGGGGAGTGGATGCGATCCGGGATAGTGATGGCACGATGTTATCGGATGGGATCCTCAACATGGGATACGATATCTACTCCACAATCTGCCTGATTCGTGCAGATCAGGAGTGGGCGCAAGCCAATCCCGATCAATGCCAACAAAAATTCTTGATGTCCTTGCCCGTAACTTGCGTCGATGAGGAGGATTTGAAGATCAAGATTCTTAAGGGGTACAGTTACGAGCAATTTCGTATTGACGAAAAACACGCCCCGTCGAAGTATTGGGAGGTGATCGACAGAACGACCGGTGTCGTACTCGATCCGAAGCGTTGGTGCTATCGAGAAGCGACGCAGGAAGTGGTTATCGATCGTCCGGTTCGGTGGCATGTCTACACGGTGAATTTCCTCGTTTATCAGATTTGGGAAACCACTTCCATGTACAACTACATCACCAACAACTGGAGTGGTGAACACCAGATGGGCGTCGATCCTCGCTTGCCGGAAACCAGGGAGCATTTGCTGGCATTCTTGGGTGAGTGGCTCGAAAACCACCCCAACACAGATGTGGTTCGTTTTACTTCTTTGTTCTATCAGTTTCCCTTGATCAAGAATGAAGACCGTGAGAACGTTTTTCTCGATTGGTGCGGTTACCTGGATCCCATGAGCGCTTTGGCAATGGACGAATTTCAGAAGGAGTTCGGTTATCGCCTGCGCAGTGAAGACATCGTGGATATGGGATACTACAACGCCGCCTATCGCATCCCGAAAAAGGAATACTTGGACTGGATCGATCTCGTGCAGAAATTTGTGCGCAGCTATGCGAAGCAGTGCGTGGATTTGGTCCACGCATCAGGAAAGAAGGCGCTGTTCTTCTTTTGCGATCATTGGATCGGAACGGAACCTTATCGCGATGGATTCGAAGAGATCGGATTTGACGGCATCGCAGGTCCCTGCTTGAGCGGTGTGGAGTTGCGCCGAATCTCCGACGTGCCCGGCGATTCGTTTAAAGAAGTGCGTCTGTATCCTTATTTCTTTCCTGTTAACCTCCAGGATGAGCCTGTATTCATCGATGATGGCGACCCGGTAAAGGAGTGCAAGAAGTGGTGGAAGGGCATTCGCCGGGCGTTGTTGCGTCGTTGCATCGACCGTATTGGCTTCGGGGGATATCTGGAATTGGCTATCAAATACCCGGATTTTCTTGATTACGTCGAAAAACTTGCCAATGAGTTCCGCACGCTATTGGCCAGGACGAAGAAATCAAAGCCCCATAGTGTGGGTAAGAAGGTCGCTTTATTGGATGTCTGGGGATGGTCGCGGGCGTGGATGCACAACGACAATTGGCCGGAAGGGCACATCCCTGAATGTTTGAGCGGATTGCAGGCTGAGGTTGAATTCATCAGCTTCGATGATATCCGCAAGCACGGGATTGACGATGATATTGGTGTGATCATCAACTGGGGTGTCGCCAACAGCGCCTGGAGTGGGGGGGAGAACTGGATCGATGAAGAAATGGTGGTGAAGATACGCGAGTGGGTTTACAGCGGCGGAGGTTTTATCGGCGTCGAAGAACCCACTGCCTGTGAGTATCAAGGTCGTTTCTTCCAACTTGCCGATGTTCTTGGTGTCCAAAAGGAAATCGGGAACACGCTTTGCTGGAGTAAAACCCTTCGACCAGATTTGACCGAAGGTCATTACATCATGGCGGATCTACGTAGCGAACTCGATCTTGGTGTGACGGAATCCGATGTATACCTGAGTGCCGAATCAGCTGATTTGTTGGCTGGAACACCGGATGACGTACTTCTGTCAACCAACATATTCGGCAATGGTCGCGCGGTATACATGGCCGATTACAAACACAACGGGGAGAACACACGCTTGTTCTTGCGTGCAATACTCTGGGCGGGGCATATGGAAGCGGAAACTACGAAGTGGTTCAGCAGCAGCCCAAACACCGATTGTGCGTATTACCCAGAGGTGAAGCAATTTGTCGTCATCAACAACACCGACGAGAAACAGGAGACGACGGTGTTTAACGGAGATGGCAAAACGACACGGCTTGCGCTGGCCCCCATGGAAATGCGCTGGTTCGAGCTGGATGAAATCAACAAGCTTTGCAAATAGGGTTTTAGGGATAGGATGATGATCAGAGGGAGAAGTCGACGCATAATTTTTGGGGGAGATTACTTTCCAGAACAATGGCCTGAAGCGACGTGGCAGGAAGACATCCGCTTGATGAAACAGGCGAATGTCAATATGGTCAGTATTGGCATCTTTTCGTGGGCGCTGCTGCAGCCGGATGAAGATACCTTCACCTTTGATTGGTTGGACAGAGTCATGGACCTCTTGGCGTCGAATGATATCGATGTCTGCCTTGGCACCGCCACAGCAGCACAGCCCAACTGGTTAACTCGTAAGTATGATGATGTCTTGTTTGTGGGGGAGAATGACCAACGAGTCGCCTACGGTTCTCGACAAACCTACTGCGTTAATAGTCCCAGTTATCGTAAGGCAGTACGTCGGTTGGCGGAAGAGATGGCGACTCATTACAAAGACCACAAGGCGCTTGCTTTGTGGCATATCAACAACGAGTATGCCAATAAGAACAGCATGTGCTTTTGCAAGAACTGTGAAAAAGCGTTTCAGAGGTGGCTGCAAAACAAATACGGCACGATTGACAATCTGAATGAATGCTGGGGAACTATATTCTGGAGTGAGAACTATCGTTCCTGGGACGAGATCAATACACCTCAAATGAGTGCCGGTGGACGCAACGGGACGAAGCTTCTCGATTACAAACGTTTCTTGAGTGAGAGTTTCTTCACGCTGTATTTGGAAGAATACAATGTCATTCGATCAATAACACCACAGGTGCCCATTACCACCAACTTCGAAGCTGACTGGAGTAAGTTTGACCATTACTTGTTCCGCGATCATTTGGATGTGGCTTCACTCAACTTATACCCAGACCCGGGTAATCCTGCGGCGTACAAATGGTCTGCGCTGCGGCACTCGATGATGCGTTCATTACTGCAAAAGCCATTCATCCTCATGGAACAGGCGCCATCTCAAGTTGATTGGTATCCCGTCAATGTCCCCAAACCGCCAGGATTGATGCGTCTCTGGAGTTATCAGGCTTTAGCACATGGATCAGACTCGGTCATGTTCTTCCAATGGCGGGCTTCGAAGAAAGGTGCGGAGAAGTATCACAGTGCTATGGTGCCGCACTTTGGCGAAAAATCACGCGTTTTCCAGGAAGTCAGCGACTTGGGTCAGGAACTGACGCAGTTGGCGGAAATCGCCGGGTCGAATGTGGATGCAAAGGTCGCCCTCCTGCTTGATAGCGATTCCTGGTGGTCCGTGGACAGTCCTTATGGCTTTGGTTCGAAATCCCTGCAGAACGAAGTGTTTTGGATGTCCAATGCGCAGCCGTTCCCTTCGGTGCTGGTCAGTTATTTCGGCGAGTTGGAATATTACTACGAAGCCTTTCATGCCCTCAACATCCCTGTCGATGTAATCTCCGCAGATTACGATCTTTCAAAATACAAAGTGGTCGTTGCACCTTTGATGCACATGGTCAAGACTGGATTCAAGGAGACCATCGAGGGATTCGTACGCCAGGGCGGTACGTTCATCGCAACCTATTTCACGGGTGTGATCGACGAGAATGTGGGGGTTTTTCTTGGCGGCTACCTCGGACCGTTAAAGGACGTACTCGGGGTGAAGGTCGAAGAATATTGCCCATTACCACCCGGTGGGAAGAACCGTATCAGTTTTCCCCAGGCGGTTGATGGTTTCCAGAATGTTTACCAAGGTTCCATATGGGGTGAGGTGGCACATACGACGACGGCAAAACCACTGGCATATTTTGAGGATGATTATTACGCTGGTTCACCTTGTTTCACGGAGAATCGATACGGTCAAGGCAGGGCGTACTACATCGCCACGCGCCCAAACGAAGACTTCATGCGCGACTTAATCCATCACCTGGCGACCATTCATCACATCGAAGTGCCCGTGCTGCCGGCAGAAGTAGAATTGGTAACCCGTTCGCGGGAGACGAAGAAATTCTATTTTTACCTCAATCACGCCGATGGAGAACGCAAGGTTAAACTGCCGCAAGGCAAGTATCGTGACTTGCTTAGCGGTGCTGTCTGCCAGGACACGCTGAAGCTGGAACGGTATGGCGTTTCGATTCTGACAGACGTTTGAGACATCGTCCATTTATGGTGCGATTAGAGAATATCTTTATCCGCCAGGAAGAATCCCCAGATGTTGCTGCAATCCGTAGGGTCAACGAACTTGCCTTTGGCCGATAGGATGGATCTATCGTGATGCGGGGAAATTAACAGCGAAACAACAAGGAGATCCTGATGCCTACGCACATCCATTGGCGAAGCATTTCCACTTCTCGTTTATGTGCGTTGTTTCTGGCCGTTCTGGCTGTACTGTCCGCTTGCGTCGGTGGTACCTCGACACCTTTGCCTACAACAACGACTCTGCCGTTGGAAAACCGCATTCCTTCAGATGGGGATCGAGTGTGGATGAATTTCAATCTGGACTGGAAATATCGATCCGGTGAGTTGGAAGACGCGGAAGATGACGCATTTGATGATTCATCCTGGGTCTATGTCGATTTGCCGCATACGACGAAGTTCGTGACACCAGAAGACGTCCTCGCCGACTTGGGTGTGAGTTGGTATCGGAAACATTTTACGGTGGATGATCTCCATCTAGGAAGCAAGCTGTTCCTCGAATTTGAAGCGGCGATGCAGGTGGCGGATATCTGGTTAAATGGCGAGAAGCTGACCCGTCACGAAGGGGGATATACACCCTTCACCATCGATATCACGGATGAGGTGATTTTCGGTGGCGAAAACGTGATCGCAGTGCGGATCGACAACAATGCCAATCCGGATTGGGCGCCGGGCAAGAACGATATCGACTTTCAATTTCACGGCGGTATCTACCGGGACGTACGTATGATCGCGACCGACAAGCTGCACATCACGGACGCCGTTTATGCCGACGTGGTCGCCGGTGGCGGCGTTTTTGTGACCTACCCCTCGGTTGATGCGGATTCGGCAACGGTGAACGTGAAAACGAATGTTCTCAACGGACACGACAGCGTAAAAGAAACCACACTCGTCTCGGAAATCCTGGACATCGAAGGTCAGATCGTCGCATTGGCCAGCTCAACGGTGACGATCAAGCCGGGCTTCGATCACACATTCGAGCACGAGATCCTGGTCGAAAACCCGCAGCTTTGGCATCCGTATACGCCGAACCTTTACTTCCTGCGTACAACTGTTCAGGAAGCACAAAGATCTGTGGATGGGATTGTGACTCGTATTGGCATCCGCCGCATCGAATGGACGCATGATGACGGGTTAATCATCAACGGCAAGCCTTTCAGGACTTTGGGTGTAAACATGCATCAGGAAATCTACGGTCTGGGTTCTGCGGTTCCAGATCTGGCCATCTATTACGATGTGAAACGCATCAAGGATGCCGGATTGAACTTTATCCGCGGTGCGCATTACCCCCACGATCCGGCGTTCTACGACGCTTGTGATGAATTGGGCATCTTGGTGCTGGATGCGCAGACCGGGTGGCAGAATTTCGTGGATTCAGAGGCGTTCTACGAAAACACGCTGCAGGAACTGCGTGACATGATCCGCCGCGACCGCAATCACCCCAGCGTCGTGGCCTGGGAAGCCAGCCTGAATGAATCGCATTATCCCAAGATCTGGGCACAGGAAGCGCACACTATCGTGCATGAAGAATATCCCGGCGATCAGGCTTACTCGGCGGCCTGGACCTATTCTTACCACGATATTTTCATCGAAGCCTCACAGCATGACGTCCGCAGCAGCTCCGACTCCCGGCCGATTATCATCAATGAGTATGGGGATTGGGACTACGGTGGATTCGAGTCCACCAGCCGTCAGGCCCGTGAGGATGGCGACAAGGCCATGTTGGTCCAGGCAGCAAACCTTCAGGACGGTCAGGATAAAAACCAGGCCGTATCCTGGTTCTCCATGGATGGTTATTGGCAGTATGCTGACTATGGTGGATTTTCTCGATTCGGACTTCTTCGACCAGGGCTTGTCGATATGTATCGTATTCCCAAGTTCGCCTACTACTTCCTGCAGAGCCAGCGCGACCCGCAGGTGCATATGGCAGGAATCGACTCGGGTCCCATGGTCTATATCGCCAATCACTGGACGCCAGATTCGCCCACGACAGTCGAGGTATACAGCAACTGCGAAGCCGTCTCGTTGTACTTGAACGATGATTTAATCGAAACCCGTTCTCCCCAATCCGGAACCAACATCATGCATCCACCGTTTCTATTCGAACTGGACGCCTTCACGCCGGGGACCCTACAGGCGGAATGCTTGATCGGAGGCGAACAACGGGCGGTTTTCACACGTAGCGCGCCAGGAGAAGTGGCCTCCATCCTGCTGCGTCCGGAAGCTGAAATACTAATGGCAGATGCGAGCGATGCGCGCTTGGTCTTCATCGAGATTCTCGACGAAGAAGGCAACATCGTGGTGGCAGACAGCAGTCAAGTTTCCTTGAGCATCAGCGGCCCGGGCAGCATCGTGGGGCCGTCGACGTTGACCATGAAATCCGGGCAGCTGGCGGTGTGGGTGCGCGGCCAGCGCATGGCGGGCACGATCACGTTAACAGCCAGCGCGCCTGGGATGGGTGAAACCAGCGTCGAACTCACCAGTCTTGAAGTGCCTGGTCTTCCTCCACTCCCGGTCGATCGCACTGATCCCTGACCGTCGCTTTCACTTACGAGCTCCACGCAGACTGCCATTCTTGTAGTGCGTTTGGCGGACAGTTTTTCTTTCCTGCTTTCTCTATAACGCGGACTCCTTGCTAGTGCCACATTGTGGCCAAGGCGCGGATATAATCATCTACACCCGTATTCCATCGAGATTGGGAAGGTAGGAACATGATGAATGGTGTTTCAAAGCGGTATAAAAACGTATTTATTGCTGGTCTGCTCGTACTATCTGCCTGTACTAGCGTTGCATCGCCCACGGAGTCTCCCACACCGCAAGATTTGATCACGGTCGAACCAACGATGACGCCTGCTCCTTCCGAGACGGCGGAACTCCAATTGGCTCCGCTTGAAGCCATCTACCGGGACGAGTCCGCGGGTTTTGCCTTCGATTACCCGACTTCGTGGACCGCCGATGCACCTCAGGTAGGTGGAGAACGTGGTTACTTTTCGCAAATTACCTCCTGGTTCCGCAATCCAGGTGAGTTGCCGGAATTTATTCCTGAAGGCGAGACTTATCTGAGTATTACCGTACTGTTATGGGATCCGAAGAACGATCTGGATGCTTTCATTGCCACTCGGAAAGAGGGCTGGAATGCTTCAGGCTTCGAGATCCTCGCTGAGCAAGAATTGTCACTGTCCGGCAACTGGCGGGCATTCCAATTTCGTATTCAATCTCCGGAGGCAGTGACTTATTACCTGATTACATCGGTTGGGGAGCGCTACCTCGTCCTCAGCGGAAGCGGTGATATCGATCTGCTGGGCGAGATCGCCGGTACGCTTCGGCCACTCGCGACGACTCTTTGAGGCATGCTTGAACGAATGTAGGTAGGTCGAAATACATACGTTCGGTCGCGTTCTACCGCCACAATACGAGGGTAATTTCATCTGAAGTTCGAGGGAGCGGCGTATCATGAAGCTTTTGGAAAACAAATGGGCGCTCGTCACCGGTTCCAGCCGCGGCATCGGTCAGCAAATCGCCTTGGGCCTGGCGCGGCGGAAGTGCAACATCATCGTGCATGGCCGTAAAAAAGGCAACACCGCAGAGACGATCGAACAAATAAAATCGTTGGAAGTCCAGACGTATGATGTCGCTGCCGACCTGGAGAATCCCCGGGAGATCGAAACGCTTATCTCTCAAGTACAGGACGGACCCGGCGTTGTCGATATTCTCTATAACAATGCTGCGATCCAGAACGAATGGGAATCCATATGGGAGATTGACCTGGATGGGTGGCGGCGGATTTTCGAGGTCAATTTGTTTGCGATGGTGCGTTTGTGCAACGCTTTTGCGCCGCAGATGAAACAGCGCGGCTTCGGGCGCATCATCAATCTGACATCGGGTATCCAGGACATCCCTCAATTGGCACCGTACAGCGTCTCCAAAGCGGCGGTGGATAAATACAGTCAGGATTTGGCCGCGGAATTGCGTGGGACGAACGTGTTGGTGAATTTTCTCGATCCCGGCTGGTTGAAAACCGATATGGGTGGACCCAATGCGGAGAACGATGTGACGACCGTGCTGCCAGGAGCCCTCGTGCCGGCTTTACTGGATGATCACGGCCCGAGTGGTCGATTTTATGCAGCCCAGGATTACAAGGTTTTCGAGGTTTGAATGGGGGCTTCGGATTGGATCGATATAGGGATACGCAGAACACGTATCAATCCGTTTTGGTTTTTGCTACAATTCATTATAGGATTGCTCGAATCGTGAGGGATACACATTCCAGGCAATCGCTAACAAAGTGATTCGTTAAATAGTATGGAGGAGGGAATTGCGATGGCTGTAGATTCCAGACATTCGGTAGTTGTCAGCGAGAAGAAGCTTGCCGGACTCAGGCGTTTCAATATCGTTATGGGGTTTCTTCATTTAGTCCAGGGCGTCTTCATGATCCTGGTAAGCAACGACACGACCTACCCGATCTTCACTAACTTCTTGCGTTTCGATGTCGATACCCGCTCGCTCATTCCAGATCCAAAGTTGGTTTACGAGCTTCGCTTTGGTCCCGCCGTGGCAGTCTTTCTGCTTATCTCGGCGGTGGCTCACTTCTACCTCTCGACGATCGGCTATGGCCGGTACATAGAAAATTTGAAGAAGGGTATGAACCCGGTGCGTTTCTACGAGTATGCACTTAGCTCGTCGCTCATGATCGTCTTGATCGGCATGCTCATCGGCCTGTGGGATCTGGGCGCGTTGATCCTGATCTTCGGCATCAACGCTATGATGAATCTCTTCGGCATCATGATGGAGCTGCACAACCAGACCACACAGCGGACGAACTGGACCGCCTTCATCTACGGATGCATTGCCGGCGTCGTTCCCTGGGTCGTAATCTTTGTGTATTTCGTGGGCGCGGTCAACTCGGGCGATGCCAAACCGCCGGCTTTCGTGTACGCCATCATTCCCACACTGTTCGTCTTCTTCAACATCTTTGCCATCAACATGGTGCTTCAGTATCGCAAGGTGGGACGTTGGGCGGATTACCTTTACGGCGAGCGGGTGTACATTATCCTGAGCTTGACGGCGAAATCGGTCTTGGCCTGGTTGATCTGGGCGGGCACACTCGCACCAGTATAAACCCCAACTTCGGCAGTATTCGTAAATCACGATGTTGCGATTTCAATGAGATCGCAACATCGTGATTTTTATTTTTATAACGTTATCCACGTGTTATCCTATCTTCCTAATCTGATTGTCTACCAACTCATTCCAATGATGAAACATCGAACCCATACGTGCTGAGATGGTCCAGGATAATCCGGCGGGCTTCTTCTTCGGTCAGTAGGTGGGATTCTAAACAGGGGCTTGTATGCGCTGGCACAAGATACTCGGTGAACTCATTCGTGTTTAACTCCAATCGATATAATCCCTGACAGACGACCAATTGAATGTATCCAAACTGATTGAAGGAAGTAGATGTGCGAGAAGCGTCGATCTCACACCACCAGTCTGGAGGTTCGCATTGTACGCCTACCACGCCGGCGCTGAAGATCGACCGTAGCGGAGATCGTTTCCCGTCGATCAACGATTTCCCGGACATCCAGGTGGGTGTTTCCATTCCCAAATAATCCAGGACGGTCGGGGCGATGTCGATATTCTGGGTGTTATCCGCAATCCGTCCGGCGAAGTCGCCGTTGGGGAAATGGAACAGCAGCGGAATGCGGTCGTCTGCACGCCAGCCATTGGCGTGATCCGAGTACACGATCCAGATGGTTTGATCCATCAATCCGTCGCTCTCTAGCACATTCATGATTCTGCCGATAAAGGCGTCGTATTCCAAGACGGAGTCGTCGAAGAATTCGCTCACCCAATCTTGATGCTGAGTCATGCCAGCCGAAAATACTTGCTTTGCTGGATAGAACTTGGGGCCGTGTGTGTTCATGAGATGTACGTGGATGAAAAGCGGTGTGTCCGTTGCGCGGATCTGAGTAATTAATTGATCGATTCGTTGCAGATCACTGATTTTTAGCTGCGTATTCGGATCGACGGCCTGGATTACTTCAAGATAAGGGTCCTGCATCTCGCGGATGAAGAAGATGTGCAGCACTCGATCCGTGACGCGTTCCCAGAGACGCGGCAGGAAATAGCCGAGATCCTCCAGGTGATATTGACGGGAAAAGCTGGCGATTTCGCTTTGTCCCATTGCACGACCGTTGACTGTGTCGAATCCCTCCTGCAGGTTTACGTCATAGGCGTCAACATAGTAAGGAAAACCGATTTGGATGGTGGTGTAGCCAGCGCGCTGCAATATTCCCGGCAGGTGCTGGACGGCGTCCTCTCCCTGCAGAATGTTGGGGGAGTAGAGTACGCGTGTGTCGGTTGGGTATTTGCTTGTCATAATGGAGACAATCGATCCAGTACTGCTGGAAGAGTTGGTGAAATTATTCTCCGCAAGCAGGCCCGTTTCCGCCAACTTGGCCAGATTGGGTGTTGTCTCGCGTTCGTACCCGTAGAGCGACATGTTAAAGGCGGTTGTGCCATCTCCGCCGATGAGGATGATATGCGGTGAGCGGTCCAGGAGCGTAACTTCACTGCCCAGGATCTCTGTCGCTGCGGCAATGCGGGTGATTCCAATGCAGAGCGCTGTCAGGACCAGGGCGATGGCCGATAGAACTTGGATGGTATTCCGCGTGGGCAGATGATGTGTACCGGTTGGGTTTTCACTTGCTGGGAAGTGCACGGTGGGGAAACGGATGCGGTTAAGGAAATGTCGGTACCAGAGGATGAAAAGCAACACCGCCAGTATGCCGTATCCCGCCCGTATGGTATTTCGAGATGTTGCGATGCCTACCTGAAATACAGTCTTGGTGAAATTGTCGAGCAACAAGATACTCAAAACTGCCGCGACGACCGAAGGCAGTACCGTTCCCAGACGGATGAATACCTGAAAGCGCTTGAACGGTCCCGGAATCCAGGCCATGATGCGCAGCAACATCAGTATAGCTGCAGCCGCCATTGCTGGTATGAGACCGGTAAGAAGGAAAATTTCCAATTTCTTCCCCAGCGGGAGAGCATCCATGAAGGAAGGTTTGGTGGCAAAGAAGAGCCACTCCATGAAGGCGTAGGCGAATACGATCAGGATCGTCTGCGAAAATAGCAACCGCCAGGAAAACTGTCGATCGGATTTTTCCATTCTCTATACCTTTGCAGAAGAGATGGTCACTGATTTGACCATCGTGCGAAACCATTTGTGCGTGGAAGCAAGAATCGTTACAACTTCAAGCCGAAAAACACCAAAGCCATAGGGTCGTTACGCTTGCCCGGAGGTTGATGGTAAATATGCGAAGATTGTGAATGATCATTTTCCCTAATTTTGGGTGCTGGACAAAGGTATAATTCACGCCGTTGTGCAATGTGTACAGGAGTAAACTTTTATGTCGGTTCGTGCAGTGAAAAACCATTCCCTTTTCACCTTTCTTAAAAACCTGCGTGGAAACCCGCGCGCCTGTATCTATACCGAACCTTTGTGGGGCATCCCTTTTAATCTATATAGCCCATACGTTTCGATTTACATGCTGGCCCTGGGGCTTGCCGAGCAGGAGATTGGTCTGATCCTTTCCATCAGTTGGGGTTTCCAGATCGTCCTCGCCTTGTTTAGCGGCGTGGTTACGGATAAGCTCGGACGCCGTCGTACGACTTTGATCTTCGATATTCTCTGCTGGTCGGTCCCGGCTTTGATATCAGCGTTGGCGCAAAATTTCTGGTATTTTCTGGCGGCCGCCATATTCAACAGCCTCTGGCGCATCACACAAAATTCGTGGACGTGTTTACTGGTAGAGGATGCCGAACCCGATCACCTGATCGACATCTACACCTGGATCTACATCGCCAATTTGTGGGTGGGGCTTCTCGCTCCGTTAACGTTGCTGTTGATCGGGATATTTACGCTTGTACCGACAATGCGCGGGTTATATTTCTTTGCGGCTTTCATGTTCACGTTGAAAGCCATCATCACGTATCGATATACTGAGGAGACTGCACAGGGAAAAAATCGTTTGCAGGAAACGCGCGAGCAAAGCATATTTTACGTGCTGCGAGGCTACAAGGGCGTTTTCTCCGAATTGCTGCATACACCTCGGACGTTGTACACGGGCGGTATCATGTTCGTAATCAGTGTTGCCATGCTTATCAGCAATAATTTCTGGGCCATTATCGTGACCGAGAAACTGCACATTCCTGCTGAGCATATTGCCATTTTCACTTTTATTAAAGCCGCCATCATGTTGTTGTTCTTCTTTTTCGTGATGCCGCGCCTTAACAAGATGCACTTCACACTGCCCATGGTAATCGGTTTTCTCGTCTTTGGCATCAGTCAAGTGGTGCTGATCACTGCCCCCGAGCGGGGTTATGCTGTCTTGATATTCAGCGTGGTATTGGAGGCTTGTTGTATTGCAGCCGTTGGCCCACTCGTCGATCGGCTGACCGTATTGGCGATTCGTGCAGAAGAACGTGCACGCATACAGGCGATTCTACAGGTGGGTATCATCTTCTTCACATCGCCGTTTGGTTGGATAGCGGGTACGCTTTCGGAATTGAATAAGAATCTGCCCTTCATGATCAACATCGTTCTGTTCGCTGTGGGTGCGGCGCTGGCATATCTGGTTGGGACCCGGATGGAGCCGGTGGCTGAAGCGGAAGTGGTTTCACCCGTTGTTTAGCTCGTGATAAACTTGAAGCTCGACATTCATTCTAAGGTTTGCAGGGTGGCGTGCAATACGATATTTATCTCCCGATTCAGGTGATCGGGTTGTGCCTCGAACCGCAGTCGAAAGGATAATCGCATGGATGATCAAGTGTCGAAGCGAAGCCGGGAATATTTGGAATCCGGCTATTGGTGTGCCGAAAGTGTTTTACTTGCCGTTGCGGAAGCAAAGGGAGTCCAATCTGATTTGATCCCCAAGATCGCCACGGGTTTTTGCAGCGGCATGGCGAGGACAAACGGTCAATGTGGTGCGCTCAGTGGTGGGATCCTGAGTATCGGCATGCTTACTGGGAGAAGTCTCCCCGGGGGGCCAGTGAACGAAACATACTCGCGCGTGATTAAATTGCGCCAGGATTTCGAGGCACAATTTGGATCGACCGGCTGCTCCGAGCTCCTCGGCCTGGATCTGGGAACGGAAGAAGGTCTCCAAAAGTATCATGCAGAGAATATGCGTGAACACTGTTTGGAATACACGCAAGCGACCACCCGCATGGTCATGGCGTTGCTTGATGATCCTGATCTGGGATAGGGGATAAGCTTTTCTCGTATGAGGATGGGGGAGTTTGCATGAGCATGAATTTCCAGGCGCTTGTCTTTAATATCCCGCCGGATCAGGCGCCGTCCATGCTGGGGCGGCATTTGCGGAACTATCTGGTCGCCGAGCAAATCATCGATGCGAAGACGTCGGATTGTACTCCTGGTGCTCGAAGACCGAGCTACGCCCCTGGACCCGGTTATGCGATTGCCGTTGATGTTCCCAACCCTCATCTTTTCTCTCTGTCCACGAATGGTGTCGAAATCTCGCTGGGGCGGATCGTAGAGATCGATCCGCAGGGAAGTTTCGAAGCGACATGCCCAAAGTGTGCCAACGAATTTACCCCGGGAGAGGATATGTACGATGCGATCTCGGGCTGGCACGAGGGAGAGGATCACGTTTCGGTTGCCTGCCCGAAATGCCTGCATGTCGTCTGTCTCGTCGATTGGTCCATCGAGCCGGCCTGGGGTTTTGGCAACCTGGCGATCAAATTTTGGAACTGGCCCATGCTCCGTCCAAAGTTCATTGAGAAGCTCGCCGCCATCGCCGGATTTCAACCCACCGTCGTTACGGGGAAGTTGTAGGTATGGGCGTTTAATCTAAGAAGATCCCACTGTTGGCGGCTTTCCAGACACTTACAACGCGCCGCTGCAAAGGATTCCGCTTTGATGCCATAATTCTCGAGGGGTCGTTTTCTTCGAGTTAGATTTATTTGATTCCAGTGATTAACGCAAGCATGTATAATCTCTAATCGACCGCGCGTTGATGTGGCGATCGCAGGTTTGCCTCAGAAACATGGATGATCAAGTGAAGGGAACGCGTATGAGCAACGATCACAGCAAGATCAATTCGATCGTCCGGCGGGAGCGTGCGGAAGAGTACTTGTTCTTCTCCCTCGTTGCCTTTGCCGGCACAGTAGTTTTTACACGAGCCTTTCTCCATCTGACCGGATTTCCGCAGCTCGGCAACGACATCCTGCACATCGCCCATGCGCTTTGGGGTGGGTTGTTTCTCTTCATCGCCGTGCTGCTGCCCTTGACCATGGCCAACCGCTGGACGCTACAAACCAGTGCGGTTCTCAGCGGGATCGGCATCGGCCTTTTCATCGACGAGGTGGGGAAGTTCATCACCCAGAACAACGATTACTTCTATCCACCGGCCGCATCGCTGATTTACGGTTTCTTCCTGCTCTGCGTATTTGTTTTCGTTGTTTTCCGGCGCGCCCGCCATGCTGATCCCCGTCAGGCCATGTACAACGTCCTGGATGGTTTCCAGGATTTGTTAGACGGCGATTTGGACAGGGCAGAGGCGGAGCGGATCGAAACGCAGCTGGCTATCGCCATGTGGTCGGATCGGGAGGAGATCAAATCCATGGCGCGGGTACTCAACGAATTTCTCGAAGGGCAAAAATCTCACCTGCCCACGGCGAGACTGAGTCTCTTGAAACGGATTGTTCGCTGGACGGATTCGATCGGCATGCGTTTGGGTCGTCGGGTGCACAGCATGATCGTCGCAACGATATTGATCCTGTGGCTGCTGGCAGTGATTGGCTACATCGTAGTGCTGGTTCATAGTGGAACAAACCTGAATCCACAGGTGCTGCGGTGGCGTGACGCGTTAATCGGCATTCAAAGCGTGGTCGGTGTCCTGATGTTGATTGCCGTGATCGCCTGGTTTTCCCGCAGGGAAGAAACGGGTTTAAAGTTCGCCATTTTAGGATTTTTATTGTCCCTGGTTGCCCTGCAAATGTACTATTTCTACATCAGTCAGTTTTCAGCGACGGTTACTACGTTGGTCCAGTTCGGCTTCTTACAAACCATGACGACCTATCGACGCTGGTATTTTTAGGATACGTTGTTCCACAAAGAAAGGGAGTAACTTGAATATGGAACCGGTCTTGAAGATCATCTTCTTTGTACTTTTTGCTGCCTTGTTGGCCATACGCGGCTATTTCGGCTGGAAAGCCAGGAAGGCCGGTCACTGCAGCTGGTTCGCGGACGAGGATGCTGTCGATCGGGAGGGCTGGTTGAGCCTGATGTTACGTCCCATCACTTTCCTGGGAATGTTGGCCCTGATCGTGTTCTATGCACTTGATAACGGCGAGTCAAGTTGGATAGTCGTTTCCCTGCCGGACTGGCTGCGCTGGTTGGGCGTTGGGCTGGGGATTATAAGTCTGCCCTTGCTGGTATGGGTACACGATACCCTTCGAGAGTTCTGGTCGACCACGCTGCAAGTCCAGGATCGGCATGAATTGATTATGGAGGGACCGTATCGATGGGTACGGCATCCGATGTATTCAGCTCTGAGTTTCCTTTTTGTGGGCCTTTCGCTGATTTCTGCGGTCTGGCCGCTTCTCGTCCTGGCGGTCGTCATGATGCCCTTCTTCAATCGTGTTGCCAGCAGAGAAGAAACAATGATGATCGAACAGTTTGGAGAGGAATACCGCAGTTATATGCAGCGAACCGGCCGTTTTTTCCCGCGATTACAGTAGAAGACTTATCTGTGTTTCGTGTGTCGATTTACTTTGAATGTGCATAGCTGTACGCTAAGGACGGCAGACTCTTTCACGACCCGATTCCCTAGTGGCAATCGATGTGGCAAGATGATTTCAGTCACGAATGTAATCTGTCCGAGAGGCGATTATAACGCATGAAGAAATTGGTTATCATCGGGACAGGGCTGGGTGGTTTGTCCTTGGGCATTCGCCTGCAGTCGAAGGGCTACCAGGTAACCATTCTGGAAAAAAGCGACCAAATTGGAGGTCACGCCTCGCAGCGCAAGCAGCGTGGCTACACCTTCGATATGGGTCCCTCACTCTTTACCGCGCCCGGCATCGTGCGCAAGTTGTTCACCTGTGCCGGTGAGCGTATGGAGGACCATCTGGAGCTTATCCCGCTCGATCCCTTCTACCGCATTTACTTCCATGATGGCAGTTATCTCGATTACAGCGGAGACAGCGATCGCATGAGGGAGCGCATGTCCCAGTTCAATCCATGGGATGCCAGGAAATATGAGCAGTTCATCGCTCATTCGGGTGGGATCTATCGTTTTATCGTCGAGCAAGGGTATGGATCGCGCCCCTTTGACAGCTGGCTGACGATGCTTAAGTTCATTCCGCAAGCCTTGAAACTGCGGGCTTTTCTACCGGCCTATTATTTATCGACCCGCTATTTCCGCGATTTCCGACATCGCTTCGCCTTCAGCTTTCACCCACTTTTCCTCGGTGGAAGCCCTTTTCGCGTACCAGCGGTTTACCAGATGATTCCCTATTTGGAAAAGACCGAAGGGGTGTGGTATTCGCGCGGCGGGATGTACAGTTTGGTCGAAGCGCTGGCGGCGGTGTTTCGGAATCTGGGGGGAGAGATTCACACCAATCATGAAGCCGTGCAAATCCTCGTAGAAGATCGCCGTGCATGTGGCATTGTAACGAGTCAAAAAATCTTTCGCGCGGACGCTGTGGTTTCCAATGCCGATCTTCAGCATACGTACGAAACCCTGCTTGCGCCGAAGTATCGTCGCAAATGGACCGACCGACGTCTCCGCCGTGTTCGCTACGGCATGAGTGCATTTATGCTCTATCTGGGTGTGCGCAAGAAATTTCCTCAGCTGCGCCACCACACTCTGATTCTTTCGGAACGCTATCGCACATTGGTGAAGGATATCTTCGATCGGCATATCCTTCCCGAAGATTTTTCGATGTACCTGCACGTTCCTTCTCGAACCGATGCAGCGATGGCACCTCCTGGTTGTGAGAGCATGTATGTACTCATTCCGGTAACCAACCTGTCTGGTAATGTGGATTGGGAGATGGCGGCGGAGCCCTTTGGCCAAAAAGTGTTGGAATTCCTGGAGCATGATTTTGGTCTGGATGGCTTGCAGGATGCAATCGAGGTAAAGATCGTCTTTACCCCGCAGGATTTCGCCCAGCAGCGAGCCAGTCATTTGGGCGCTCCCTGGGGATTGGAGCCAATATTTTCACAATCTGCCATATTCCGCCCGCAGAATCGATGTGAGGATGTGAATGGATTGTATCTGGTAGGTGCCAGCACCCATCCCGGCGCCGGGGTGCCTGGTGTGATGCTGACAGCCGAAGCGACCGAACGGGTGATCCGACAGGATTTTCAGGATTCAGCCTGAGGACTTGATGTATTCAAGTCGACGAAGGATTGAATTAAAATAGGTTGTCCATTGTTCGAGAAGCTTCGAATTTTCATTCTTTATTTTTTACTTATCGTCGGGGCTGTGGTTCACGTGGAGGGAAGCTATGCCTCGATATTGCTGTCGATAACAAGTTGGATGTTGATCGGACTGGGAATCTGGATCGTTTGTGAGTATGCCTGGTCATACTGCAGGGGAAACGATTCGGGTTTGAATCGTAAGAAAGAGCGCCGGCAATGTATCGGATGGAGCATCGCTGTTGTCGCCATCACCTGGTCACTCGAGTGGTTCGGCGTTCATACGGGTTGGATCTTCGGCCGCTATCAATATCATTCCGTACTGCAGCCGCAAATTTCGGGCGTACCGCTCGCCATCGGTTTTTCCTGGCTGACCTTATTGCTCTCCGCGGCGGCGCTGGAACGGCGACTGCCTTCACGACTGCAAAGCGACAGCGTTCTGCGTAGATCACTGACCATTGCGATCTTGCTGCTCATCTTCGAAATCGTGCTGGAACCGGGTGCGGTCAAGCTGGGGTATTGGCGCTGGCAGGACGGCAGTGTCCCCTGGGGGAATTATCTCTCCTGGTTAGGGATTGGCTGGGCGCTGGCGTATGTCACCTTGCGATTGGATTTATGGCGAAGGGACTTCCCGCAAATCACCCCCCATTTCTATCTTGCACAAATGATTTACTTTGGGTTGGTGTATCTGGCATAGCAGTGGGTTGATCCTGAGTGTTTAAAAAAAATACCCTCCGGAATTTCCAGAGGGCATTTCTTCTGCAGGTATGTATACAATCAAGCAAGTACCGGATCGCGCCCCAGGATGTTGTCGATCTCATTCATCTGATCCGGGGTCAGCGGTCCGAACTGCATCGCGCCGGCGTTTTCCTGCACCTGTTTGACGTTCTTGAAGCCCGGAATAGGCACCGTGCGCTCGCTGGCGCCCCAGATCCAGGCCAGCGCGCCCTGTGCCAGGGTGCGTCCGTTCGTGGTCAGGATTTCACGGATCGCTTCCAGTCGTTTCAACCATTCCGGATTGGGTTTACCGTCCTTGAAGCCTTCAAACCATTCGGCACTATGGCGTACATCGTCGCTGCCGAAGGTTGTCTCGGGGGTGAATTTTCCGGTAAGGATGCCCATGCCAAGTGGGCCACGGTTAAGGCTGCCGAGATTTAACTCATCGCAGGCTCGCAGCAGTTCCAGATTGCCGTCGAAGACGTTCAACTGCTGTTGAGCGACGCCGCAGTTGGGCCCTTCGGCAAAGCTGCGCACCGCATCTAGTCTGTCGGTGCTCCAACCGTAGGTGCGGATTTTACCATCGCGCACCAATGCCTCTAATTCTTCGCGTACAGCAACGGATTTCTCCAGGTCGTATCCCCAGACGTGCAGTTGGAAAACGTCGATCACGTCGGTGTCCAACCGTTTCAAACTGGCTTCGCAGTCCGCCCGAAGGTGGCTGACGATGTCGCCGTGTTCCTCGTCTCCGTCGTACGGCAGGACGTTCTTTGCCTTTTCATCCACGACGTAGCCGAATTTGGTGGCGATCACGACCTGATCGCGCTTGCCGTGCAGTGCTTTCCCCAGGATGCGTTCGCTGTGACCGCAGCCGTAGTTGGCGGCGGTGTCGAAAAGCGTGGCGCCGGCGTCCAGGGCGGCGTGAATGGCGCGGATCGATTCATCGTCGTCGATCTCGCCCCAACCAGCTTCGCCGTCGAGGAATTTCCAGGTGCCTCCGATCGCCCAGCAGCCCATGCCGACGGCGGAAACTTCGATTCCCGATTTTCCTAACGTGCGTTTCATGATTCCTCCTCGATCATGTTGGAATACCAATCGATCTTGTTGTGAATGACTTCTAAATCCTTTTCTAATGCCGCTATCTCTAGCAGCACACACTCGCGGTGTTTTTTCAGGATAGCCAATCGTGCCTGAATGGTGTGGTCTCCGGCGTGGGTCAGGTGGGTGAACTCGATCATCTGCGCCACCGGCATGCCCGTGCTGCGCAGGCATTTGAGGAAATCGATCCAGCCCAGATCCGTGTCGGTGTAGCGACGGTGTCCGTTGGGGGCGCGCTGCACCGGCGGGATCAATCCAATCTTCTCGTAATAACGCAGCGTATGATCGCTAAGCCCCGTGCGGGAGGCGGTCTGTTGAATGGTCAGGTTTGTATCCATAGTAACTCCATCATACAACTTAGAGTGTACTCTAAGTCAAGCGTTTTTTGAGACTATCTTTGAAGTTGTTTGTCTTGTGGGGACCATTCCGTGGTAGTCGGGATTTGCGGGTTATTTGCTTGAATGGTCGCCTTGGACGGTGTATGCTATGCGATGGTGTTGGTGTTATTCACTGGCACTGAAATCTAACATGGAGTGCGGTTGAGACGATGCTGCTAACGATTTCCACGACGCACAAGCCGGCAACGGATCTGGGATATCTGCTACACAAACATCCTGCCCGCAGCCAGGTCTTTTCCACTGCATTCGGAAACGCGCACGTCTTTTTTCCTGAGGCAGAAGAAAAGCGCTGTACGGCGGCATTGCTTTTGGAGATAGATCCGATTGGTTTGGTTCGTGGTCGTCGAAGAGGTCACACTGGGTATGTCTTACAGCAGTATGTGAATGACCGGCCTTATGTGGCGTCTTCATTCCTGAGTGTTGCGATTGCGAAAGTTTTCGGCACCGCATTGGCGGGAAAGTGCAAAGATCGACCGAAGCTTGTCAAGATACCCATACCTTTCGAAACAACGTTGGCCGTTGTTCCCGATCCGAGTGGCGGTGAATTGCTCGAGCGATTGTTCCAACCATTGGGGTATTCCATGGCGTTAAAACGCCATCCCCTGGACCCGAATTTCCCAGATTGGGGTGATTCCAGGTATTTTACGGTCAAACTGCAGGGGAAGGTGTGTCTTTCACAGCTGCTCTCCCATCTCTATGTGCTCATCCCCGTTTTGGACAACCACAAACACTACTGGGTTGGAGACGCCGAGGTTGAGAAGCTACTCAAACGCGGGGCAGGTTGGCTGGCAGATCATCCGGAGAAAGAATTAATCACCAAGCGGTATTTGAAGTACAAACGTAGCCTGACGCAGGAAGCGTTAGAACGTCTGGTTGCGGATGAGACCATAGATATCACAGCGCTCGAAGATGCCCAAATTGAAGAAGAGAACGTACTTGAGCGACCACTTAGTTTGCACGAACAACGGTTGAATCAGGTGCTGGCCGTGCTTAAGTCCGGGGGCATCTCTCGTGTGTTGGATCTTGGCTGTGGTGAGGGTCGATTATTGAGATTATTGCTTCGGGAGAAGCAGTTTTCGGAGATCGTCGGCTTGGATGTCTCCTATCGTGCACTCGAGATTGCCAAGAAGCGGATCCATTTGGACCGACTTTCTGAAAAGAGTCGCGAACGCATCAAACTGCTGCACGGATCATTAATCTACAAGGATGCACGGCTGGAAGGCTTCGACGCCGCTGCGGTTGTGGAAGTGATCGAGCATTTGGATTTGGCGCGCCTGGCGGCTTTTGAACGCGTGCTTTTCGAACATGCCCGACCCAAAACCATCGTACTGACCACGCCGAACGTGGAGTACAACGTGAAATTCGAGTCGCTGCCGGAGGGTGCAGTTCGACACAAGGATCACCGCTTTGAGTGGACGCGGAGTGAATTTCAGGCTTGGGCAACCGGTGTGGCAGAGCGTTTCGGTTATGCGGTCCGGTTTTTACCGATTGGTCCGGAAGATAAAGTCGTCGGTTCGCCTAGTCAGATGGGGGTCTTCACACGATGAATATCTCCATACCCGAGTTGGCACTGGTTGTCTTGATCGGTCCTTCCGGATCTGGTAAATCGACCTTCGCCCGACAGCACTTTGCACCAACGGAAATCATCAGCTCGGATTTCTGCCGGGGATTGATCTCCGATAACGAGAACGATCAGACCGTTACGCCGGAGGCCTTTGAAGTTCTTCGCTTCATCGCTGCCAAGCGTTTGGCCAACGCCAGATTGACAGTTATTGATGCCACGAACGTTCAGGCCGATGCTCGTAAACCGCTGATCGAATTGGCGCGTGAATATCATTTCTTTCCTGTGGCGATTGTACTCAACATATCGGAGAAGGAATGCTGGCAGAGAAACCAGGCCCGCCCCGAGCGAGATTTCGGACGCCATGTCATCCGCAGCCACTGCCGCCAATTGCAGCGTTCACTGAAGCAGCTTAAACGTGAGGGTTTTCGGTTCATCTTCCAGTTGGATTCCATGGAAGAGGTGCAAGCGGCTCGTATTGAGCGGCGTCCGCTTTGGAACAACCTGCGGCATGAAACGGGTCCCTTCGACATCGTCGGGGATATCCACGGGTGCTGTGACGAATTGGAGGCACTGCTCGTAAAGCTGGGATACGAACTGCAATCGAGTGAATCAGACTCCTTGCCGGTCTACCGCAATCCTCAAGGGCGCAAGGCCATCTTTTTGGGAGATCTGGTCGACCGAGGCCCGCGTATTCTGGATACGTATCGAGTGGTGCGCGGCATGGTCGAGGCAGGCCAAGCATTGTGCATTCCTGGAAATCACGACATGAAGCTCGTCCGTAAACTGCAGGGCCGAAATGTCCAGATCACACATGGCCTGGATCGTACTCTGGCTGAGATCGACGCTTTGCCGGAGGATATTCGCGACGAATATATTCGGGAGATGGTCGATTTCTTCAGATCCCTGATCAGTCACTATGTTCTAGACGATGGCAAGTTGGTCGTAGCGCACGCCGGGATGAAGGAAAGCATGCAGGGACGCGGTTCGGCCAAGGTGCGTGACTTCGCGTTATACGGTGAGACGACGGGAGAGACGGACGAGTTCGGTTTGCCGATACGTCATAATTGGGCGGCGGAATACCGAGGCCGGGCGATGGTCGTTTATGGTCATACGGCGGTTCCCGAACCGCAGCGTCTCAATGGAACGATCAACATCGATACCGGCTGTGTGTACGGAGGAAAGCTAACGGCGCTGCGGTATCCGGAAGATGAGATTGTGATGGTAACGGCGGAGAAGGTGTACGCTTCTCCAGGTAAACCGTTCTTGGCGGAAGGAGACCGTGCCGCTTCTCCTACAGCGCAGCAGGTTCACGATGATCTTTTACGCATTGATGATGTCACGGGTAAACGCATCGTAGCGACGGGTTTGCGTGGAAATGTAACCATTCGGGAGGAAAACGCGATTGCCGCTCTGGAGGTGATGAGCCGTTTTGCGGTTGACCCCAAGTGGTTGATCTATTTGCCGCCAACGATGTCCCCTTCAGAAACCAGCCAGGAAGCGGACATGCTTGAGCATCCAACCGAAGTCTTCGCCTACTATCGAAGTCAAGGCATCCCTGAAGTGATTTGTGAGGAGAAGCACATGGGATCGCGAGCTGTGGTCATCGTCTGTCGTGACGTAGAAACGGCGCGGCGTCGTTTTGGGGTGGTAGAGGAACGAAGCGGCAGATGTTATACACGAACGGGCAGGTCGTTTTTCAGTGATCGGAGCCTTGAAGATCAATTTCTGGGAAGGATGGTCCACGCGATCGAAGAGGCGGGATGGTGGGAGCAATTTAACACGGACTGGGTTTGTTTAGACTGTGAACTGATGCCTTGGTCGGCAAAAGCACAGGAACTATTACATCAGCAGTACGCAGCTGTGGGGGCTTCCGCACGAGCTGGTTTGCATGAGGCACTTGCTGTGCTGAAACAAGGTGCGGAGCGAATCCCCGAATTGCTGCCGTTCATTACCCACTATCAAGAGCGTCAGCAGCGCATCGATCGATACACCAGAGCGTACAGTCATTACTGCTGGCCGGTTGATACAATCGATGATCTCAAACTTGCACCGTTCCACCTGCTTGCGACGGAAGGAGCTGTCCACATTGATCAGGATCACATCTGGCACATGGATACTCTGGCACAGCTTTGCAAACAGGATGAGACCTTGCTTTTGGCGACGTCTTATCGTGTGGTCGATTTGACCGACCCGGAAAGCTGCCAGGCAGGGATTCAATGGTGGTCGGATATGACCGCTGCCGGTGGCGAAGGCATGGTGGTTAAGCCGTTGGCCTACGTGGCGCGTGGCAAGCGAGGCTTGATCCAGCCGGCAATCAAATGTCGAGGGCGCGAGTACTTGCGCATTATCTATGGCCCGGAATACACAGCGCCTGAGCATCTGCAGCGACTGCGTTCCCGTGGGTTGTCGCGCAAACGTTCGCTGGCGCTGCGCGAGTTTGCATTAGGGATCGAAGCTTTGCAGCGCTTTGTGCGTAACGAGCCTCTCTATCGTGTCCACGAGTGTATATTTGGCGTGTTGGCTTTGGAGAGCGAACCGGTCGATCCGCGTTTGTAGCATGAGGAGTGATGGGTTTTGACCCAATTTCCAATCATCCCCACGAACTATCCAACACCCATGCGTGAAGGAGCATCATGATGGTTGAGACAGATACAGTAAAGTCCCCAACCACAGATCGACTACGCCGCATCGCCCGCATTTCCAGCGTGGTGCTCATCGCATTTACGATTGTAATGGCCGTTGGTCATTTGTTCGGGTCAGAGCCGGTGGAAGTGGACTACGATCCCATCGAAAACGTCTTGCCGGTGATGATGAGTCTGAGCGTGTTTGCACTGGCCGTCGCCTGGCGCCGGGAGGGATGGGGTGGCGCGCTGAGTCTGGCGCTTTTCGGTCTCGTTTTGATTTTGGATTGGATCATTCGCGGCAGGTTCTTTCCACTCCGCGGGCTTTTAGTTTTCCTGCCCCTGCCGGCTACCGCACTGCTTTTCCTGGTTTGTTGGTTTCGATCCCGATCTGCATGAACAAGTACCTTCCCGTGAGTCAAATGCCGTTCGGAAACGAAGGTTTTCCGATCGCAGCGATTACCGTATCCGTATGGTGAAATCTTGTTTGAATATGTGCTGATCGGCGGCGGCTTTGCATTCGCCGCCGCCATACAGCCCGGTCCCTTACAGGCATATTTATTTTCCAGCGTTCTACAGCGGGGTTGGCGGCGTACGCTTCCCGCTTCGTTTGCGCCGCTGATCAGCGATGGGCCGATCGTAGTGATTGCCCTGCTCATTCTCTCCCGTGTTCCTGAATCATGTCAAACTGTCCTGCGTGTGGCGGGTGGTCTTCTTTTGCTCTATTTCGCATGGACAAGTTACAGGAGTTGGCAGCAGGGCGTCGCGCAAGAATCGGAGCGAGTAGAATCGGCGCCACGAACTCTGATGCAGGCGGTGATGGTCAATCTGTTCAATCCCAACCCCTATTTGGGCTGGAGTTTGGTGTTGGGTCCCGCGGTCGTAGATGCCTGGCAGAAGAACCACGCTTATGCTGTAGTCATGATCGTAGCCTTCTACGGCACGATGGTCATCGGTTTGGCAGGTACGATCTTTCTCTTCGGGAGAACGAACATCCTCGGCCCTCGCGGCCAGCGTGCGCTGGTGTTGCTTTCGACAGGAATTCTTGCCTTCTTGGGAGTGTATCAGCTGGTGGTGAGTCTGTTGAACATCTTGAGTCCGGCCTGACTTCTCCATTATCCATTTCAAACGCATGGCGGTTATATAAGAACAGCGTTCTAGCGAACTCTTACAAACCAATTGTAGAATATCGATTATATCCAGATGGCAATGTAAGGATCATTGTGATACTTGGTTATGGCGTGGGTAACAAATTCAGAGTAGTAATTTCTTGGAGGATGTATGAAGAAGTGGATTATGGGTCTCGTCATCGCGTTGCTTCTGATTCCGGCTTGCAGCAGCGTCACACCGATGTCGCTGCCCGATCCGACTCCTACCATCGATGACCCCCAGTCGAGTCCGGAACCGGAATGGCCCGAAGTCGTTGGGCCGGAGCCTTCATACCGGGTGGCGGCTTTTTACTACCCTTGGTACGGCAACGAAGAAACCGACGGCGAGTGGATTCATTGGGAACAGGCCAACAACCATCCACCCGCCGACATCGGCGCCGATTATTATCCACAGCTCGGCGCCTACAGTGCAATGGACCCCGCTGTTGTTGCACAGCACTTTACCTGGCTGCGAGAAGCTGGAGTTGGTGTGATCATTTCCTCCTGGTGGGGCATGCAATCGAACGAAAATGTTGCTGTACCCCTCCTACTCGATATGGGGGAGCGCTATGGCATCAAGGTGGCCTTTCATATCGAGAACTACGGCGGACGTACGGCGAATCGTCTGGTGCAGGACATCAAATACATCTATCAAAATTATGGCGAACATCCAGCTTTCTTCCGCACAACAAGTTCAAGCCGCTGGAGTCCCGATGATCGCGCCAAGGGGCTGTTCTTCCTCTGGGCGTCTGTGACTCCGGACGGGGAATCCCCCAGCGTTGAGCCAGGTTACTGGCAGGAGGCGATGGATGAAATCCACGCACTGCCGGATGGCGGCTTGGTCATCGCCGATCAGAACACTTCGCAATGGATCGATCAAGGCCACTTTGATGGCTCATATAACTATGGTGTACTCACACTCAATCTCGAATCTGGATACCAATGGGCGCGCAGCCTACCGGCTGATGCGTTGTATTTCCCTGGGGTGAATCCGGGTTTTTCGGCCGAACGCGTAAACTATCCATCGAATACCAATACCCCTCGCGATGAAGGGGATACGTATGAGAATCGCTGGGAGATGGCGCTGGATGTGGACATCGAACCCGAGATGGTGGTGATCACCTCCTTCAATGAGTGGCACGAAGGCACCCAGATCGAGCCGGCAGTATCGGGTATGCAAGACAGCCGCGGACGGTCTTATAAGGATTATGCTCCACTGGCCCCCGAAGGATACCTGGAACTCACCCGCAAGTGGGTGGACGCTTTCCTGGGGATGGATTGGCCGGATATCCAGGGGAAGCGCGTGCGCATTCGCCTGGCGACCACATCCGACTGGACCGATTTCAGCCTGGTGATCGGTGCCACGTGGCTTCAACCGACCGTCGTCTCGGCCAGCGAATCGGCGAAAATGGCCACGCTCCTGGACGGGCATTTCGCCCTCCAGCAGCCGATCGCCCAGGCCGAGGCAGGAAACCTCGTCGAGATGATCGTCGACATTCAATTTACCGATGTACAAAACGGTGGGGCGGTCGTTTTTGAAATCACCCGAGGCAACATCGGCATGACCTGGGTGGAGTTTTACCAACTTGCGGACGGCGAACCGGAGCTGATCGAATCCGTGCGCTGGGGTGGAATCACGGGCGATGGACGCAACACACGAAGCATTGAGATTCAAGCCGATGCACTGTTTGCAGGAGCACCTTGAGCCGAGGTTTTGTAGCCATCCGTCGTTTCATGTTGTATGATGGAGCTGTGCTTTCAGGAAGGGCAAATGCCATCCTGGAAGCGGATCAGAACTGTGGGGATAGCATGCGATATGGAAATCAATGATCGATAGATCTGGAGGGAATGATGCAACGTCAATATGATTTCACTAAATCTCTGGCCTTTATCCTCGTAGTGGTTTTAGCAGGATGTTCATCAGCTGCAACATATGGATACGATGATTACGAATTGGCTGTTGCGCCCGAATTCGGCGAGGCGGTGTACGCCGAGGATGTTATGGTCGAAGAAGCTCCTATGGCGCCTCCCATGGATGATGGCGCTGACTCCGATCATTCGAACAGCGGGGCATCCGAGATGGCGCTGCTCGATTTTGGGTACAGCACGAGTCGCATGATCATCAAAAACGCCGAAATATCCCTGCTGGTCGAAGACTCGGACACCGCCATCGATCGTACCACCCAGATTGTCGACGATGTTGGCGGATACATCATCAGTTCCCGGGTTTGGTATCAGGATTGGGGTTCTGAATCCTATAAGTACAGCACGATCACCATCGGTGTGCCCGTCGAAGAATTCGAACGGACTTTGCGTCGGTTACGGGATATCGCTGTCAAGGTAACTGACGAAAATGCCTACGGTGAGGATGTCTCCGAAGAATACGTCGATCTCGAATCAGAGCTCACCAATCTCGAAGCGATACGCGATCGGATTAAAACCTTCCTGGATCGAGCCACCACCGTAGAAGAAGCGCTGGAAGTGAACAGAGAACTCTCTCAAATCGAGGGTCAGATAGAGGAAATCCGCGGACGAATGAATTATCTCGAGGACCGCGCCGCCTTTTCGACCATCACCATCACCATTACGCCGGATCTGCAGGAGTTGATCCCCACGCCGACTTTGACGCCGACGGTGACGAATACGCCGAAACCCACCATGACGCCCACACCGTGGGACGCATCGAAAACCGTCGTGACAGCAAAACGCACATTGACCCAAACCTATCACGGCTTGTTCGAAGTGGCGATCTGGATCGGGGTATACCTCATACCAACGCTCGGCCCTCCGGTCTTGATCATCCTCTTGATCTGGTTTTTCTGGAAAAAGCGAACGTCGATTCACAAACCAGCTGAGGATGATGCTGAGAAGTAAGAGTTATTAGATCGGAATTGAACCCAGAAATATCGTCATATCGTTTCTGAAGCACGTAGATACGGGCAGTTAAAGGACACAATGTCCTAACTGCACGCATATGCGTGAAGTTAGGTTTGGATTGATCGTTTATCGACCTGATCCAGACGGGAGACTCGATGGGAGCGTTCTACCGAAGCTACAGCATTCCAGGCGATGTTCATGAGGTTGCAGAGCAGAAGATCACGACCTGGCTATCTCGTAAGGGTTTCTACGAGATCGAAGATCATAGTGTGATCGATCACGAAAGAGATGGCGAGCGGGCGTTCTATCTTTTTTGGAGCGATCGCTGGACGATTATTCTCTACAGCCACTTCGAGGAAGATGAAAGGCTGTTGTTCGAGTTAAATCTGCTACAACTTCCCATCCTTCATCTCTGGGTGCTGGACAGTGACGTGTGGGGTTACGAGCTTTTCTTGCAGCGCAAACCATTGATCGTTTTTAATTCACAGCAAAAGTATTTCGGGCCGAACGAACTCTCCGATGTCCCCAATGATATTCCCACATTGCTGGCGAAGTGCGGCCTGGAAGATCTTGCGGTCGATGATATTGCTGCGATTCTGAACAAAAGGGGGTTGTTCAAGGAGAGAACCTGCGAAGAATTCGCCAAAGCCATTGACGCTCGACCTGCTGCTGCTCAGTACGAGTATCTTTCAGAAAGCGATGCCGCATCGCCTGGTTATTCTTTTGTTCATCGCCGATTTCGCAAGCGCGGCTTCGATCCCGTCGGTAACTTCGAGCTTCATCTACGTCAGGCGAAATCTGGAGGAGCTGAAGCATTTCCGCTGCCTCAGAATCTGCCGTTAAGCTTCCGGGTCATCGCGCTGCTCATGCGGGTTGTTGCTATTCCGCTGGGCTGGCTGATGCGTTTTACGATTGCACGAAAAGTGAAGTCGGGGGATCTTCCTGATGGTTTTGGCATGGGGTTACCAGGGCAGCATCCGAAAGAATATAACTTCGAGGAAAATCGATTGGAGAACCCGAAACGCCGTTGTCGGATTACATTGGCGGACGGCGTCGTTCAAAATGATGGCTTTGGAATTCTTCCTTTCAACATTGGGGACCATCAAGTTGTTTCTCGAGCGATATCAGCAAACGAAGCGATGGAAATACTCTCCGGTTCACATTACCAGGAGATTGAAGAAGATTCGAATTTCGAGGTCGGTTCCCTGCCGGCGAAATATGTGCTCGCCACGTCCACCATACCGCAGGGCAAGCAACGAACAAGATATTCCTACCAGTATTTCATCCAGGCCCCTTTTGCAATATTTCACTTTAGTTTGGTCACAGATGAGGCTTTGAGCTCTGCTGAAGTCGACAGCTTTCGGAAAACGATCGAATTCTTTGAAATCATCGAGCAAGAAATAACCGGCGAATAATCCCTCGAATCTCGCTGGCTGTTGTGTGCTTCCCCATCGAAATCATTCCGTTATTGGAAGGCGACAGGTGAAGCGGGTGCCGCGTGCTCGATTTTCGACCTGGACCGACCCACCGTGCTCTTCGACGATCGTTTTCACAATGACCAAGCCCAATCCGCTTCCGGGGTAGCCGTAGGCGTTAGGCGCCCGGTGGAAACGTTGAAACAGGAGTGGCAGCTCGTCTTCTGGAATGCCAATCCCCGTGTCTTCCACCCAGATGCAGACAACATCAGCTTCTCTGCGCAAGCCCAGGCCGACCTCACCGCCGCTGTCCGTAAACTTCAATGCGTTGTCGAGCAGGTTCTCGAAAGCACGCCGCAGTTGGGTTTCGTTGCCTAATAACTCGATTGAATCCGCGGGTAGGTTGAGCTGGAAATCGATCTCCGATTGTTCTGCACGTGAAGCGTAGCGTTCGCTCACCTCACGCAGAAGTCCGGTTAGATCCAACCGCGTCATCTCTTTTTGGTCCATCTTCGTTTCAAGACGGGAAATATCGAGCAAATCGTTCGAGAGACGTTCCAGCCGTTTCGATTGTTCGATGGCCTGTTCGAGATAATTATTCCGTAGGGAGGCTTTTCTTTCGGTTTTGGCGAGGTCGAGATTGGTGCGCAGCGCAGTCAATGGAGTGTTGAGTTCGTGGGCTGCGTCGGAGACGAAGCGGCGCAAAGTCGATACGGTTCCTTCGACCCTTTCGGCCATGCGGTTGAATGTCCTTGCCAGCAGACCCAGTTCGTCCTGTCGATCGATATTAACCCGACTGGCGTATTCGCCGCTGGCGATGCGGGCGCTGCTTTTCGATAAAGCCAGGATGGGTTGGCTGAGTCGACGACTGATCCACAAACCTGCTGCGCCTGCCAGGAGAATCGACAAACCTCCAGCGAGCAGCAGCCCGACGAAAACACTGTTGAGGACCGCTTGGCCGTATGCGGGACCTTCCAGCAATTCCACGAAACCGAGAAGATCTCCTTCTTCGTTGTAATAAGCGAGTTGAAGCTTTTGCTGCGAGCGTGATCCCTCGAAGATCAAAGTGATTCCCAGGTTGTACCCAAGGGATTCATCGGAGAACCGGGGATTGAGAATAAGTTTTCGACCCATCTCGTCCATCTCTGGAAGACGAGACGGGATTTCGGCGATGCGTTCCTCTAAATCCGTGAACGTAATGCGGGTTGCAGAGGGGGTGATCACCAGGTCCTCGCCGGCAGGGTCATCTTTATCAATGATGATTAGAGGCTGAAAGACGAAATCTGCACGATCGTCGCCTTGCGGCTGTTGTCTGTCGAGGAGGCTTAACGCCAGGTTGAAGTCTTGCAGTGAACCCGTATCGGCCAGCAGTATACCCTGAGCATCCTGGACGCGGATCCTGGTTTGTGTGAGGAACGAAAGGTTCTCGAGATAGACGCTCACAGCGTCGGAAGGGATACTCGCGTCGAATATGGGGATGATTCCCGAGTAGACCTCTTCGGCTTTCGTGCGCAGGAAATCCATTTCCACTCGATAGTAATAACCGCGTAAGGTAATCAAGAGCACGATCCCCAGAATTATCACAGTCAGACTGGCGATCGCCAGAAAACTCAGAGGTAAGCGCCATCGGATAGATGTTCGACTCTTCATGGGTTTCCTGCCTTTTTCTTCCATCGTTGTCACATTTTCGTCCGGTATGCTGAAACGATCCCTTTATCAGGCCGGGTATTTCATTGTATCCCGAAAATCGGAAGGCGCATTCAGATACTCAACCCATTTGTTGTGAAGACTTCCTTCAATCGATGGTCGATGTGATGACTACATCATCGACCCACGAGCGTCGGAGGCAGCATATAGACCAGGACGTCGGCGATGACTCGTTCACCGCGGCGCTCTCCCCACACTTGCATGAAACTGAGATTCCCGAGTTCTTCGATCGATCCGGGTTTGAGTGTTTGCTTCAAGGTATCTCCGTCCTCTAGATCTTCGAATTGGTCGGACGTGGTATCGACGTATACTTCGGTCTCATTCGTGACGACGATTTCGGTCTCTACATCACCAGCGTTTGTGGACAGGTTACCTTCTTCGTCGATGCTGATCCGAAATCCGCCATCCGTTTCTTTGACAAAGATGCTGTTATCTTCTCTTCTCGAATATATACCAGCGATTTCCGGTGGTGCATCGGGAAGTTCATCCGCGGGTACGTACTCAGCCTCGACCATGCTGCCGTCACCGGAGGAGATCGTTACGTTTCCGCCGCCGACTCGGATGGGGCCCAGGCCTTCATTCAGCAGCCGTCCGGCTACGTATGCGCCGGCGAGCAGCAGTACCAGCACTGCAGCGATTCCGATGATTAAACCTTTTCGTTTCATGTTCAGACTCCTTTTATTATTTAGAAATGTTTCATCCCATAGATCGTTTATGGATTTCCATTCATTCGTACCGCAAAGCTCTGACCGGATCGAAGCTGGCTGCACGTATTGCAGGGTACAGGCCAAAGATGCTTCCTGTCAGTAAAGCCACCAGAAAGGAGATTGGAATGCTGAGTGGATCCAACACGGGTGTGCCCTGATTAAGGATTGCAGTCAGGGGAATGATTAAAACGCCGACAGCAATGCCCAGGAGGCCACTGGCAGCGCTCAGCAGTGTGGTCTCGAGCATGAACTGCATTACGATATCCCGCTGGCGAGCTCCCACGGCCATGCGTACGCCGATCTCGCGCGTGCGTTCTGTGACGCTGACAAGCATTACGTTCATGATGCCGATGCCACCGACGGTCAGTGAGACGATGGCCAGGGCGACCAGCAGAAAGGAAAAAGTCTGTGCTGCTTCCTGCTGCGCTCCGAGGATGTCCTTCTTCGTCGACAGGCTGAAATCGTCTTCATACTCTCCTTCGGAATCCTTTTCGATGTTGTGGCGCTGGCGCAGGTAGGCGGCGACCTGGGATTTGGCTTCCGCCATACGGCTTTCGTCTTCGACGTGAGCGACGATCGACACCGAGGGTTCTTCATCGTACAGATTCATGATCGCCGTGCTGATGGGCATGTAGAGCGCTTCGTTGACCCGGCTGCGGTTGCGTTGTTCTGGATCTACCGTTTCCAGCTCGGCGATCACGCCAATGACCAGACAGCGTTCACGATTGACGCGGATGACTTCACCGACCGGCTCGTCGCCCTCGAATAGATCGTCGGCCGTCTGATAACCCAGCACGCAGACGTCAGCCTGTATCAGGACCTCTTCGGTGGTGAAGACACGGCCATGATCGATGAAGGCTTCCAAATGCAGCGGTTCGCCTTCCGGCCAAGCCACAGGTTGGACCTGCCCCTGTTCAGCTGCGTCAAGCAGTGCGTCGGCGGTGAGACCGACGATGGGCATATCGAGCACCTGGCGTCCATGCCGGACTTTTCCCTCGCCTTGAACGGATAGTTCCGTCCGGTCGATCAACTCCACTTCGCCGGGCATCAGTAAACCGTCCTCGTAGGAGAGAATCTCGCCGAAGGGAACCAGTCCTCCGTCCTCGATCGTTTGTTTGCTGCTGATCTGAATCTCGTCCGATCCCAGATGCCGGAATTTTTCCTCCACGGCATTTCGGGCTCCGTTTCCCAGAGCCAGTGTCGTGATCACCGAGGCCACACCGATAATGATCCCCAGCGCTGTGAGGGCCGCCCGCAGCTTGTTCATTGTGATACCGCGCAGCGCCGTGCGGAGTGTGTTCAGAAAAGACATGCATTCACCTCAAACCATGCGTCCGTCGCACATCTGTAATTTCCGATGAGCGTAATCCGCCACCTGTGCATCGTGTGTGACGAGTACGACCGTTCGGCCTTCTTCGTTCAAGGAACGCAGCAGATGCATGATGGTTGTTCCCGTGGCACTATCCAGATTTCCCGTCGGCTCGTCGGCCAAGATCAGTGCAGGGTTGATAGCCAATGCCCTGGCGATGGCAACACGCTGGCGTTCACCGCCGGATAATTCTGCGGGTCGATGCGTTGTTCGTTCGTCCAATCCCACGCGCGACAGGGCGATATTCGCTCGCTGCAGGGCTTCTTCCGCCTCGCGCCGGTAGAGAAGTGGTAGAGCGACGTTCTCAAGTGCGCTGATACGGCTGAGCAGGTTGAATGTCTGGAAGACGAATCCGATATGCTTATTCCGCATCCGGGCTCTTTCGTCGTTGGAGAGTGCGCTCACGTCCTGGCCTTCCAGAACGTACGTGCCTGCCGTCGGTGTGTCCAAACAGCCCAATAAATGCATCAGCGTGGACTTTCCGCTGCCCGAAGGTCCCATCAGGGCGATGAACTCACCCATTTCCACGCGGACGTCTACGCCTTGCAGCGCGTGAACTTCCGTCTCGCCCATGCTGTACACTTTCGTCAGATCGTAAGTTTCGATCACATTGTGGTTGGATGAACGTTTTGCCTTCATTGCCCAACGACCTCATCGCCCTCGTTCAGGCCTTCCAGAATCTCGATGTACACGTCGCCGCGCAGCCCGGTCAGGATCGTACGCTCCTCGATGTGGCCGTCCTGCCAGACCTCGATTTCAGCAGAGCCATCGGAGCGAGCGCGTACCAATGCGCGCGGCAGCCGCAGCACATCCGCACGCTTATCGATCACGATAGAAGCATCAGACGTCATGCCCGGAACGAGGGTTCCCGGCATTTCATCCGAATGAATGTAGACGGGATACAGCGGGCGATCGCTGCCAGGTATGCGCCGAGGCACGATGCGGGTTACCTCCCCCTGGACGACCGCATCGGGCGCTGCATCGAAATAGAGTTCGACGGATTGACCCATTTGGATCAACGGCATGTCTTCTTCGATCATCGTCACCTCGACTTCCAGCGAGGACATGTCGCAGAGCAAAATGAAACCGGCGTGTGCCGTAACGATGTCCCCGACACGCGCATTGATCTCCAGGATCACGCCGTCGAAGGGGGCGACGATCTGCATTCCCGCAAGCTCAGTTTCGGCTTGGGCGGCAAACGCTTCGGCTTGCGCCAGGCGAGCTTCGGCTTGTGCCAGGACATCTGGATCAGGTCCTTCCTTGACTTGTTCGTAGGCCAACTCAGCCACGACGACACGCGCCGCGGCAATGGCTATATCGGCATCCAACATCGCTTGCTGCAGCTCCGTCGGCTGCCCTTTGTACCAGTTCAGGGCTCTGGCGACGGAATCACGGCTCATCCTGGCTTGTGCTAAATGAAGACGTGCACTTGCTCGAGCCGGATTGTTTTCTGACCGGCCGGAGTAGCGGTTGAAGGCGCTTTCGGCGCGTTTGACTTCTTCTTCAGCCAGAACCAGCTTGGCCTCCGCAGCGGCGATCAATTCCAAACTGGCACGATTGCCTTCCTGCTGGACCGTGTTCCTGAACTCGGCCTGGCGCAGGGCTTCACGTGCATCTGCCAATTCCTTTTGCGCTTCGGATGTGATCAGCGGCGCATTTTCATGAACTTGCCTTAACGCCGTCTTTGCCGACGCCGATTCGGCTTTTGCCTGCGTAAGATTCGCTCGCAGTTCATCTTCGTTGCCCAACCTGGCCAAAACCTGACCGCGCGAAACGACGTGACCGGCCTGCACGCTGATTTCCGCCAGCGGACCACTGGCCGCTGTAGCCAGAAGCACTTCCCTGGTGCTGACCAGACGACCTGGGGCGTCCACCGTTTGCTGCACGTCTCCGCATGATACGGGAATCGTGCTGGGTTTCTGGACTTCGTCTTCTTTTTGGGCCTGGGCGCCTTGAAAACCCAGGAAACCCGCCGCAAGGATGGATGCGACCCCTAGAATGGATAGTAGAACGATTACTGATCGACGCATGTCGAAACCTCCTGCGAATCGATGTTCACAGGATGCCGGACGTTGATTTCATTTGGATTTCAATAGGATTACAGATTTGAAATCTGGATGGTTGGGAAGAAATGGATCAAAATGGTTTGCGAGGACATCAACATCGTAAAATCAGGGAATGGTCAACCGCAGCGGCGAATATCGTTAGGCTGTCCTTATTTAATTGGGGGAGATGATTATTCGTCGTCTGCGATCCTGTAGCCGATGCCGGGGACGGTGAGGATCAGGCTGGGTTTACCGGGATCGTATTCCAGTTTCTCTCGCAAACGACGAATGTTGACGTTAACCGTGGCTTCATTTTCCACGTCGTTGCTGTAACCCCAGACGGCATCGAGGATCTGTGCTCTGCTCAGCGCCTGGCCCTGGTGGCGGGCCAGGAACACTAACAGGCGGAATTCGGTGGGCGACAGATTCACATCTTGATCATCGCGTAGCACCCGGCCACGCGTGCGGTCGATGACCAGATCTCTGATATATACAACGTCCCCTTCGGCGCCGGAGAGATCACCATAAGATCGTCGTAAAAGGGCGCGAATACGAGAGAGCATTTCACGCAAGCTGTACGGCTTGGTGACGTAGTCGTCGGCGCCCATCTCCAGGCCGAGTACTTTGTCAACCTCATCGCTTTGTACCGTAAGGATCAGGATCGGCTGGTTGAACTGCAGTTTTCGTAAGCGCTGGCAGACATCGAAGCCCGTAGTGTCCGGCAAGCGCACATCCAGAATGAACAGGTCCGGCGCGTGTGCTTTGGCATGGCGAATGGCTTCCTCGCCATGCGTGCTCCAATCCACGCCGTAGCCTTCCTTGGTGAGTCCATCTTTCAAGCTGGTCGCCACGGCAGGGTCATCTTCTACGAGCAGGATCTGGAATTGTTTTTTCATTCCCCGTCCTCAGGTGAGATTATACGATTTCTGCACCAACTACGGAAAGGCCAGGCTGATCGATCGGTTTCCCTTCCATGTGCGTCTGTTTTTTGGGCAGCTCCAAAGGATTCGGGGATTCTCGAAGAAAGAGTACAATAAAGGCAGTAAATCGAGGAAAAGAGGATTGAATGGGCTGCATGAATCTGTTCTTCAAGGTGTGGAACCCGATGATGAAATGGATGCTGCGATCACCACTGCATTCACGCATCAGCAAGCGGATTATGATCATCACGTTCATGGGTAGAAAATCCGGCCGGGAATATTCAACGCCGGTGAGTTATTTTCGGGAAGGGAATCAAGTGATTTGTTTCACACACAGTCCCTGGTGGAAGAACATCGCTAACGGCGCTGAAGTAAAGGTGAGAATCCAGGGTGAAGATTTCAAAGGTCACGCCGTCGCTATTAAGGACGATGTCGATCTCAAGATGGATAATCTGGCGAAAATGATGAGGGCCGTACCAGGCGACTCGCGATTCCACAATGTTCAATTCGATGAGAATGGCGAACCCAGGCGGGAGGATATCGAGCGGGCAGTACAAGAAGCGGTGATGATCCACATCCAACTCGCGGGCTGATATCGTTCTTGACGTTGACCGTGCTTTCGAATGGATGCTATAATCCGCACATGTATAAACGTAAGTTGATCGAGATGAAGGCGAACAATTCCAACAACGATGATCGCATACATCGGGTGGTGGGATTGTTTGTGCGTTAGCGCCACCAAGGCCAGATTTTCCCGCCGCCCGATGTCAATCAGACCGGGCGGCGTAGTTTTTGTAAGTAGAGAAGGAGGGCCAGGATGTACCGCACACATGTTTGTGGAGCCCTGCGACCAGAAAATGTCGGCGAACGCATCACGTTGGCCGGTTGGGTCAATCGACGGCGCGATCATGGGGGCGTGACCTTTATCGATTTGCGCGACCGTTCGGGGATTGTGCAGATCGTTGCTCACCCGGAGAAAGACGCTGAGGCACACAAAGCGGCGGAAGCCTTGCGCAGTGAATGGGTCATCCAGGTGGAAGGCGTAGTCCAAAGACGTCCCAAGGACATGGAAAATCCCGATCTGGCCACGGGGCAGATCGAAGTGGAAATCGAGCAGATCAAGGTACTCAATCCCGCGCACACACCGCCTTTTCTCATCAACGAAGAGGGAGATGTGGATGAAATGGTGCGGCTGCAGTACCGCTATCTCGATCTGCGCCGGCCGCGCATGCAGCGCAACCTTCAGCTGCGGCACGCTGTGGTGAAGTACATTCGAGATTTTCTGGATCTACGCGGATTCTGGGAGGTCGAGACCCCGATTCTTTTCAAGACCACACCCGAAGGGGCGCGCGACTATCTGGTTCCCTCTCGCGTGCACCCGGGCGAGTTCTACGCTTTGCCACAATCGCCGCAGCAGCTCAAGCAGCTGCTCATGGTCGCGGGTGTGGAGCGGTACTTTCAAATTGCACGTTGTTTTCGGGACGAAGATCAACGCGGCAACCGCCAACCGGAATTCACGCAGCTCGATCTGGAAATGTCTTTCGTCGAGCGTGAGGATGTGATCTCGCTTACCGAGGAGTTGTTCACCTCCATGGTCGAGACTCTGCTGCCGCAGAAGCGTCTGCTGACCAAGCCCTGGCCGCGTTTGACCTATGCGGAAGCGCTCGATCGTTTTGGACGAGACGCGCCGGACATTCGATTCGCATTGGAATTGAAAGACATCACGGACCTGGTTGGTGAATGTGGCTTCCAGGTTTTCGAGAAGACCGTCGCCAAGGGTGGGTCGGTGCGAGGCCTGAATGCCAAAGGATGGGGTAACTCGAGCCGCAAGGAGATCGACGCGCTGGTGGAATTCGTAAAACCGTTTGGCGCCAAAGGCCTGGCGTATATGGCATTAACCGATTCGGGAGAGATGCGCTCATCATTTGCGAAATTCCTCTCGTCCGAAACACAGACAGCCATTCAAGAACGACTTGAAGCGCAAGCAGGGGATTTACTCCTCTTTGTTGCGGATGAAGCCAAAGTGGTCTTCGAATCGCTCGGGCGACTGCGTGACCACATTGCCGAACGATCCGATTTGATCGATCCGGACGTTTTGGGATTCTGCTGGGTGCTGGATTTTCCCTTCGTCGAATGGAACGAGGACGAGAAGCGTTGGGATCCCTGTCACCACCTTTTTACCTCGCCGATGCCGGAAGACGTCGGACTGCTTGACAAGGATCCCGGGAAGGCACGCGGACAGCAATACGATATGGTTCTCAATGGAGTCGAGGTGGGTGGCGGGAGCATCCGAATCCACGATCGTAAACTTCAGGAGCGGGTATTTTCACTCATCGGGTTGGAAGAAGATGTCGCTCGTGAACGCTTCGGACATATGTTGGAGGCCTTCGAGTTCGGCACACCGCCACACGGCGGAATTGCTCCGGGCATTGATCGTTTGTTGATGATCTTCGCAGGTGAATCCCACATTCGGGATGTGATCGCTTTCCCGAAGAATCAGGCTGCGCGTGACGTTATGGCGAACGCACCTTCACCGGCAGACCCCGGTCAATTGAAGGAACTGCACATTCAACTGTTGGGTGTCGATAAGGATTCGTGAGGCATGGACATTCAGAAGTGATCGTGGTATATATTGCGTTGCCCTGCTATGATCGTGATGTAGCACGCGTTTTGAGCCAACACTTTATAAACGGGGTTCGATCTTCGTCGGGGGACGCGATAGGCTGGAGCCAAGGCGGAGCCCGCGAGTACGGCCCCACCTGCGAAAGCAGGTTCAAAACACCGCCACACACGACATGGTGGGGTGCTCCTTTCGTAGCGATAAGCCGATGCTTGTCGCTTTTCTTTTTTCACATCCGCCAATACCGGATGGTTTCAACTGACTGGTGACGTTGATTTAATGATGGCTAAAAGGGTGGCAGTGGATCCATTCGATGGTTGTGGGTACCGATTTTTGGCCTATGGATTCCCTCCAAAAACCCGATTCCTTGCGCGTTGCTGTGAACTCAGGTAGACTCTCCCTAAATACATGGATATGAGGTTAGTATGGCCGGCGAGCGGGAAGATGCGCTGGAAGCGGCCGTATCGGATATAACCAAGCGCTTTGGTGATGGGGCGGTTATGCGCTTGGGAGAAGCCGCACATTTGATGGTCGAAAGTATACCAACAGGATCGTTAGCCCTGGATTTAGCCCTGGGTGTTGGTGGCGTTCCTCGTGGCCGAGTGACGGAGATTTTCGGCCCTGAATCCTCCGGTAAAACCACCCTATGTCAACATATCGTAGCCGAAGCGCAGCGACGCGGCGGCGTTTGTGCCTTTGTGGACATGGAACATGCGCTCGATCCGTCCTATGCCGCACGTTGCGGCGTGGATGTGGATAACCTGTATGTCTCGCAGCCGGATATGGGTGAACAGGCGTTGGAAATCACAGAACGACTCGTACGCAGCGGTGCAGTGGATGTCGTCGTCGTCGATAGCGTCGCTGCACTCGTCCCGCAAGCGGAAATTGAAGGTGATATGGGGGACCCGCACATGGGCATGCAGGCACGTTTGATGAGTCAGGCGTTGCGAAAACTCAGTGGAGCCATCAAGCAAACGAACACCGTTGTGATCTTCACCAACCAATTGAGGCAGAAAATCGGGGTGTATTTTGGCAATCCCGAAACCACGACCGGTGGGAAAGCATTGAAGTTTTACGCTTCGGTACGGATCGATGTCCGTCGTGCGGAAAGCATCAAACTGGGTCAAGAGATTGTCGGGAACCGGGTGCGCGCCCGTGTTGTAAAGAACAAGGTCGCACCACCCTTTAAGGTCGCAGAATTTGATATTATGTATGATGAAGGCATATCCAAAGCAGGGGGTATCTTGGATTTGGCCGTTGTTACAGAACTAATCGACAAACGCGGGTCGTATTACTCATATGGCGACCTGCGTTTGGGACAAGGAAGAGAGAACGCAAAGCAATTTATCAAGGAGAATTCTGATCTGGCACAGGAGTTGGAAGCCAAAATCCGTAGCGCGGCAGGTTTGGATTCAGCTCCGGTAGACTTTGACCGTGCCGAAGATGAACTTCGTTCGGAATGAATTATAATTAGGCTGCGCCAAACCGCACGACTTGGAAATTCGCGCGGCATTGACAACGAATATGATCTCAGATATGAGACTTGACACCGCAGGGAAGATTTTACGTTGGCTTGTTTTGTGGCGAAAGGGATTAACCAAATTTAGTCGGGATTTGATCCTTTAACGTTCGCTGTTTATTTAGGTTGTTCAACCTTTTTGTGAGACGGCGTCGAATCGACATCGAGAGATCGCTAGGGTTTGTCATTAGCCGTGACCTGAGTCAGCGGGTCACGGTTTGTGTTTTATCTGGAGTTATTGATTGTGGGTGTGATTACGGCCTTGAAGAATCAGACGAAGAATCGCAATCGTATCAACGTTCATTTGGATGGGAATTATTGCTTTGCCCTCGATCGCATTTTAGCCGTGGATTTGAAGGTCGGCAAAGAGATCACAAATGATGAGATCGAGGCATTGAAGAAGTTAGATGCAGAAGAACGTCTCTATCACCGCGCCCAGCGTTTAATCGAGCGAAGACCACACGCAGCGCGAGAACTGCAAAATCGGTTCGAAAGAGACAAAATACCGCAAGATGTGCAGCAAGCAGTTATTCGAAGATTAAAAGATCGTGGTTTGATCAATGACCATGCTTTTGTCGAAGCTTGGATCGAGAACCGCCAGGTTTTTCGTCCACGAAGTGCAAGAGCGCTGCGAATGGAGCTAAGCCAGAAGGGTGTGTCGAGTGAGATTATCGAACAGCACCTGGCGGATTTCGATGACGAACAGGCGGCATATGCAGCAGCCCTCAAAGGTGCTCGCCGTTATGGTTCCTCGGATTGGGAAAGCTTTCGAAAACGGCTGAGCGCTTACCTGTTTCGGCGGGGTTTTGGTCATTCTATCATTTCCTCGGTGGTATCTCGTATCTGGCGTGAGGCCACCGATTGTGAAGCCGAAAGTGAGGATATGCAGTGAATACAACGTGGGTAATTGGTGTTGGCGTTGCATTGGCAGCAGGAGTGGTGGTGGGTTATGTCCTGCGCCACATGCAACTGGAAAGAAGCATTAAAAACCGTCAGGCAGAAGCGGATCGCATATTAGAGCAAGCGCGCGGAAACGCCAAGGATATCGAACTGGCTGCGAAAGATCAGGTTTTGGAAATCCGCAATACAGCCGAGGATGAAGCAAAGGAACGGCGATTGGAGTTGTCAAGAGAGGAAAAGAGTCTCGCACGGCGGCGCGCCAGCATCGATCGGCGTTTCGAACAGATCGATAAAAGAGAGCAGGCTCTCAACAAGCGTCAGAGTTCGATCGACAAGCGCACCAATGAGCTTGAACAACGCTACGCCGAAACCCTCGCAGAATTGGAGCGCATTTCCCAAATGACACAGGAGGAAGCCAAGGAGCAACTCTTGGAGGAGGTCGAGCGTGAAGCGCGCGTCGACATGGTTCGTATCATCCGCCAGATCGAGGAAGAGGCGCAAATGGAAGGTGATCGCCGAGCTCGTGAATTGATCGCTGACGCCATTCAGCGTGTAGCTTCCGATCATGTGTCCGAGATTACGGTTTCCGTCGTGCCTTTGCCTTCGGATGACATGAAAGGACGCATCATCGGGCGTAACGGACGCAATATTCGAGCCTTCGAACAAGCGGCAGGTGTGGATGTCGTTGTCGATGACACGCCCGAAGCCGTTACGATTTCGTGTTTCGACTCGGTCCGCCGGGAGATCGCCCGTCGGGCGATGGAGAAGTTGGTACTCGATGGCCGCATCCACCCCGCACATATCGAGAAGATCATTCGACAGGTCCGTGAAGAAGTGGACCGAGCGATTGTCGAAGCGGGTGAGGAGGCGAGCTTCGATGCTGGTGTGCCGGGTTTGCATCCAGAGGTGATCAAGAAACTGGGTCGTTTGAAGTTCCGTACATCATACGGCCAGAATCAACTGGCCCATGCGGTGGAAACGGCGCAGCTGGCAGGTATTATTGCTGCTGAACTTGGCGCCAACGTTAATGCGGCAAAGGCTGGTGGTTTGCTGCATGACTTGGGTAAATCCATGGATCATGAAGTGGAAGGCACCCACGCTGCGCTTGGTGCCGAATTTTGCCGCCGTCATAATGTGCCGGAACATGTTGTCAACATGATCGCTTCCCATCACCATGAAGTCGAACAGGATTCCGTCGAAGCCGTGATTGTCGAGTCAGCGGATGCGATCAGCGGCGCACGGCCCGGTGCGCGCAGAGAGAGTCTGGAGCAGTACGTCAAACGCATTCGCGCTTTGGAGGAAGTGGCCAGTTCGTTTGATGGCGTGGAGCAGAGTTATGCTTTGCAAGCCGGGCGTGAAATTCGGGTGATCGTGATTCCGGAAGATATCGATGATCTCGAAGCAACGAGACTCGCTCGGTCTGTGGCGAAGAAGATTGAAGAGGGTATGCAGTACCCCGGGCAGATTAAAGTCACGGTGATTCGGGAAACCCGGGCTGTCGATTATGCGAAGTAGGGTCTGTTAAACGATATCTTCGAAAGATCTATAGATCAACTTTGGCGACCAGAGGATGTGTTCAACTTCTGGTCGCCTTTTTAGAATAAAAGGGAATCTCGTCAGGTTGTTTCATCCAACACAGGCACGCCGTAAAGAAACCAATATCGATCTTCAGGATAAAGTCTGCGCAGGCATGGATCCCAGATGAATTCCCCTGCTTTGAAATACGTTTGCAGAGATGCGTCGATTGGATGGATGGCCTGGATGGTCGCCTGGGAACCGGGTTGGCGTACGGCCAGCTGGGTGATTCGTTCGAAGATCACGCGTTGGCGAACTTCGTATGCATAATTATCGGGACGATCTTCTCTCTCGAGTAGATCGTTGACATATGCTTTCCAGAGATTGAAGCGGCTGAGCATCTCACGCGCCGCTTTTCTTCCTGCAGCTTCTGGCCACTTTTGGAAGACGCGCTGCATTTGGCGGTCGAGCTTTTGATGTTCGGTTCGTTCCAATGGGGTCATTCCGGTGCTTTGGGCGTCAAGTTCGTCAAACGCCAGGATCAATCCGCCGGGCGTGAGCCGCGGCAGTGGAGGCTGGTCCTGCAGAACGGATGGATCCAAGGGCCAAAATAACTCGTTCGAAAGAAGGTAATCCTCGAATTCCTCAAGCATGGCTCGAACGAGCTTGAGGTTGTACTCGGGTGAGTGCATCCGATTACTTATCAATATTCTTAATGTCTTGGATGATGTCGAGTAATTGGCCACGGGTGACGGGTTTGATGATGTAATTGCGGGCGCCGAGGCGGAATCCGGTTTCTTGGTCTTCCGGACGGTTGCGAGCGGTGAAAATGACGACAGGGGGATAGGGTTGCCCTTCTTCGTTGAGGCGCTGCATTACGTCGAAACCAGATACATCGGGCATCATCACGTCCAACAGGATCAAGTCGAACGAACCCTGTCGAATGAGATCGTAACCTGTATCGCCGTCCGAAGCCAACTCGACATGATGGCCGGCAGTCTTCAAAGTCAGTTCGACGAGTTTTAAAGTATCTACATCATCATCGACGACCAGAATTCGAGCGCCCATAGCGGTTTCCTATCTGAATTGGTGCAGGATGCCACCATTGTATACCTGTTCGAACGATTCTGCTAAAATGAGTGCTTTGGAAAAGAGTACGGTGCTTAGGGGACAGGTCTCGCCCAGTTTACGCGTTAGGCGCTGTGGTCATCCGCAATCGTAAACCCATACTCCTTCAGTTCTTGCGTGAGCTGTGTGACGTTCGTGAATGTGATGCCCGCAATGCCTATCGAATTCGCAGTCTGGATGTTACGCGGATTGTCATCAATCAGCAGACATTCCTCTGGGCTGCGATCGATCATCGTCATGAGCGAGTGGAAAGTGGCGGGTTCATTCTTATTTTTGCCAATTTCGAAGGAGAAGATCTGTGCGTCGAAGGCTTCCAGAAAGGAATGGATGGAGCGAATGTAGTCGACCCATTCCAGCGCATGATCGGACAGGAGGACCAATTGGCATTGCGGTTTTAGCTGCTACAGGAGCCCGACCGTTCCCGGTATGCGACGCCCCAGATTCTCTCGGATCAAAGTCTTCAGTGTATGGATGGGGATATACCACTGCTGCTGCTCAAGAATTGCTTTCAGATAGCGTTGCTCTGAAATCGTACCCCGGCATAAGTCTTCCAACAACTTACCGCCAAAAGCGGATAACACGACCTCTTCCGGGATTTGTAGTTTCTATGCAAGCGGCTTTTCAATGCCAATCAGGCCAGCAATGAGTACTTCCGATAGATCTAAAATCAGAGTCGTGATCATTGGCATCGTGCGCTGAGATTTCTGCCTTAGCGCTCAATGGGTAACAGCCGAAGCGGTTGCTCCATGTACTTGCGGAAGATCTGCAGCCATCGGGCGGCCTCGGCGCCGTCTGTGATCCTGTGATCCGCAGATAGCGTGCATTGCAGACGATACCCGGGGACGATCTTTCCTTCTTCTACGACGGGTTTGTGCTGTACACTGCCAATGGCAAGGATGCCGGCTTCTGGTGGGTTGATGATGGCTACGAAGCGATCAATGCCGAACATTCCCAGGTTGGAGACTGTGAATGTGGAACCTTCGATGTCCTGGGGACGCACTTTGCCATCCCGTATCCTTATCACCATGCCGCGGACATCGGTGGATATCGCTGGAATGGATTTCATGTCGGCGTTATTGACAACCGCGGTCAGCAAACCATCTTCCACGGCAACCGCTACGCCGATGTTGATTTCTCCATGCCTAACGATTACGTCCTTGTCCAACGATGCGTTCAGGTTCGGGAATTCTCTCAAGGCCAGCGCCGCGGCTTTGATGATGAAGTCGTTCACCGACAACTTATCTTCTTCCGGCAGGATCTCGTTCCATTCAGATCGCATGGCCATCAGTGGCGCGGCATCAACGTCGATGGTGAGATAAAAGTGCGGCAGCTCTTGTTTGGCAGTAACCATGCGGCGTCCGATTGCGGCGCGCAGTTTACTGACCGGAATCCGCACGCTTTCACCCACAGCAGATGTGGACTCTTTTGCAGTACGGCCCGACGAAGCGACGGCCTCTTCAACATCTTGTTTAACGATCCGGCCTCCCGGGCCACTACCGGAAAGGCTCGCAATGTCGATTTTGTGATCCGCGGCCACGCGCCGTGCAATTGGTGAGGCGCGTACACCGTCAGGAAGTTGACCGTCGCCGCTGGGTTCGGGTGTTGGTTTGACCGTTTCGATTTTTTCTTCCTTGATCGCCGTTTCGGCTTCCTCGACAGTTTCTCCCGCTTGTGGTGTTGTCTTAACAAACGCATCGGTGTCGATTTCTTCGCCGGGCTCTCCGACGACGGCGATCGGCTCGCCCACAGGTGCCGAAGTCCCTTCGCTGATGAGGTGCTTGTGAACCACGCCGCTTATCATCGATTCGACTTCAACCGTTGCTTTGTCGGTTTCTATCTCGGCGATGACCTGGCCCTTCTCGATGGATTCGCCTTCCGCTACGACCCAACGCACCAGAATACCTTCGGCCATATCGAAACCGAGCTTGGGCATATTTACGACTTCAGCCATCACAACACCTCTTTCACAGCGTCTACGATGTCAGGTACCTGGGGTAAAGCCATCTGTTCCAATTCGCGGTTGTAGGGCAGGGGTACTTCTTTCTGGGCGACGCGCTTGATCGGCGCATCGGCGTAATCGAAGGCTTCTTCATAGAGCCGTGAAGCCACTTCGGCGCCGATCCCAAAGGATCTCCATCCCTCCTCGACGATGACACAGCGATTGGTCCGTTTGAATGACTCCACCACCGGTCCCATATCGAGAGGTCGCAACGAGCGTAAATCGACGACTTCAGCATTAACATTATCTTTTGCAAGAATATCCGCTGCCTGCAAGGATAATTGCAAACCTTTGGAATACGAGACCAGCGTCACGTCGTCTCCCTCGCGCTGGACTTTGGAGACCCCGATGGGTTCGAAATATTCTTCTTCGGGTACTTCGCCGCGTGCCTGGTAAAGGGTAGCATGCTCGATGTACATTACAGGGTCGTCGCTGCGGATAGCCGATTTTAGCAATCCCTTTGCGTCTCGCGGGGTGCCCGGCGCGACGACTTTGAGGCCCGGAAAGTGTGCGAAGACGACGTCCGGTGTCTGGCTGTGCGTTGCACCCAATTGACGCCCACCGCCACTGACGGTGCGAATGACGATGGGGACGATGAATTGACCGCCGAACATGCTGCGCAGCTTGGCGCTGTGATTGACGATTTGATCCATGGCGAGCAAGGCAAAGTTGATCGTCATGATCTCGGCGACCGGCCGCAGCCCGGCCATCGCTGCACCATTGGCGGCACCGACGATGACACCTTCGGCGATGGGGGTGTCCCGCACGCGATCGGCGCCGAAATGATCGTAAAAACCACGTGTCACGGCGTATGTTCCACCCCATACACCCACTTCTTCTCCCATGATGAAAACGCTTTCATCGCGCTCCATCTCTTCCCACAGCGCTTGTGATATGGCTTCACGCATCGTCATCTCGGCCATGGCTTATACCTCTTCCACGTAAATGTTTTCGTAAAGCGCTTCCGGTGGTGGGTCTGCGCTTGATTCGGCGAATTGCACAGCTTGCTGGAGTTCATCGTTCACTTTTTCTTCTTCGGCATCGAGTGCTTTGTCTGTGGCAATTTTCTTCTTGATCAAATAACGTCGATAGATGCCGATCGGGTCATCTTCCGACCATTTAAGGACTTCTTCGCTTTCCCGGTATCGCTCTGGGTCTCCCATCGAGTGACCTCGAAAACGATAGGTTAAAACTTCAAGAAGATAAGGATCTCCCTGACGCACGTGATCCAATGCTTCCTGCGCGGCTTCACGCACCTGCATGACATCCATGCCGTCTGCGCGTGCATTGGGCATGTTGTATCCTTCCGCTTTCTGTCGAATTTCACCAACTGCGGAGGCGCGATCGACGGCGGTGCCCATGCCGTACTGGTTGTTCTCACACACCCAAAGAACCGGCAATTGCCAGACCTTGGAGAGATTCAATGCCTCATGAAAGTAGCCGATATTGGTGGCGCCGTCTCCGAAAAGACATATCGTCGCAGCTTCCGAACCGCGCTGCTTATCGGCCAATGCCATCCCGGCCGCCAGCGGCAGATGTGCACCAACGATGGCGTGTCCGCCCCAAAAATTCAGGTTAACGTCTGCGAGATGCATCGAACCGCCTTTGCCCTTCGAGCAGCCCGTGACCTTCCCGAGCAGCTCGGCCATCACGATTTTGGGTTCCATACCGCAGGAAATCGCAATCCCATGGTCGCGATAGGCCGTGATGACACGATCCTGCGGTTTTCTGGCGGAGACGATGCCGCTTCCCACCGCTTCCTGGCCGATATAGAGATGCAGGAATCCGCCGATCTTTCCTTGCTGATAGAGTTCGGCGGACTTCTCTTCGAGACGCCGTATCATGACCATCTCGTGATAGAGCTGCAAATGCGCTTTCTTATCCATGATTTCTCCGGGTTTTGCGAGCCAAACGATCTCTTCGTTGTTTTCTATGATACTACAAGGTCGTTCAAGTGCTTACAGTATACCCATAAAAGAGCCCCGGAGTGCCGGGGCAAACAAATTATACCAAGATGGTCTGATATTTGCTTGTGGCGAAATATACACCACACGTTGATGCTCTCGCATTATGGATAGAAACCAACAGCATGCAGATCGAATTCACTCATAACCGGATCGGTATTATCAGGCAGGGTTAATGGCAGGACGAAAGCCAGCGTCTCCGCAGGTGCCAATGTATCGCTGACGATCGACCAGCCGGTGCTTACCAACTCGCCCGCAGTTGTGCGCATTGTTGCCAGAACCGTAGGCTGCTCGAGTGTCTTTTCCTCAGTATTGGTGATCTTCCCGTGAAGTATGAGCGTACTACCAACGGGTTGATAGCGGTCGATCTCGACGGACAGCGGAATGGGCGTTTCATCGAACCCACGGGCAAAATTGAGTTCAATGTTTGCTTGGATTTCGATGTCTTCCAGTAATACTCCCTGGCTTTTCGCGTTTACAAGGAGTCCCGGCAAGCGGGTTTCAAGAAAGGCCCTGTTTTCATCTGGATGTATCGGGATGGGAAACGTTGTGACCGTACAGGAAAGCAGTTCGCTTTCGTGATACGCGGCGATCAGCAGTCTTACCCAGCGGATGTAGCCGGCATCGTTGTGTATTTCCCCCAGAACGAAAGGAAGACCCTGGTCAGTAAATTCAAGTGAAGGTTCTCGAGTGAAAAAGAGTTCTACTGGAGGCAGGGAAGAAATGCTTGTAGCGTCGGCGTAGAATACCCATTCGCCAGCGTCGGTTTCCAGTGTCAGCAGTACAGGTAAGGTCTGCCCGGCTTCAAGGCTTGTGGGTCCTGCGGCGTAAGTGGACAGATCGATGGCCAAACCGGAGTCATCCGTCAACAGAATCCCGAAACCGTGCAGGTTCAGGGGTTCGTCGGAAGAATTGGTGACGGTTCCCAAGACTGCAAATTCTCCGCTCCGCGCAGTGAATGTCGTGGTCTTTTGGAACCTGACGGAAGCGCGATCGAAGGAAGCGAGTTCGCTATGGATGATCTCCACCTCTGCTGATGCGATTCCTTCGATGGTTTCAAATCGAGCGGCGTAGGGCGAATCTTCTCTGGGGGCGAGGTGTTCGAGCAGGGGGGATACTCTTTGGCGGTCGACCAGGTCCCCGTTGAAATCCAGCAGGGATACTTCCAATGAGATTTCGGCTACATTTTGGTCGGAGCCATTGTGGATGATGCCCAGTACGACGGTTTCCGATCCCATGCCCGTCACGATCCGGGGTTGTTCGATGCGGATCTCGGTTGTGGGTGTTTGCTGTGGAGCGGATGTGATCTCCTCGCCGCTGTCTGCAGGGGTTGTTTCTGCCGGAGTAGGCAACGGCCTGGTCCAAGGTCCTGACGTGCAGGATTGGATCGAGAACAGGATTGCGGCGAGGATCAAGAAGGCGATTCGCTTCACAAGAATAAGGATACCGCAAACGTTATTGCTTGTGGAATGGCTTGGAGACGCATTATCAAGAGCCCACTCTTGTTGCGTTCATGTGGTGCCATCCGGTTTGCAGGTAAGTGTCGAAAAGTGTAATCCTAGCCTTCTGGTGTTGGAGTCGGTTCCGGCTGATCTTCTTCGGGGAATAGATCATCCAGAAGCGGATCATCGAAGTCGAAATCGTAATCGTAATCGAAATCGTAATCGTCGAACCCGTAATCATAATCCATCGCCGATCCGGCTTTGCAGATGCCGATGTTCTCCCAAACCAGGCAGTTATCAATTTCGTCTGTTTCCAGAATGCTGGCGAGTTCGAGTACATCGTCCATGCTTGCTGCAAGCAGGAAGAGGAGTGTACGATCATCCTCTTGGACGATAACTACGAGGCCGATTCCTTCGGAAGCGATTTCCCCGAAGTGCGGAACGGTCAGGTTTTCGAATGTATCGATTGGCAGCACAAGATCGTCGATGTTTTCGAGGGCATCGAGATACTCGGACTCTGAATCAAAGGGCGCCAGTACGATCACGTCTTCATCCGTTTCAGGTTCATCCGTAAAGACGATATTTTGGCCGCGGGTGTTAAACGTATTCTGTATGGACGTGATGGTCTCTAGGGTTTCGGATGTGAGATCGAAGTCTTCACTTTTCAGGAGTGCAACGGATTGGCGGAAGATGTAAGGATAGTCGGTCAAGTCAACGCTTCGTTCTCTACTGAGGAGGAAATCGATTAAGTGATCGATGAAAATTTGATTGTCGGCGACCTGGTTGTAAGGAGCGGTTAGGAAAGTGAAGTCGCCGATGGCAAGGACACCGCCGTCCAGGCTGCGTACGGCTACCGCCAAATCGGTATCAGCACTCGTTTGCGACGAGCGGGTTTGCTCGTCCCCCGTGACCAATGCAATACCGCTGTTGGTTTGGATGGAACGCGAGCCGTAGAAGACCAACTCGGAGAGATCGTCTGTAAGTTCATCTTCGGCGAATTGGTGGAAGAAAACATGCCGGAAGTTACCCTCGTTTTCGAGCAGGTTGTAAAGGAAATCGTTAGCGTAGGAGATATCGAACGGAGCGAGAAGGCTGTCCGCCATAAGGGCTTCAGATATGTAGCTCTCTGAAAAGTATTCGTAATAATAATCGTAGAGATTCCGGGTCGGATCGCTGATCACCAGCAAACGGCCGCCGCGGTCGACGAATCGTTCGACAAGGCTCACCGTCGTCGGTGAGAAGCTAGCCTGTGGTGCGATTACCACGTACGCACTTGCGTATTTCAATCGCTCATGGAGCGGCCGCTCACCTGGTTCATATGTCTCTTGAACGATTTCGACACGAGCTCCGCGGAGGCTAAGGTCTTCGAGGAATGGATCAAGCTCTGCGAAATTGAATTGGTTGTAGTGGCTGTAATCGAACAAAACGACACGGCCATCGGGATCGGTGATCTCCTCAGACTTTGGCTCGGAGTTCGTTGGTGGAATAGGCATTCGGAATGATTCGTAATCGGGTGCGCTGAGGGTCGAGGGGGCTCGATACCAACCTCGATAGAACCACAACCCTCGTACCAATATCGGTAGAAGGAAAATTCCAACCGCAATGTAGATGTATTTGCGCTTCATGGCAGCCTCCTTGCGGAAGGAGGAACATAGAGCAGATAGATACCTGCTTTATTGGGGAAAGGTGTTATTACACCTTCCGAGGTTTCTGTGAAAAACCCGTAAGAGTACAAAATCGAATAATTAATTTGATTCTGTAGTTCGACGACATCGTAATGACCGATCTTGGCGAGTTGGGCGGTGTGATCGAGCGCCTCGCTCATTGAACCCAAGCCGTCGATCAATCCGTGCTGCAGCGCTTCGCTCGCCAACCAGGTTTGTCCGCTGAGTAAACCCTCGGCGTCGAGTTTCAAGCGCTCGCCGCGGCCAGAAATAACAGCCTGGTAAAAGCCCTGCTTGATGACATCGATTTCGCGCAGTGTTGTGTCGCGCGCTGCCCCGGTCATCTTATAGGGTCCGGTAGTGAAAATGTCCTCAACGATGAAGGGATCCTCGGGGAGCGTGACGATGACTCCCACGTTGCCGATAATGGAGGATGGACCGGAATAGACCTCGTTCGACGCAGCGGAGAGATAATAACCACCACTGGCGGCCATGCCCTGGACGTAGGCGACGACGGGTTTTTGCGCCTGCAACTGGATCAATTCCAGGTAAACCGCTTCGGTGTCGACGACCGTTCCGCCTGGTGTGTTGAGTACCAAAAGCACGGCACGAATACGGGCATTCTCCCGAGCGTATTCGATCTGCTGGATCAACGCATTTGCGGATTCAAAGTAGATGGCATCGTTTAATCGAATGACTCCGATAATGGGACGTGGGATAAGGAATGAGAAAGCGACTCCTACGAGTAATGGCAGCAGCAGGAATATGATGATCGTTCGAGACGTTTTCCATTTTTTCCCTGGCATCGTATCGCTCATGTCGTCTTGCTCCCATTCTTTTGGTGGATCGAACTATTGAGCAGTCGATATGCTGCCCTAATGCTATACCATTTTTTCGGTATTGGGAAGTCGTTGGATTTAGGACGGACTTCGACCAGTAGATGCCGATCATGGTGCCCCACGAGAATTATCACTGTGTGGGGCACCTGATGGGTATACGCGGCTATTCTTTGAAATCTACCTCGGGAAGATCCTTCATCGCTTCTTCGATCTTCGCCATGGGGTATTCATAATCCTGGAGTTCGTTGTTGAGATAGGCCTGGTAGGCAGCCAGATCCAAAAGCCCATGACCGGAGAGGTTGAAAGCGATAACGCGTTTCGTGCCTTCTTCCTTGCAGCGCAGCGCTTCCTCGACGGCGACGTGAATCGCGTGGGCAGATTCAGGGGCCGGGACGATCCCCTCGGTTTGGGCAAATTGCACGGCGGTTTCGAAAGTGCAGATTTGATCGATGGCGACTGCTTCGATGTCACCATGGGCGTGGAGCGCGCAGATATGGGGAGCCATACCATGATAGCGCAGTCCACCGGCGTGGATACCCGGCGGTATAAAGGAGTGGCCGAGGGTGTGCATCTTGACGATGGGGGCCATTTTGGCCGAATCGCCGTAGTCGAACGTGTATAGCCCTTTTGTAAGTGTTGGGCAGGCTTTGGGTTCGACGGCAATGAAGCGGGTGTCCTTTCCGTTGTGGAATTTCTCCCGCAGGAAGGGGAATGCAAATCCGGCGTAGTTGCTCCCACCGCCCACACAACCGATCACCACGTCCGGGTATTCATCCGCCATTTCGAATTGTTTCAGGGATTCCAAGCCGATTACGGATTGGTGCATGAGCACGGGACCGAGGACCGAGCCCAGAGAGTATTTATACTTGCCTTCTGAGGCGACGGCTGCTTCGACCGCCTCCGAGATGGCGATGCCCAAAGAGCCATTACTGTCCGGATCTTGTGCCAGGATGGATTTACCGAATTCTGTTTTATTCGATGGGCTGGGTGTAACGTTGGCGCCATAGGTTTCTATGATAATGCGACGATAGGGTTTTTGATCGTAGGAACAGCGAACCATGTACACTTCACAGTCCAGGTCGAACATCTTGCAGGCCAGGGCTAGGGCGGTGCCCCATTGGCCGGCGCCGGTTTCCGTAGTGAAACCTTTCACACCTTCCTCTTTGGCGTAAAAGGCTTGCGCTACAGCTGTGTTGAGCTTGTGCGAGCCGACGGGGCAGACGCCTTCGTACTTGTAGTAAATATGCGCCGGTGTATCCAGGACCTTCTCGAGGCGTCGGGCGCGGATGAGGGGTGTCGGTCGCCATAGCTTATAGATCTCACGAACCGGTTCCGGGATTTCGATGTAGCGATCCATGCTCACGGCTTCACCGATGAAACGCATGGGGAATAACACCGACAGAAATTCCGGCGTGACGGGTTCTTTGGTCACCGGGTGGAGCACCGGACCGGGTGACATCGGCATATCAGGATTGATGTTGTACCATTCCTTCGGAATATCCTCATCGGAAAGTACGAATTTTGTGCGTTCACTCATCTATAACTCTCCTCATGGCTAAATTGGGATACGATATGATTCTTTAAGAGCAAGTTCGTGCGCGATAATTCTCCTCCGGTTTTGGTCTCCCCTGGTATGTTGATTAATCAAAAAAAACACTCATCCCCGATGGGGACGAGCGTTCGTTTGCCCGCGGTACCACCCCGTTTAAGCTGGTGCTAGAGAAGAAAAACCCGTCGGTGGTGCGACGGTGTCTGTGAGCCAGCCTCACTCTTGATGGACATTGCTGTGAATGTCCTCTGCCATGATAACGGTGGCAACCGGCATGGACTACTCGGGTGTCCTTTCGCCCTGCAGCTCTGAGGTCCATTCTACGCTGGTCAACGGACGGGTTCTCAGCGATCCCCGTTCTCTGTGCCGTTGTTCCGGCGTGTACTTGCCCTCTTCACAGCCTTTGTTTGGATTCGTTTGAAAAATTATAGAACCTGGAAATGCACTTGTCAACAAATATGAACTCAAGACAAAATCGATTTGTCAGCTTCATCTCTTGTAAAGTATCTACAGAGGCTAAACAATAACAAGCGCGGTGCGGATTTCTTTCGTCCGCACAACGCGCTGGCATGTCTGAGCGGAACGAGTTGCGGAGAAACGGATGTATTCAAGGAATCAATCGACTTCGGGGCTGCCCCTTTTGGGACAGCCCCAGTATTTTTTGAGATGTTGGGTTTCGGATGCTCTCAACCCAATCTACGATTTGCTCGGCGAAGATCGACTGTAGCTACGACGCCTAATACGGACATACCGGCATATTGATATCATAATTGGGTTCTATCGATATATCATCATAGAGCGTATTAGGGTCTGCTTGGTCAGTAAGCCGAATCGTAAACTCAAGAGTCTGGTCGGAACTATGAGCAGGAATCATGTTGCCACAAGAAAATTCCGATAGTTCAAACTCGACTCCTAACGAATGGGCAAGCTGAGTGATATATACAGGAACATCCCCTAAGTTATTGACTTTAAGCCCGTAATAGCACACATCGCCTGGTGTTGCATTACTCATATCGGCCTTGAAAAGCACACCTTTCAATACTTGACCAGAACAAGTGAGGCCATCGGGTGGAAGGTCTGCTGCAATTCTAATGTCCTGATTCTCATTGCTGCTAAATTCAATCGGACCTAAAGTCGCAGTCGTTGCGGAAAAGTTGACATATTGATTCATAATCCAAGCGGCTGCAGCAGATGTAACCAACAAAGTAGAGGCGATCAAGCCGACTGGAATTCCTAAGATACTCTTTCTCAGTAAGTTCTTCATTTTGCTATACTCTCCAGTAGGTGAGGGCAAGAGGGTTTACTATGGGGAGGCTTCCTCTTTGTAAGGAGGTTCCTTTTCCCTCCTCCCCTCGCTAGTAAGGCTGTCAGACGATGGACAAGCCTTTGTCGATTAGTCCGTTGTAACAAACACAGACTCGCCAGTTGCATTGGATGGTAGAGAGTCGTCAAACTCCCTGACTAGTTCTTGCAACGGATTCCGACAGGTTCTTTCTATAGGCATCACTTCCCCTCATGAGCATTGTTTTTGAGTGGTCGGGGTTACCGACCGTTGCTACATATCCTGACTCTGCTCGAAGCTTGGAGCAGTCGTTCTCGTGCAGACTATTGTCATTTTGAAAAACCAGCTTATGAGACTCAAGCGCTAAATTCGCCTTTCTCCAGAGAAGCCGAATAAGACTCCCATTGATAATAAGAATTCATCTATCGGTTTTTCTCTGCGAACTTACGCAGCCCACCAATAGAAGCACAAGTGGACCGGTCGGCGGCACATATCCATTAACGGTGTTAAACGTTCCCGCCTCTACGACCTAGCCTTCCAGAGTGGGTTTGGGGCTTTCTATTTGTACCGGCGTCTGCGTTGTGACTCTCTTTTTATCCTGGTGGCGGTAGGTGGTGGTGTTTCCGTAATACTTTCGGCACAGGCTGCAACAAAAATGGCAATCCCGATCAATAAGCCCAAGATCGATATCGTTCTTCGCATGGTTATCCTCCGGTGAGTAGTGTGGCATTCGTGAAAAATTTTATTGTCCGAAGGGTACGACAAGCGTGTTACCGCCGTTCGGACAGTAGATTACGGTTTGGTAATGGATGATTACGACTTGGTTGCCTTCGATTGACAGCAGGAAGTCTGTACACCTATACTGGCTAGCAGAAAGGTGACCGTATGCCAGAGAATGTCGACACAACCATATTGATCGTGGATGATGAAGATGCCATCCGTTCAGGTTTGGTATCCGCCCTGGAACGAGCGGGGTTTCACGTTCTGGAGGCGAGTGATGGGCAGCAAGCCCTCGATGTGATCGAAGCACAAAAGCTGGATTTGATAGTGCTGGATATTCTTATGCCTGTTCTCGATGGGCGCCAGGTGTGCCGAAAATTACGTCAGGCGGAGAATTGGACTCCGGTGCTCATGCTCACACAAATCGAAGCGACCGGCGAGAAAATCTCCAGTCTGGAGGAGGGGGCAGACGATTATCTCAACAAACCTTTCGATTCGTATGAACTTATCGCCCGGATTAAAGCTTTACTGCGCAGACAAGAAGTCGCCGGACGTTCCGTGCAAATGGCGCATGTGTTGGTCAGTGGGAGGCTGCGCTTGGAACGCGAAACGCAGCGTACCTGGTTGGAAGACGGGGAGATCGCGCTTTCGAACAAAGCCTTTGGCGTGCTGGCACATCTGATGAGCAGGCCGATGGTCATCGTTAGTCGGGAGCAGCTCTTGGATCATGTCTGGGGTTGGGATGATCCGACCGGCATGCGAACGGTCGATGTGCGCGTCGCTGAAATCCGACGGAAATTGGGAGATGCTGCAACGGATCCCGAGTTTATCGAAACCGTTGCCGGCGTGGGATACCGTTTTATCGCTGAGGTAGCATCAGAATGACCACCCGCAGGATCACCTGGCTTGGTATATTGATCGCGCTTGGTGGTGTAGCACTTGCCTTGATCTTAAGATCATTTACTCCATCTTCACTAATCGTTTTCCAAATTGCCATCGCTCCGGCCGTCATCGTTTTGCTGCTGGCATTGTCCCTTTCTGCGCTTATCCTTGGAATACATCTGATTTCACGACGACAACAGGCGCGAATCCAGAATGCACTTGGCGAGCTTCACGATTCGCTGGAAAGTGAGCGCCGTCGGTTTATCCAGCGTCTTGATCATGAAATGAAGAACCCGCTGACTGCCATCCAGGTCCAGCTGGACAATCTACAAAGTGGGGAAGGGCGGGATCTCCCGGTCGTTGAAGATGTGCGCAAGCAAGTCGGTCGCTTGACCTCACTCCTGCGCGGGCTGCGTCGTTTGGTAGATCTGGAAACGCGAGTGCTTGAGATTGAAAAAATCGACGTCGAAGAACTACTCAACGAGGTGGTCGAATTGCTGCAAGCTCCGGAGCGTATCCAGCTTGACGTGCAGCATATACCCTGGTCGATTCCACCGATTTACGGCGATCGGGAGCTTTTGTTGGTTGCCTTCCGTAACCTGGTGCAAAATGGATTGCGTTACTCAGGTGATGTGATTCAGGTGCGTGCCCGGCATACTGCAGGTCATCTCGTCGTGGAGATTATCGATACCGGCCGTGGTATTCCGGCTGAAGAGTTACATCTGGTAACGGAGGAGTTGTACCGTGGGTCGAACGTTCACGATATGCCAGGGAGTGGTCTGGGCCTTTCCTTGGTAAAAATTATCGTCGAGCGTCATGGAGGGCAGCTTGAAATTCGAAGCCGCCCGGAAAAGGGAACCATCGCCACCGTACAAATCGCGTATGAGCAATCGTAAGTTTCTGCGACATTTCATTTTCATCGTCCTGCCGGCGATCCTTTTTTGGGGCGTCGTAGCCATGATTGCCCGGGGTAGCGTTGGGCTTGCAGTAACTTTGACTACAGCGACTCCTCTGGCAGGTGATCTCCCAGCAACACACACGAAAACGGTACTCGTCGAGCCGACAGTTACTCCTACAATTTCTTCCACGCAAACGGAAGAAATCACAAGCCAGCCTATTTCTGAGACGTCCGAGACGAAGGTCACCCTTCCTCCCACTTTTCTGCCGCCGCTCGATCCAAGACAGCCTGATTCAACGCCTGTGGGTGCCGGCACAGGGGTGATTGCGTTTGTGTCGGAGCGCGATGGCAACCCGGAGATCTATACCATGAACATCGATGGGACAGACATCTCCCGCTTGACATACGGCGAGGCGTTTGATGGACAACCGAGCTGGTCACCCAATGGGCGCAATATTGCCTTCACCTCATGGCGAGATGGGGATGGAGATATTCATCTCATGGATGAGGACGGGTCTGGCCGTCGTCAACTGACCTCCGATCCCGGCTACGATGAATTTCCAAGCTGGTCACCGGATGGAGCCTGGATACTATTTGATTCGAAACGCAGGGGTTACTTCCAGATCTTTCGCATGCGCAGCGATGGTTCCGGTATGCAGCGTTGGGTTATGGGCTCGACGGACGATGCCATCGCCTGCCTATCTCCTGATGGCGGCACGATCCTCTTCGAATCTCGACGTGAGAGCGATGCCTATCAGATTTACACCATTGAAGTTGATGGGGACGATTTGACTCGTCTCACACATACTGACGCACCCAATGTAAGACCCGCTTGGTCACCGGATGGAGATCGGATCATCTTTGCCTCTTTTCGGGACGGCAGTTTTCAAATCTATATTATGAATTCCGATGGAACCGATCAGCGTAGAATGACCTACGATTTTGAAAAGGTCAACTCTCCTGCCTGGTCGCCGGATGGCAGCTTGATTCTATTTAGCGGCTATCGAATGGGTAATTTTGACCTGTACGTCATGCATGATGATGGCTCGGATATCCGCCAGATAACCACCCATCCGGCGGATGATTATCAAGGTGCATGGCAGCCTTAAAATCTGTTGCTCCCCGTAACATTTACTGAATAGAAACACCAGCTAAAAGCGCAGTGCGAATAGGTTTTCGTCCGCACCGCGCCATTGCTTTCCTGATCAAGAAAATACAATCTTGCAGGCTACTCTTCCTCCGGTGTGCAGGGATCTCCAGGATCGGCATCTTCTGGGCATGGAACTACACAGACCAGGGATCGGCTTCCATATTGCTTCACCAAGCAGCCTTGCGGCTCGGGTTCCGGTAATTCGGGTGAGACGATCACAGGTTGCGTGGATACATCTCCCGTCACCTCCACCGTGTTGAGCGCTACCCAACAATGGCCATAAGCGCTGGGGTTAACGATCCAAAGCCAGGTGCTGTCCTCGTTGCGCCCGTCAACCTGGGCGGTTTCACCTTCCAACAGTGAACCAGTGACTTTAAAGTCTGTATGTGACCCTTCCCGACAATTGGCGTTCATGATCGCTCTGGCGGTCGTCGAGCCGTCATCTCCCTCAGGTTTGGGCGTCGGGGTGGGTGTAGCTTCTGTGGGTTCCTGTGGTTCTTCTCCCATCAACTCCTCTTCGAGTTCGAAGGCGCCGATATCACAATGAGTCCCCTGCGGCCGGCTCACACCGCGTTGATCTGCGGCGGGACAATCCCCGCCTCCGGCACCGGCGTCTACCGCCGGGCTGACGGGCATCAGAGCGTGAGTCCAGGTCGGCCCGCCATTGTTGGCCAATGGGTCGAGCAACGGCGCCGTGCCCGGGATGTCGTTCATGGCAGGATCGAGACTGCAGGTGTTGTCACCGTCCAGGTTGTGGCCCAGCGTGATGAAGTCGGTGCCGAAGCAATCTGCATCCGCATTATCGGCGATGATGCTGCTCAACATTCGCGTCACACCGATGTTGACGCTGGAAATGCCGTGGGATGTGTTATTGGAGACGGTTACGAACTTGAGTGTTGTCTCGCCGTTATTGGCGATTCCGGCTCCCTTCGGGGCGGTATTCCCGCTGATCGTGCTGTTGATAATCGTCAGGCTTCCGCCGTTGGCGCCAGCGACGAATATGCCGCCTCCCTTTTCAACAGCAGTGTTTCCGGAGATGGTGGAACCCTCGATGACCATGGTGGCGACGGCGTTGTTCTCCAAACCGCCGCCCCACATGCTGGCTTCGTTCTCGGCGATCGTGGTGTCGTTGATCTGCATATTCCCGCGCACGTTCCAAATCCCGGCTCCCTTGGGAGAGAGATTGAGTGTTACCCTGCTTTGGCGCAAATCCATCGAGCCGTAGTTGAAGATGCCGGTAGAGATATGTTCGCTGACTTCCACGTCCGTTAACGTCATGCTTCCGTAGTTAATCACACCAGAACCTTGATTCTGCAGGATTAGGGTTCCGGATATGTCGGCGCTGGATGTGGTATCCAGGTTGCAGATCCCGGCGTAATAATCCGGAGCGGCGTTATCCGACACGACACCCCCAGTTATTACGAGGACATCGAAATTGGAGATACCGCCACAATAATCATAAGCATTGGTGTTGTTGCGGTAGACGTCCGTATCGGTCAGTGTCATCTGGCCCAGATTGTAGATCCCGCCCGCGTTGAAGTTATCCTGGAAGAGGCTGTCATTGATTGTGGCAGTAGCGCCCGTGTCGTTGTATATACCGGCGCCAAGTTCTTCGGAGGTGTTCATGGCGACTTCGCTGTTCGACATTGTCAGGGTGTGCATGTTGTAAATCCCGCCGCCATAGGCGTGGTTCCCGACAGGCAGTTCGGCGGCATTGAAGTTGACCTCGACATTTTCGAGCGTAAGCGTGCCGCAGTTGTGTATCCCACCAGAGTTGAAAAGCCCTGGCCCGGGCACGGTGCCGATGGCGGTGTTATGTGTCACCTCACTGTCGAAGATGGACACTACGGCGCCATCGTTCACCAGGATCCCGCCTGTTGTCTTGCCGCTGCCGTTAAAAAGATGCAGGTTGTGAATGGTGAGGGTGATTCCCGGATCAACGTACATCACGGTGCGTGTCCCATCGCCGTCCAATTTCACGGCTCCAACGCCTTCGATGGTGAGATCTTTATCGACGACAGTTGCCACAGATGGGTTCAAGGCGTCGGTTTCGATGTAATCTCCCGCCATGATGAAGATCGTATCCCCATCCACGGCTTTGTCGCTGGCAGCTTCCAGGGTGAGGCAGGCGGTTGCGGGCGTATGGCAATCGTTGCTGTCATTCCCGGTGGTGGCGACGTACCAGATGTGCGGATCGGGGCTCGGAATACAGGCGGCAAGTAACATCAAGACGAGTGCGGTGAAGTAAAATGTCAGTGCGTTTCGGGTCTTCATCGTATCTCTCCTATACATGACTGGCTGCGTCGAAACGACGCTCGACATCGGTGTGGTCTTCTCACCTCATACTCTTGAACGCTTGAAGTGTTTGATTTGTGACAGTTCCTTTCAGCGTGTGGGAGTATGGGAAGTTCCTTCCCTTTCGATCTGCAACGATCCCATGTTGACTTTACGTTGGTGGGCGATGTGTTGTCAAGGCGGATTCTTGTGGAAAAAGAAACATTGGGATGCTGTTCAACGCATCCCAATGTTTTCATGACGATAAAAAATGTGGCTTTTTAGTTACCCAGCAGGACCTTCACGGCGGTGTCGAGGAGGACATCTTCACCATCCAGGTAAACGGAATTGAAGGTCTCCTGCGTGATGGGAACGGTTACATCCGGCACCACGCCGATGCTTTCGATGTGGATCTCGCCTTCGGCGTTGACTGCGCGCCCGATGGTGAAACGTATGCTCAGGTTTTCCGGCATGAGGAAATCTTCCACACTGCCACCCAGACCGGCGGTGGGATAATGCCCCACGATCGTCGCTCGGTCTTCGATGGTCATGTCGTATGAGAAGAACTCGCAGGCGCTTGCGCATCCCGGACCTACGATGACGACGATGTCGCCGTCGTAACGCAGCTCCTCGCGCGGCAGGAAGAATTGATCTTCGTCGCCGGGGTCGGCGTAGAAATCATCGATACTGTCATCGTAATAACTGGTGTTCCCGATGACGTGTTCTTCCTCGAAAAAGTACGCTGCCATCTGATCAGCGAGATAGCCGTTGCCACCGCCGTTGACCCGCATGTCGATGATCAATCCGGGAATATCGTACTCGTTCAACTCCTCCATCATTCGTTCCCAGAGCTGAATGGTGAGCAGCTCGTTGTCGAGGAAGCCAGTGATCTTGACATAGGCCAAGCCGCTGTCGAGAATCTCGTATTCTACCGGCAGTTCGAAGCCGGTAATGTCGGCGTAGGGCGAGTTGGCGTAGAGACTTTCAAATTCTACCTCGGTGGTCGGTGTAGCGACCTTTGCAGTTCCGTACGGGTTCGTATACGCAACCGTGACCTGCTTGTTGCCTGGAAATCGCAGCGCGAAAAGGAGTTGCTCCAATCTTTTCGTGTGCTCCGTACTGAAGGGCGACGACCAGGGTACATTCGCGGAGATCACTTCGTTAATAGGCACACCATCGATGGCGGTGATCTCGGCGCCGATTTGAATGCCGGCTATGGCGGCTGGCCCATCTTCGAGCAGGAAGTTGACCAGTACGCGTCCGTCGCTCAATTCTTCCGCTGCCATACCCAGTCCACCAATGATCTCGCGTTGAATCAGCGATCCAAGTACAGTGATGTCCATGGAGACGTGACCATCCGGGATCGACCAGAGGAAATCTCGCAGGGCGAGAGAATATGCTTCCGTGTCTCCGTTTTCTTCGGCCGCTTCAAAGCGTGGACGGAATTCCGAACTTAAGGCGTCCCAATCGATGCCCTTGTACTCGGTGAATGCGTATTCGGTGCGCATTTTCTCGAGCATCGCATCGAAGGCCTCTGGGTAGGGAAGAGATGAAAAGTCGGAAAGAGCGATCGATTCCGGTTCGAGCAGATCGATATCGGCTTCTCTTGAACGGTCAAAGGTGAAGGGTTCTTGATCCATGTCGACCACAGTCCAGCCTTGTGGGATTTGTACGATGGGATCGTCATCCGTGAAGAGCAAGTCATCTTCGCCGAAGCCTGAGGGAAATCCCTGGTTGCCATCTGTGGCGAAAATCACGTATTTACCCCCATAAACCTCGAGGTAATGATCACGATCGTCGCTGATGCGCGTCGAAGCATATGCGGAAGACCATCCACCGCCGGCCTGGTCGCGCCGTTCGAGATAGGCGTCGCCCCAGGTGTTGGTCCAGTAAGCGACGGCGAAAATCATCACCCCGTCGTCTGCTTTGCCATCGTTGTCCACATCACGCTGCGTGCCGCGCGGTATGAGTGGTAAGGTGAGACTGTAGCTGAAGGGGGATTCGTAGAAATCTGAAGTGATCTGCCCCAAAACCTGGGATTCGACGGGGAATATGAAATCCCGTTCCCGCTCGACGAAACCGGCCTGGTCTTCGAGGATCACGATCGGTTCGGCGACTCCGAGTGTGAAGAACGGGTTGGTGTATGCGACTTCACCCGTGATGTACACCGATCCACCCTCGTCGTTGACGATTTTGGCTGTCTTCTGATCGGTTTTGCAGCTTGTGAGCAGCATCGCCAATAATGTGAACAGGACAAACCAGATCGCATGTTTGGTTTTCATCGTGGATCTCCTTTTTTTAATCATGCAAGGCAAATTGTAGTGCCTGTCGTTGGATAGGTCGTGTAATTTTGTATTCTCAAGGACAGAAGTGGATTCTCTTTTAATAGTTTCGCATTGTACCAGACTTCGATTCCACAATATAGAATACGGCCGATATTTTACAGTTTGACTTCGCACGTCAGACGTTCGTCTTGGGTTTCGGTGAAGATTTAAACATTCTAGTTGGGATGGATCAATTTCCCGATCTGGGGAGGCTTCTGGTTCCAGCGCCGCATGCAATGCTGAATTTGAGGGCATTAACCGCAGATCTCGCAGCGCGGGTTTTTCTTCACGCGTATGTCTTCGAAGCGCATTGCGAGACTATCGAAAATCAGTAAGCGGCCGATGAGCGAATCGCCGATCTCAAGGATGACTTTCAGTGTCTCGGTCGCCTGGATCATCCCGATCACACCCGGGACGACCCCAAAGATACCGCTTTCAGCGGCGTGCGGTATTAAATCCGCAGGCGGCGGTGCAGGAAAGATGCAGCGGTAGCAGGGGCCACGTTCGCTCCAGAAGACACTCGCTTGACCTTCGAAACGGAAGACTGATCCATAGATGTGGGGTTTGCCGCTGCGCACACACACATCGTTCAGCAAGTATCGGGTGGGGAAGTTATCACTGGCATCAACGATCACGTCATACGGTTGGGCGATTTTCTCGGCATTATCTTCGCCGAATGCTTGCTTATGGATATCTACTTGGACCTCGGGGTTGATGTCCAGCAAACGCTTTCGTGCAGATTCGACTTTTCGGTTCCCCAGATTTGAGGTTCCATGCACGATCTGGCGGTGCAGGTTACTCAGTTCGACTTCGTCGGGATCGATCAAGCCGATACGGCCTACGCCGGCGGCGGCAAGATACATGGTTACTGGCGATCCCAATCCGCCTGTACCGACGATGAGTACTGCAGCCGCCTTAATTTTCCGCTGGCCGGATTGCCCCACTTCCTGCAGTAACAAGTGACGCGCATAGCGCTGGATTTCATCTGGAGAGAGTTCGGAGTCTCCTTGGATTTTCTTTGAGCCAGGCATGGTTTCACCTCATGCTTATTTATATCCTTTCCGGGGAGACATGCAAATCGTTGCGTGTTTGGTTCGCTATTTACATCGTCTTGTAGCGGAGACTGAACCTGTGGATCTGGTGATTATTCCAATCCTTTCTTCCACTGACTTGTTCGCAGGTGTATCGCGAAGGATAATCTCCGAAAGTTAGAACAGGTGTATGAAGCGCTTGCGGAGAGGAACCCTCCCGAGTAGGATAGTAGGCCATTATGTCGCAACGTCGTATAGTCCACACGCAGTCTTCACCTCTCGAGCCGATAACGGGCCGAGTGATGCGGCATCTTGTGGTGACGTTTCTTGTGGCGGTAGGTTTGGCTACGGTATTTACGGCATGGACTCCGGCCAGCCTCGATCCGGAAGAACTCGCCGGGCAGTTGGCTGCGGCTTTGGAAGATGAATCTGAAATTCCTCCCGCGTTTAGTGCCTCGGGTGGGTTGGTATCGGAGGATGGAAGACTTCGAATCGGGATTGTGGCCGGCCACTCCGGTTTGTACCCGGATACCGGTGCACCCGATCCCGGCTCGGTTTGCGAAGATGGTCTCACCGAAGCAGATGTAAATGCGGAAATTGCTGCTCTGGCGGTCAAGTATCTGGAAGCGGCTGGCATGCAGGTGGACCTTCTTGAGGAGTGGGATCCGCGTTTGCAAGATTATCGAGCTGTTGCGTTGGTATCGATCCATGCCGATTCCTGTCTGCCGATCAATGAGTATGCGACCGGATACAAAGTGGCGGCCGCGGTTGACACGGTGGTTCAAGATAAGGCACAGCGTTTGGTGGCTTGTATCATCGACCGCTATGGGGATGCAACGGATTTATATTATCATTCGGGAAGCATCACCCGAGACATGACGGAGTATCACACCTTCCAGGAAATTCATGCGCAGACACCGGCCGTGATTATCGAGACCGGTTTTCTCTACCTCGATCGGGATTTCCTCACAGGCAGTCCGGATCTCGCCGCCCGTGGTATCGCCGACGGGATTCTGTGTTACGTAAACAATGAACCCATCGATCTGAGCAGCGAGAATTAAGCATGGGAACAGACTCGGTTTTTCCCGGCATGAATCCTGCGGATCACTTCTCACTGCTTCAGGAAGCGAGGAAGGCTTTCGCGGAGGACAACCACGAAAGAGCGCGGCGGTTGTGTCGGCGTGCTATCCAGCTGGCGCCAAAGGATGAATTGCCCTGGGTCTTGATGGCCAAATATGCTTTACCCCGGAAGGGGTTGGAATATCTAGCGCATGCGTTGGAGATCAATCCCAGGAGTCGCGTTGCGCGAAAAATGATCCGAGAATTGGTTCGTCGTATGCCCGCAGGCGAACGCCAGGAGGCGATTGAGGAAATTACACTGCCCGAATCATTGGCGCATGAGCTTCTTCCCTCAGATGCGTTGACATTGCGGCGTTTGCTTTCCTCCCGCTTCGTGCTCGCAGCCCTGGTGGTCGTGGTGGCGGCCGCGATTTGGCTGGGGGGACAGCCGGTCGATGCGCTGCAGCCACAAATGTCTTCGGCCGGTATTGTCAAGGCGACCCTGACACCTACACACACACTGACCCCAACACCAACCCTGACGCCCACACCGACTCTAACACCTACACCAACGTTGACTCCCACGCCGCGGCCTGCAGCATCTTCCCATTACACCACCAATCCGGCAGATCTTGCCGATGAAGGTCGTTGGATCGACGTCGATCTCTCTGCGCAGCGCGTCACCGCCTATGAAGGGTCGACGGTGGTGAAATCGTTTCTCGTCTCGACCGGCACGCGCGCCCATCCCACGGTTACCGGCCAGTACCGAATCTACCGAAAGTATGTCTCCGCACCGATGGCGGGTCCGGGGTATTACCTGCCCGCAGTTCCGTATACCTTGTATTTTTACAAGGGCTATGCCCTGCATGGGACCTACTGGCACAACAACTTCGGAACACCGATGAGTCACGGCTGCGTCAATATGTATACACCGGATGCCGAATGGTTATATAGCTTCGCTTCGATCGGCACGCTGGTCAACGTTCATCCGTAGGCAATCTTGTATTTCACTCACAATCTCCACGAATATTATCTCGGTACGGTGGGGGAATCTAAAATTAAATTATTGTAAAGTTGTTCCGTCTTTGATTTACCCCCAGATTTGGTATTATTAAATCGTCCGTATTTGTCCGAATGGAGTATTTTCATGCCAAAATTGACCATTGAAGGACATGGCACATTTGAGGTGAAAAAGGGCACCCGCTTGGTCCATGCGATCGAAGACTGTGGTGTTGATATCCTGCATCGATGCGGTGGGTACGCAAAGTGTACGACCTGCCGTGTGGCGTTTCTTGAAGGGGAACCCCAGAATAGGACGCGTGCGGAGCGGGAGAAGCTAAAGGAAAAGGGTGAGAGTGGGATCCGTCTTTCCTGCCAGTGTCTCGTCGAGAATGACATGACGGTGCGTGTGTTGAACACACTGGAGAGTACGGGGCTGGATAGCCCCGGTGATCCGCCGGAGGCGCAGATTACACCTGAACCTGAATGGGTCCCACTTTCGGAGTAAGGCATCGTGGTTCGCAGAGCGTTGTTTCAGGGACTTGTCATCGACGAAAACGATCATCCCGTTGAAGTCGATATCGTGGGCGGTGAGCCGTTCTATGTCGTCGATGATGATGGTTTTCGGCGCCATATCGAATGTGAATACGTTGACCGCCAGGTCCTCGGACATTTCCAGGAGATGATACGCGGTCATGAAGAGTTGGTTACAACGGGCACGATGGAGATGATCGGTCAGGATGATATCTTCACGAAAGCCATAATCGAGAACCAACTCAAGAATATGGACGCTCAATTCGATGCCATGCTTGAACAGGGTTTACCGGAAGAGGCTCGGGCATATCTGGGAATGCTTGGGTTCCGTGTGGTGATTGATATGCGTGGTGACGTTATTCGAGTCGATCAGCCGGAAGTGTCCGATTCAGATGAGCCTTATGATTGATGTCTGGCGGTTGATTGCATGGTGGAATGATCTTCGTGATTCGTCTTTTTTGTGATCATATCGGATGTGAATCGACTTCGCTGGAGATGGCCTCTCGATTATAATCCTATACGCCAAATCATTTTAACTGGAGTTCGTTGTGAGTCTATCCCCATATATTCTCGATGTGACTGAGGGAACTTTTGAGAGCGATGTACTTATGCGTTCCCATGAAATCCCGGTTATCGTGGATTTCTGGGCTGAATGGTGTGCACCTTGTAAGACTCTCGGTCCCCTATTGGAACGTCTGGCGATTGAATGGGGCGGCTCGTTCCTGTTGGCCAAGGTCGATGTCGACGAGAGCCCCAATTTGGCTATTCGCTACGGCGTGCAAGGTATTCCGGCCGTCAAGGCGATCCGTAATGGAGAGGTCGTCGCGGAATTTGTGGGCGCACAGCCTGAATCGATTGTGAGAAGATTCGTTCAGAATCTGGTTCCCAGTGAGGCGGAAAAAGCCGTCGCTGATGCAAAATCCCTGTTGGCGACTCGACATTGGCCGGAGGCCGAGGAGGCTTTTCGTGATGTGCTTGCGCAGGATGATCGTAATGCGGCGGCTGCGCTCGGTCTGGTGAAAAGCCTGCTTATGCAGGGCGTCGGCAGGGAGACCGTCGAAATCCTCGCAGACTTTCCGGCTGGAACGGAATGGTCGACTGCGGAACAGTTGAAACCGCTGGCGGAAATTCTTGCCGTAGTAGAAGAAAGCAGCACCACTGCGGAGGAAGATGCACTTAATGCACGCTTGCATCGAGCGGCAAAATTGATTGCACGGGGTAACTTGCCCGCCGCGATGGATGGCCTGCTGGATATCTTGCGCGAGGATAAGACTTATCGTGGCGGCCTTCCTAAGCAGATCATGCTGGCACTTTTCGCATTGCTGGGGGATCAAGACCCGCTGACGCGAGAATACCGCCAGGAACTCGCTTCCGTCTTGTTCTAGCCTTAATCCTGAAAATCAACTTCTCAGATGACGCCTGATTATCACGGAGAAGCTACTCGGGGGATTCGAGGATCAACGTGCCCCAGGTCGTCGGGTCGGTCGCCCGTCGGGTGTTGACATTGGAGACCATCGATTGCCAGGTGGAGACGCCCGTTGTGTCGTTATCTGAGAGCGAAAGGGCGAAGCCGAAATGACTTCCGGCTGTGGGTGTGAGACCAAAGGCGGACCAGGGGATCTTCACCTCCAGATTGTATCCATTCCCGTCTTTCTCGGCGGTGATATCCGCGCTGTCGACCCTGGCTTCGAGACTCCGCGGGAACCAACGATAGACCTCGGCATCCAGAGATCCGAAATTGCCTGGTGAAAGACCGAGTTGATAATCGTCCTGGCTCATGCTGGCGGTGTAAAAGTCGCCGGCCAGGTCGGTGTCGAGTTGGATTTCGATGTCATCCCCCTTGAACATATAACGTCCCCACGAAGTTTGCACGAAGGTGTCGTCTGTGCGCTTAACTGCAACGTAGAGGTAATCCGCGTCCCAGGCGATGTAGAAGGTCGCAGACAGGTCGCTCGGTCCGCTCCAGCCGCTTCCTGCATAAGGGACGGTTTCGTTGGCCGTGTAGGCTGTCGTCGTCCATTCACCCAGGTCACCGTCGATCGTGATTGTGTCGGTTCGATACGCTGCCGTGATAGGTGTGCCGTTCGATCGAGAATCGAGAGTGCTTGACGTGGCTTCAGGGATTATTGTGTCGAGCGGGATTCCATCGGAATTATCCGGTGTGATCGTTGCGTTTGCCTCGCTATCTGCGTCGGGGGTAGTTGGTGTTTCATCTGCAATGACAACCACCGGCGTGTTGGTCGGGGAGTCTACGTAGGGCGTCGAGGGTGTGGAAAAGATCGCCGTGTGGGTTAAGTTGGGCGTCGGAAAGGTAAACGGCGTAGGTGAAGTCGCGCCAGGCAGGGTACAAGACACGATGCTGGATGCAAGCATGAGTATCGGCAGCAGACGTACACTTTTACGCATTTGTTCCCTCCGGCATAGCGGTAAAACATGCTGTCCTCGATTGTACAATGATCGGGCACTTCTGGAAACTTCCGTCAATTCATGAGCGGGAACAGGAAGAATGGATGCTCCGGCGATGCATTCATTACAGTGCACATCGTCCCTTGACGCACAAGAAATTATGTCTTGTACAGCAACACTCCTTTCTAGTGTGTGCCATCGATGATCAAACCATCACGAAGCGTGTAGATAGTGTCACTTTTTTTCGCCACTTCACGATCGTGAGTCACCTGGATGATCGTCGTTCCTTCCTTTTGGTTAATATCACGGAGGATGCCAACGATGTCCATTCCAGTATTCGAATCCAGATTCCCGGTGGGTTCATCGGCGAGAATGATCGAGGGGTTCTTTGCGATCGCCCTGGCGATAGCGACCCGCTGACGTTCTCCACCTGAGAGCGCTGAAGGGTGATGGGAACTTCGCGCACCAAGCCCTACGCGCTGCAGCCAATATTCCGCTTTCTTTCGGGCGGATCGCCTGGTCTCGCCCATGAATCGTAACGTGATGGCAACGTTGTCAATCGCGTTCAGGATCGGATTGAGATGGAAGGCCTGGAATACGAAGCCGATTTCCTGCGCGCGGATGCGTGTACGCTGGCGCTGGTCGAATGTATGTACGTGCCTGCCGTTGAGCCAGACTTTTCCTTTCGTCGGTGTATCCATACAGCCTAAGATATGAAGCAAGGTGGATTTCCCTGAGCCACTAGGCCCCATGATCGAATAATATCGCCCTTTTTCCAGTTCCAGATCGATGCCTCGCAATGCTGCGATGGTTGATGTGCCCAGTTTGAATTCTTTGCGTATGCCTTCTAAAGCAATAATATTGGTCATTGATAGCTCCTTTTTAGCATTGGTTTATTCGTGTCGTAGCGATAAAACGGGTTCGATGCGGCTGATCTGAAGCGCGGGGATGAGACCGGATACCAGCGTCATTCCAATAGCCAGCGGCATGAATTTTAAGATGTGGTTCAGATCGAAGATATTCTGGTCCAATGCGAAACGCATCACAAGGCCGGAAATGATCCCTCCCAGCATGCTGCCCAGGCTGCTCAGGATAAAGATCTCCCAAAGGATGGAAACGATAATCGTGTGACTTGGCGCACCGAGAGCTCGAAAGACGCCGATTTCTCGCGTGCGTTCTTTAACCGTGATGAGGGTTACTGTCATGATGAGTAACGTGGCGCCGGTGATAACGACCAGGCTGATGACGTTGATCAAGGCTTCAAAAACCTTTATGCCCTCATCGAGATTTCGCCGGATGGTGTTGTTATCCACGATGCTCATTTCGGGGTAGGAAGATCGAATGGCGTTGATGATCTGCTTGTCATCTCCAACTCTTGCTTGCGTTAACAACAGGGAGGAGACAAAGCCTTCTTTATCCAATAGCGTTTGCGCGTCTTCCAGCCGTACGATGAGCGCATTGTTCACAATTTGGTCAGCCGAGTGATCCAGGACTCCGGCGATGGTGAAATCCGTCCCTAGAATCTCAAGGCTGTCGCCTGGCTGCAGATTGCTGTTATAGAACTCCGCGGCGGCCTGTCCCATGATCACGGGGAGGTTTGCTTCAGATTCGGCGAAGAATTCCACGCCTCTAATCGGTGAGATATCGTTCGCCACACTCCCGGTAAATGCATCTTCTTTTCCAGCTTCGATACCTGCCAGTAGAACCGCGGGTGGGTTGGTGGGGTAAGGCGGAGGCTCGATGGCAAAGAATACGACTTTGATGGAGAGATCCGTTTGAATGTTATCTGTGATGAGGGCGAATATCTCTACTACTTTCTCTTCAGCCAGGTCAACACCATTCGCCGGGTAGCTATCGCCAGAAAGTCTGGGTTGAATGTGGATTTTCCCGGCTCCGGCAGAAGCGTGCTGGTGCATTGTTTCTTTTTGGGAATGCACAATGCCGGTAATGGTGATGATCAACGTAATCATCAGTGTGACTCCAATCACCGTCAGGGTGGAACGCCCAATGCGTTTGTTTATATTCTTCCAGGCATAGTCGAGCATTGTATTCTCCATTCATGTATTAGGATACTATATTAGTTTCTGGTTTCCTGTAATCAAAAAAAAATAATTATGCGAGTAATTTTAAAATGGCCGTAATGGCCTCATCTTCCACCGCCGTATCTGGCTCGGATGTGATCTTATCCATGCTTTCCTTCACGATTCCCTGGATGAATAGCGACATCATGTCGGGAGATGTTGCTGAGAATTCACCATTTGCGATGCCATCATTGACGATCGCTTGGACCAATTCAGAATAAGCGTCTTTAAAGGCAAGTTCGGAAATTCGGTATTTGTATTTAAACTCGAAAGCGTCGTTCCCTTCCTTAAGCCACTGTCGCGTCTGTGTGAAGATCATGCGAATCAAATTTTCCAACTTCTCACGATTCGTGTCGCATTTTTCCAATTCGCGAGCCATCTGATTGCGAAGCCTCACAGCGACTTGATAAACGATGTGGTAAAAAATCTCTTCCTTCGTGCTGAAATACGAATAGATCGTCTTCTTGCTGATCTTGAGATCTTTAGCCACATCGTCTACGGTTGTTTTCTTGAAGCCAAAGTGCTCGAATCGGCGTTTGAAAGCGTCCGCGATCTCTACTTTTCGTGAATCACTCATTTTAAACTCCGGAAACTAAATAACGTAATCGTTTCCAGTATATCTATTTTGAGGTTAAATGTCAAGAAGCTCATCTGAAATGAATCCGAGCATTGACTTTCCTTTGCGGTGGGTACCATATGCTTGATGCGCGAGCGTGTAGTCTGTGTCAAAACGATGGTAAAGATCGTTTGGTTATAAATAATAAAAAAACCGCCAGGTGACAACCAGCGGTCTATTGTATATCAGTGGGGCGGGTGGGAGTCGAACCCACACGCTCTCGCGAGCAGAGGATTTTAAGTCCCCGGCGTCTGCCAATTCCGCCACCGCCCCGAACTGATGCTATTGTAGCCGGACGTGGCGAAGCGTCAAGGTGTCCGATCATATTTATCGTATCTTGGATCAAACGTAGGGGGATTGTGGTCGTCTTGGTTACTGCGAATTTCCACCGATTTTCATATATAAACGATTGTGATGGTGTAAGGGGCGCTATGCTATAATGCCAAACGGAGTCGAAAAATGCTGAAATCGCTTACACGATTATTCGGGGGAGATCCCATCCGCAAGCAGCTTGAGAGTTACGATGAAATCGTGACTCAGGTCAATGCACTCGAGAAAGAAATGAACACGCTTCCTGACGAAGCATTGCAAGCGAAGACGGAAGAGTTCCGCTCCCGATTATCGTCTGGTGAGACACTTGACGATCTTCTAGCGGAGGCGTTTGCGGTCGTCCGGGAAGTTGCTGTACGCACGGTCGGACTGCGCCATTACGACGTCCAGCTGATCGGCGGCATCGTACTGCATGAAGGCAAAATCGCCGAGATGAAAACGGGTGAGGGCAAAACGCTCGTGGCGACTTTGCCCATCTATTTAAATGCGTTAGAAGGTAAAGGCGTCCATCTGATCACGGTTAACGACTATCTCGCACGACGTGACGCCCGCTGGATGGGTCCGATTTTTGATTTTCTGGGACTCAGTGTTGGCGTACTGCAGCAGGCGGCGCGTTCGGAGGGTGGACGTAAAGCATTGATGTATGTGCCGGAGAAAGAATCGTCGCAAGAGGATGTTCATCAACTCGAGCTTGTGGACCGCAAGATGGCCTATGGTGCCGATGTGACCTATGGTACGAACAACGAATTCGGGTTCGATTACTTGCGCGACAACATGGCCCGCAGCCTAGGAGCGCGCTCGCAGCGTGGGCACCACTATGCCATTCTCGATGAGGTGGACAATATCCTCATCGACGAAGCCCGCACGCCGTTGATCATCTCCGGTCCTGCGCAGGATGATCCGGAACTCTACATCCAGATGGCGGTCGTTGTCAAACAGATGAACACAGAGGATTATGAAATCAGCGAACGTGACCGAAGCATTTCGTTGACCGAACTTGGTGAAGATCACGTTGAGAAGATCCTGGGCAGGCCGCTGCGCGATCCCGACCGACCGGAGGATATCACGCCGGAGCAGGCGCGTTTACTCGGTTATCTCCAACAGGCACTTCGAGCGGAACAATTATTCAAGCGCAATAAGGAATACGTCGTTCAAGGTGGTCGTGTGATCATCGTTGATTCCTTCACCGGACGATTGATGCCCGGGCGACGTTGGTCAGATGGTCTTCATCAAGCAGTGGAAGCTAAAGAGGGTGTCCGTGTTCGCCAGGAGAATGTCACCTACGCCACGATCACCTTGCAGAATTACTTCCGTAAATATGGGAAATTGAGTGGTATGACCGGCACCGCCCTGACCGAAGCGGAAGAATTCAACGAGATTTACAACGTAGATGTCCTGCCTTTGCCGATGAATCTGGAATACCGCGTTTCCCAAGCGGATTCCGATCTTGTCGAAGTGGAGTACCGGGAGAATGGAAATCAATTCTCATACTACGCTTCTCAAGATGATATGGATGAAGCGCCTCTATTCTGGCGGCGTAAAGATTACCCGGATATCGTCTACCGGACCGAAGAAGCCAAGCTGCGTTCGGTAACGACAGAAATCCTTAGACGCTGTGTGCTTGGACAGCCCTTGCTTGTCGGTACTACATCGGTGGAGTTGTCCGAGGTGTTGTCCAAACGGCTGCGTTCGGATCCTTTACAGCGAGCAGCAATGATCGCCATCCTGCGCAATCTCTATATGGAAGTGAATGGAATACCTGCAGAGGGGATGCGCATAACCGAACTCGAGCCATTGAACAAGCCGCTGGAAGAGCTCAAATCATCCGATTTGCGGTCATTTGCCAGAGAATTGGATCTCAACCTGAATCCTACACGGCCGGAGAACATCGAACGATTGGCACGGATTCTCAATCTCGATCTGCAGCATCATGAACATCTTGCGGAGTTGTTGCGTAGCGGTATCAACCACAACGTACTCAACGCGAAGAAACATACCGAAGAATCACAGATAATCGAGGGCGCGGGGGCAAAGGGCGCGGTTACGATTGCGACCAACATGGCCGGTCGTGGTGTGGACATTGTGCTTGGCGGGAGTCTCCCGGACGAAGTCGCCCAGCGGGTGACTCGTGTCGCCCGCGACACCTACGAGCAGGCAGGTCGATCGAAGGAGCGGGAAGAAATGGCACTCCTCCTGCGTTCCGGTTCCGGCACGGGCTACGGGAAAGCATCGCATATCCAACGTCTGGAACAGTGGCGGCGTGAATTTCCAGCTTTGGATCACAGCGAGATGGGCATCTACGAAGCGGATGTGGAAGCCTTCGATCAATTTATCCTCGATCGCCAGCACGTCCTGCAGGCTGGTGGGCTGCATGTTCTTGGTTGTGTGCGGCATGAAGCACGCCGCATCGACAATCAGCTGCGCGGCCGCGCCGCACGGCAGGGGGATTCCGGTTCATCTCAATTCTTCCTCTCATTGGAAGATGATTTGATGCGTTTGTTCGGTGGTTCTCAAGTCTCTGGTTTGATGCAGCGCTTGAACATCGATGATGCCATGCCGATTGCCCACAATGTCGTGAATCGGGTTATCGAACAATCGCAAGGCAGGGTGGAAGGCGCAAACTTCGACGTGCGCAAACATCTCCTCGAGTACGATGACGTGCTCAATCAACAACGAGAGGTGTTTTACTCCCAGCGAGACCGTGTTTTCACCAAAGGGGATTTGAGTGAAGACATTAATGAAATGCTGCGTTTCGAAGTCGAACGCCATGTGGAAGCCAGCTTCATAGATGACGAAGGGGCCTGGAAATTACTCGCCTGGTTGGAAGAGATTCAACCTACGTTGAATGTCGACATGGATGACGCTTATCCATCTTACATGCTGCGGCTGCTTATCGAGAACCTAGGCCAAATCGACGATCCGGAATCTTTACTCCCGGCTATGGTTGACGTTGCACGACAGGCGTTGAATGCACAACACGAACACATCCGACAGGCTGTTGCACAACAATTGGACCGTACGATAGAGCGGCTCGACGATCAGGTCGATCAGCGTGTCGAAATTGCGGAAATGGCGATCGAGGGCGCAATGCTCGAGGCTGAGGAAGCGGGTATGGAGGTCGATCCCAATCTCTTGCTGCAAGCGGTCCAAAAGGCCACGGGCGTTCATGTCAAAATGGATTCAGAATCCATGAATCAGATTCGGGAAAATCCCTACGGCTTCCGGAAATCTGTCCCACATTTGATCGAAGGTGGGCTTGGCATTCGCGTGTGGTCAGGTTTAGTCCAATCGGCAGAGCGTCGTGTCGGTGAATCCTTGAACATGGATTATCAAATATCGACTCCTATCGACTGGCGTGAGGCCGGCGGGCGCTTATTGCAGGCTGTCGATCAAGTCGCATCGAACAAAACCGAGCGGATACTCGCAGATGTTGAGCGCGACTTGCGCAGCGCTTTGGAGCGTGTGCAAGCTATCGATGAGGCGCTTATGCTTCGCCTCCTCGTGCGAATGAGTTATGGGAAGCAAGCATACTTTGACAAGAAGACCCATCAACGCAAGTCAGCCGCTGTCGCACGCCTCACATATCCATTTTCGGCGGTGCGATACCTGGATGGCCGTGATCCGGAGGAATTGACCGATGGGATTATTTCACATCTTGAAGGCGCTCGTCTAACTCTCCTACGCAGCCTGGGGCGAAGTGAATTGATTCGTCTTGCGCATATCAAAATCGAAGATTTCGAAGACGTTACTCGAGTAAGTTTACAGCGTGAACTCGATCGTGAAATCTACCAAAAACTCGTCGAAGGTCAGACTTTCGCTTCTCTTGATGAATCGTCTCAAGCAGAGATCACCTCGGTTTTAGGTGGCAGGGTGCTTACAGAAAGTCATCGCAGATTAATACTATCCGTGGGCGATCGACTTTGGATCGACTATCTGACACAGATGGAAGCGCTGCGCACATCGATCGGCTTGGAAGCCTACGCACAGCGTGATCCCCTCGTACAGTATAAGAGCCGTGCGTTTGATATGTTCGGAAACTTGCTCGCCACGATGCGATCAGGGGTAGTCTCCCGCATGTTCCGTGTGCGAACTGGAGCACCATCCTCACAAACTGCCTCTGGAAAACCGTCGTCAGGTTCGCGCAGTAAAGCGAAAAAACGCCGCCGCCGACGCCGATGACGTCGAAGAGATTCTGGTTGTATTGCCTTCGTATCCGGAATGAGACGGGGACAGGTATCTCAGGGTGGCGTGGTTTGGGTTAAGAGATTACAGTTGCGAGCCACGCCATCTCTCAAATCTGTTTATCGAAGTCTGGTTTTATTGAAGCGCCTCCCACTCCGAAACCGCTTTGCGGATCAGTTCACTGACATCGGCATCGGGCACTTCGTCAATCGCGTAACTGTTGTTTTCGATCAGCACGCGTACAGTTTCATCCGGACCTTCGTATAGTTTGATCCTTCTTTTCTCTTCTTCGATTTCCGCAAGACTGCGCTGTAGGAAGTGGTTGATCTGTTCAACCATATTGAGCGGTTTATGCTCCTCTTGTTTTACCGGTTTCAGTTCGACGACTTTCTCCTGCACGCCAGAGAGCCAGGCAGATAAATCTGCGTTGGCATGTTCAACTCTATTCCAATCTGGCGAATCGTGTAAATCTTGTGACGAATGGTACTCATGATCACCAACCTGTACGATGAGATTTCCTTTTTCTTCGTCACGGAGAAGCGTAAAGACGCAAATTCTCTTTTTCGTTGCTGGGGCAGCATCGTTAATTGGTTCGGGTTCTTCGACTTCCGTGGTCTCGTCCTCCTGGGTTATGGGCTTTTCTTTATCCTGAACGCGTGTAACAATCCAGGTTTTTACTTTCTGCAGTGAAAGGATGATTCGCTCCTTGATTTGCTCCAGTGACGTATCTTCTGCCTTTTCTTCAGTCATTTGATCGTCATCATCCTTTTCTGCATCGTCGAGGTTCAATTTGTCTTTGGCCTTCGTTTTTGCAGCCTTTTGCTGTTCTCGCAGAATTGTGAATGCCAACAAGGCAACGAAGCCGCCGAGGCTCATCATGATAACGCCGACCAATAATTGTTTATCGGGATTCATGTACTAACCTCCGGTTGGCATTGCGGACAGAAGTGTGTACCTCGTTGTCCAATTACCGTGCGTTCGATCGTCGAACCGCAAGTCTCACATGCTTCCCCAGTTCGCTGGTAGACACGAAAGTGATTTTGAAATTCGCCACCGCGATAGGCCCAATCAATACTGGCTCCATTATGGATGATGCCGTTTTCCAAAGTGCTACGAATTCCTTTCCATAGTGTGCGAACTTCATCCTTGTCAAGTGTATCGCTGCGACGCATGGGATGAATTCCTGCGAGATGCAGCGCTTCATCGGTGTAGATATTGCCGAGACCGGCCAGAAACGTCTGGTCGAGCAGCAGGGGTTTGATCTGACGTTTCCTTTTATGCAGGCTTAGCTTCAAGGATTGCGGTGTGAAATCCGGATCGAATGGTTCTGGTCCAAGTTTTCCGAAGATTTCCTCCGCATTATCCACGAGATAGACCTGGCCGAATTTTCTAACATCATTAAACCGGAATTGGAAGCTATTCTCAAGGAAGAAAATGGTGTGATCGTGCCGATCACGTGGCGTCTCCTTCGGAACCACGGAAAGATCACCGCTCATTCGCAGATGAATGATCAGGTTGCCGCGATCGAGTTGGATGCGGATGAATTTGCCTCGACGTCCGATTTCTTGGACAATCCGATCTTTAATCCGGCGTCGAAAGGCCGAAGGAGACGGCGTGTGAATGTGGCGCGGCCAATATAATGAGACGCGTTCGAATCTCTGACCTTTCAACGGTGGACCATGATGTCCTTCGCGGAGCTTTCGTACGATGGTTTCTACTTCCGGCAATTCCGGCATACGTTGGCATTATACCGTTCATGGGCAGAACGGCAAATAATCCGGATCGCGTACCTTATTGATAAGCCAATGCTTAGCGCACGCAGATGAGATCCTGTATTTGCTCGAATTTCGCTGGACCGATGCCTGAGACCCGTGTGATATCCTCCGGTTTCTGAAAGGGACCGTTCTTGTCACGATAATCGACGATCTTTTGGGCCAGGCTGGGTCCGATTCCGGGGAGCATCTCCAATTCTGGTGCAGTAGCTGTATTGATGTTTAATACTCCTCCATCATAAGTTTTACTTTCAGGTTTCGGAAGATTGGCTTGATCGTCTTCATCTGCTTGGAATGGAACGGTGATCTGCTGGCCATCCACCAATGTTGCCGCGAGATTGATCCAATCAATGGCAGCGGCGTCCAAGGTTCCTCCTGCCTGTTCGATAGCCTCACGCACAATCGATCCGTTGGGTAATTCGTACACTCCCGGGTTGACGACTGCGCCAGCGACGTGAACTTGTATCGGCCCCGGGGTTGGAGGCGGGAGTAGTACGACGGGTGTGCCGCGCGGCTCGGATATGAAGAGAATGAGCAGGCCTGTTGCGAGTAAACCGAGGAGCAACCCTCCGAAGAAGACACCGATCTTTCGCACCATAATATTTCCCCCTGATGCCAGTTTGAAGATGTTTCAATTATAGGTTAAATACGCAAGGCGGATCAAACCGGCTATAATCAACGTATGTCTGAGAAAAGAGGAGCGGGAGACGACGGCTTTACCGACCTGCTCGGCAACGAACGGGTAGCGAAATATGATCTGCGACCAGTTTGTTTTGGGACGGTCGATGAAGCTTCTGCTGCGCTTGGCGTTGCGTATACGTTCGCCCAGGCGGATGAAACAAAGGTCTTGATTCGCACTGTCCAAAAAGACCTCTACCACATGATGGCCGAGCTTGCCGCCACGAAGGATTCGGCATCCCGTTTTCGTGAAATCGATGCAGATCGGGTTGCCTGGCTGGCAAAACAGCTCGAACGTTTCGAGCAAAAGGTGGATATCCAGGATGATTTTATTCTGGCCGGAGATTCTCCGGCTGCTGCGACGCTCGACCTGGCTCGTACGATCATACGCCGGGCGGAACGTAGCGCAGCGCAGCTTTACCACGAGGAAGAAATTGGCAACGCCCATATCCTTGCATACCTCAATCGATTATCCAGTCTGTGTTTTGTTCTCATGCTGTGGGAAGATCATCTTGCCGGAAACGAATCCCCTCAGCGGACGAAAGAGACATAATTGTGATTGGAACCTTGATTAACATCGTCAGCGTTTTCATCGGCAGTGCTGTTGGGATAATCTCGGGTCCTCGACTTCCGGATCGTGTGCGTGAAACGGTGATCGCAAGTTTGGGAGTGTTCACACTGGCAGTGGGCGTTAGTTTGTTTATCGACAGCATGGGTGTCGAAGGGGAGAATGTGCTCATTCCGCTAATCAGCTTGTTGATCGGAGGTATTTTAGGTGAGTGGTGGCGGATCGAGCGAAGAATAAAATCTCTCGGTGCTTGGCTTGAAGGGAAGTTCACAGCAGGTGAGGATGGGGCGGAAGGCGAGAACCGTTTCGTGCGGGGGTTTCTTTCGGCGAGTTTGCTTTTCTGTGTCGGCCCAATGACCATCTTGGGATCCATCCAAGACGGACTAACCGGCGACTCTCGTTTGTTGGTGATCAAATCCGTACTGGATGGTTTTGCAGCGATTGCTCTAGCTTCTACGCTTGGTGTTGGTGTAGTGTTTTCTGTGATCGTGATCCTTGTGTATCAGGGGGGGATCAGTTTACTCGCTGCGCAAGCAACCAGTTTCTTCAGCGAAATCATGCTGGCGGAACTGACGGCTGTGGGCGGGATACTGCTGGTAAGTCTCTCGATTGGTTCGATTCTTGAGATTCGCCCGATCCGTTCTGGTAATTTACTGCCGGCCTTGCTGATTGCACCGATTCTGGTTTTCTTGCTTCAATTGTTTGGAATCGGCTAATCGTTCGGATGGGTGGATCATTAGTGTACCCCGTCGATGGAGGATTTTTCTATCGTTAAAATACCTGTCGTCAGTCTGAACTAAAGAACGAGTTTTCTTCCCTTTATCGAATCAGGCGTAAGCTATTCCCGCTGCAATCTATTCTATCCGGGTAGGGGTTCAATCCGTTTGTTGCAGCGCGGATTCGATTTCGAGTTGAAAATCGGCGAACGGCGGTGGCTCTGGGCCTTGTATAATTTCACCGTTTATAAAGAACGTGGTGGGTGATTTGACTCCATTGGCGATTGCAGCAGCAGATTCAGCTTCAACTTTGGAATTATAACGTTCTTCATTCACACAACTCGAGAATTCATTCTGGTCGAGATCCAATGTCTCTGCGAATGCGAGTAGACGGGTGGATGAGAACGTTCCGCTGCCTACGTCGGCCTGATTTGCAAAGAGAAGATCTGCGTATTCCCAGAAACGATCCTGCTCCGCTGCACAAAGACTGGCGTTTGCCGCTGTGTTCGATTCACTGCCGAGGATGGGGAATTGACGATATTCGTATCTCACCTGGCCATTGGCAATGTAGGTAGCGATGATTTGTGGCAGTATGTTCTCATGGAAATAGCGGCAATACACACATTGGAAATCGGAGTACTCTTCGATTACAACGGCTGCATCCAGTCTCCCCAGCGATGTGCCTTCCACGAATGGCAAGGTGCGTTTTTCGGGGATGATGATTTCTCCATTGGGATCTGAACCAGGCCTGATTAACAGTGCGGCGATAGCAACAACTGCTCCAACGGCAATGATTGCTGATATCAGACGCCGTTGACGTTTTTGCCGTCTGCGACGGGCGATCATTTTTGCACGTTTGCTCATTATCACTCCGTATTGAGAAGATATGATAAATCATGCCAGATATGATGAAATCCGTCTATATGGCATCTTTGCAGATTTGCAGACCCACTTGGTTCATCCCCGATGATTTACCCATTGTACAACTTCTTCGATCACACTGGTTTTTTCGGGTTCATTATGTACTTCATGGAGTAGGCCGGGCAGGATTCGAATGGTCTTATCGTCGCTAGCGACTCTTTCGAAGAAGTCTTCACAGGCTTTCACGTCAACAAGCGCATCTTCCTGCCCACAGACCAAGAGCAGTGGCAGATTAAACTCAGATGCCCGCGCGAGCGTTTCCTCGCCAGCCCGGGTAGCTTCGATGAAGAGTCGGGCGGATGCCCAGTCGTGGACGAGGGGGTCATCGATGTACGCCTGTACAACAGACCTGTCCCGGGAGATCGCTTCGGGGTCCAGATTGCTGTGTTGTGAGAAAGATGGCCACAGATTTGACATTGCTTTTCCAAGAAAGATCTTGATTGCCGGCACTTCGAAGCTGCGCCGCAAGGATGGTCCGCTGGCGATGACGCCCGATAATGAAACGGCAGGATGCAAGCAAAAGTAGAGAGCGATCGCCCCGCCGAGGCTGTGGCCGTAGAGAAAACGAGGCCGATCCGCGTTTGCCAGATCGAGGAGGAGCTGCACATCGTTGAGCCACTGATCCAGGCTGGGTGTGTGGCCACGTTTCCCCTCGGATTTACCGTGACCGCGCAGATCGATGGCATGAAATGCAATCCCCCGTGCCACAAAAGCTTGGGCGACGTGCGCGTAACGGCTTGCATGCTCTCCCAAACCATGAACCATACAAACCGTCGCTTTAATACCGCCATCTGGCTCCCAGGCTTGCCAATATAGCTGCAAGCCGTCATTGGCCGATATCATTTTCGCTTTTGTTTTCAACTTATTACCCTTTCCCGTTTGGATTGCATGTGTTCGCGTCATGATCACGAATTGAGTGCCAATTCATAAACCGGATGCTTGTGTCCCTTACGTTTAAAACCGAGTTGTTGATAGAACTGCAGACTGTGGGTATTGTCGAGTTGCGTGTTGACGGACATCTTCCAATTGGTCGTGCGCATCAAGCGCCGGATGACGTCGACAACCAGCGTTCTGCCGAAACCATGTCGTTGCCAGTTGGGATCTACTGCCAGGCGGGCAAGATGAGCGCCGTAGTGGGATTCCGTACTGATTTGGTAAGCGACGATGCGATTTTCGATTTCGATCACACGCGCCACAGCGGCGCTTCGGAAAGCATGCTGTAGTGTCTTTTCCGAATAGCGCCAAATGGCTCCAAAAGCGCGTTGATCCAATGCAGTCACACTTGCCAGATCTTCGTACTGCATGGTTCGAATGCTTCCTTGTTCGGGTGTTGCGGGTGACAAAGGTTGGCGCTTCCATTCGAGAAAGACGACATCATTGCTGTGGCGGAAGCCGGAATTCTCGAGAAGCGGGGCAAACCAATCCGCTGAGAGTAGGGCGGCCGCATGATTAACTCCCATGACTTGGGCTTGGAGTGCAGCTTCATGCCAGAGTGGGCCCCACAGATTGGAAGGGGTATACGAGAAACCGACGCTGAAAAGCCGTACCCAGGAGACTCCTGGCGGATCGGGAGGGCAGGCCAAACAACCCACGATCCGGTTTTCACGCAACGCCATTACATACGGTGCTTCATCAAGGAGGCTGAGCGCGTCCACCCAATCGAAGTGTTGATGCAAGTACTCTGCAGTTTGGATGAGATCGAGAACTTGATCGTAATCGTTTGGCTTAGAAGAACGAATGACCCATGCAGCCTTGCTGCTCATAATCCATCGTTTCAGGATACCTGTTTACTCCGCGTCAGCGACCGAGCAGACGGAATGGCCATTTCAACAATTTACGCAGAACACGATCGCGCATTCGAGGTTTGGGCATTGATTCAAGGCCTCCCTGCATGGTGGAAAGTGCGTCGAGCGGTTTTCCTTGGCGGAGCTGAAGCTGGGATAGTGCTTGAAGTGTGGACGAATATTTATCCGAATCACCGAGTTTTTCGAAGAGTCCGATGGCCTGACGATAGGCATCTTCGGCGGCGGATATTTGACCGCAGGCTTCGAGCGCTGAAGCGAGGTTGCCGTACGCCTGGGCGGCGTGGATTTCATCGCCTTGCGAGATGAAGAATTGGGGAGTATCACGTACAGCCTTGAGAGCCATTTGCGGCTGTTTTACAGCAAGCATAACGACGCACAGGTTGTTTGCAATTTCAGCTGCTTTGCTTGGGTTCTGTTCGTTGAGGTATTGCTGCCTAACTGCCTTAAAGCGTTCGATACTTTCCTCGAAGCGACCTGACCGATATGATTCCAGGGCGAGTTTTTCGATTTCGTCTGGTGATGCGTGGCGATCTGTCATAAGGTTATATCGAGCAGTGTCTCGGCGAGTATGCGTAATTTCTCGACGGGGATCTCGCTTAATTGTTTGGCGATTTGCACGTATGTTTCGTTGCCCGGCTTGCAAAGAAACTCTCGAATCTCGGGTGAAAAATCCATGAAATTCTTAAACGCCTTATTCGTCGTAAGCCATTCTCCAACCGGGCCTTCGTCATCGAGATAATCATAAATTGATTCTCCCAATGCCTCGACAATCAACTCAAGTTCGGTCAATGGTATCGGTTTGTCTCCATGTTCATAAGAGCCCATACGCCTGGATGAGATCCCGACAACATCAGCCAGGGCCTTCATCGTCATGCCGGAATCGCTTCTTCGCTTTCGAATAAGCGCACCGATAATTCTCTGACGTAGGGAGATAAACACCTCGGGGTCGAAATCGTCCTCTTCATCCGGTTCTGGAAGCGTGGTGGATATTAAATACTCCAGGGGGGTATCGAGACGGAAAGCTAGCAACTCGATTTCAGGTAGTGAGATGATACGACGGCCGTGTTCGTAGGAAGAAATTGTGCCTTTCGTCGTTCCGATTATTTCTGCGACTTCGCTGATGCTCAGATTTGCGTTCAAGCGAGCTTCGCGTAAGATCGCCCCTAACATTTTAACTCGCAAGATGAGCGCAGGTGAATCGGTCATGGCCAATCTCCAAGGCGTCAAACGTAGCGATTATAGCAGATGTCAATCAAATAGGCGCATCCCTACTGCAAGGAACTCTCATATCGCGAGGTTGTAACTCTGCGGTCGGGAAAACCTCTCGCCTTCGATAAGCGTGTTTCTATTCCTCTTCCGGTGGCATTAAGTAGCCAATGCCTTGGCGGGTGACAATATGAATCGGATTCTTTGGGTCGGGTTCGATCTTTTGTCGTAACCGGCTGAGACAAACCCAGAGAATTTCTTTATCGTCTTGATATTCCGGTCCCCATACCATGGAAAGTAAGTCATCGGAACTGATCACTTGCCCAATCGCACTTGCGAACGTTTGCAACAGGCGATACTCAGTTGCTGTGAGTGATACTCTTTCACCGGATACAGTGACCAAGGCACGCGGCAAATCGATGGTTAGCTCATGATGCGTGAATATCGGTTGATGGAATTTATCGTCCATCGTGCGTTCGGCGCGCCGCAAGACGGCGCGTACCCGGGCCAGCATCTCTTGCGCTGAAAAAGGCTTAACAATGTAATCATCCGCGCCGGCATCCAACCCGCGCACGCGATCTCGTTCCTCGCCCTTGGCGGTAAGGATGATAATCGGTATGGAAGAGAACTCTCGGATTCTCTCGCATGCTGTGAAGCCATCCATAACGGGCATCATTACATCAAGCATGATCAAATCCGGCTGCTCCTTCGAGACTTCTTCCAGTGCCTCTTGACCATTGTTCGCCGATCGTACTTCGTACCCTTCTGTTTGTAAATTGACTTCGACGAGTTGTACGTAGCGAGGTTCATCATCCACAACCAATACGGTCTGTTTCTTTTCTTCACTCATCTTCGTTCTCTCCGCGGTCGGTAACGTTATTGTGTATGGGCAGCGTGAAATGAAAGTTCGATCCTTGACCGGGTTTGGTATCCACACCGATCTCGCCGCCGTGCGCTTCAATAATCTTTCGACATATGTATAATCCCAAACCGGTTCCTCGAACGGAACTGCTTGTTTCGGGGATGCGATAAAAACGCTCAAATAGATGGGGGATGTGTTCCGTTGGGATGCCCGGACCCTGATCGATCACATTTACCCTCAAACGATTTCCTTCTTGTCGGACCTGAATGGTCACAGGAGTATCAGGGGCATATTTGTTGGCATTGGTTATTAAATTTTCGAGGACCTGGGCGATACGTGTTCCATCTATTTCTATATCGGGAATGTCGCTCTCACGCTCGACTTTCAACTGCATCTCAGGGTGTATGGATTTTGTACGCTGGACAACATCGTTCAAAATGGGCGCTAAACGGGTCAAATTGAAGGTCATTGCAAGCCTTCCGGTCTCCAAGCGCGAGGAATCCAGAAGGTTGTCAATGAGTTCGCGCAAGCGGTCTGACTCATCATCGATGATCGAAAGGAACTGTTTGCGTGTTTCATCGTCCCAATCAGTATCCTCTCGCAGCAAGGTGGTTACATACCCTTTGATGAATCCGAGCGGCGTTCGCAGCTCGTGGGATACGGTCGAAACGAATTCGTCCTGCATACGTGCTAGTTGGCGTTGGGCTTCCAGGCTGGCAATGCGTCGCGCCATGCGCCGATTTTCAAGAAGTTGCCCCACGTGCCATGCGACGAATTCTCCCAGGCGAATGTGCTCTGACGGATATGATGGTCCTCCGAATCGTCCAAATGTAAGACCACCCACACGGCGTCCGGAGACCACAAGGGGTAGTCCGAGATAATCACGGCGACGGTCACGGCTTGTCACTAACGGTCCAGCATCCTCCTGGCGTAGTACAGTTTGTCCCAAACGATACGCTTCAACTGCCGCTGGTGCGCCCCACGCCAGATCTTCTTCCTGTGATCGCCCTCTTCCGAGTGCGCGAGCGTAAATCGGCTCCAATTCGCCGGATTCCTGGTTTTGAAGGAGCAGGGCGACTGTGTCGAAAATGAAAATGGTGCGCGCAAGCCGAAATACTGAATCCAATCCCGCTTCGGTGTCGAAAGTTTCAGCGACCACGCGTGCAATGGCGTACACGGCATTTAATTCCGTGCCGACAGTTAATGGTTGGGGTGCGGGAAGTGGTCCGGTCATTTCACTTGCACTGCGGGCGCGAGCGAGAAACTAAAGGTGCTGCCTTCCCCTTCTTCGCTTTCCACCTTTAACTCACTGCCATGGGCGTTTATGATCAATCTTGCCAAGGCAAGGCCGAGGCCTGCGCCGCCATATCGGCGCGTTGGAGAACCATCCAATTGATGGAACGGCTCAAAGATCTCCTCGATCCGTTCTTCAGGGATGCCGATACCGGTGTCGATGACTGAGATTACGATGATTTGGTTTTCTTGCTTCGCAGAAAGCCACACGGTTCCCCCGGAGGGGGTGAATTTGATGGCATTGTCAATCAACTGGAATAACACCCAGAACAATCGATCCAGATCACCAAATACGACAGGCAGATCCTTTTCCACAGCGTCCTCGAGAGTCACGCCTACTTTGCCGGCTTTTTCCTCGGAACGTTGGAGCACGTCTGTTGCGAGCTCTTTAAGATCAAGTTGAGCCAAGGTCATGCTGAGGCCTTCGCGGGAGGCCGTCGAAAATTCAATTAGGTCTTCGATCATCGTACTCAGGCGTTCGGATGAGCGCCAGATCACGTCCAATGCCTTTCGCTGATCTTCGCTGATCTCACCGATTTGGTCCTGGAGGAGCAGTTCGAGATAGCCTTTGATGTGCGAAAGCGGCGTTCGAAGCTCATGGGAGATGTTGGAAATCAGGTTTGCCTTTATTTGATTGACCTCGGATAGCCGTTCCAGGGCTCGACGCAGTTCAACTGTCCGCTCATGGACTCTTCGTTCTAGTGTGCGATTGGATTCCTGCAGAGCAGCGTGCAACTGTATGATCTGTTCCGTGATGGCTTTATCCAGCGCTTTCCGATCCACGAATCCGAGTTGGATGAGGGTTTGGCCGAGGAGATGGTGTTCGCCTTTGGCGGCGTTGTCCTTCTGCTTTTTGAGGGCTGTTTCCAGGTCTTCCGCCGAGATCAATCTCTGATTAACCAAGAATTCCCCAATGCGGGGGACAAGAGATGGCGGCGTGGAGCGGATCGGGGCTGAATCCGGGAGTCCTTCCAGATAGGCTTTCTCCGCCAAGAGCGCGTAGAGCGCGATATCAACGCCACATTCCAAACATATTTTGGAGTCTGTTGGAATCGGGTAATTACAATGAGGGCAGAGAACGACCGTCTGGCTCTGTTCCGGATCGGATCCTGTCACTTTTTCGCCTCGTGAGCGTGGTTCTATATTTCGTATCATAGACTTTCTTACAACTCTGGGCAAGCGGAGGTTTTTATGCAAGGCGGCTGTAAGGTAAGAATGGTTAAAAATGGCTCATAATAAGTTGGGTTGAGTGAGGGAGTAAAATGGCTGTAGAAATTTTATTAATCGATGACGATCCCGATTTGTCCATCATGTTACGGACGTTACTGCGGGGAAAAGATTTTCAAGTCAAAGCTGTCTTCTCGGGTGAGGAGGGTATCCAATCCTGCCGAGAAGAAGAGCCAGATGTCGTTATTTTGGACCTACTCATGCCGGAAATGGACGGCTGGGAGGTCTGCGAAAAAATCCGTGAATTCTCCGATGTGCCCATATTGATTCTCTCTGCACTTGGCTCTCCAGCGAGTGTGGCTCGCGCATTGGATGCAGGAGCGGATGATTACTTGATCAAACCCATCCATGCAAGTCTTTTGGCCTCGCGGCTGCGCACACTCGTTCGACGTACCTTGGTGTTGCAGGAGCAGAAGGTCGCCTAATCTATCTCCTTTGGAATCGCTGGCTGGCAACCGCGTTTCTCTCTCAGAATCACGCAGCATTCGCTGCGTGATTCGATCTTAAAGATGATTGTGTTGTGCTAAAGAGCGGCCTTAACGGCGCCACCATCGAACATGAGCGCGTGCCCGTGGATGAAAGATGCGGCAGGGGATACCAACCAGGCGATCGTACGGCCAAATTCCGCTTCCGTGCCCATTCGTCCCAGGGGGATGGCTTCCGTGACGCGTGTGGCTTCCTGCTCAATGGTTGTGCCGTCTCTCCGGGCGCGATCGGTCATCAAGCTTTCGACGCGGGATGTCCAGGTCCATGCCGGGTTAATGCTGTTTACCCGAATACCGCCTGGTCCCAATTCGTTGGCCAGTGATTTCATCAGACCGATGACTGCCATGCGAAGCGAGTTGGATAAGACCATATGGTCGATGGGTTGCTTGACGGAATAGGATTGCGTGGCGACGATGCTGCCGGACCCTCGCTCCAGCATGTGGGGTACGACGGCATAGCACAGGTGAACCGCACTCATGATAGTCAGCCGGAAGGCTGCTTCCCAATCTGCAGGCTGAAGATCGAGGAAATTCCCCGGCGGTGGACCTCCGGCGTTGATCGCAAGAATGTCGATCTGGTTGAAGCGTGCCAATGTTGCCTCGACCAATGAATCGATTTGGTCAGGCTTTGTGAGATCGGTTTGGACGGGGAGGACTTCAGCCCCTGTTTCCTTCCTGATCTCCCGAGCAGTGAGGTCCAATTGATCGCTTCGAGCGCAAATGGCGAGTTTCGCCCCTTCCTGTGCGAGAGCTGTGGCAGCGGCTTTTCCCAGGCCTCTTGAAGCTGCGGTTACCAGAGCGACTTGCCCGCGTAGTCCAAGGTCCATTGTGCCTCCTGTTGAATTGGATCACAAAACGGTAAGGATTTCGTCAACGACTTGAAGATCGGGTCGGTATTTTGTAATCCACCCTGGAATTTTGGCGAGCACGCGTTGTGCGTGTCGGGAGGCATTACTCACGACGACACAGGCAATGACGGTAGAAGTGTGCCGGTCATTGTGATCGATCTCAGCCGTGGATGTGTTAAATTCGCGGTTCAACCGGGTGAGCAGGGGTTTGATGCGTCTGCGTTTGTCTTTCAGTGAGGTGCACCCTGGAAGGTTCAGCTCAATCGTCAGTGCGAGAATATGCATAATCCCAGTGTATCTTGGAAGTGATAGCGAGACAAGAAGCAATCAGCTGGGTTATAATTCAATCATGGAGATGAAAAGGGTTATCTGGATTGTTATCATCGTTATTGTTCTTATCATTGGAGCGGTGGGTTTTGCGCTTGTCTCTGGTTTTCGAGCGATCACCGCGCCGGTGAGCGAACTTCGTGAGGATCTGGGCACACAAGTTGCTCGCATTCTGAATCCCACGCCAACGATCATCCCCGATCCCATTACGATCGTGCGCGAAGTACGTTCGTTGGCGCGCCTGGAGACGATCCATTACTCGGTTGAGAAGATTATCGTGGCTGAAACCGGACAGGGACCATTTGGTTTCCTCTTTGGGGATCGACTTCTCCTGGTAGCTCATGGGACGGTTATCGCAGGCGTCGATCTGGATAAAATCGATCTGGACAGTGTCTGGATGGACGATTTGGGCAGCGTTCATATCGTCTTGCCCGAATCTGAAGTATTCGTCGCCACGCTCGATAACGAGAAATCATACATCTACGATCGCGAGAAGGGATTTTTTACCCGAGGGGATGTGAGTCTCGAGACGGCGGCTCGTCAGGCTGCTGAAGAAAAAATTCTTCGTGCCGCATTGGAGGATAGCATTCTCGAGCAAGCCTCGATCAACGCTGAAAATTATCTATATTCGTTTTTACATGCCCTGGGGTTTTCGGATGTGATCTTCTCAGACGAAGCGGAACCCCCATTGATTACACCAAGCGCTACGCCTACGTTAGAATCGCCAGCTGCGCCCTGATATTTACTTCATTCCAGAATGTCACAAGTGAGATCCGGTAGGGTCAACAAATCGAACGATCTGGCGTCAGATTCGGCGCGTCCATTCCTGCGAGGCATAGCGCGATTGGATCAACGATCGGCTAATGTCCTCTTCGTACAGCGATAAATCTCCTTCAATGAATGTCCATCCCAATTCGCGTTCGAAACTCTGTGTGAGTGCTTGCGCAGCAGATTCCCATCCTACATTCGAGTGCAGGACATCCTCGATGGTAGCGGATTGCATTCGTACGCGGCGAATAGCTGCCTGGCGTGCAGCTTCGCTTGGATATGCAAGGACATGGCATATTCGTGAAATATCTCCACAGAGGGGCAGGCTGCCGTGCTGCAAGACAGCCCCTCGTCGGCGAAGCTGTGCACTACCCACGATTTTCTTACCCTGTACAGTAATTTCGTAGGCGCTTGGGGATTGAAAACAAATCGGTTCCTTACGCTGTCCTTCCGGGAGCGCTTTATCGGGAGAAACGTTCACGTCCAATCCCAGAATTTCAAGGGCAAGGACAAGAGCCTTGCTTATCTTCTTGTAACTGACCAGAACACCTCCAGAGAAACCGGGGTGATCGTCCGGGGCGATGAGTGCGTAGGTCAACTCGTCGGTGTGAAGGATCGCCCGTCCTCCGGTAGGGCGACGAACGATATCCCACCCGTGATCCTGAAGCTGAGAATAATCGACATCCTGGAAAGGTTGGGCATAGCCGAGGGATAAACACGGAGGTTGCCAGGCGTACAGCCGTAAGGTGCAAGGGGATTTCTGTTCGCATACGGCCTGGAGAATGGCGTCATCGACCGCCATGTTCTCGGGGCCAGAGACGGGATGGGAACGCAGAAGTCGCCAATTTAATGGGGCCGTTTCATTCACAGATAGGATTATACCCACGATGAGACAAGACGTAGGGAATCGTCGTGATAGAGGGATAAATGTATTCGTAAGATTGTTTGGTGTAAAGTGTGTTGAAAATTGTTTTTTACTTACCCCCTGTTGTCCCCCCAACGGGGGGGCGAACGGGGGGTGAGAGGAGAATCAGGATTCTCATTTTGGAAAGTGAGTATTAAGAAGAGATTCCTTCTTCCCCCGTGAAAGGGGGATAAGTATGGAATTTGTCCGACAATCTTAAATTCTAGATCCGAAAGGCACTTTTATGCAGGAGGTTGAATCGAAAATCCACACATGGGGTTCCGATTGAGTGCTCCCGTTCCTAGGATTCGAGTGCTTGTACGCTTTCTTTTAATGCCTGCCATACGGCGTCGATGTCTCCCGCGCCATCCACTTCTCGCAAATGGCCTGATTCACGATAGAATTCGATGAGCGGGGAGGTCTGCTCGTGGTATACCTTAAGACGGGCGCGCACGGTTTCCGGTTTATCGTCATCGCGCTGATACAACCTCCCGCCGCACATGTCACATACGCCCGCTTTTTGCGGCGGTTTGGATAGGTCGTGATAGGGGGTCTGGCAATTCTCACAAATCCATCGTCCGGATAAGCGTCGGAGTAATTCTTCATCAGGTACAGCAATATGCAGGACGGCATCCAATTCTCGGCCTGTATCATCGAGCATCTGGTTGAGACCGCGTGCTTGCGGGATCGTTCGTGGGAAACCGTCGAGGATGACACCTTTTGCAGAATCGGGTTGTTCGAGGCGGGCGTGGACCATACCGATGGTAACATCATCTGGAACCAACTTTCCCTGATCCATATATTTTTGCGCCAGGATACCTAACTCCGTCTGTTCACGCAGGTTCTCGCGGAACAAATCTCCACTGGCTACATGGACCAGGCTGAAGGTCTCCTGCAAGCGTTCGGCTTGCGTCCCCTTACCGGCGCCGGGGGGGCCGAGTAGAACCAGAATCATTTCTTACTCCGTTGTGATAGATCTTACGGGACGATCCTATCGCGATTCGTATACAACGCACAGGATTCCCTTCACTTCCACGCGTCAGCCTATAGTTCTGAAATTGCATTAGCGAGTTTACGGCGTATATTGGACCGTATGAATCGGATCCACGTTGCCGGGAATATCTCCATGAGTGTGTGTAATTCAACCTGTCGCCAAACCAGATAATCAGCCACGCCACTGATATCGGTCGATTCGCGGCGGCCTTTCTTCCGCCACTCTTCCAGGAAATCAACGAGAATTCGGCAGGAAACATCGGCATCGTTCAACTCGCCCAGATGATCCTGTACGATTACGCATTCTTGGATAACATCCTTCCCCGTTGGGCCGATTACTTCACGAACGAATTCGAGAAGATAGCGGAAGCGTTTAACGTCGATACGCAGTGCATGCAGCGTCTCAAGCTGAGCTTGGTTAATGATCTCATCATACCCGCGAAGGATGCTATATCTTTTATAAATCAGGATCGGGACGGCTTGATAAACCCGATAGGTGTTTGGTTTCGATGTCTTGATTTTCTTGGCGCCGTCCCCCTTTGTCGCCAGGAATGTGTTGAATTCATCCACGAAAGTCTTGTAGCGTTTGCTGTCCAGGTAATTCAGCATGGATGCACGCAAATCCTGGTTTTTTTGCCGCCATCGCTCGAGTAATGGATCCAATGCAGACTGCTCGTCTTCTGACAGTTGTTGGAGGTAACGGCTTGCATTTTCCAAAGATACATCGATGTCTCGAACTCGTCCGAGTGCGCGGCCCGTACGTCGAAGTCCTTTGATAAAGGGCTTGATCCGTTTTTGTTTGAAATAAGGTCCAAAAACGCGAGATGCAGAACGCATCCTTCGTGTGGCCACGCGCATATCGTGCAGTGCTTCGATGTCTTCGCCAAGGCGTGTTCCTGATTCATTTTCCAACATTTGTCCAAAGTAGAAGCGAAGAACTTTGCGGCCAGCCTCGCTCATGTAGTCATCCGCCAGGACACCCGGCGCTTTCTGTTTTTTGGTTTTTGTTTCATCGCTTCGTCCGGAAACCAATGCGACAACTGCGTCTTCAACCAGGGCTGTTGGGAAAATAAGGGTTCCCTTTTCCCTGTACTTTTGAATAGCGTCTTGGACTTCATCGAGAGGAATCTTGGCCTTCGTAGATATCTCTTCGTCGGATAAACCTTGGTTCCAGAAGATGATCAGGCAAGCAAGTTGACGAGAATACGGATCGCCTTTTTGCGCAATTTGCTCCAGGATATCGTTCTCTTCCGGGGTCAATTCATGACTCGTGGTGCTTTTTTCCACTTCGCTTTCCTCGTAGTGATGATTGTCGGCCTAATGGTGATGTTGAAGCGTGATTTCCATTTTTCGGTTTATCAATGCTGTTTTTTGCCTTTTCTCACTTTGCCCTTGCTGCCTTTGCCTTGTTTGTCTCCATCTTTTGGTTCCGTCTTTTTCTTCGATCGCTTGGCGGATTTCATGTCCGCGATCGTATGAGAGATCTGCTTCTGTATGCTTTGGAACACATCGTGGATGCTTTGGTTGGAATCTACACGGATCATTCCAAATTCGTCCGCGATCGAGTCAAATTGAGCGAGCAGACGTGTCTGATATTCAATGTAGCTGTCATAATAGTCCCGACCGGGAAGAATGTCCACACCGGACTCCCAGTAAGAGAAACCGCGTGCATTCAACACGCGAGGCACAAGATTGGTGAGATCGGCTTGCAAATAAAAAACGATATCGGGAACCAGGGCGAAGCCGAAGATATCGCGAAGCCAACTCGGATCGGCACCGCGCACCTGTGCGCGGGCGATGATGGAATAGAGATAACGATCGAGCAAGACTACAAAGCTCGCCCGCAAGGCAGGAATGATTTCCTGCTCGAGACGATCTGCGAAATCCGTTATGTAGAAGATGTTCATCGTCGTGTCGCTGAGCGTGTGGCCAAGCATGGCGGATTTGATTCCTTTCCCCGCGAGCTTGCCCCGTTTGAAACCCGTTGCAGCGACTGCGTAGCCTTCTGATTCAAGCCATTCTCGCAGCAAGGCGATCTGGGTGGATCGACCCACACCGTCGGTACCTTCCAGCACGATCAGTTTGCCGGGAAGACTTTTTTTCTTTATCCCAGGAAGTCCATGGCCATAGAATTTCAAATCCGTCATGGCGCTCTCTCACGCGGGTTGTCTTTTTCGAGATAGTGGCCGATCAATCCTTCGGACGTCAGCACCTGATGCCAGGCACTGGGTTCTGTACGCAGCGCGTCACCAAGATGGCTTTGTACGACTTCCTGAACCAGTTCTTGTTGTTCCAGAAGCGGCAGAGATGCGTCGATGACTTCGAGGTTGAATTCGGTGGTCATGCTTTCATATTCATCGAGTATTTTCGATTGAAAGAGTTTGTAGCTCGTGTAGGGATCGTCACTCAGACCCAAATCCATTCCGGCTTCATACCACTTCAAAGATGGCCGCCCACTCAAGATTCGCTCCAATGCTTCATCAAGCGAGACGTGGAAATAGAATGCGACTGTGGGTACGATTGCAAACGAATAAACGGAGCGTACCCACTCCGGATGGACTCCGCGGGCAGCATCGCGCGCAAAGGCGGTATAGATGTATCGGTCGGCGAGGACGATCGCGCCGGCTTTTAGTGCCGGCAGCATTTGTCGATCCATTCGATCGGCGAAGTCGGCAGCGTGGATCAGACTGAAGGATGTCGGGGTGAGAAGCCGTTTCTTTTTTCCGCGTCTTGTGGTTTTGTGTACGATGGGTGACGAATTCCATTCACTGAATGCGACGCAGTACCCCTGACCGAGTAGCCATTTCCGCAGCATGTCGAGCTGCGTGCTTTTCCCCGATCCGTCGATTCCTTCAACGATGAAGAGCTTCCCAGGCAACGCCCGTCCATCTACTAATTTCGCCATCCTACTTGCTCCTCGTAATCTCAACCCCGATTTGACGGCATGAAGTAGTATCGTATACCGGAGGAATGGAAATGATAATGGTTTTCGCCGCTCGTGCCAAGCGGCCTGGGGGTATTCGGAAGGTGGTGCGGCTTCTTTTGGTGTAAATCCGGGAGAGAAAGGGGGGATTTTTTACGCATCTGTCGTGCTGGACATTATATATAGAAACGTAATGATGCACGTCATATCAGAGAATCAGCTTATCTCTTCTCAGATCTCCGCCTCAGATTGAATGTCTTGGGGTAGCTATGCGGCTTTTGCATCTCGTCTATTATGGGGAACGAACCTGGACAAATGTTGATGATAAAAACGACGGATCCACAATGCCCAGCGTTGTCGTCGCGTTTTACGCCACAAAGCCCGAAGCCTGCGTGCTGCATCTTCATTAATATCCAGGGCGCTGAATCTGGCTTTCAGATAGACCGATGTGCTTTCTGAAAGCGCTTCCTGAATCCGGGCATGGTTTGATAACACGGGCGTATAGCGAGCCAGAAATTCGTTGGGTGTGGTGCTTTGTGAGGCCGTATAGCCCAACGATCTCAGTGATCGGCGAATATGTGTATAAAGAGTTTCGATATTCTCGCGCGGAGACTTGCGGGTAAAATCCGATCTTCGATAGAGAAGCAATCCACCTCCAATGCCGAGGATGGTAAGGGATATGCGCATGATGGTGTGTGCCAGGTCCCTAGGTACATAATGGATAGCGGGCTCTTCGATTTCGACGTCGATGATATCTTCAAAATCTTCATATGTCAGATTGCGGTCGAAGGTTTCCTGTGTTGTAGTGGGTTCGAATTCGATCCACCCATATCCGCTAAAGTAGACTTCTGCCCAGGCATGTGCGTTATTTACCCGTACACGGTATTCATTCACTTGATGATCAAATTCACCCATCGAATACCCGGTAACGATACGAGCGGGAATGCCTTGTGTACGCAGCATAACGACTATCGCAGATGCATAATGGCTGCAAAACCCGCCGGGCGCGTCAAAAAGGAAATAATCAACGGCATCCCTTCCTTCAGGAACAAGTGGGACATCCAGGTTGTAGGTGTAGTTATTGCGCAGATATTCCTCGATCCGCTTTACGATTTCGTAATTTGACTCGGCACCGAAGGCGATTCGCTCGGTTAACTCTCGCGTGCGCTCGGTGATGGTGTTGGGCAATTGCAGATAGGTCTCTGTGATTTCCTGCGGATACGTCGACGCGGCGGAAGCAAGTTCACGGCTGGTAATATCGACGGCAAAGGATGAGACGACGTAGCGATTGGTATACCCGGAGGTTAACGTGTCATCTGGACCAATTGAGACAAGCTGTACGTTGATATCACCCCACACCGGTCGGTTGACCGAATAAAGCGTATCACTGTGCTCTGCGATAATCCAGAAAATTTGTCGGAGGAAATATCGGCCTTCCGGTGCTTCGGTTCTGGCATCGGGGATCGAATCAATAATGGTCCGCGATTCGACAGGAAGCCATCCGCTTCCGGTATATTCCCCATAGACTGCACTGCGCCAATAATGCCTTGGTATCGAGACAGTTTGAATATTCAATTCAGGCGGCGGCGGTACGGGGTCACTCAGGCGCACTCGCATAACCGTACTTGTGCCCTCTTGCAGCGGTGTGCCGATTGTGCTCATGTCCGGTGTGTAGGCGGTGATGCGCTCTCGGCCAACACGGGGGGCATCCGGCAACAAGGAATCGTCCATTATTGGCTCGATCTGAAATTGATCCAGGAAGTCACCGATTTTCTGCCAGCCTTCGGGTGTCGTTAGAAGGGGGAAGATGACAACGAAAATCAGGATTACTCCAGTAAGAACAACGGTAGTAAAACTCCAATCCGATTGGAGGTCCGGGTGGTCGACCATCCGACTGCGCCAATCGCTGTGCGTGCGGGAATACGCCATGAAAGTGAGTAGAAAGCAAGTGAGTGCGGTGAAAGTTACCAGCGGGCTCGTCGACTTCGCACCTTGATGGATATTCACGCCAAGTATCAATCCCAGCAGCACCATGCCTTCGAATACGCGCTTCTCGCGAATGAAAGACCACATAAACCACACCAGACCGTTCCAGAGAAGGAAAACAATGCAGAAAAGTACATATCCTTTGTCAAAGATTTCCTGGCGGTTGATGATCGCCAGGATCCAATAGTAAATACGGTCGAGCAAATTCGTGATCTGGATGTTCATGAATTGGGTGGCACTGATCTGCAGTTCGTTGTTGAAAATCATTCGAAACGGAAAAAAACGCCCAACCGCTTCGGAGGCGACGATGATGGACAATACCAGGTGGTATGAGACGATAGTTCTGATTCGGAATCTTGAAACGGCAGTTGCGGCCCCAACGATGATGGCCAGCAAGGAAATCAGGGCATAGGATACCTCATGCCGCGTCCAGCGGGCTTCTTGAATGCTGGCCGAAAAGATAAGCGCGATCGCCAAAACGAGCGCCAGGGGGAGGTATAAATGCTTCGTCCGTCGGACCAGCGCGGATGCCGTCATTCATCGGCTCCGATCGAGATTTCCATCGTAGCGCGGGGTTTCGAGCGAGTGATGATCGCACCGGTGCCAAGTTGCGAGAACTCCCAGCGATGCAGCTCTCCGTAAGCAGCATAGATGGGTTTAACCGTAGCTGGCAGTACAGTGCGCGTTTTGATACCCATTTTGGATAATTCGAGTACAGCAGCTTCCGTTTTCCCTGTCTGGCTCGATTCTGCAGAACAAAGCAGTATCGCCATTACTGTGCCGTGATTGGTACTGGCAAAGGGATTCATTTTCGCTGACCAGCTGGTGTTCAGGGAAGGCGTAATGACCACCGCAAGATGTTGAGAAGATTGAATGGCGGATGCTGCCATAATTGTCTCTGCTAGGGAGTGGGACGCGCTGGTATGCAGTGGGGCCAGCCCTCGAAGTAGGGTCCAGAAATGGGATCGACTTCGTTGCGGCGGGATGATGACGTGTTGGTCACCATGTGCGTAAAGACCAACAGACAATCCGGCTTGAAGGTATTCACGAGCCAGTGAAGCAGCGATCATTATCATGACTTCTTCACTGGACGATAGTCCTTCCCCAAAATGTACTTCTCGATCCATGTCCAGGACAATCCAAATGGTGGAAGTACCTTCAGGTTCGAATCCTTTGACGTATAGTTCGCATCGTCTTGCTGTTGTTGGCCAGTGAATTTGCCGCAGCGGATCGCCGGGAACGTATGCACGCACGAAGGAGGCGTTTACTGTCTCCGCGTGCAAAGGTTGGGGGACGAGTAGGAATTCACCTTGTGAACCACCACGTGGCATCAAACCCGGAGGCAGCTTGGCAAGGGGAGGAAATACCAGTATCTCCTCGGGTTCATAAAAAACATGACGCACGTTGAAGATACCGAATGGATCTCCCATGCGTAATTCCCAGGGACCTAGATGGAATAGACCTCGACGGTTGCAGATCGCACCAGCCCGCCATTGGATGGACGCACGTGGATTTAGGCTACGTACACTTGAGATGGTATACCCGGGTAGATTGCTGTTATCAACGAATTCTGCCCACAAGATGGGAATAAGGGATTTGTTGTGGACCTCGACGATCTCCTCAATTTCATCACCGACCTGAATTGCTCGATAGACCAGCGTTCGTTTTCCTACGACGTTGTAAAGCATCGCACGCGACCAGATGAATGCGGTGAAGATAATACCGAATAATCCAGCGAATCCGATCGCAGTTATTGTGAGCGGTTGGCGGAGATGCAAGATGAGAAGAATTCCAAGGGCGAGTACCGGGATCCATGTGCGTAGTTCGAGAATGGACATTCGGTTTTCATGATCACGCTGGATCACGACAGGCTTCGCACGAAACAGGCTTTCGAGTCTATTCTCGATTGATGAACGCCAAGACATGCTGTGTCCACTCCAGTTGTTCTGCATTATAAGGTATCCAAGGGATTTGATTGTATAACACAAATCCCCACTTTGCTGGATGTTTGACGTTAAGGCAAACGCCCAAGCGAATGAAGCTTCAAATGCGGCGTATTCTTGGAACCATTGGAATATGGTAGACTGAGACGCCGCGATTGAATTATGCATAGGAACGGGGGAAAGCGTCTCTGTTTCTATGCCGGGCACACACACGAAATATCGAGCTGGATCGAAAATGCCGCCAAAACGAAAAATAACTTGTCTGGTAATTGGATTGCTTATCGTAGGGATGATGGCTTCGTGTCAGCGTACTCCCAGTTCACCTACTCCCAACGAAGAGATTCTCCCTTCGATGACCGTATCACTAACTGCTGCGCCTGCTTCGCCGACTCCACTGGAGACGGTTTTCGCGCCATCCCTGGAAGGGGCGGTTCGCATTTGGTTGAGTTGGAACAGCAAGGAATTGTACAGCATGCATCGTGTCATTGATCGCTTCCTGGAGCAAAATCCTGGGAGTAATTTTTCGATTGCATACTTCCCCGAAGAAGACCTTGCTGGTGCACTCGAAGCGATTAAGGAAGGGGGAATGGGTCCGTCGATTGTCTTCGCCCCTTCAACGTGGGGCGCAAGGATATGGTCTCAGGGTTTGATTGTCGATATCACCGATCGTATCGATGAGGAATTGGAAACCAATGTCCATCCACTGGCATGGAGTCAGGTGACCTACCAGGATGCCCGCATCGGTTTGCCGCTAGAGCTTCAGGGCGTCGTTTTGTATCGCAATCGGTCCCTGGCTGGGGCGGCACCGCAAAATGTGAATGCTTGGGTTGAAGCTGCGCGGCAGCTCAAGGAAGAAGGCAAGGTGGGCATCGCTTTCGATCTCGGCTTCGATTTTACCGTCTCCCAAATCGCGGCTTGTGGCGGATCGGTGATGGATGAGATGGGCGCAGTCACGATCGATAATCCCGCAGGGTACTGCTGGCTGGAGTTATTATCCTATATTCGAGGTCCCAGTCGTGTGACGTTCAACTCCGACGAAGATCTGGCCCTCTTCGAGACCGGTCAGGCAGGTTGGGTCATCGATGGCACCTGGAATGCTCGACGATACGAAGAAGCAGTAGGCATCCAGAATTTGATTGTCGATCTCTGGCCGCTGTATGAAGATACAGATCGACGATTGGCGGGATTCGTTTGGACCGAAAATATGTATTTGTTGCAGGGCCTCTCGGATGTTGAAATGGAAGCTGCCTGGGCCTTCATGCGATATCTATTAACGCCAGAAGCGCAGGGGCTCCTTAGCCAATCGTCCAACGCAGATCATCTCTCGGTCCTTTCGGGTTTAGAGTCATCGGATATTCTTCAGCGAGAGCTTACCGCCGCGCTATTCATGGGTGTTCCTCGGCCGATTTTTGAGGATTTGGATTTATATCGCCCGGTGTTGGAAAGCGCCGTAGAGATGGCTGCGGTTCAGGGTTCGAATCCCGAATTGGCGATCGATGTGGCCTTGAGCAAGATCGAGTTGTTGGGTTCGGATGTTGAAAACGAAGAATAGGTGATGTTTCCCTGGCACTGTCGGGATGTTGTATTGATGGAGTAAATGAATGGCGGTTCCTGAGTGGGTACGAGATGCGATTTTTTACCAGATCTTTCCGGATCGTTTCGCCAATGGCGATCCAGGCAACGATCCACCCAATGTTCGTCCCTGGAATGAGAAACCAACCGGATGGGGGTTTCATGGGGGAGATTTGCAAGGTGTGATCGATCACTTCGATTACTTTCTCGACCTGGGTGTGAACGCAATCTATCTCAATCCGATCTTTCTGGCGGCTTCCAACCATCGTTATGACACGCACGATTACTTTCGAATCGATCCCAAACTCGGCGATCTGAAGGTTTTTCGGGCTCTGATCCAAAAGGCACATCAAAATAATGTGCATATCATCCTGGATGGGGTTTTTAACCATTGTGGACGCGGTTTTTTCGCCTTTGCCGATGTGCTTGCGAATCAGGAACAATCGCCCTATCGGGATTGGTTTCATATCCGACGTTTCCCCCTCCATGCCTATGAATCACATAATCAATTCAATTACCAGGCCTGGTGGAACCTCCGCAGCCTTCCCAAATTCAACACCGATAATCCTGCCGTGCGCGAGTATATCTATTCCGTGGCACGCTATTGGATCGAACTGGGCGCGGATGGCTGGCGATTGGATGTTCCCACTGAGATCGATGACGATTCATTCTGGGATGACTTCCGCTCGCAGGTGAAGCAAATCAATCCAGACGCTTACCTGGTGGGGGAGGTATGGGAAGTAGACCCTCGCTTTGTGGATGAACGACATTTTGACGGTTTGATGAATTATCCTGTTCGGGGCACATTGTTGGATTTTGTCGCCAAGAGGGTAATTTCTCCCATCGAATTCGGCGAAAGGATCGATCATGTTCTACAGACATATTCGCAAGTGAATAATTACGCCCATTATGTGTTGCTGGGAAGCCATGATACGGAGCGTATACGAACCCTTTGCAACGGAGACGATCGTGTCGTGCGCCAGGCGTTTCTCTTCCAGATGGGATTCCCCGGCGCTCCGGCGATATATTACGGTGATGAGATTGGCATGTCTGGAGGGAAGGATCCCGACTGCCGGGGTGCATTCCCAACCGACGAAACGCAGTGGGATTATGCGCTGCGCGAGTATGTCAAAGAGCTGATCCAATTGCGTCATCGCCTTGAAGTATTGCGGCGAGGGGACTATCGGACTTTGTTGACCGATAACGCAAGTGGTGTGTTTGCCTGTGTTCGATCGTTGCGGGGTGATTCGGTTGTTATCGTGTTGAATATCGACGACGAGGCACGCAGCGTACTTCTTGCCGTCGATTCGATCGGCTGGGAAACCGGACGAGGGGTACTCAACGCCGTCGCCAAAGAACAACTCCAGGTTAACGATGATGGCCTGCGGCTGTACCTTCCTGCGAGGGGCGGCGCGCTAATTCATATGCCCGCGCAGTGAACGCAAGCAGCTGGTAGGTTCATCACCGTCCTCAAATTACGCAAACTACAATTTCTTTTCGTATTTCCAGGAAGTATTAACTCTGGTGAAACCGATCTCTGGATAGAACTGATGCGCCGTGTTTCTTTGCATGCCGGAGTACAGCGCTACAATCTGGCAGCCCCGGCCACATGCCCACTTCTCGATGTTTTGAAGTAGTTTCTCTCCAAGCCCTCGACGACGATACTTTTCCTGGATCACGATACCCCCAACTTCGGCGCTCAATTCTGAGATCAACAGCGGACGCAGGTATACATGAGCCCATCCCACGATGGGGCCATCAGGGATTTCGACTACGAATACAGCATGATCGGAGTTTTCTAGAATTGGCTGGAGTCGATTTCGAATCTGCGCTTCCGAAGCGGGATAGCCGAGTTCTGCGCTTAGACGTGCGATCTCGGCTGTGTCTTTAAGGCTCGCAGGGCGGATATCGAACAGCGCATCCTTTTTAAAATCCATCGTGATTTTCAATCTTGTCACAACTAATTTGTATCTTCAAGGTCGTAGATATTCCGATTCGTGTGATATTCCAGTCTAAATTACCACTAGGATCGGATGGGTTTCTACCTGGCCGAAATAGTTGCCCATTTCGAGAAAACGCGATTTTCAAGCCCATTGTATAATCGCCCTGTAGGAGGGAGCCGGCAAACAGCGACCCTTGTGGTTTCAGGGCTTGGGTTTGCCCGACGGGATGTATGGCGATGCACTTGATTCTGACACACGAGCAAGCGGATTTTGATGCTATTGCATCTTTGCTTGCCGCGCGCCTGCTTCATCCAGATGCGCTGGCGATTTTACCGCGGCGCTTGAATCGCAACGTGCGTGCCTATCTAACGTTGTACGGTGAGCAGTTACCCTTTGAAGAATTCCAGGATTTGCCTCGAGGTCGTGTCGAACGGTTGACTCTGGTCGACACGCAATCATCAGTTTCGGTTAAAGGTGTCAGCAAGAATACCCGTGTGAATGTCATCGATCACCATCCCAAGGCGGATGTGTTGGATCCATCCTGGACGATGCATCTTGAGGACGTTGGCGCGACCACGACCATGCTCGTCGAAACGCTCCAGCAAGAACACATCAAGCTCGATCTCGTCACAGCGACTTTGCTACTGCTGGGTATTTACGAGGATACCGGGTCATTGTCCTACGCTTCTACAACCGCGAGAGATGCCCAGGCGGTGGCATGGCTGCTTGAAACTGGTGCCAGCCTCGATATTGCTGCGGGTTTTCTTAATCATCCACTTTCTCCCGAACAACAACAGCTCTTCAATGCGTTATTCGAAAACGCGGAGACACTCGAAATTCATGGCCTTTCGGTCGTGATCGCCAGCGGAGTCGCCGGTGGGATGATCGATGAGATTTCCACGCTGGCACATAAACTGCGTGACGTTTTTGATCCGGATGGTTTAGTGGTGCTCGTAGCCCTCAACGGGGGCATTCAGCTGGTCGGACGTTCTTCGTCCTCACTCTTGGATATCAGCCGTGTAGCGGAACATTTTGGCGGGGGAGGGCACGATCGGGCGGCTGCGGCGTTGATCAAAGATCGCAAATTGGCGGACATCTGTGAGGAGCTGCGAGTACTCTTACACCAGGTGATCGAGCCTGTCAAAACGGTGGCCGAAATCATGTCGCGTGGTCCCCGGGTTTTGGATCCGGATACTCGCATTACCGATGCACTTGCGCGTATGCAGCGTTCCGGACATGAGGGTTACCCCGTGGTGGATGGCAATTCGGTGAAGGGTTTACTCACCCGCCGGGCAGTGGATCGGGCGATGACGCACGGTATGCAGGATCGGTCCGTTTCCAGCATCATGGACGCTGGAGAGCTAACGGTTCATCCGCAGGATTCCGTTCAGCATCTGCAGCGCGCCATGATTCGACACGGCTGGGGCCAGGTGCCTGTTGCGGATGCGGAGAGCGGCGAGATCATCGGCATTGTTACACGCACGGATCTATTGAAGAGCCTTGGCGCACTTGTCGAAGAGCCACCGGTTACAAATCTCATCGATCGATTGCATACTGCGCTTCAGCCGGAGCGATTGGCGCTGCTTAAAAAGATCGCGCAGGAAGCAATGGCGCACAACGTCGCCTTATACATCGTAGGTGGTTTCGTGCGTGATCTGTTGCTGGGTGAGTCCAGTGTGGATTTCGATCTCGTCGTGGAAGGGGACGCCATCGGATTAGCGAAGCGTTTGGCTTCAAAGTACGGTGGACGCATTAGCAGCCACCGACGTTTTGGCACAGCCAAATGGCACCTCGATCATGCGAGCGAAAGGCTTTTACAAGCCGTTGGCGCTTCAAACGTCGTAGAAGTGGATCTGCCGGCTGATCTCGATTTCGTTTCCGCCAGAAGGGAATTCTATACGCACCCAACAGCTTTGCCCTCCGTAGAACGGGGCAGCATCAAGTTGGATTTGCATCGCCGCGATTTCACCATCAACACCCTGGCGCTTCGTCTCGATGGTCGGCATTACGGTCAGCTGCTCGATCATTGGGGTGGGGGGCGAGATTTACGCGAAGGCAAAATCCGTGTACTGCACTCCATCAGTTTCGTGGACGATCCTACACGCATGCTGCGTGCCATACGCCTCGAACAGCGTCTCAATTTCGAGATCGAAGAACGAACCCTGGAATTGCTCCGCCAGGCAATTCCACTTCTGGATCGTGTCAGTGGCGAGCGGCTGCGCAGCGAACTGGTTCAAATCTTCCACGAATCGCGTATGCCGCAAATCATGGCTCGTTTGCAAGGTCTGCATTTACTGCACGCCATCCATCCCACACTCGTCTGGGACGATTGGCTCGAAGATCGTATTTCCCAAGTGTTCGTATTTCAAGCGCCGGCGGCATGGCGACTGGAAGATCTGCCGAAGAAGGATTTTCTCATCTACACACTCCTGTTCTTTCGTCTATCCCAGGAAGAGATTCGTGCCGCCGGTAATCGTTTGCATTTCCCCTCCGGATTGATGGCGCTAATTATCGACGCCGCGAGTCTGGGCCGGGATATGCCCAAGTTGGCAAATCAGGCCAAAGCGAGTGAATTGACGGCTCGGATGGATGAATGTCGCCAGATGGCCGTTGCGGCTTCCTGGCTGGCGCTGCAGGGCGAAACGCACGCTCGCAGTATGATTGATCAATACCTGAGCACCTGGCGTTTTGTGGAACCTAAAACGAATGGCGAGATTCTGCGTTCCATGGGTTTGCCGCCGGGACCGAGTTATCGTCGCATTCTCTGGGAACTACGGGCGGCCTGGATCAATGGGGAAGTGCAATCGAAGGCAGAAGAAGAAGCTTTGCTGCAGCAACTGATCGAAGCGGAGAGTCGCGATGGTTGAGGCGCTCGATTTCTATATTCGGACTGCCGTTGAAACGGACCTGCCCGGCATGGAATGGGAAGGAGAATACCGTCAATATCGGCGGGTTTACCGCCATGTGATGGAAGAGATGGAGTTGGGTAAACGTTTGATCCTTGTCGCTGAAAGCGATAACTTCGTCGTGGGTCAGGTTTTTATCCAATTCAATGCCCATCGAGCGGATATCCATCAAGGGTTCTCCAGCGCTTACCTGCACGCCTTTCGAGTCCGGCCAACTTTCCGCAATCGGGGCATCGGTACGCGCCTGATCCTCGAGGCAGAATCTATCCTGACTGAGGCGGGATATGAACGGGTGGTGATTGCTGCCGCAGAAGAAAACCACGGCGCTCGCCGTTTGTATGAACGACTGGGATATTCTTATTATATGAACGATCCGGGTCGATGGTCCTTCATCGATCACAGAGGGAAATTGCGGAGTGTCCATGAGCCGTCCGTGCTGCTCGAGAAGTGGCTTTGAGTTCCAACGATTTCTACGGCAACATGGGAATTCATCTTTTGGTCATGTGCTTTCATGAAGTGCTGACTCGGTGAACCGTCGGATTTGAAAATCCATATGACGCGTTCAGCCAACGAAGGAATACGATATTTATAATGAATGACCTCTTTGCAGCGATAGAATTTGCCGTGCGGGCACATGCCGGACAATGCCGTAAAGGCACTTCCGTTCCATACATCGTGCATCCGCTGGCCGTAGGTAGAATCCTGGCCGAAGCAGGATGTGTGCAGGAGATCGTCATTGCCGGATTCCTGCACGATACTGTGGAGGACACCTCGGTAACCCTGGATGAGATACGAGCGGAATTTAGCGCGCGTGTGGCCGAGCTTGTAGCTGCGGTTACCGAGTCCGATCGTTCGGCTGCCTGGAAGGTGCGCAAGCAGGAAACGCTGGACAAGCTTCAAGTTGCTGCTGATGATGTACTCGTACTCGCCCTGGCTGATAAAATCGATAATATGCGCTCCATTCGGACCTATTTCCAGCGGGAAGGGGAACAGATGTGGGAGCGGTTTAATCGGCCACGCAAGGATCAAGCCTGGTATTTTCGCTCCCTGGGATCTTGTTTTCAAGTGCGAATTCATCAAAGGCAGGTCTTGGAGTTGCTGCAAAAGTACATTCGCCTGGTAGATGAAGTCTTCCCGGAATGAGTCGACGGGTTTTCAAGCGGCTTGGCATGAATCTTGAACCTGAAAAAGGGTCTGGGCGTCATGTTTGAGTCATTGCGATGCCATGCGATCCTCGCAAACCTGCGCACCACAATCGACCAGGTTGTCGGATCGGTATTAAATGTTTGGAGAATAATTCTTGCTGCTGAAAAATTCTCGATCCCGAAGCTGGATAAGCATCGGCTTCGTCGTGCTTGCCTCGATCGCCAGCACGATCGCTTGTTCGTTGCCCGTAGTGTTTGCGGACAACGAAGAGGCCTCCATCACTGATGATGTCGATTCTTTGCCTACGATTTCTCCGACGCCAACCCAGCATCCATTAATTGCCTTACTGCCACCATCGCGCGAGCCGGGCGAGGAATCACTGCCGCCGACAGCCGATCCTGTACGCAACACGCCTGATGTTCGCACAGATGTGCTCTACCATGTGGTTCAGCCGGGGGAGACACTTGGCTTGATCGCGGAACAGTACGACGTATCCGTGCTCCAGATCAGTCGGGCAAACCAATTAGCGAGTCTCGATTATCTTGCTGTGGGACAACTACTCGAAATCCCGGTACCCATTCCACAACCCGAAGGCACCAGTTACAAGCTTATTCCGGATTCAGAACTTGTCTATGGGCCGGCGAGTGTGATGCTCGACCTGCAGGGTGAAATCGAGCAAGGCGGCGGTTACCTCTCGGAGTACACAGAGGAGGTGGAATTCGAAATATTAACCGGTGCAGAGATTGTACAGTTGGTAGCGCAACGCTATTCCGTTAATCCGCTGCTTTTACTGGCTGTTCTCGAACTTCAGGGGGGCTGGGTGACAACTACGGATATCGACACAATGGCACAGGTCTATCCGGTTGGTTATCAGCGGCAGGATTGGGGCGGTTTGTTTGTGCAGTTATCCTGGGCTGCCGATCAGCTCAATCAGGGTTACTACCTCTGGCGCGCCGGTTGGGTGGGACCGCTGGTGTTCTCGGACGGCAGTGTCGTCGTTCCGGGATCGGGCTTAAACGCGGGAACGGTCGGCCTGCAATACCTGTTCGCGCAGCTCTATGATGTCGAGGCGTGGCGCGAGATGGTCTCTGAGCAAGGTTTCATCCAAACCTACAGGTCTCTATTCGGCGATCCTTTTGAACGGGCGATCGAGCCTCTCGTACCGCAGGATTTGGAGCAGCCGGTGCTCCAGCTTCCATTCGAACAGGGAAAGGTGTGGTCCTATACCGGAGGCCCGCACTCCGCCTGGGGGGAAGGAGCGGCCTGGGCTGCCCTGGATTTTGCACCCCCGGGGTATGCACTAGGTTGCGTTTACTCCGCTGAATGGGTTGTGGCAGTGGCCGATGGCCTCGTCCTGCGTTCGGAGAACGGGGAAGTTATTCTGGACCTTGATGGGGACGGTTACGAACAGACAGGGTGGGTGTTGCTCTACATGCATGTGGAAAGTCGTGATCGGGTGGAAGTGGGAACGTATCTTCACGCCGGAGAGCGAATTGGGCATCCTTCCTGTGAAGGCGGTTTTGCAACAGGAATTCACGTGCACATTGCACGTAAATACCGCGGTGAATGGATCGCAGCGGATGGGCTGCTTCCTTTCGTCATGGATGGATGGGTTTCAGCGGGGGATGGAACGGCTTACAGTGGCACTTTACGCAGAGATCAGGATACAATAGTTTCTTGTGATTGTAGAAATGATACCAACCAGATCGGACGGTGACTTTACTCGGCAGCGCACCTCTCTGCGAGGTGCCCGTCGAAGTTTATTCCTTGTAACGATTGCGCTGCTGCTCGCCGCGCTGGCCTGTTCGCGCGGAGATGTCCCTTTGCAGGAAGCCATTGGATCGGGGAGTATGCCAAGCCCGACCACAGCGATGGAAGAGAACGTCTCCAATGTCGAGTCTACGGAAACCCTCGAATTTATCATTCCGACCATGATGCCGGAAGTTCCGGAACCTGTGATCACACCAACCTTCCCGCCGACGGCTACTGCCCAGACGGATGAGCAGCCCGAAACCCTGGCATATGAGGCGCAGCCCGGTGACAGTCTGTATTCCGTCTCTGTACGTTTCGGTGTCGTCCCGGAGGACATTACTTCAACGGAACCACTTCCGGATGCAAGAGGATTGATCAATCCTGGTCAGTGGCTATTCATTCCGGATCGAATTGGGGTCACCGGGCCGAACGAGCATCTGCTTCCGGATAGCGAAATTGTTTTCTCACCCCACGCCGTCGAGTTTGATGTCGCTGCGTTTGCCGGCCCATACGGCGGGTATCTGACGAAATATCGCGAATCGCTTGGCGCTCCCTTCCGTCCGGGTACTGAGGTGTTGTCCATCTCCGCACGTGACAACTCCGTCAATCCGCGCTTGTTGTTGGCTTTACTTGAATTTGAGTCTGGATGGGTCACTAATCCGACTGCGCCCGTGGGCGACGAATTCTCCTATCCGATGGGCCACATCGCCGAACAATCCCCCGGACTCTTTCGGCAGCTGGCTTGGGCGACGAACGTACTTAGTAACGGATATTATGGCTGGCGAGCGGGTACGATTACCGAGCTGGTTTTCGTGGATGATACGACGATGCGGCTGGCACCGGATTTGAATGCCGGAACGGTCGCCATTCATTACTACCTCTCCTTGGATCGGACTCAGTCTGAGTGGGAGCAGGCGCTGCAGGACTTCATCGATATTTACCAGGATTTTTTCGGTGACCCTTGGGCGTACGAGCATCCCCTCTATGAATACGGCGTCGAGCAGCCGGAATTGATCCTACCGTTTCTACGTGGCACGGTATGGGCTTTGACGGGAGGACCGCATGGTGCCTGGGAGCGCGACAGCGCTTGGGCTGCGCTTGATTTTGCGCCTGCGTCTATCGAATCTGGCTGTGTAAAATCCGACGCTTGGGTTTTGGCCGCCGCTCCGGGATACATCATACGGAGTGAAGAAGGCGTGGTGATACTGGACATGGATGGGGATGGACGTGAGCAAACGGGATGGGTGCTGCTCTATCTGCACATCGCCACGGAAGATCGGATTCAAGCAGGGACCTTCGTTGAAACCGGCGATTTCATCGGTCATCCGTCTTGTGAAGGCGGCACGGCAACCGGCACACACGTTCATCTTGCACGCAAGTACAATGGTGAGTGGATCCTCGCCGACGGACCTCTACCCTTTGAGATGAGTGGTTGGATTGCGGTAGCGGGTTCGAAGCCCTACCAGGGAGCCCTTGTTAAAGGCGATCAGATTGTCCTCGCCTGCCCCTGCGCTTCTCATGAGACATTGATTCAAAGATGAAGCCTCAAATGCGATTTGGCATCGTTGCTTGTGTGACGATCGTCGTTATCACAAGCGCTTGTTCGTCCGTGCCCGTCTCGAATGTGGATGCTCAGGCGTCGCCCTCTCCAACGGCACAAATCGGCCCGACTCCACTGCCTGTGCGTACGAGGCATGCGCCAGGCGAGGTGTTTGACTACATCGCCCAAAACGGGGACACGCTTCCTGCGTTGGCAGCGCACTTCAATACCAGTGTAGAAGAAATCATTGCGGAGAATCCGGATTTACCCTCGAGCGTAACAACTCTCCCGGCGGGGTACCCGATGCGCATCCCGGCTTACTATCAGCCCCTGTTGGGCTCTCCCTTCCAAATTTTGCCGGACAGCGAGGTCGTAAACGGACCCTCGACCCTCGGGTTTGATCTTTCCGAGGAAATTCGCCAGCGTCCCGGTTTTCTCGCTGGTCTTTCCGATTATGCCTACGACCGGCAGCGTGATGCGTGGGATGTGGTCGAAGTGGTGGCGCGTAATTATTCCGTCAATCCCAGATTGCTGCTGGCCTTGCTGGAATATCAAACACAGGCACTGACAAAACCCTTTCCAGACGACGATGAAGATCGGTTTCCGCTCGGCTACCAGAATCCTCGCTTCCCCGGCTTGTTTGGGCAATTGATCTGGGTGGGCGAAGAGATCAACGATGGCTACTACGGCTGGCGGGAGGGAAGTCTGCGAGAATTGGAGTTGACCGACGGTTTACTCGTACGGCCCGATCCATGGCTCAATGCCGGCACGGTAGCGGTGCAGCACGTCTTTGCCAGCCTGTACGGCCAGGAGGAGTTCGATCAGGCGGTCAGCCCGGAGGGTTTCTATCAAACCTATCTTTCCCTTTGGGGCGATCCCTTCGATCTGCAGGAGGATTTCATCCCTGCCAACCTCCAACAGCCGGAGTTGGCGCTACCTTTTGCTCCAGATCGTGTCTGGGATTTCACGGCGGGTCCGCACTTCTCATGGGGCAAGGCGCTGCCGCTGGGGGCCCTGGATTTTGGACCTCCCTCCGAGGAGAGTGGTTGTGTTCCCTCGGCGGAGTGGATTGTGGCGCCGGCGAGCGGTGTGATTGCACGCAGCGGCGAGGCTGCGGTGGTACTCGATTTGTATGGAGATGGCGACGAACGGACCGGCTGGGTGCTTTTCTTCTTTCACGTGGCAACGGACGATCGTATTGCCGCAGGTGTCTACGTTCAACAAGGGGACAATCTTGGCCATCCGTCCTGTGAGGGGGGTAAATCCACCGGAACCCACGTGCATGTTGCGCGTCGTTACAATGGCGAGTGGATTGCCGCCGGTGGGGTAATCCCGTTCGTTCTCGATGGTTGGCTAACGGCGTACGGCGATGCCCCGTATCAAGGTACCCTCACCAAGGGATCGAAGGTCGTCATTGCAAGTGAGTATTCCTCGGCCGAGACGCGGATCATATACGAATTGTCCCAGTAAATCCAATTTCGATGGCTTGATCTAGTTGGTAAAATGAAATTTAGAGGACGTCATTCCCTGGGTTTCACTCATCTTAATCTGCACGAGAATGAAAACGATCCACAATGTGTGCCGCCGCGAGGTATTCCTATTTTGATTTCTTTTTCTTTGTGGGTAAGGTTTTCTCTGCTTTCGACTCGAATTTGATTTCCGGCTTCGGAACCACCATCGTGAGTTGGGTAACGCGGTTGCCCTCATCGATGTCCACAATTGGTTTCCCACTTCCTGTGCGAGCCTTACGAGGGGCGTCGGAGAAACGCAACGAACGACTGGTGCCACGCGTACGGTGAGCGACGAGACGATCGTCGGATTGACCGATTGCGGCGCCGATGATGTGTATCGTCTCTGTGGATTTCCAGGCAAGTACACCTTTTCCATAGCGGCCCTGACTGGGGAACTGGCTCAGAACGCTTCGTTTCGCTTGTCCATCTTCACCCATCAGGAAGAGTTCATTTTTCGGACGTGCGATTCCAAAACCCACAACCTGGTGCGTCTCGTCCATTCGCATTCCCATAACCCCGGCTGCTGCGAGTCCGGTGGGACGGACCTCGGTTTCGGAGAAACGTATCGCCATCCCAGCATTGCTGACGATGCAAACATCGTCGCTGCCGCTCGTCAGACAAACCCAACCAAGTCGGTCCCCTTTGGTGATGCGAATGGTCTGGAAGGTGCGTGACGAAGGTCCTGGCAGGCTTTCGAGAGTCGCCTTCTTGACCATGCCTTGTTCGGTGCAGAAGATAATGAAGGCATCCGTTCCTTCCCGCCCGACCCATTCAGGGGAGAGTGCCAGACCTGCGACGATTTCGTCTTCCCCTTCGAATGCGGAAATTCCGGCAATCGGCGATCCATCTTTGGGCTGATCGCATTCGGGAACGGTGTGGACTGGAAGTGCAGCGGCGTGACCATCTTTGTTGAAGAGGTAGAGCGTGTCACGTACGCTGGCGCCGATCACCAATTTGGGAGCAGACCGGCTGGCCAATCGGGGGAGGCGCGCCGTCGGGGAACGTGAGATCAGGCCGTCGCGGCGAACGGCGATCCAGGTTTCTTTTGCAGGTGCGAGATCGCCGGCCGTCAGTACTTTGCGTTTACCCTTTCCGCTGCCGGTTTCGACGATTTGCGTACGCCGACGGTCGCCATATGCCGTTTTGATCTGTATGATCTCTTCCGCGATCAGGTTTCGCATTTTCTTGGGCGATCGCAGTAGACTTTCCAGCTTCTTGATCCTGGCCACTACTTCTTTATACTCAGTTTCTAATTTCTTACGTTCCAGACTGGACAACCGACGTAAGGGCATATCGAGGATGGCTGTTGCTTGAATCTCACTCAGCTTCAGGTTTTTCATCAGCCGGTTCTTTGCCTGTGTGGCGTCTCTGGCAGTGCGGATCATCTGGATCACTTCGTCCAGATTCTGGATGGCGATGCGTAAACCCGCCAGGATGTGTTCACGTTCTTTGGCGCGGGCGAGATCGTACTCGCTCCGTTTGCGCACAATTTCGATGCGGTGTTCGATGTACACGCGCAGCGCCTGTTTCAGGCTGAGCAACCGCGGCTCGTTATCTACAAGTGCAAGCATGATGATGCTGAAGGTACATTGCATCGGTGTGCGCTTATACAGTTCCTGAAGCAGTTTCTGGGGATTGGCGTTCTTCGTCAATTCGAGGACGATTCGCATCCCTTGACGATCGGATTCGTCTCGTAGATCGGCCAAGCCCTCGAGATGATTGGTTCGGGCCAGATCGGCGATGCGTTCGATGAGATTGGCCTTGTTGGTCTGGTAGGGCAGTTCTGTCACGATGATTCGAGAGCGACCACGGCTCATTTCTTCGATGTGTGCTCTCGCTTGCACCTTGATCTTGCCCCGGCCGCTTCCATACGCCGCGGCAAGATCCTCTCCCTTGCCACCATGAAGGATGATGCCGCCCGTGGGGAAATCGGGTCCTTTGATGTACTTCATGAGATCGTCCAGGGAGATTGCATCCAGGGTGAACCAGTTTTCAACCATGTAGATCAAGGCGTCACAGACTTCACTCATGTTGTGCGGCGGGATGGAAGTCGACATACCGACGGCAATTCCGGTCGCGCCGTTGACGAGCAAGTTGGGAAAACCGGCGGGCAGAACGGTGGGTTCTTCCATCGAACCGTCGAAATTTTCTACGAAAGAAACGGTTTCCTTCTGAATGTCGGACATCATCTCCATGGAAAGCGGCGTCAACCTCGCCTCGGTATAACGCATCGCGGCGGGAGGATCACCATCCATGGAACCGAAATTTCCCTGGCCTTCAACGAGTGGGTAGCGCATGGAAAATTCTTGTGCCATGCGTGCCATGGCGTCATAAACGGCCATATCCCCGTGCGGGTGGAATTTTCCCAGTACCTCACCAACGATGCGGGCTGATTTTTTGAAATCCGAATCCGGCCGGATGCCCATGGCATGCATCGCATAGAGTATGCGGCGATGAACCGGTTTCATCCCGTCGCGTGCATCTGGAAGGGCGCGGGCGACGATCACGCTCATGGCGTAATCCAGGTAGGATTGCTGCATTTCATCGTCGATGTTGATTCTTTTTACCAGTCCAACTTCCATGCTTCACCTCAACAGGGGATACGTTCACGCAGGTATGATAAAGGGATGCGTCCCCAGCGTCAATTCAAACCCTCGTCCAATGACATTTTCAGAGCGGTTGCAGGCAGATGATCGCATCAGACAGGTTTGGGGGAAATCGTTGTCCGTCCTTGAACAATCGAGTTACTTGCAGTGGTTAGTTCTCTATGCTAAAATCTTAACCGTAGGGTTCCAAATAAAGAAGTCACGTGCAAAAGTGGGTGGAGCCCACTTTTTCTGCATAATAGGGACCTGATGAGGAAAATCGATCGATGAAAAGTGAATTTTCGTTAGCCTTTAACGAGATTACCGAGCGCTTCAGTCTACCGGCAGAAACGGTGATGGAAACATTGGAAGCGGCCATGGCCTCTGCTTATCGGCGGTCTGTTAACGCTTCCAGCGCACAGAACGTGGAAGTGCGGATTGACTCCGACTCGGGTGATATCGTTGTGTATGCCGAGAAAGAAATTGTCGATGACGTCGAAAACCCCGCCACGGAAGTCTTGATCGATGAAGCGCGAGAAATCGATCCGGATGTGGAATTGGGCGGTGTCATCATGGTTGAATCAACCCCCGAGGATTTTGGTCGGGTGGCTGCGCAGACCGCAAAACAGGTGATGCTGCAGCGTTTGCGTGAAGCAGAGCGTGAAGCGCAGTATTCCGAATTCATCGAGCGCGAGGGTGACATGGTGCACGGCACGGTTCACTCCATCACCCCACAGGCCGTAATGGTCGGATTGCTCGGTCGAGCAGAAGCGATTTTGCCCCGCAACCAGCAAATCCCTGGAGAGCGCTTTCGCGTACGCGATCGCATCCGTGTGTATGTTCTGGAAGTGCGTAAGTCTTCACGCGGACCCGTAATCGTCGTTTCTCGGACGCACCCCGCCATGTTGCGGCGCTTGCTTGAGATGGAAGTGCCTGAAATCAACCAGGGGTTGGTCGAGATCAAGGCTATTGCCCGGGAAGCAGGCAAGCGCGCCAAAGTGGCTGTTGCTGCAATGCGGGATGGCGTCGATCCCGTGGGAGCTTGTGTCGGTTTGCGTGGGGTTCGTATCCAGTCTGTCGTGCGCGATCTGAACGACGAAAAGATCGATGTCATTGAGTGGAATCCGGATGTGGCGACGTTTATCGCAAAAGCGTTAAGCCCGGCGCGGGTTTCCGGTGTCTATCTGGATGACAATCTGGAACATGGGAAGACGGCGATGGTCGTCGTCCCTGAAGATCAATTAAGTCTGGCGATTGGCCGTGCAGGAGTGAACGCTCGGTTAGGAGCGCGACTTACCGGTTGGCGGATCGATATTAAGAGCCTTCCGGAGGCTGCGGCGGATTCGATCCAAATATTACAGGCCGAAAGCGAATATGCGGATCTTGTTAAAAAAGTGAAAGAAGAAATCGAGGGGGTGGAAGGCATTCTCGCCAAGAAGGCAGAAAACCGTCCGATTACGCCCGAAGAGTATCAGCTTATGCGGCAGTTTGTCGATCAGATACAATCCGAGGTGGTCTCGCGTCGTGATGCGATTCGCCAGGTCTTAATGGAACGACTTGACAAGGTGAGGGAGACGATCCCGGAGATGGCCTACCAGGTCGATCTCGAAGCGCTCGATATTTCGACACGCGTTTACAATCTCCTGCATGAAGCGGGATTCGAAACGGCCGGTCAATTGATCGAGAAATTGGAGCTTGATGAGGATGCAATCCTTTCAATTCCAGGGATCGGGCCAAAAGCCGTTGATGAGATCCGCGAGAAACACGAAGCCTTCGTGTATCCTGAGCCTGTCGTCGAGCCTGAAATCGAGGAAGAAGTCGTTGAGGAAGTTGAGGCCATTGCGCCTGAAGATGTGGATGCGGAGGCTGAAGAAGTAGCAGCTGAAGAGGCCGTTCCCGTTGAGTCGCAAACTGAGGAAGCGCTCGAGCCTGACGAAGCTGAGGTGCCCGAAGCAGTTGCGGCTTCGGAAGCCAAACCGGGTGAACCTATGACGGCGTTCGAAGCTGCATTCAAAGCGGCAGTTGATGAGCTTGAGGCACCAGTTCAATTCGAAGAACCGAAAGAGCTGGAAGAGCTTGTGGAAGAAGATGGAGAAGAAGACTTCGAGGACGACAAGCAGCGCAAGAAACGCAAGAAGCGTATCGTGGAGTACGATCCGGAAACAGGAGAAATGATCGTTACACGTAGACGCAAACGCGAACAAGATGACTGGGAAGAAAAATTTTAGCGATATTCCGTTGCATGAAATGTGGAGGCGTGGATTTGACATCCAGAAAACGTCATCGGCGGCACGTTCCGCAGAGAACGTGTGTGGGTTGTCGAGAGGTGCTGCCGAAGCGAGCGCTTATCCGCATTGTACGAGGACCAGAGGGTGTAAAGATCGACATGAGTGGTAAAGCACCTGGTCGTGGCGCATATTTACATGACTCACGCTCTTGTTGGCAAGCCGCGCTAAAGGGTGCACTGGCGCGAGCCCTCAATACGGAAATCACACCGGAAGCCCGGCAGGATTTGATGGCTTTCATGGATGGTTTGGTGAACGAGGAAAATGGCTGAGGCGAACCAGCAGCCTGGGTACGCCAAGGCGCGAATTAAACGAAGAATCCTATTCCCCTAGCCTTTTCGGCCGCTCGCGAAACGCAGCCGAAGGGCTCGTGCGGGAGGTTTATTATGAGTGAGAATGGCCATAAGGTAATTGAAATCCCTACCAATATCACAATCCGTGATCTTGCAACGGAAATTGAAGTCAGCCCCATTGAAGTTATTAAACAGTTGATGGCCAATGGTGTCATGGCAAACATCAATCAGCAGATTGACTTCGATACTGCAGCAATTTTGTTGGAAGAGTTCGGTTTTGAAGCGCAGCAGGTGATTCAAGCGGAACACGACGAGACCGGAGATGAAGCACAGGTTCCGGATTGGCGCCGCATGATCGATGATGAGGATCCCGAAGCGCTGGTTGAACGACCGCCCGTCGTGACCATGCTCGGCCACGTGGATCATGGCAAAACGACCTTGTTGGATGCGATCCGGGAGACGGACGTCGCAGATGGTGAAGTGGGCGGTATCACGCAACATATCGCTGCTTACCAGGTCGAACATAATGGTCGTACGATTACTTTCCTGGACACACCCGGACATCAGGCCTTCACAGCCATGCGTGCGCGTGGTGCCCAGGGCGCAGATATCGCTGTCCTGGTGGTTGCTGCCGATGATGGCATCATGCCCCAAACTCGGGAAGCGCTGGCGCATGCGCGCGCAGCGAGGGTCCCAATTCTAGTGGCATTGAACAAGATCGATCGCGATACGGCCAATCTCGACCGCGTAAAACAGGAGTTATCGGATGTGGGATTGCAGCCGGATGATTGGGAAGGTGACACAATGGTTGTCCCGGTTTCCGGGAAGACGCGGTCTGGAATCGAAGATTTGCTGGAAGCGATCTTGCTGGTCACCGATACCACAGAGATAAAAGCCAATCCCAAAGGAAAGACTCTGGGAACGGTAATTGAAGGCAAGTTGGATAAAAGCAAGGGAGTCGTGGCGACACTCCTGGTCCAGAATGGCACCCTGAAGGTGGGAGATGCCATCGCGGTGGGGTCCTCCTGTGGGCGGATTCGTGCTATGTTCGATTACCAGGGTAATGCGGTGGAAGAGGCACCACCTTCCACTCCGATTTCGATCCTCGGGCTTTCAGATGTTCCCATGGCGGGGGAATTATTCACGGTTTATAAATCGGAACGAGAGGCACGTAATGCCATATTGGAACGAGAATCAGCCGAAGAGGAACTTAAAGCCAAGCCCCAGGCGATGTCTCTGGAACAGATCTTCGATGCTTTCCACGCAGGTGAGGCACAGGAACTGCGCCTGGTGATCAAGGCCGACGTTCAGGGATCGCTCGAACCGATCACAAATTCGCTGCGCGAACTCAGCGCTGGGGATATTAAAGTGAACGTGCTTCACGCCGATACCGGTAATATCAGCGAGAGTGATATCATGCTTGCGACAGCCTCGGATGCGATCGTGATCGGTTTTAACGTCGCCCCCGATCCAACGGCCAAACGAGCGGCTGAAGCGGAAGGTGTCGATATTCGTTTGTATGACATCATCTACCGCCTGACTGAAGACATCGAGAAGGCCTTGAAAGGCATGCTCGAACCGGAAAAACGGACAGTCGTCATTGGTCGTGCAGATGTCCGCCAGGTCTTTCGCATCCCGAAACTGGGTAATATCGCCGGATGCATCGTCTCGAATGGCGTCATCCGCCGCAATGCCAATATCCGTGTTCGTCGAGGAGATGAGGTCGTGTTCGATGGATCGGTCTCTTCTCTCAGGCATGTCAAAGACGACGAACGCGAGATTCGTGAAGGATTCGAATGCGGCATTGGCCTAAAGAACTTCAATGATTTTAAAAAGGGTGACATTCTCGAGTGTTACACGGAAGAGACTGTTGCGGCTGAGTAGAGACACATGGTAAATCAGGCAAGAGCACGCAGGATTGCTGATCGCATCCGCGAAGAGTTGGCGGATATAATCCAGCGCGAGATATCGGACCCGCGCCTCTCGATAGTGACGGTGACGGCGGTGGATATTGATCGTGAGCTGGCATTCGCAACGATTTACATCACGGCGATTGGAGCCGATGATCGCCGCGAAGAGATGTTGCAGGCTTTCGAAGGGGCAAGCGGATTCATTCGTAAACAGCTATCAGCTCGTATTCAATTGCGTCAATTTCCGAAAATTCGGTTTCGTTGGGATGCATCCCAGACACGCGGCGCGAGGATCGATGAGCTGCTCGATATGCTGGAACAGGAAAAGGGGGATGATGAGGATATGCGTGAAGTCTGAGATTCTCAAAGCAGGTAATCTGATCGAAACAAAGGACGATTTCGTCATCGTGGGGCATATTCGCCCCGATGGCGATGCTGTGGGAAGTCTGCTGGCGCTTTCCCGCTGTCTTCAACGGATTGGCAAGCAGGTGGTTCCGGTTCTCGTGGATGGCGTGCCACAGACGTTGACCTTCATCGCAGACACGGATGAGATCAGAACAGAATTTCCGGATGAGTATGGTGCGTTGATTGCGGTGGACGTATCGGATTTGGGGCGGTTGGGCGTCGATTCTGCCCAGCTCAATGGCCAACCCGATCTCAATATCGATCACCATCCAACGAACACGAATTTTGCCGCGATCAACATCGTCCAACCCACAGCTGCGGCAACGACCCAGATTCTGTACGATTTCATCCTCGAATTGGATCTTCCCCTCGATCCCCAAATTGCAACGCATCTCATGTTGGGATTGGTTACCGATACGATCGGGTTTCGGACCTCGAATGTCTCGGCAAAAACATTAAACGTTGCGGCTGCATTGATTGACCATGGTGCTGTATTAACCGAGGTGTATCAGAATTCGTTAAATCGTAGAAGTTTTGTTGCCGCCCGTTATTGGGGACAAGGTCTTACCAGACTGGAGCAGCATAATGGCGTTGTTATAACCAGCCTGACGCTTGAGGATCGAGAAATCGCAGGGTATCCTGGTATTGATGACGCCAATTTAATCAATGTGCTGTCGACTATCGAGGAGGCGCAAGTGGCGATCCTGTTGGTGGAACAAGAGGGCGGATCGGTTAAAATCAGTTGGCGCTCGAAAGATCATGTGAACGTCGCTGAACTGGCGACATCTTTCGGAGGTGGAGGCCACCTTCGAGCAGCAGGTGCGATCATCTCGGGTGAACTTGAGACTGTGAAACAGGAAGTTTTGGCGGCCTCCTTGGTAGCGATAAATGGCGTAATGGAGTTAGATAAATGAAGGTATTTGGTCTGTTGATCGTAGATAAACCGGTAGGTCCGACTTCGCATAAAATCGTATCGCTCGTTCGTCGAGGTATGGGAATCCGCAAAGTTGGGCACGCAGGTACACTCGATCCACGAGCATCGGGTGTTCTGGTGTTGTGTTTGGGAGCGGCGACCCGGTTGAGTGAGTACCTTTCGACTTCTTCCAAGCGATACGAAGCCGTGGTGCGATTCGGTGCATCTACCGAGACGTATGACGCCGAAGGTCCGGTTGTTCGTGAGACTGGCAAGGTGCCCAAGCGGGCCAAGGTTGAGGCGGCGCTGGAAGATTTCCGAGGGGAGATCGAACAAGTGCCACCTCCTTTCAGCGCGATCAAAGTGCGCGGACAGAAAGCATACGAACTGGCGCGAAAGGGGAAAGAGGTGGAATTGGAACCGCGCCAGGTAACCATACATCATCTAGAAATTGTCAGTTTCAAGCCCCCCGACGTCACTCTCGACGTCGAATGTACCGCGGGGACGTATATTCGTTCGCTGGCCAATGATCTCGGCGAACGTCTTTCCTGCGGCGCCTATCTGGCGAAGCTGCAACGTACAAAAGCAGGACCGTTTACATTGGAGGATGCGATTCCATTGCCGAAATTGGAAGTTGGTTTCCTGACAGGAAAGTGGGAACAGTATGTGCGTCCAGCCGCGGATGCTCTACCCGACGTTCCGATGATCGATGTTGAGGGGGAAGATCTGGAGAAAATTCTCTATGGTCACCGGATTCTGGCGGAATCCAATGCGGAGGGTTTGGCACGGGCGATTGGACCGGATGGAGATCTCGTGGCGATTCTGGAAGCTGTGGAAGAAGGCAAGGAGTGGCATCCCCGTAAGGTATTCCCGGGGTAGATCTGGCATGCAGCACGTTTGTGATATTCACTCCCTCCAATTGCAGGGTTGTGCCTTGACGATCGGAGCCTTTGATGGCGTCCACGTCGGGCATCAGGCGTTGATCGGTGCCATGGTTTCCGATGCCCACGCGCGTGATCTTCCAGCCGTAGTACTCACGTTTTATCCCCATCCCTCTGTCATACTCCACGGACGCAGCCCATCTTTCTACATCACCCTGCCAGACGAGAAAGCGGAATTTCTGGGTCAACTCGGTGTTGATTACGTTGTAACGCAGCAATTTGACCATGCCTTGTCTCGTATCCCTGCCAGGGATTTCCTGAACACTCTCCACCAGCAGCTTTCACCTAAAAGTCTGTGGATTGGGGAGGATTTCACGCTGGGGCGGGACCGAATGGGGGATCGCGCCTTTATCGAATCCGTCAGCAGTGATTATTCGTTCGACGTCAACGTATTCCCCGCCTTTCATATCGAAGGTACGTTGGTTCGTTCGTCGGCTGTTCGCCAGGCACTGCGTGAGGGGGATGTCGCTCGAGTGGCACGCTACCTGGGACGAATCTATGGCTTGCCGGGTGAAGTTGTGCGCGGAGTGGGCCGAGGGCGGCAATTGGGGATCCCGACCGCAAATCTACACATCCAGGAAGAACGCGCCTATCCGGGTTCGGGCGTCTATGCCTGTGCCGTGGAGCATGCCGGTGAACGCTGGCCGGCAGTAACCAACATCGGTGTGCGTCCCACATTCGAAAACGAACCCGCACAACCCACGATTGAAACCCATTTGTTGGACTTCAACGGCGATTTATATCAAAAGCAGATCCGTGTGGGTTTTGTGGAACGGTTGCGGGCGGAACAACGCTTCGCTTCTCCGGAAGATTTGATCGCACAAATCGAGGATGACATCCAGCAAGCACGTTTGATTTTGGAGCCAACTTTGGAGGGAGAAAATGTCTGATTCATTTCAACGCCGAATTTATCTTCTTTCCCCAAAGTGTCTCAGCCCGGAGACGATTGCTGTGGCTTTCGCCAAGACCTCGCGGTCTCCGTTATCGTTTCAGGAGATCGCCGATGAATTGAGCGACGAGCAATCGGCCGAGTTCCACGAAAAATGGGTCGTCGGCTATGGCCATGGCTCTGTGGCGGAACATGCCGTGCTGCACATCGCGCTCGAGAACGTTTCTCGCCTGGCGATCGAGTGTATCGAATCCAATCGCCTGGCGTCCTATACGGAAAAATCCACGCGCTATCAGCAGTGGCAGCCCGGTGGGTATTACACACCGCAGGAGTTTCGAGGGGGCTCGAACGAAAGTCTCTATCGAAAGACGTGCGATGCGCTTTTCGAAGCGTATTGCCAATCGCTCGAACCGGCGCGCCAGGTTGTGCGCCAGCAGCATCCTCCCAAAGAAGACGAGACCGATGAAGCCTGGGACCGACGCATCCGTTCGAAGTACGTCGATTCGTGCAGGTTTCTGCTTCCAAGTGCGGCGTTTGCCAATGTGGGCATGACGGCCAACGCCCGGGCGTTGGAAAACGCGGTACGAAAGATGCTGTCCCACCCCCTGGCGGAGGTGCGTGAAATCGGCGAGGCGGTGAAGGCCGTCGCACAAGAAGAAGTGCCGACGTTGGTCAAGTACGCCAGCGCGGTTCCCTACCGCATCGAAACCGAGCAGGAACTGACGCAACTGGCGGCGAAATGGGATCCTTCGTCTGCGAGCGAGGCCGTGGAAATGACGGCCTACGAACCCGAGGGGGAACTGCGCGTACTCGCGGCGGCATTATACGAACACTCGAGCAGCTCGTTCGAGACGATGCTTGCGGAGGTTAAGGATATGCCCATGCGTGAACGCCAGGCGTTGGCGAAATCGATCCTGGGCCGCATGGATAAATTCGATGTCCCCTTGCGTGTCCTGGAGCACGCCACTTACACCTTCGACATCGTCCTGGATCAGGGTGCCTATTTCGAACTCAAACGCCACCGCATGATGACGCAAACCCCGCAGCGCCTGACCGCTGATCTGGGTTTCTCGGTGCCGCGCCTGATCGTCGATGCCGGTTTCGAAGAGGCTTATCGAGAGCATATGGGTATGGCCGATGATGCGTATCGTAAGCTGGCGCAGGAGAATCTACACACCGCCTCCTACGTCGTTCCCAACGGATTCAATCGCCGCGTGTTGTGTACCATGAATTTGCGTGAGGTCTTTCACCTGTGCGAACTGCGCGCCAGACCCAACGCGCATTTTTCCATCCGCCGCATCGCGCTGCTCGTCGCCGAGAAGATACGCGAGGTGCATCCGCTGCTTGCCGCTTTCCTGCGCTTGCCGCAGGATGTGACATGGAAAGAGCTCGAATCCGAGCATTTTTCAAAGGTCTAGCCTTTTTTTATACTTCGTAGCAGGCAATATCAAAGGCAAAATTAATCTCGGAAGGTACGAGTTCTCCCGGAAACGCTTGTGGGGAAATTCCAGATGAAACCAATGATCACCCGATGGGGTAATCCAATTCCAAAGTGGACAAAAACCCACTCCAAGTGGTCTCGTGAGTGGCTAATCGGGGTAATGGTATTTGTCGTGATCGGAATTATCTATGGGATCGTTCGGGCGATCGTCGTGGGACCCTTCGATGAAACAATCCGCAATTTTCCGGATATCGATGCCATGTTTCCGGTAGTCTGGGAAACAGCATTGGAAGAAAACCCTGATGCGCAGTTGTTGGCTATGCAGATTGGAAGCGATTTGGACATAATCGCTGATGAACTGGAATACGAAAATAGTTTCTTTTTTTGCTCACCAATTGATTCTACATGGAAAATGATCTTGACCGCGGAGAAGCGTTTCAAATTATTCAGTCGCGATGTAGAAGTGATAAGGAACAATACAATACCGGTTCCGGAGTATTTATCTGAAAACTTTTTATGTAGTGATAATCTTCTTTTAAATTTGAATTGTGATATGGAGTGTGTCATTAATAGGATGTTGTCTTCGTTGTCAGATAGGGAGCTTGCCATTATTGATAGAAGACCGCGTGGGATGTTAACGGCAAGAACCAAGGATGGTACTCTCCAATGGTTGGCTGTATTCAAGATCGCCATGCAGGATGCTGCTTTAATCATTAATTATGATGCAGGGAAAGGTGAAGTAGTGCTGGTGGAAGAGGGGGATTTCCCGGAGGATTTGAAATAATTGTTATGTTTGAATCACATTCCAGGATGAGCAATTGATCTATCGGGAATGATTGATGTTTGAATTTTTTCATCGATATTGGCAAACGTAGTGTATAGGAGTACCAAACTGCCGATTTCGACGTCTCTCAAATCAAATTCAAAGCAAATACCTCCTTAATAATTGAAATGTGGATCAGGTTTGCCGTTAGATCTCAGACTGTAGCCTCTTCTCTATGCGAGATATGATTTCACACCCGGCAAAGTAGCTACTTCATACGCGCCATCTCGATCATTTTTCGAGATTGACGGTGATAGACTTACTACAGTTTTGAAAACCCATGGATTCATTCACAAGTAACGAAGTTGCAGCCATTGTCTCAAGATCCAAGACCCAGATGCAATGCCCGATTCCAATTGCCATTTGATTTCCGTTTGGAGTCCAAGAAATACTACCGACTGTATACGCTTTTTCGGGACCGTCCAGGTGGATCTTTTGAGAATCTAGACTTGCCTCACTGAATGAATCAGCGTCCTCAACAATGGTTAGTATGTAAATCTCCTCACCGCTCAATATTCCAATATTCTTCCCAGTTGGTGACCATTCAAGATCGTCGAATCTGGTTTGAGTCATCAGCGGAAATTCAAGGATTTCATCCAATTCTGTATATAAAAGTAGAAGCATGTCATCATCATCAATCCGATAACCGCTCATGGCAAGGATCTTCAAATTCGGGGACCAAGAATGGATTTCGAGTGATGTAAAACCATAATCTTTTATATTTATAGTGGAAATTCCACCCTCATTATTTTCGATGAATACAGTAAGCGGATGCATAAAGTCGTCGTCGTACTGGAAATATGCGAGAAGTTTCCCGTCTCTTGACCATGTAAGATCAAATGCATCGTTCACTTGATCCCCAAACGATGGTTGGATTATGGTTCCCTGTTGAATATCCAGCAAAGCGCCGTTTCCTTGAAAGAATAGGTATTGATTGTCGTTGGACCATTCCAACTCGTAGCTCCAGGGATCTTGTATTGGAAACCATACTTCGCTTACTGAGGTTGTGTCCGCGTTCCATATTGTGAGCGTATCTTCGTTTATCCATGCCAGTTGCTTTCCATTGGAATCCCAAGCTGCTGGTTTAGCTTTCCCATCCTCAGTAAGGCGATGTAACTCATTGCTGGAAATATCCAAAAGACATACATCATTCCAGTTGCTGCGAAACCATGAAATTTCATGGGCGGGGTTCTGAATATATGGAAGGAGCGAATCCAGATTCAGGTACAGACAATCAAAAGCAATCATGTCACCATTCGGTGACCAAACGGGATTCCATACGCTCTCAGGTCCCGGAAGGATTGGCCATAGTTGGGTGCCGACACATACCATCATGCAGCAGCAAGCTATTGCTATGTGTCGAAAGAATTTGCTTTTATGAAATTGCGGGTCTTGCATTTTGCGTCTTTTTTTTCCATATAGATCCCAATTCATAGTTGGTGAAAAGATTTTTCCTTCAGCCAATTACCCCGATCGAGATCAGGATGCCCGCGGATAACCCGATCTGTGCTAGGTGGTAGGTTACGATCTCGAACAGTCGCCCGCCCCAGTGCGGGCCGATGAAGCGATTCCAGGCGATGGCGGCATCGGATGCGAAGAACAAAACCCCGCCAACTGCCGCAAGCGCTCCCGCCAGCAGGGACCAGTCGTCCCGCAGCAGCGTCGTCGAGGTGGACCACAGCGTGAGGCTTAAGACAAGCGCGTAAACGCACACCGGTACGATCATGGATTCCTGACCTGTTTCCTTCAGGCTGGCGATCAAACGCCGCAAGATCAGCAGCGCCACGATGGCGATCGGCACGGCGATGAGGAGCGCGGGCAGCGTCAGGATCGGTCTGCTGAAATTGAACGCCACGATGTAGAGCAGATGCGCCAGGAGGAATGCGATCAGGCCTTTGAGAAAATGCTGATCGGCATAGAGGAGAAATATGTCACCCAGGAGGGAGAAGACGAGTCCGATTAAAAACAACACGCCGATCGTGGAATCCAGGGCTGCCGGGTAACTGGCGAACCAGATACACAGTGCAAGCAGCGCGGCGGGCTTGGCGATGATTTCCAGGGTTCGTTTCTGGCCTGCGACGGCGATCCAATCAACGATGGCGATGCATACACTGATGATGAGAAGTAGAGTCATGGGTTTTCTCCTTCGGAATTCTCCGGGGGTTGAAGCCTTTGGCGAATTTGTACGACGAGATCTTTGGCTCGCTGGGGAGCGAAACCGATGTAATCGTGCACATCGAGCAGCTCTCGGATCTGTGCCGGCTGCAAATATTTCAGCAGAGAGGTGTCGCCGCTGAGTTGGTCGGAGAGGGGGTTGGCATTTCCTGCCCGAACGGACTCCCAGGCTGCCATGCAGTGTTTGCGTAAGCGTTCGTGCATATCCTGTCGGTCGGCGCCGGCCTTGACCAGGCCGTTTAGCAGCGGCTCGATTCCCATGAAGGGACCGTATACTTCCAGGTTTTGATCGGCGAAATCCGGGTCGATTTCCAGATTTCCCACGATGTCGATCGCCGTGGATAACATCTGGTCGCAAGCCAGAAAAGCTTCCGGAAGCAGATAGCGCCGGTTGCCCGAATCGTCAAGCGTGCGTTCGAGAAGATTGGATGCGGCGTTCTGCCAGGCGACGGCGGCCCCAGCAGCGACGCCGCGGGCGAGGGAGCAGATGTTTTCGGCCATGATGGGATTGCGCTTGAAGGGCATGGCGCTCGATCCGACTTGCTGATCGCCGAACGGCTCGAAAGCGACTCCAAATCCCGGGGACTGCATCAGGCGCAGGTCGAAGGCGAATTTGTGCAGCGTGGCGGCCATCGCCGCCAGGTCGCAGTGAATTTGGAAATCCTGGATGCGGGGAGTGGTCTGCGTAGCGATCGGAAAGGATTCGATCCCCAACGATTGCATTACGGTGCTTTCGAGCGTGTCGTGCGTGACCGGCGCATCAGAAAGCATGTCGAGAAAGGAGGCCGCCGTGCCAACAGCACCTTTGATGCCTTTCCCGCGTAGATTCACACGACGGAGAGCGAGGGTGTCGAAATGCTGCAGCAGGTCCTGGGCATAGACACTCAAGCGATATCCGAGCGTCGTGGGAATCGCCGGCTGCAGGTGGGTGTAGGCCAGGACGGGCAGATCGGCGGTCTGTTCGATATGGCCGGCGAACTCGAGCAGCAAGGATTTCAACTGCTTCAAAAGCAGCGCCAGCGAAGCCTTCTGGCGAACTACATCGGCGTTGTCTTCCACGTCGGCGCTGGTCATGCCCCAGTGCAGGACCTTGCCGCCGAGGGGGCATTGTTCGGCGAAGGTGCGTAGTTCGGCGACGAGATCGTGATGGACTTCGGCCTCGATTTCGGAGGCGCGGGCGAGGTCGATATCGAGGGCATGTTCTTTGATGTCGTCGATCTGTTCGGCGGTTACCAAACCGGCGGCGGCCTGCACCTCGGCAACGGCGATCCAGATCTTGCGCCAGATGCGTCGTTTGGTGACCTCGGACCACAGGGCGCGCATCTCGTCGCTGCCGTAGCGATTGCTAAAGGGGGATTGGTAGCTCACAGCACACCGTTAGAAGGCTGCATGACTCACTCACTCTCCAGGGTTTGAAGACGTGCTTCTGCATTCCGGGCGTATTCCGGATTGATCTCGTAGGCAACGTAATGCCGCTGCGATTTCCTGGCGGCCACACAGGTCGTTCCCGATCCACAGAACGGATCGAGAACGACGTCGCCCTCGAAGGTGTAGAGTTGGATCAAGCGGTGCGGCAGCTCCTCCGGGAATGGTGCCGGATGGCCGACCGCTCGCGCCGATTCGGCGGGGAAGGTCCAGACGCTTTTTGTGGAAGACAGGAATTCATCTCGCTCGATCGTGCTTTCACGGTCTTTCCCGGGCCGCGAGAATGTTTGCTTGCAAAAAATCAGGATGTATTCGTGTACATCTCGGAGCACGGGATTGGTGGCGGAGAGCCACGAACCCCACGCGGTGGAAGAGCTGGCGCTTGCCGCTTTGTCCCAGATGATTTCACCGCGCATCAGATATCCGAGTTCGAGCATGTCGTGAATGATGTAGGTGTGCAGTGGAATGTAGGGTTTGCGGCCCAGATTGGCGATGTTGATGCAGGCTCTACCGCCGGGAACGAGCAGGCGATATACCTCTTGAAATACACTGCGAAGCAGGACGCGGTATTCCTCAAGAGACAGGTCCTGGTCATATTCCTTTTGAGCGTTGTAAGGGGGTGAGGTCACCATCAAGTGGGTGCTGTTGTCTGGAAGGGCGGACATGTCCTCGGAGGATTGCTGGTAGATACGATCGAGTCGATCGGCTGGAATCGGATTCTCGATGTATTCGATTTTCTTTTTTTCGTTTTGGTTTTCGTACAGGCGGCTGTTGTAGAAAGGCGACGAATCGTGGCTGATGCGTCCTGGTGCGCCAAACGTACTCGTACGAGTGCCTTTCTTCTTACGTTTTGCCACCAGTTTTCGCTCTCCTCTGTGTCTTAACGATCACTTGCTTACGTCTCGGAAGCGTTTCAACGCATTGGGGTCGTTGCGCCAATTCTTTAGTACTTTTACACGCAGTTTCAAATAGACTTTTCGTCCGGTCAGGGCTTCGATTTCCACCCGAGCGGAGGACCCGATCTCTCGTAGCATGCTTCCACCTTTGCCGATGACGATGCCTTTTTGCGATTCGCGCTCAACGAACAATGTGGCTTCAATGTAGGCGCCGTGGTTATTGCGATCCTTGTATTCGTCGATGCGCACGGCGATGGCGTGCGGGACTTCGTTGCGCAAGTTCCGCAGCGCGGCGGCGCGGATCAAATCGACGGCGATCTCCCGCTCGTGGAGATCGGTAATTTGATTTTGTGGATAATACTGCGGGCCTTCGGGGAGCAGGGCGATGATGCGTTCGAGCAGATGATGGCGGTTTTCACCCAATGTCGCCGAGAGGGGGATCATATCCACATCTGGCAGCAGTGTTTCGAAAGCCTCTACCCGCTTGAGCAGCGCATCGGGTTCGACGAGGTCCATTTTGTTCAACGCCGCGAGAATCGCCGTCTTTTTATGATACTCCTGGATGCGTTCCGCCACGCGGCGGTCGTCGTCCGTGGGTGGGATGCGCAGGCTGAAGATGAGCAGGATCAAATCGGCGTCCTTGAGGCTGTTCAGCGCCTCGGTATTCATACGTTCGCCGAGTTTGTGCAGCGGCTCGTGGATGCCCGGCGTGTCGACGAAGATCACTTGCGCGATTTCCGTGGTGAGGATCCCCAGTTGGCGGCGTCGCGTGGTTTGTGGTTTTGGCGACACAGCGGCCACGATTTGACCGAGATAAGCGTTGATCAATGTGGATTTGCCCACGTTGGGTCGTCCCGCAACGGCGACGAATCCGGATTTGTAACCCGCTGATGTGTCTGGTTCACGCATGGCCATATTGTCCTGGCAAGCGCGCGCGCTGTCAAGCGAGATAGATCGATTTTTACTCGAGAAGCATTCGGTCATTGCGGCCAGGGGAGCGAAGACTGCAGCTTTGAGGCTATAATACAATCAAAGGAAGGGGCATGATGGGAATCTTTTCGAGGAAGAAAAAGCGCGATCGATTTATTATTCTGATTCTCAAGCAGTCCGAATTCGCGGTGACGGGCATGGAAACACTGCTGGCGTACGTCAAAGAACCGGCCGAGTCGCTCGCGGAGAAACTGACCATGCTTGAAAAAGAAGCCGACGAAGTGCGGCGTATCTTGATCGACGAGCTCAACCGCACCTTCGTTACGCCCATCGACCGCGAGGACATCTTCGCGCTTTCGTTGACGGTCGATGACGTGCTGGACTACGCCGAATCGACCATCGAGGAGATGCACTTACTGGACGTTACGCCAAATAATTACATCGAACGCATCGTCTCGCTGCTGACGCAGGCCGCGCGGGAAATTTGCCTGGCGGTGGAGCGCATCGAGGATCATCCCAATGTGGCCAACGACCATGCCGTTCGGGCGAAAGCGCTGGAGAATCGGGTCGAGACGGTCTATCGCGAGGCCATTGCCGATCTCTTCCGCATGCCGCGCGACATGGACCACGTGGTCGAGATGCTCAAACTGCGCGAAGTTTACCGACATCTCTCCAACGCCGCCGACCGCGGCGACGCCGCCGCCAATGTGATCGGCGACATTGTGGTGAAGATGATGTAGGTTTGGTTGGCAATGGGGGAAAACGAATCAACTGCTAGATTCAGAATGCTGCTGGGATGGCGGCATTTTTCTATTCTAATCGGTAACTTTATAGTAACTTATGGATGATACTATCAAACTATGAAACGATTATTGCTATGTAATCTTGCAGCGTTCATGCTGGCAGCATGTGTGGAAACTCGAACTGTATCGACGAATGTTCCAGGTTTGACCTTTTCGCCAGTACCGAACGTGACTGCTACGAAGCGGCCATCCGCGACTTCAACGTCCAAACCGAGACACTCACCTACCCATGTACCCACCTTCACGCCTGCGGTGTTTGATGGGGACGCGGGGAGCTATCGCTTAAAAGAGTGGACGGCCATCGATGCAGATTTGTTGGTCGATCAGGTGATGAGTAACTTGCATGCTATTGCGGATGATCCATTGTATTCAAGCGTTTACGGATATGCTGCATACTTGAGTGAATTTGATTATTTGTCCTTAGCTTTGCAAGAAGCGCTTCTTCGCTTCCCGAACGCTGGACTATCAGAAAAGTGGCGATGGGATTTGGGCCACAGTTTGGCCATGGGATACGTAATTCCTGAATCGACAGAGGCTCCCGAATTGATGCATTATGCAAATATGATCGAAGGAGTGTTGAACTCCGGGGATGTTGATATTGAAAATCTTGCGTATTGGTTTGATACGCATCAAAGCGAGTTGAAATTGGAATTGGAAGAGATCACTCCGATTCCCGGTTATATCAGCACATACATTGTTCACATATGGGATTCCCATTTTGTGATCTTCGAAACAAATGCAGGATATCAGGTTCATGGTTTGCTCAGCAGCTTGTATTTCTTCCGGGAGACAGGGGCGGATCATCAACTGGCGGATCTCACGGGAGATGGCGTACCAGAACTGATCTTGGATTACACTCGCAGTACTTGTTGTACTTATTTCCACACATACAAGGTTTACGATTTGACTGTAAATCCACCGAAGCTCCTTCGATTTCGTTCTTGTTCAACAAACGAAATGGAATGGATCGTGGGAAACGATGAAAGCAATCTGGTTCCATTGATTGCCGATACCGGTTTTTCCGGGTTCATTGTGGAAGATACACCGACTGATCCAGTTATGCATCCATGTACGGTCAGGAGATACAGCACATATCGCTGGATTGGTGACGTGTTCGAATGGACCGAATCAAGCCACGAGATTAAACCTCCTGGGAAGTATGATGAGAAGGAAATCTGTGAATTCGCACGAGACATAAGTTCGGATCCGGAAGACACGCATATCATAATTGATGCATTATTCGAAGCAGAGATGACGTATGATCGGGTGGAATCTTATCGCCCTGCAGTATTGTTTCGTTTGGGCGAATACCATGCAAGCAAAGGTGATGTTGACCAAGCAAGGCAATATTTTCAGGATGTAATGACTTTCGTTCCGAAAAACACCGAATCCATTTCACCGTGGGTACAGGGAGCTGAAGTATTTATTCAGGATTTTCATGAAGCCGAAGAATTTTACACAGTATGTAAGCAGGTAGAGATCTGTGATTCGAAAGAAGCCATGAAGCAATTAGGCAATGTCCTGTCACTGCAAGACATTGGTGCGGTGATAGAGACCCTATCTACTCACGGAGTCCACATCCGTGGATATGGGGAATATGATTTCGATGGTGATGGCAATCCCGAAATCTGGATCACAAAGCAGGAATCAGGTGAGCCAGCCTACGAATTGTGGATTATCATCCATTCTCCCGACAGATCATCGGTGCTCTATGTCGACAATCTTCAGGTAGCAATACCAAACTTCACCGCTTACAGTGCGAGATATGGACAACCGATCATCCAAATCGATGCTGAAACGTTATTCCAGTTAAATACTTTTGAATTTACGGGAATGCCCTTTATTACCTTGATGCAAAAGAAAGAGTTCGAAGAAACGAGTGAAGAGCTTCAATTGCGTTTGTTGGATAAGGCTGTGGAGGGTTTGTTCAAGGGAGATGATCCCGCTTTAAGTCTGGAGATATTTCAGGAAACGCAAATGGCAACGGATTGTTCACAGGACAATTGGTGCGATAAACTGTATTACTTTTCGGGGTTGGCTCACGAATTAATGGGCGAAGATAACTTGGCAGTTGAAGCTTATGTAGCATTGTGGGAACAGTATCCTGAGAGTATATATGCCACCATGGCACGGATGAAACTTGTACCGATTCATGATTGAGAAGGTGACGGTGGGTTGCGGGAAGATGTAGATAAAAGCATGACTCTGGGTCGACTAACCATTGGTGCAGGCATGAATTAAGTTGGGATGTCCAACGATGTGATTCTGTAAGCACGGAGCATACATGATCCGAAGAATTGGATTTGTTTTATTTCTAATGATCTCAATATCAGCTTGTTCGACGAGAGAAGTCGAAGTTACGAATGATCTCCACAATGGAGCGCCTTCAGCCAGTCCTACGACAAGAAGTGCCGAATCGGAAACACATACAGCGACACTGACCATGACAAAGACTCCCAGACCGACCTGGACACCTTCATCAACGGTCACGCCTTATCCCACCTTCCGTGCGGAAGAAGCCGTCACGCACACGCAAGCGCCGCCGGCGGTGTGCCCAGGTGCCGATCCCAACTATGTGTTTGCGCCTGATATCTCCCTCGACATGATTAGTTCCGGTACCGAATATCTTAACCTGATTGACGATGAATTGGATTCTGGCGCCTCATTCAAAGCAATATCGGACGCTATTAATCAATATATTTATCGTTCCGTGTTTCTTGAATTACGGGATATCACAGGCGACGGTGTCCTGGAGTTGATCGTACATAACATATTATCCATGCAAGTGTACAGCTGCATCGATGGCGAATACCGGAGATTTCAACTGCCAGATGAACCTGAGTATCGTGCGCCTCACATATTAACCGTCGAGGACATGAACCTCGATAACACCCCCGAAGTTGTGCTTTATACCTATGTCTCCACAGGAAACACTGTTGCCGTTCGTATTTACGAGTGGAATGGTGAAGCGTTCGTGCCATTGATCCGCAGCGCGCATAGTGATACGGTTTTAAATTCCTCTCGAATCGCAAGAGCATTTCTCTGGTATGACGAATTGCTTCTTGATGACTTGGCTTATACCTATGGTGGGGAAGGAATTTCGATCGTCGATCTCGATGGCAATGGGACCAAAGAACTGATGCTTTCTGATGAGGGTCCCGGTCATCCTGATATTGTAAGAAACAATGGCCCCTGGCGGGGGAAGCGATTGGTGTATACCTGGAATGGCATCCACTTCTTACTCTCCTACATCGAGATGGATCCACCCGAATACCGCTTCCAGGCCGTGCAGGATGCCGATCAGGCCGCGCTGGTTGGGGACTATGATCGCGCTTTGGCGCTGTATCAGGAGGCGATCTTCAATGATGAGTTAGCCTATTGGACGGCGGATCATCGTCAATACCTGGCCGAGATGTTCGATGCAGAAGGGGAAGGCAAGCCCACACCTACGCCGCCGACCGCCGATCCGGATGAGTACGATATCTTGAGTGCTTACGCACGTTTCCGCATCATGCTTTTGTATCTGATGCAGGGCTGGGACGACGAAGCCCAGGTTGTGTACGAGACGCTGCAGGATCTGTATCCTGAAGACTCGGCGGGCTATTTCTTTGTGGAACTAGCACAAAAATTTTGGGGCTCGTTTGAGTTTACCTCCTCCATCGGTTACGGATGTGAGCGGGCGATTGATTATGTACAGGATGAGGAAGATATCCTTGAAGTGTTGGGTGATTATGAGCATGGTTCTCAATCGCATAAATATTCAGCAGAAGATGTTTGCCCATTTATAGCTCGGGAAGGAGAGGGGCAGGGACATACAGCGGAGGATGTTGTCGAAATGTATTTAGACGCACTCCTCATCGTTTCATCCGTAGTCGATCGAGAGACAGGAGAAGAACTCGATGAACGAATGCTCTATACCATGTATCTCGATGGGACTGTAGGTAATAAAGTCTCGGATTCCGGAGCAAGTTACTCCGATCCCGTATGGTCACCGGATTGCCAGCAAATCGCTGTTAGTAGGTCCATTAAACATGATGACGATACATATTCCCACGATATCGTTATTATGGATGTCGAGGGGAAAATCCTGAAAGAGATAAGCGTGCCGAACTTACGATTGGATACTCCGAATTGGTCTCCTGACGGGGAGCGGATTGTCTACGAATCATGGAATGGAGAAAACACTTATTTATTTGTTTACGATTTTGCTTCAGACTCGACCGAACCTATTTTACAGGAAGGCTCCTACGCCTGGCCGGATTGGTCGCCAACGGGTAATCAAATTCTCTATGGAACGTATTTGTCAGATGGATATAAGTCGTTTGATTCTACAATTCGTATCATGAATCTGGATGACTCCGGCCAGCGTGAAATCGTGCCCAGTGCCTGGGATACGGGCGCTTGGGATTTCGAGAATCCAAAAATGTATCAACCAATTGAGCCAACCTGGTCTCCTGATGGGAAACGGATTGCTTTCCTTGTAACGGAAGATATTTTAGAGATGAAAGCAACCAAGATTTATCTAGTGAATGCCGATGGGTCAGATCTGCATCGCCTTATAGATGGTAACCCGAGACAACAAGTTCCGGAATATCCAGGATTTTATTACGGCTGGAAGTCTGTCCCAGTTTGGTCGCCGGATGGAAAGTACATCCTGTTTACTCGAAGTTATTTTACCAATGGTGACGAGATAGTTAAGTTATGTTATGCCAACGCAAATACGGGCGAGTGGAGTTGCCTGGGAGAAAAAAGTGGAATCGGTATCTGGGGTATGGATTGGTGTCATGCATCTCAGTAACCTAATACCTTGGTCTTTTATCTGATCCCATCACCCCTCCGCAGCCCATCCCTCGGACTCCGCCAGGCGGTGCAGCTTATTGCCCAACTCACGGAACTGGATTTT
>DAOUDW010000108.1:0-82536 GCA_034430895.1 Anaerolineales bacterium | reverse complement strand
AACCCCGTCCTGACAGCCTCACTCAATGGAGCGATGAGGTCGAAGCGTGGCCACTTGTCGAGTGGAGTAATCAATGTGGCAGCTTCCGCGTAGACCGAGAAGGGATCGAAGGCAAAGAGCGGATTACTCGCCACCGCCTTCTGCCACAGACTCTGGATGGGTTCGTACGACGGGAAATTGGTGGTTCCTTCCCAGAGATCCGGGGAGGTGGTGACCCACTGGATGAAGTCCACGGCCAGTTCGGGATTCTTCGTGTGGCTTGAGACGGTCCAGGCCGCACCACCCATAGCCGGAGTCTGGGCCTCAGCATCATCTTCCCACTTCAGCGGCGCGGCGACCCCGAGTTGCTGGTCAGAGGTCTTATACCAGGAGCTATCCTCGTTGCCACCAAAGACGCCGAACATCCAGGCCGGGCTTGGCATCGCCAACAGATGGTCCGATGAGACGATCTGAGCCCATTCAGCTGACCAATAATCGGTATTAAACATCGTGCCGTTGGCCAGCATGTGGTCGACCAACTTCGCGGCGCGTACGCAGCGCGGGTCTGTCACATCGATCTTGATCGTGTTGTCATCGATCAACTCGTGCGAGGGACAGCCGCTGGCGTCAAAATAGCTGATGAATGTCCAGCCATCGCCCCAAGTCCCCATATAGTAGCCGGGATGTTCCTCGGCCACCACGTCGCTGAGATCCTGATACTCCTCCCACGTGGTGGGTACAGTGTAACCGAACTCGTCCATGAGCGGTTTGTTATAGTACAACACAAACATTGCCAGGTCATGACGCAGGCAGTAGACCTCGTCACCAAATGTACAGCCATCGATCCCGGAATAGCTTTCGATTACATCAGCGGGCACCCAGGACCTAAGATCGAGCGGGAAATGGTGCGCGTCATCGGCCACCCGACCGACAAGCCGGGGTTCTGCAAAGACCACATCTGGCCAGCCCTGGTTTGTATTGTTGAACAGCAGGACTTTCGCCGGGAACTGCTCACGATCAACCGTCACTGCCTCGAGGAGATCGGCTTTATCTGGGTGGGCAGCAACATAAGCATCAAAAGCGGCTTGACGATCCGCATCGATCCAGACGGTGATGGGCGCATTTTCGTCATATGGGTTCTCCGTGGGCGCAGGTGTGACAGTAACGACCACCGGAGTGCCTTCAACCATTTGAGTCACTACTTGTGGTTGTGAGGCACAGGCGGCCAGAACTAATGATATCAATGCCGCTAAGCCAACATATTTCCAAATCTGCTTGAACATTCTTCCTCCTTTAAATTAATAGTTGCTTTGATTGAACTATGATAGGGAATGTAAGTTATTGTTTATCAGTATTCTCCTTTCAGATTGTTCATTGAGAATTACGGCAGAGATGAAAGTATTCACTTTGCCTGCCAATTGGCCAAGATTTATAACGGAGCATTTTTCACTACTTATTTTTTTCATTCTCGTTTATACTTAAATGATGCCGATAGTACTAGCCTGGCTAGTATGTCGACATACTCGAGAAGTGTTTCTTTCTCTGGAATGGTGAGAAGCACTTCTCATTTTTTTTTAAAATTTACCCGTTACAAAACCTCATTCGAGGCCATATTAGTTGTTTTATTTCACCATGCTATGCCTTTTCTCTGGCATAATCTGTGCTAGAACGGATAACCAGTTTAGGCGCAACCAATATATGCTTACTGGCCTTCGTATTTCCCTCTAACTTATTGATCATTATCTTAGCTGCATCATATCCCATCGACGAGGCGGGGAAAAGCAACGCCGTGAGTGAAGGCGATGTCAATTCGGCTCCTTTCTCGTCCGCTAAACCCACAACCGAAATATCATCCGGAATACTCAATCCCAAGGATTTAATAGCTGAATAGATTCCTGCAACAGCCGTGTCAAAAACACTGACGACAGCTGTTATATCTGGATGTTCTTTCAATAGGTTCAAAGTGGTGTTCTTTACGTTCTCTAATCCGTTATCCGCCTCACAATAAAGGCTGGGAATTTCATACTGATCACATACTTTTTCATATCCTTCCAAAGCCCAGATATTTGGGCTATAGTGGTTTTGTTCCCGGCTAGGACGAACCGAAACAAATCCGATGTTTTGATGGCCCAAATCTACTAAATAATATACAGCAACGGCCACAGCAGATTCAAAATCAAAGTCGATAAAATCAACCCCATCATTATTCTCGCAGCGCCCTATCATCACAAAAGGCAGATTTTGCTGGCGAAGTAATTTCACACGCCAATCATCCACTCGAATTTCCATCAGGACCATACCGTCACACTGGTTTGTACGGTAAAAATCTAATAGGCTATGTTCTTCAAGAGACTGCGTTATCAAATGCAGGGAATAATTATGCTCTTCACAAGCTGTCGTCGCCCCTGTTATGAAATCAAGAGAAACTTGATTGGATATGGCCAACTTATAGGGATAATGCAAAGAAATCACTCTTGTTTTACCTGACGTTATCTGCTGCCACTGCAGGTTGCGTGCATAACCAAGTTCGTCAATTACAGCCTCTACCTTCTGGCGTGTCTCTTCCGAAACATCAGGTTTGTCATTCAAAATCCGAGAGACAGTAGCAATTGACACATTTGCCAGTCTGGCAACATCTCTAATGGTTACTTTCTTTTCCATATAAATTTTTTGACCATGTTTTGTATTTTGGGATTGTAACTATTACCGTAACTAGTTACAGTATTTCATTAAATGTCTATGTTGTCAATATGCATGAGCTGTGCTGGCCGAAAATGTACATCCGTTCTAAAAATGCCCTATAACACCAACTAAGGCATTACAATCACGGCCTCCATTTCCTAAAATGAAAGTCTGACCGTGATTTCTTCTCTCCAACACTTCATCGAACTCGTCCTGCATATTATCGCACAGCACATTCAACGCTGGGCAAAACCTGAAAACCCATCCCTATTCACCGGCGCCATCCTCGATCTCACACGCAGTAGATCAGAACTCGTGTTGGAAAATGTTTTTCTACGACAGCAGCTCATTGTGCTCAATCGCCAGGTTATCCGCCCTGCCTGCAAGCCGCACGAGCGTATCCTTCTGGTGATGTTGGCCAGTGGGCTACGATCCTGGAAACAGGCACTGACTATCGTTCAACCCGATACGCTTCTGCGCTGGCACCGTGATCTGTACCGCTGGTTGTGGAAACGCAAATCCCGGAAGAGGAACCAACCTGGTCGTCCACCGCTATCTGAGGAGACTGTAAGACTCATCCAACGAATGGCTCGAGAGAACCGAACCTGGGGCGCCAACCGCATTTATGGGGAGCTGCTGAAGCTGGGGCTGCGCGCTGCGAAAAGTACGATCCAGCGCTACATTAAATATGCTCGCGACCCCAGCTCGTCTCAGCAGTGTTGGAGAACCTTCATCCACAATCACGTCAGCGAAATCTGGGCCTGCGATATCCTGCAGACCTACGATCTATTCTTCCGCACCATCTTCATTTTTGTCATCATTGAATTGAAGAAGCGCCGCGTCGTGCACTTCGGAGTTACACGCCATCCCACTGATATATGGCTGGCTCAATAGTTGCGCGAGGCAACACCTTTTGGAGAATGTCCACGCTTCCTGGGCAGTCTTCGGCGTGAATGCCTGGATCACTTCATCGTCTTGAGTGAACGGTATACCTATCGCATCGTGAAGCAATACGTTCACTACTATAACTACGCCAGACATCACCAGGGCATTGCCCAACAAATCCCTTGCCGGCCAATATGCTTTGATAAGCCTGTTATCGACAGCCAGGTTGTTTCAATCCCAGTATTGGGCGGCTTACACCATGACTATCAGCGACGCGCGGCTTGAAGGGCAACATCGAAGCATCCAAGGCGTATACAAAACTAGAGGGGTTTATTCCGCTTTGTATCTAGATGCTCACGCGCGCGATGCGTGCTTGAATTCATGCCCTCGGCGCGATCGCTCGAGCTTGTTTTCTTGCCAAGTTTCCTTCTAATAACGCAAAATTGAGCTATATTTCGATCGAATAAACGCTGGAACTAGTAGATTTCGATAGATCTAGATATGATTACAAATGGATGAGATTTTTCAGCCATCACAGGCACAATTTTGCTACCCGAAACAGCCCCCTTCCCCACACCTTACAACGAGGACATGTTTTGTTCTCTGAAAAACATACAGTAGAATAGATATGCGGCAAGGCAGTGCGATCATCGACCATGCGATGAGTGAGGAGATCGTTATGGACCCACTTGCAGTGTTTAAATGTGTCGAACTCTTTGAAGGTCTCTCGGAAGAAGAATTGGATTCCGTATTGGGAATTTGTCACCACCGCGCCTACAAAACTGGCGACTTAATTACCGAACAAGGACAACCCGGAGATGAACTCTTTGTAATCCAAGAGGGATTTGTCGAGGTGCTCCATAGTGAATCCCAGACGGACACAACACCCAAGGCCATCGTTAACCTGGGCCGCGGTCAAATCGTCGGGGAGATGGCGCTTGTAGACCGAGGACGACGTTCAGCGACTGTGCGTTCGATTTCGGATGAAACCATGGTTCAAGTCATTCAGAGAGACGATTTTGATCGACTTTGCGATAGCAATCATCATCTTGGATACACCGTGATGCGGAATATTGCCGCAGATCTTTCCTTCAAACTGCGACACAGCCATCTCTCGAATCGATAAAGGGGACAATTGTGGCGAAAGTATACAAGGTGAGCTACGTGGTACTTGGGGGAACGGATCCGGGAGGCATCACCAATACGGAAAGCAAACCCAAGGCAGGCGATCAAGTTACACTTGAGAAGAAGCAGTACACGGTCGTCGAAGTGATTCCCCTGGTACCACCACGAGGCGATTTTCACTATCTACACGTTACACTGGAACCTGTGAAACCCTGAGTTTGGTGAACGAAAAAGGTAGTTACGGAGATTCTCGATTAGAGATCAATCTCCATAAAATCCTCTGCCAGAACAACATCCCCTGAGAATGTCTCCTGCGCCTGGCTGATGAGTTTGTCCAATTGGATTTTCCCTGCTTTGTAATGAATCAAGATCAATCGATCGACACCCGCTTCACGCGCGATCGCACCCGCCTGTGAGGCGGAGGAGTGACCCACGATCGCCCCTGTCGCTTCATGAATGAGCACATCCGATCCGGCGGCAAGCCGCGCCATCGAAGGACAGGGTTCCGTGTCACAAGAATATGAAATTACTCGTCCACCAGTGGTACTCTCGATGCGCAACCCGATCGTGGGGACAACGTGTCTTACCGGGGAGGCGTAGATGCGGAACTCCTGCTTCTCGAGAACCAACACACGCTCGCGCTCCGGCAAGCGATGGAAGGATACAGGGAAGAAATTCGGCCACGTCTCCCAATGGAAAAAACCCATCATATCTTCGACGCGTTCCAGGCAGTGATGCGATCCATAGATGTTCAGCGGATCATCCCGCCCTAAGATCCACATGTTCATCAACAGCAGCGGTACGGCTCCGACATGGTCTGGGTGAAAATGCGTCAGAATGAGATCATGAATTTGATCGAAGGAAATTCCGGCATGCCCGAGACGTACACTCGGCGAACCCGGGCAATCGATAAGCACGACGCCTTTTTCCCCTTCAAGGGCCATATGGGTGTTTGCGTGGTCTTCCACAGGTACGGCCCATGAAGTTCCCAGGATAATCAGTCGACTCATCGGACACTCACCCCAATAACCACAGTGCGATTCGTGGAGTCACGTATACCTCCACAGCAGCAGCAACGATGAGCAAGGGCAGCACAATCCCGAGTGCAACCCGGGCCAATTGTGCGAATGCGGCGACGAAACCCTCGCTGAGGGATATCCCTTTGGGAATACTCAGGGCAGCAAGTCCAAGCTTCAATATCGCTGCACCGGCAATGAGTGCTGCAGGAAATTCAAAGATGGCGTGCGGCAGAATCAACGCAGCGAAAAAACGTAGTGGTTCTCCACCAGCAAGCAGGACGTTGCCCGCAAGATATCCTGTGATTCCGTATGGCGCCATGAGCAGGATTTGCCCCAATATACCCAGTGTAAAAGCGCCCAGCAGCGTTGAAATAATCAACGCACGCACATTATTCCACAGAATCCATATCAATCCACGTTGCGTGAGTAATCCAAATTGCCGCATGTGAGTTTCCAACTCCTCGCTCACAACGTCAAGATTGATAAAATCCGGCGGCAGGACGAAGCGCTCCGCGTAAGACAAACCCAGAATGTAACCAAGAACAAGCAGACTTCCGGTAATCAAAATGGGCCACTTCAATTCACGCAGGGATGTAGAATAAACATCCTTGAACCAGCCCCGCAGCGAGTCAGCGTTACCAATGAAGGAGCGTCGGAAGTGCTTCATCAAACGCCGCACATCGACGACATCGATTTCCTTGCCCAGCAATTCTTCTCGATTGAACAATCTCAATCCCATCCGGCTCAGTACGATGGCGATCAAGATCAACGCCACCACGATCCACCAGAGCGCGCTGTAGATCCCCCAAAACATGATCAGGCTCTCACCGATAATCAATTCAGCCATGGGGACGATGATGAAAGAAGCCAGCAAGTTCGCCGCACGGACTGACGTGGTCTGGGTGGATATTACAACAGCACCACTTACCATGACAAAGGCCTGTGCCGTCGTGAGTGCGAGAATCTGCAGCATAAGGGATGCATTCGGGGTCCAGCCAATGCTGATCGCCAGGCCCAGCAAATAGACGGTTATGCCCAGAAAAGCCGCAGCGAGAGGTGGGATCAAGGATGCGATGATCTTTCCCAGATACAATTGACCATCCGTAAGCGGCGTCGCCAAAAGAGGTTCTAAAGATAACCGCTCACGTTCCCCGGCGAAGCTTTCCAATGCAATGACGAGTGAAATCGAGATCGGGAAGAAACCAACGACCATGAGTAAAAATGGTATCAGACGTTCACCAATGATGTCCGCGCCGTAGCGGGCAACAAAGTCGATCGCCCTTCCGGCCGTGAAATTCATCAGCAGTGGGAAAAATACGGTGAGTAAGATAATCGGCGTTAGAATGCGCCAATCCCGCAGTTGGTCCCGAATTTCCCGTCTGGCGATGAGCCATGCCCCAAAGAGATTCTGCTTCATGAAGCCAATCCGTTGGGTCATTTGCCAGTCCCTTCGGGATTGCCATTTAAACCGACGACCTGAAGATAGACATCTTCCAGACTGCGTTCGATCTCTGCCAGTGTGACCACGGATAATCCCGCTTCCACCATCGCTCGAAGAATGCGAGGATTATCCCGTTCAGGATCATCCGTCTGATAGCGCAGCCAATCCACTCCCCTCGCGATCTGCGCCACATCCGCAGGAAAATAATCTACCGCACCATCCAGCGAATCGGCTACACGCAATTCCATCACGGGAGAGCCGAGTAATGACCGCTTGAGATGCTCCGGGCTCCCTTCAGCGATGATCTTCCCCCTGCGAATAATCGCAATGCGATCCGCGAGCAGTTCCGCCTCATGCAGATTGTGGGTACACACAATGATGGTACGTCGGGTCGAACGTAAGCCGCGGATACTCTCCCGGACCAAATGGGCGCTTGAAGGATCCATCGCGGATGTCGGCTCATCCAACAGTAAAACAGGAGGATCGTGCAGCATCGCTCGTACAAGCGCCAATTTCTGGCGCATCCCCTTGGAGTAATGTCCCAGACGCATTTCACGAGCTTCAAGCAAACCGTACCGTTCTAAAAGATACTCGATTCGCTCGCTAATTACTTCCACTGGCAGAGAATAGATCCTGCCGAAGAAATTCAAGTACTCGCCAACACGCATGCGCGTGTAAAGGCCATGATGCTCTGTGAGCAATCCAATAGAACGGCGAATTTCAACCGCCTGGTGGATCGAATCATATCCGAGAATGACGACTCGACCGCTCGTGGGCTGCAGGATGGAGGCAATCATCCGGATAGCCGTCGTTTTGCCAGCGCCGTTCGGGCCCAACAATGCCAGCACCTCTCCAGGTTCGACACGAATACTGAGATCGTCGACGGCCGTAAGGTCTCCAAATCGTTTGGTTAGCTGATAGGTTTCAATCATCTTTAATCACACCCTGTTCGATGAAGTATATCAGCATGGATACCCGCTCACAATCGGTAAGAACGTCCCATTTTGGGTCATCCCGTTCTTTGTTTACACGAGAAGCAAAGGAGATCGATCTCTACCCCAGGAAGAACGATCTCCGAGGTAAACTCCAGAATGTGTGCGGATCAGCGGTCTACCTTACGTTTTTCTCGCGGCTGGTCTATGACGAATAAACACAACGACACCTACACAAAGCGCCACAACGAGCATGAGTGCCTGGTTGAAATTGATCCCCCCGATTTGAACGTAATCCAGACGCAGGTACTCCAAGAGAAAACGCCCAATCGGGTACGCGATCATATAAACCAGAAATAAATCTCCATTAATAAGCTTGTTTTTATACCTGTGAAAAAGCCAGAGGAGAAAGATAGCGTTCAACAGATTCCAGAGTGATTCATACAGGAAAAGCGGATGGAAGCATTCGAATTCACTATAGCCTGGAAGACGGTAAACCGGATCGATTTTAATGCACCAGGGCAAATCCGTCGGTTGGCCGTAAAGTTCCTGGTTGATGAAATTACCCCAGCGGCCGATGGCTTGCGCCAGCGCGACTCCCGGTGCCGCCGCATCCAGAAGCGAGGCGAAGGAAAGGCCTTGCCGCTTGGCGAAAATGTATATCCCGATTGCGCCGCCGATGAGCGCCCCCGGCATGCCAAGTCCGCCATCCCACATCTGCAGAATCTGCAAGGGATGCTGCAAATAATACTCGGTTGTAATGCCAGAATACTTGGAGGGGGTTAACACGTGATATATTCGGGCGCCAATGATACCCAAGATAATCACCCAGAAAAAGCCATCCCAGACCATTTCCGGATCTTGACCCATCTTGCGCAGCATGCGCTGCGTGAGCCATGCCGCCAGGACCGCTCCGAACATAATGAGCATGCCATAATAACGAAAATAGAGAACACCGATGTGAATACCTTGTGGATCGATATTGATCATGAAAACCTCGTAATTCGGATTGTCATTCCTGCGCTTGTTTACGTACGTGATAGACCCGCTGGAGAGCGGTGAAGTTGGCAAAAACAGCGATCAGTGCGACACCGATTTCTGCAAAGTTGAATAATAAACTTGGGATCAGAATTGCGAACCGCTCGGCGCGGGTTAGGAGACCACATTTGGCGGAATACCCGACGCCTTCCGCACGAGCCCGAGTGTAGGAGACGAGAATCGAGCCTGCTGCCGCCGCGTAGACGACGCCGGCCCAAAGCCAGTCGCTGTGCTGTAGATAATGCAGCATCAAGCCGCCGAAGATGAACAATTCGGAATATCGATCGGTCACCGAATCGACGAAGGCACCGAAACGTGATGGTTCGCCGCGCAGGCGAGCTAGTGCGCCATCCAGAGCATCCAACGGACCGACGAGAAGTACAATCAACCCTCCGACCAGGAACGAACCTTGTGACAGAAAAACCGCAGCCACGATGTTGCCCACCAAGCCGGTCAGTGTGAGCATGTTGGGTGTAATCCCAAGTCGATTAATAAACGCGGCGACCGGATCAATTACGCCTTTGAAACGCACACGCAGCACATCCGTGAGTGTTGGTTTCTCCGATCGGGCGGTATCATCAACTTGCATAGTTTCTCCCTCGAGCGGTGCAATGCTAACGCCGCTTGCCAGTCCAGTCAAGCAGCATCATCGTCCTCGGAGTGATCCAGCAAGGGATCGTCGTCTTGACCGATGAGGACCTCACGTGTTCGACCGCCCGATTGCGGACGTCCAACGACGCCCAATTCTTCAAGCTCATCCATCAATCTGGCCGCGCGCGGATATCCGATGTGTAAACCGCGCTGCAGCAGGGAGGCACTGGCTTTCCGTTTTTCTTTGACGAGCGCGATGGCTTTTTCGATGATCTCATCACGTTCCTCCACGACAGCGATGCGAGCGATCAAATCGTCCCAGGGTGGTTTTTCACTCCGGTAATGCTCACCCACTTCATTACGCCAATACGCCAGCAAACCCTCGATTTCACGATCGCTGATGAAAACGCCCTGCAAACGCAGCGGCGAACCTGCTTCGGGGGAAAGGAAGAGCATGTCGCCACGCCCTAAAAGCGTTTCCGCGCCCGAACTGTCCAAAATGACGCGCGAATCGATGCCGGAAGCCACAGCAAACGAAATCCGCGCCGGGAAATTAGCCTTGATCAAACCGGTAAGGATGTCGGTGCTCGGTCTCTGCGTCGCCAGCACCAGATGAATCCCCACCGCACGTGCCATTTGCGCCAGACGCACCAAGGTTCGCTCTGTTTGGTCCGGCGCCATCATCATCAAATCCGCAAGTTCATCGATCATCACCACGATGTGCGCTAAGCGCTCCGCATCCCGCTTGCGCCTGATTTTTTGATTGTAGGAATCGATATCGCGTGCTTTGGCCTCTTCCAGCGTGCGGTATCTCCGATCCATTTCAAGCACACACCAGCGCAGAACGCCTGTGATGCGATCCAATTCGGTTTCTACTTTGCCGATCAGGTGCGGCAATCCGTTAAAACGCAGCATCTCGACCATCTTGGGATCGATCATTACAAAACGCAGATCTTCGGGTGAATTTTCGAAAGCCAATGTAGTCGCCAACGCCGTGATACACACGGATTTCCCGGAACCTGTGGTGCCAGCGATCAGCAAGTGCGGCATCGAAGCCAGATCGGCAACAATCGCCTTCCCGGATACATCCCGGCCTAACGCAATCGTCAGTGGTGATTTGGCGGAATTGAACTCATCAGATTCGAGAATTCCTCGCAAGCGTACAACTGCCGGCCTGCGGTTCGGTACCTCAATACCCACATAAGCCCGGCCCGGAACCGGCGCTTCGACCCGCAGCGTCGGCGCGGAGAGCGCCAGGGCAAGATCGCTGGCCAGGGAAGAAATCTGAGACACCCTGACTTTGCTGCGCCGCATCTCCCCCTCGACACCGGTAGTCTCGACATAGCCCGGTTCGACAGCGAATTGGGTAACCGTAGGCCCGGCCTTAAAACCAACCACCCGAACAGGAATGCCAAAATCCGCCAGGGTCTTCTCGATTAATCCCGCCGAGAGGTTGATTTCCTTCTCCGTGACGGTTATTACGCTGCCGGCGTCAAGGAAAGTTAATGGGGGCAATCTTTCATTGCGCCGCGTCGGCCGAGATGGTTTGTCCTCTGCAGCGGGCTGTACTTTAAAACGCTTTCGGTATGCACGCGGCAGCTGGGATACGGAAGTTGTCCTCGTTTGGGGTTTCTGTGCCGGCGTGTTTCTCTCTTTGGGAAGCCCTGCTTCAGTATGAGCCGTTGTCTGTGATGCTCCTTGTTCCACAGTCCTTTGGACATGGAGAGCGTAATTTGCCAGTACACCTCGCAGCGCGTACATGCCGGCGCCACCGACTAAGAGCAACAACACAGCGACGCTAATAAAACCACCGAGAAGAGAATCCAGCAGTGACGCGACACCCCAACCCACGATTCCACCAGCATAGCCGCTCTCTGCCCGAGGTAGATCTAAACCGTCGATGAATGCGAAAATAGCCAAAAGTCCGAACAACGCCAGTTCGAGCGCGACAATTTGAGACCACCTCACTTCAACAGGCCGACCTCTGCGGCGATTGAAAAGCAACCACGCCCCAAAAAGCATGGCGAGCGGAAACAACAGCGACCCGAGACCGAACCAACGCTTTAAAAACGTCGCCCACGGATCGATCAATCCGCCATGTGTCCATCCGCTGATTCCAAGAATGGTCAGTATAGCTGTGGCTATCAGTGCGACGCCGCCGATGTCATCTGCGTATCGCAGCGCGCGTTCAAGGATCAGCCACCCGATACCGCCATCTGTATCTGGTGGAAGTGACCCATTACTCGAGTTACGAAGATCATCCTTCGAATCGGTGATGCGCATTCCTTTGTCCGTATAAAAGGTAAGAACGGGCACACATGATACGTCCGGCGATGTACGCCGGTCCCCCGTTAAAACAGAGAGGAATACTCCTCGGAGGAGTCTTGATCGCCTTCACCTCCGACTTCATCAGCTTCGTGCTGGGACACCTGCCGTAAACTTAAACCCAAACGGCGATCCGCCGCGTCGATGTGTATGATTCGGACCCGAACTTGCTCGCCTTCATGAACGACGTTTCGCGGGTGCAGCAGGTTACCATCCCCCAGTTCAGAGACGTGAATCAAACCCTCCAGGCCCTCCTCGATTCCGACGAAAGCACCGAATTTGACCACATTGGTAACCGTTCCTTCGACGATCTCGCCTACTTGATAGCGATGATCTACGGCATTCCATGGATCTGGGAGTAAGTCCTTCAGGCTCAATGCAACGCGGCCTTGTTCACGATCCACTGAGAGAACCTGGACTTTTAAGGATTGACCGCAGATGACGACGTCACATGGATGTCGAACTCGACCCCACGACAACTCCGAAACATGAATCAAGCCCTCCACACCGCCCAAGTCAACGAACACACCAAAACGGGTTATGTTGGTGACTTTCCCTTCAACACATTCGCCCGCCTTGAGGTTTTCGAGTAATTCCATTCTCTTCCCGGGACCGGCAAGTGCGGCGCGTTCGGAGAAAACCAGCCGCCCTCTTTCCGGCTCGATCTCGATGACTTTGAGTTTCAATTCGTTACCGACCATGCCTTCAAGGCGGCCGCTAAAATTATCGTTATCGGTTTCTTGTTGAATGTCTACGAGATGAGATACCGGAATAAACCCGCGCAAACTTCGAGCTTCAACAAGCAGCCCCCCGCGATTGTAGCCAATGGCATTCAACTTAACGGTATCGTCCCTCTCATATAGATCTTGCGCCCAGACCCAATCCTGTGGATCGCCTACAGCTTCAAGTCGATCGTTCTTTACTCGATGAGTACGCTCTTGATCGGCCGATTGATAACGTCCTTCATCCTGCAACACAGCTGACCACCAAGATTCGTCCATACGCGGCGGTCCCCCCGATTTTCCATCGTGCAAACCCTCGTCCATCGCTTGACCTCAATCGCTACAATTTCACCCGTAGGTATTACAGTTAAAATCAAAAATAGGATACTCTATTCCCAAAAAATTGCAAAACGTCATTCTTTGTTATCATCCACCTCCCCACTTAATTCTGAAACAACAATTTCACGCTCCATTTGCGTGATACCCCGCGCCACTTCTTCGATGGCTATACGCTGTTTGCGGTACAAATCCGCTTCTGACATGGCCAACCGCAAGGCGACATCTCGAACCTTACGACCCTGGAGAAATTTCATCTCGAGAATATTGTATAGCATCCATTCCGCCGTAAAACGTCGATCGCCTTCCGGGCGAATTCTTTCGATGGCACGCCGCAAAATTGCCCGCAGCGCATTGACTGCATTGTTATCGTGATCTTCCACTTCGCGACGGACGACCCGCAATCCCATCAAGGGACTGCGCGTAAGGCGCGGCCCGCCCCAATAATGTCCCAGTGCATCCCGCACCAATTCAACCACATTTTTATCCGATGGCAGGTCCGCAATGGGTTCAACGAGCGATTCCGCGCTTCCGTAACTGGTTTCTGCTCGTAAACGCTGGATCTCTTCCATCTCCGGCACCAAACGATCGACGACACTGAACACTTCTCGCTGCAGGAGGCGATCTGCCAGGGCAACCGCCGCTCGATCAACGAGCGCTTTGATACTCACCTCTTCATCGTTGCTGAAATCCGGTTTTACACTTCTTGCTTGAAAACCGACCAGGCCGATCACATCCTCGGAAGGCAAAAGATCAATGGGAATCAACCAATAGATGTCCCAAAGGAACACAGCACCCAGATGCTCGAAATGATGTCTTTCATCCTGCGTCATCAACAAAGGCGATGGTTCTCCCGTGCCGCGGAAGGGATTCTCAGGACCTACGGCAACCTCCAGCTCCAATCCCTCCGGCCCGACAACGGCCACGAACGCCGAACCCACCCCGAGCAGATCACAACCTGCGTTGAGGACGGATTCCAGGAATTGGCGAAGATCCCCGGTCGTCAAGAGATGATCCTCGAGCAATTGCAATCGGTCGACGTCCCCTCGATCTCGCCCGTAGAAAAACCATCTCTCAATCTTGGGTCGCACGATGGTAATCACGTACTGCAGCAGCAGTAAGACGACGACCATGGCAAATTGAACCGCTCGACTGTTTTCATAGCCCAGTGACACGCCGATGCGATTGACGATCACCGTCACGGCCAAAACCGTCGAAACCACAAATGGGCCGCGTAGAATCCATTGTGTCAAACGACTCTTTACCACGCGATCCGGATAGCTCACACCGAAATACGACACAGAGTACGTGATCATCACCATCTGAACAGCAACCGCCAGATTGATCAAGGTAACCATCACCCAGAGTATCCAGGTATGCTCAGCGAACGTCGATTGGCTCACCATCATAAAAGGAAAAGATCCGAGCAATGGGCCGAATGAGCCGAACATCAAGTAACGCATGCGCCGCTTGCTCGTTCGCGTCAAACAGCGCTTATATGAACGCCAGAGATTGACCCCCACGAAAGCAACGATGACGATCAAGAAAACTGTAAAAACCGGAAACCACGGACCTGGGGCGAGGTAAACGATCGAATCGACTTGTCTGAAACCTACGGCGATGTCCTGCCGTGTCCCCACACTGAGCAAGGTGAGACAACCGATTAAATAACTGATCAAGACCACTCGCCGCCTGCGTCCTCGCGAGGGCTTTCCAGTTGCTGCAAGCAGCGCATCCGAAAATTGTACATATGTAGCGGGAATAAAGGCAATGGCCACCCATTGAATTCGGAGCCAGATCTGCATTTCGGCGTAAGATGAGGATGTGCTATTGAACACATCCCCAAAATACACGATCGTCACACATGAAAGCATTAACGCCAGCGACTGCGCCACACGCTCTCGAATATTAAAGGTCAGCGTATAGAGAAGCAACGAGAAAGCTGTGATCGAGTTGCCAGCGTTGAGGATCTGATTGAGCGTGATGAGAATGGAATTAAATGAATCTACCATTGTCTCTATCTACACTTATAACAGCATCGAGAAAAACAACGCGATGTCCTGATCCGGGTAATAATGATCGCTATACCCACTATACATAAACCCCATTTTCTTTGCCAGACAGATCGCAGGGTAGTTCTTGCTTTGCATCTCCAGAAATACCCGCAGTGCGTCACGCTGGCGGCACCATTCCCGGGCGGCGAGAATCAACTTCGAGGCAATCCCCTGCCTTCGATAGCGCAGGCTAACTACGAGGTCCGTGATCCAAAACATGTTCTCTGCGGGACCTTCCATAATCGCCAGGTACCCCTGCAAGTTTTCTTCGCTTTCGGCTACGAGAATCACCGCCCGGCGCGTCCACTCATCCGCCAGTCTCTCGGCATCACGAGGGTACCCTACTCGCATGGCCCGAGGCAGTCGGACCTCTCGAAAAGTAGCGCCGACCGCCGAGGGCTCACGTTCGAAGGACATCTGCCACACATGATCGGTACCGACGCCATGATCGAAAGCCATGAGCGTGGGAATGTCACTCGAAATTGCTTGTCGAATAGATATCATATCCATGACAAAATGTTCCAAGGCTCCTTCTACGAGTTTTGATTACGAGACAATCACCATATCACGCCTGCCCAAAAATTGAACTCGAAGAACCAACGATCTACGGAGACACTTATTCTGCAGGCAGGATCTGAATTTGGATCTCGCAAGGCAAGGGCGCGTTCCCTTCCGTGTCCATCACCACCAGTCGGAAACCATAGGTTCCCGGCTCGACAAGACGGGTATCCCAGGTCCCCAATGTAAGCTCTTCATCCGGGTTATCCGCGCCCTCTCCACCGTCAGGAATGCAGTTTTCACAGACCGGTTGAGACCCGGCCGTTATGGTCACCCATTCGCCATTCAAACGCCGATACTCTACCTTGTAGAACGCAAAATTGGGAATATCTGCCACACCCAGGACAACAATCGTACCGCTGACCGTTTCGCCATCTTTGGGTTGAATAATCGTTGCGCTTTCGTTCAGACATCCCGCGCCATCCAGTGCAGCGGGGATCTCTGCCGACAGGTCACTCGGTTCTTCGGCCACAAGCCCCTCCGCATCCACCGGAGTTGACAGCAAGGAAACTGTTGGTAACGAAGTCGGCCGAAGCGAAACCGGAATGGCGGGACTGGCGAAATTTACGATTATAAACGTGGCGGTCAATCCTGCGAGAACGAACAACATCATCGCGATCGATCTTCTTATACTGCTCAAGCAGCGTTCCCGCTCCAATGAAAATAGAGCCCTGCGCGAAGCACGATAAGTAACGAGGAATAAACGCAGATAGATCGCACCGATGAAGATGAGTAACAAATAGATCCAAGTTTGTCGCTCTTCGAAAAAGAGCAGGAAACCTTCCATTTGCCTTCTATACTAGACTATGCGAAGTACGCCACAAACAAGCGTCTTCAATCTGGGAGTGATAGTTTCTCCGGCTTCCAGAACCTCTTCATGCGTGGTTTCGGTTTCGCCATCCAAATTCGCTTTATTGCTTATCCCCGAAATGCCGAGAACCTTCATTCCACAATGTCGCGCGACGGTCACTTCAGGGGCTGTAGACATGCCAACGGCATCGACACCAATTGTACGCAAGAAACACAGCTCCGCCGTCGTCTCGTAGGAAGGGCCGGATACACAAACGTAGACACCTTTTCGCAGGGGGATATCTGCTTCGAGAGCCACTTCCTTCGCTGCCATCCCTAATTCAGGATCGTAGACCTTCCCCATATCGGGGAAGCGAGGGCCGAATTCATCCAGATTGGGACCTCGCAATGGATTGCTGCCGGTCATACCCAGTAAATTGATGTGATCGCTGATCAGCATCAATTCTCCGGGTTCGAAATCCGGATTGACGGCTCCGGCTGCATTTGTAACGATCAACATTCGCGCTCCCAGACGATGCATAACCCGGATGGGCAGGCCGATCCGTGAGATCGAGTGACCTTCGTAATAATGCGCCCTTCCCTGCAGCACGAACACGGAGCGATCTTCAAGATGCCCGAGCACAACCCGTCCTGCATGGCCATGTACGGTCGACACAGGCCAACCGGGTATTTCGCCTGTAGGGATAATCACATCCGCATCCACCGCATCGGCAAGCGCACCCAATCCGGAGCCCAAAATCATACCAATCTCAGGCTGAAGGGATGTTCGTCCGCGGATGAATTCCACTGTATTATCGATATCTGCCGTCGTAATCGTATCCATTTCGATATTCCAATACTTATTTACGATGAGATTTTCTATGAAGCCACAATGTGTTCGGACTTGAAAGCCGCAGCAACTCCTGGACCTCACTTCGTGATTTCCCGTGTTCCAACAGGTGACGAATGAGGGAATGGCGGATCGTTTGTGGTGAGATGTCACTGCTCAATCCAGCCTCCGCAGCCCAGCGCTTGACGATCAACCACAATCCCTGCCGGCTAAGCCTTTGACCACGCTGATTGATAAACAACGCCTGTACCTCCGGTGTGCGCAGGAGATGCGGACGGCCTTTCTCGATATACGTCTTCAGGGAAGGAAGCGCATCACCGAGTGAGATCGAATCGGGATAGGCTTCGTTTTTCCGAATGATTCCAGAACGCAAGTCGATGTCAGCCGTGTTCAATGCGATTACTTCCGCCGCCCGTAAACCAGTTGCATACAACAACGATAATGCGGCAGCATCCCTGGTGGCGCGCGGAGAATTGCATTGTGCAGCAGCTTGGATCAATTTCTCCAATTCAGTTTTCGTCAGAACCTTGGGCGGCTGCCGTGGATTTTGGGGCAAATCCAGAGAATCCAACACCGCCCGTGTCTCGAACCCCTCATGAGAATGCATGTAATCCAGGAATGTACGCACAGCAGCGATCTTACGCGCAACTGTGGCGGTTTTATATCCCTGTCGGTTTAGCCAGGAAGAATATTTCTCTACGATTTCCACATCGATCTGAGTGGGCTCGATCGGCCGATCGGAAACCGCCCTCAGAACCTGAATGAACTGCCTGACATCGGTTCGATACGCCAGGATCGTATTCTGGGCACTGTTCCGATCCAGTTCGAGGTACTGCAGAAATCGATTGATTATGTCTTTCATGGTGGATCCCTGATAAGTCTGACGATACGCCGCCCATTATACCATTCACCCGCAAATACTTACCATAAGTGTAGTCACCGGCGTCCAATCTTGGATTAGTACAACCTAAGGAAAACGATATTCAAGAAAGCGATTCTCTGGCAGAACGAGCGTCCTCGCTCACAGATTTCTACTGCTGTTGCAAAATAAACACGATATACCCATCGACCGGACTTCATCAGTCCGGTCGATGGTCTTACGATCTCCAATGGGTTTGGACCGCTCAGGTTAGATTCCGTACGAAAAGGCCAATCCGACTGTCCCGGGACCGGCATGCGTTCCGATCACCGGAGTTACCTCTGAATATACGGTCTCGATTGGATCGAGGTGCGTTTCGGCGTCCTCCATCAAGGCCTGCGCATCAATTTCAGCGTCGGCGTGAAGCGTGGAGAGACGCACATCAGGCTTGTCAGCGAGTCGTTCTACAATCACTTCTACAAGCCGGTTCTGTGCTTTTGCTTTCGTGCGGATGCGTTCAACGGGCTCTACGCGTCCTTCTTGAAGCTCCAACAACGGCTTGAGGTTGAGTGCCGTTCCCAGCAACCGCGAGGCACCGCCGATACGACCACCGCGATGCAGGTATTCAAGCGTTTCCACAACGAAAAGCACACCCGTTTGCTCTTTCGCTTTTTTCGTCGTCTCTATGGCTTCCTCAAAAGATTTTCCCGCCTCACGCGCTCGTGCAGCCGCCAAGACCTGAAAGCCAAACGACATGGCGACTCCCATCGAATCGATGACTTCGATTTTCGCATCCGGGAACATCCCCTTTGCTTGTTCGGCAGAATTCAAAGTCGCCGTCAATTTCGATGAACCCACGATCGTCAAAATGGGTTTTCCTTCGGCAACCAAAGGTTCGAACGCCGATTTAAATCCTGCTACTGTTGCCTGGGAGGTCGTCGGCATGACCGGGTCGGTTCTCAATCGCTTATAAAATTCCATCGGTGTAATGTTGACACCGTCAAGAAATTCTTCCTCCCCCCATATCAGCACCTGTGGTACAACCATAATTTGATAACGATCGATAAGTTCTTGCGGTATTGATGAAAGACTGTCGGTCACAATTCCATAATCACTCATAAATCCTTCTCCTTCATTAATAAAATCTGGGATCGAATAATAACAACTATATACATAAACCCCCTACGGGAAAGGAGGTTACAAGGTTATAAACGGATTAATAAACACGCCACTTTCCTTTTTATAAAGCACGATTCTGAAATTGAAGCCGCCGAGACGTTATGCTATCCTTTACGGACAACCAACTTCCACCTGGAGTCATGTCTTGATTCACGAATATGTCGGCAACCTGCATAATCACTCAATCTACTCGGATGGTCACGGCAGCCATGACCAAATCGCGCTCGCGGCGATCCAGGCAGGTCTTGATTTCGTCGTTGTCACCGACCACAACGTCTGGGTTGATGGCATGGATGGATATCGTTTTCTGGGCAAGAAACGCGTGCTCCTGCTTACCGGAGAGGAAATCCACGATCAAGTTCGTGACCCACAGAAGAATCATCTGCTCGTATTCGAAACCCAAGAAGAATTGGCGACCTATGCCGCCGATCCGCAGAATCTCATCAACGAAGTTAAGCGTGCAGGCGGGCTTTGTTTCATCGCGCACCCCGTCGATCCCGCAGCACCGCTGTTTGGTGAGGGTGATTTATCCTGGGTGGATTGGGAGGTGAGTGGTTACACGGGACTGGAAATTTGGAACTTCATGAGCGAATTCAAATCCCACCTCAGCTCACTACCCACGGCCTTTTTACTGGCATACAGCCCCAAACGGAGTGCACAAGGACCATTTCCCGAGGTGCTGGAACGCTGGGATCAACTCCTGGCCTCAGGAAAACGAATCGTCGCCATCGGAGGCGCCGACGCACACGCTGCCCCCTACCGCAAAGGTCCCTTCAAGCGAACCATCCTGCCGTACGAGTTTCTTTTCCGCGCAGTTAACACCCACGTCCTGACCAAGAATCCGCTCGTCGGGGATGCGAAGCACGACAGACTGCAGCTGTTCCACAGCATTTCCCGCGGTCGATGCTTTGTTGGTTTCGATCTGCCAGCATCCACCCGCGGGTTTCGATTCAGTGCACAGGGCGCGGATAATCAAGCCATTATGGGGGATTCCATACCGGTACGTAGCGGTGTAACCCTGCAAGTCAAATCTCCGCGTCGCGCCGAATTGAGCATCTTGCACAATGGGGAGCGAGTACGTACCTGGAAGGAACAAGACACGGCGATCTACACTGTGCGTTCGCCTGGCGCGTATCGTGTTGAAGCCCACATCGATTTCGAGGGCAATCGCTGCGGTTGGATTTACAGCAATCCCATTTACGTGACATGATCCGATTCCGATGAAAATATCAGGCACATTCCAATGGGGTTGATTTTCGGATGGCCGCCTTACGGATGCATTTCAAGGACAGTTGGAAGATAAGGAATCCGCATCCCACTGGAATGACTCATCTGTCCAAAGCCCACTTTCAAGGAGCGTAGTCCATGAAAACCTACCGGCAAGAGCTATGGTTCGAAGTTCCGGGAAGAAGAGCTCTCATCAATATCACCCCCCAGGTGAGAGAAGCGCTGGAAAAAAGCGGCGTTCAAGAAGGCTTGGTGCTGGTCAATGCCATGCACATCACGGCCTCCGTATTCATCAACGATGATGAACGAGGTCTGCATCAAGATTACGACGATTGGCTGGAAACCCTCGCGCCGCATGCACCGACAAGCCAATACCGTCACAATCGAACGGGGGAAGACAACGCCGATGCGCATATGAAGCGACAGATCATGGGCCGAGAAGTCGTCGTGGCGATAACGGAGGGCAGATTGGATTTCGGCCCCTGGGAACAGATTTTCTACGGGGAATTCGACGGCGGCAGACGAAAACGCGCGCTAATCAAGATTATCGGGGAGTGATATCCGACCACGTCGCTTATAAATAGCTGTCGTTCCGCAGGGGCAACATAGCTTTCGATTCAGAGAGGATCATTTTTTCGGTAAAGTACGAGAACGATATTCAGCTCTTTCCTTCCGGCTTCGGTCCTACCCACCAAAACCACATGGTATAATCATAGATCATATGTTCGTATTGGGGGAACGAACGTGGAGGAGCCATGCCACAGTTCCGGCTGCATTCCCCCTACGAACCGATGGGAGATCAACCACAAGCGATTCAGGCTCTGGTGCAGGGACTCAACAAGGGGCTTGAACATCAAGTCCTGCTTGGCGCGACCGGCACGGGAAAGACTTTCACCATCGCTTCTGTGATCGAAAAAGTCCAGCGCCCTACACTCATTCTGGCCCATAACAAGACCTTGGCTGCGCAGCTGTATGCTGAGTTTCGATCTTTTTTTCCCGAAAGTGCAGTCGAATACTTCGTTTCCTACTACGATTACTACCAACCGGAAGCTTATGTCCCCAAACACGACCTGTACATCGAAAAAGAAACGCAGATCAACGAAGAGATCGATCGATTGCGTTTGTCGGCGACAACTTCCGTTCTTTCCCGCAATGACGTGGTGATCGTTGCTTCAGTCTCGAGCATCTACGGCATCGGCAACCCGGAAGCGTACGGTCGTGTGGTCATCGATATAGAAAAAGGTCAACAATACCGCCGCAACGCCGTTTTGCGTCAGCTCGTGGAAAGCCACTACCAACGCAATGACCTTGAACTGAAACCCGGCGCTTTTCGCGTGCGAGGCGACACATTGGAAGTGCTGCCCGCCTACGAACAAATCGGGGTACGCATTAGTTTTTTCGGTGACGAAGTGGAACGCATCGTCAAATTCGATCCGCTGACGGGGGAGATTCTCAGTGAAGCCGAATCCGTGAGTATTTATCCCGCAAAACACTTCATCACCGAGGATGAGAAATTGAAAGCCGCTATCGCAGATATCGGAGCGGAACTCGAACATCATCTCGAATTCTTGAAGAAAGAGGAGCGGCATCTCGAGGCGCAGCGCCTGGAACAACGCACGCGCTACGATTTGGAAATGCTGCGTGAGGTGGGATACTGCACAGGTATCGAGAATTATTCCCGCCACCTGGATCAGCGTCCGGTAGGGTCTCCACCCTGGACGTTGATCGACTATTTTCCCCCGGATTTCATGCTCGTCGTCGATGAGAGTCACATGACCATCCCACAAGTACGTGGGATGCACGCCGGCGACCGTTCGCGTAAGCAAACCCTTGTTGACTACGGATTCCGCCTCCCCTCCGCGCTGGATAACCGCCCACTTTCCTTTGACGAATTCACGGAACGTACAGGCCAGGTCATCTACACATCCGCAACCCCCGGCCCCTACGAACTCGAGGTTGCCTCGAAGATCATCGAGCAGATCATCCGCCCGACCGGCCTCGTCGATCCCGAAGTCGAAGTGAGGCCCGTCGAAGGCCAGGTCGACGATTTGGTCCAGGAAATCCAGAACCGCGTTGCCGTCGGCCAACGCGTACTCACGACGACGCTTACCAAACGCATGGCCGAAGATCTCTCCGACTACCTGCTGGAGTTGGGCATCAAAGTCCATTATCTTCATTCCGAGATCGACACCATCGAACGGGTTGGCATCCTGCGCGATCTCCGCATGGGTGTGTATGACGTGGTCGTTGGGATCAACTTGCTGCGAGAGGGGCTCGATTTACCCGAAGTCTCCCTGGTGGCCATCCTCGATGCCGACAAAGAGGGGTTCCTGCGCTCCGACACGGCTTTGATCCAGACCATCGGTCGCGCCGCACGACACATCGATGGCAAAGTGATCATGTACGCGAACAAGATCACCGCCTCTATGGGTCGTGCAATTGACGAAACAGAGCGAAGACGGGAGATTCAGATCGCCCACAACAAGGAACACGATATCGAACCGGTCAGCATCGTGAAGGAAATCCGCGATCTCACGGATCAGGTTGTCTCCCGCGCCATCGCCGAGGAGCGCGAGGAATACCACAGTCTAACCCCTGCGCAAATGCCGAAAGATGAACTTGCAAAACTGATCAAGGAATTCGAGAAACAAATGAAAAGCGCTGCAGCAGCTTTGGAATTTGAGAAGGCTGCTGCTTTACGCGATCAAATTTTCGAACTACGGCAGGTTCTGGTCGACAAAGAGGACATGCCGCCGTGGATGCGGGCGCGAGCGATGGCAGAAGATGTGGAATAATTTGTGAAAGACAGAGTTTCGCGGTAAGGCGAAAAGTAGACGCTTAGATGCGACCGTAACTCTGCAGTAGTTTAATGTAACTTGCACGTTCGAACGCCGTCGGTTCGACGTAATTCTGCAGGCTCAGGCTCCCTTTCAGGTTTTGGATCGAGGAAATCTCCAATTCATCCATGAGATCCTCGGTTTCTCGGATGATCTGCGTCAGCTTCTCGATACTGTTCATCAGCAACGCCGAAGCCACATTGGCGATATCCGCCCCTACCATAACAGCTCTCAATACCGCTTCCGCGGAGTGAACGCCGCTGGTCAGTGCCAGGGAGCAAGATATCTGGCCATAGAGAATCGCAATCCAGCGCAAAGGCAGCAAGATGTCTTCAGGTCGGCTGAGGCTGATGCGAGGCAGTATTTCCTGCGTTCGCACATCGATGTCCGCTTGATAAAAGCGATTAAAAACGACCAAAGCATCTGCGCCCGCCTCGTCGAACTGGGTGGCAATGTTCGGGAGCGCGCTAAAGAAGGGGCTTAATTTAATAGCAATCGGGATTTCCACAATTTTTCTAACGGATCGCAGGATGTCCAAATACATATTTTCAACATCCATGCCCAGTAACGTGTCTGCCGCGGGCAAAAAATATACGTTAAGTTCGAGGCCATCTGCGCCGGCCTCCTCGATCATACTGGCGTATTCCAGCCATCCACCCTTGCTGGTGCCGTTCATGCTGGCAATTATGGGGATGTCGACGGCCTCTTTGGCTTGTCGGACATGCTCGACATACGCTTCCGGATCTCGCGGGTAGTCATGTTGATGTGGAAAATAGACAGTGGCGTCCGCCAAACTTAAGACGCCACTGCTCAACAAATGTGAGAATTCACCGCTTTCCAGCGCGATCTGCTCCTCGAAAAGGGAATAGAGTACGACGGCGGGCGCTCCAGCATCTTCAAGCTTTTTGATATCGTCCAATTTTCGTGAAAGCGGTGAGGCGGAAGGTACAACCGGATTGTTCAGTTCAAGTCCCATGTAGGTCGTTCGAGTATCGGCCATCACATGCCTCCCAGGGCTCCCCAGCGGGGTTCTCCACCAGAATTGGCAACGTTTAATAGTGTAGCACATTACGTCGTTCGAACCGTTGGTTTCTTGGGGAAGCTGTTTTTGGTTCATGGTGCTGTAGAAACCGGGCTTCATTCCTCGAAAACCATGCATCGATATCAAACCCTATGCATCCGAACCTGCGAGTGAGATTCCAAATAAGGCTTGCAATCATAATTTAATGAAGTCTATAATGTGTGAACTCACTGCATGATGTGATCTTTGATCTTCACATCATTTATGTAGAAAGCGATTAATCATGAAACGCAGTCTATTGTTTTTACTCATCTTACTCATCCTGAGTTCTGTCGCTGCTTGTGAAAAGAGTGGCCCATCTGCAGATTCGGTGGCCACTGCCATCCAAGCAACGGAATTCATGAAGCAGACATTATATCCAGCGACTTCGACTGCAACCGAAGCGCCTCCTACCGAAACACCAACGATTACACTGTCACCAACAGCTACGCTGGAACCTCATCCAATCAAACTTCACGATGACTTTTCAAGTGAGTTGATTAATTGGCTCATGTGTGAAGAGTGTATTTACAAGAACGACGCCTTGTACATGGGCCCCTGGCCTTCATCTGGAGCTTACATCCAACACTTTGCCGTCTGTCAAGACTGTGGTTTGGTGACTTATTACTACATGAGCGTTATCGCAACTTACGAGGATGGACCCAGCGAGCGCGGCTATGGCTTGCTGCTACGCTTGACGGATGAATACGCGATCACTCTCGAAATCACTCCCTTACAAACGGTGGCTGTTTGGAAATTGGATTTCGAGACTGGCGCTTTTGACCTGCTAGACGGAAGGTGGTCAGGAGCTGTAAAGGCAGGGGTCCAGACCAACCATATTGAAGTCTATGTGACAGAATCGAGCCAGGGCCGTGCGGATATCAGTGTATCGGTCAACGGCAAGAACGTTTTTATTGTTTGGGGTCAGCCAAAAGATCAATCTCCAGTGGGATTAACACTTTGGGGTCATGCACTTGAAGTTCAATTTGACGATTTCATTTTTGAAGAGTATGAACCTTACGGAGATCCGATCGAGCTAGAAGACTTCGACAGGCCGAGCGGTGGCTAAACGATGTCGAGGCGTAACCGGATGGTTTATTCATAGAATTGCCCGGAGGGAAGTCCGTTGTCGAATTCCGGATTCCCGGTGATGGGCGTTGTCCACGTAGCCCCGGACTGGTAATCGGCGATGTTGTTCATATCCACTACAGTAGACGGAGTTTCGAGGATGTATGGTACATCCTCATTGTTCAGGACCTTCTCCATCTGTTCAATCACAATGGCCCCCATTCTGTGCGGATAAACGCCTAAGGTCGCTGTGGTTTCGCCCTTCTCGATCAACTCGAGGGTGACGTCATTGCCATCGATACTGACGCACCAAATATCCTCATTGACGGTACGACCCAATTTCTGTGCCGCAATACAGGCACCGATCCCCATTTCATCCGAATTTCCATAGAAGACATCGATATCTGGATTCTGCTGTAATGCGGCTGTAGCCACATTCACGGCTTTTTCGCGCTCCCACTCAGCGGTCTGTTCTCCTACAACCTGCACGCCGGGACACCATTGTTCCAATCCCCAACGATACCCCTGAGTACGTCGATTGGCATGAAAACCAGGAATTCCGGTAAGAATGAACACCTTCCCCTGGTCTCCCAACAATACGCAGGTGTATTTGGCCAACTCGGCCGCGCCACTCCATTGATCGTAGCCGATATACTCCACAACCCTGCCATTACCAACCGGTGTGATCAAGTTGTGCATCAGGATGGGGATGCCGGCCTCGTTTGCCTTGCGAATTGCGGTGACGATCGCTTTGGCGTCAATGGGATTAACCGATATCGCCAGCACACCCTTCTGGATTTCTTGTTCGATTACGGTAACCTGACCAGCGAAATCTCCCTCGCGCTCTGCGGCCACCAAATCGACTGTCCAACCCAAACTCTCGGCTTTCTCAACAGCACCGTTTTTGATTGCGACATGGAATGGACTGGTGAAACCCGGCGGCACGATCGCAACCCGAATCCCCTCAGACCCGCTGCTGGATGAAGGTCCCGTCACCTGGCATTGTGTTGTAGTGATCAGAACGATGATCAAACAAACGAGCACGCGTCGCATTGGAATTGCTCCACATCCTTCGCCAAGTTTTGCGTGAGTAAGGATAGTTCACCTTGCCCTTGCACCGAAGACTCCATCATTATAGCAAGAGCGAAGCAAGGAAAAAAAGCGCCTCTGCCAATATGGCAGAGGCGCTACGGAAAACCTCCTAGCGGATGCCTTCCTCGATGAGCGGCGAAATTTCATCAATGTTATCGGGAGTGACTGCGCCGACACCGGTGTTGATGTGCAAACCGGGGATCAGGTAATTGGACGTCATATAGACTTGCAGAATGGGAAAATATCCCTGCAGGTACAAAACCTGATCGAAGCTTACCGAGATGTACCCCTTCTCAATGCCGTCGATCGTTGCCGGGGAAAGATCAATACCGCCAACAATCACGTCACCGGGGTCTTTACCTGCTGCTTCGAGAACAGCAGGCAGGTTTGCAGTGATGTTACCGTGTTGCGTTCCAATGGCTTTGAGGTCGGGATTGGCTTCCAGATGAGCCGTCAAAATCGGGATGGCCAGGGAGGCCTCCGAGTCTACCTCGTCGGAGACATCGAGCTTCTCCACTTCGAGGCCGGCATCTTCAAGCGCATCATACACGCCCTGCGAGCTGATGCTTCGCCCTTCCTGGTGCCAGATGTCATATACCAGGGCTTTATCGCCTGCTTGCAAGCCAGCCGCCACCATCTGGATCCCTGTCAGATAACCACCATCATAGAGATCCGCACCGGCATACCCGAAGCCCTGGGTTTGATATTTCGCCTCGAGGTTGGGCAGTGGATTATTGCCGCTGGTTATGATGATGCCATCACTGATCGCCTCATCAACAAGCGCCTCAAATGCATCCTCCCCAGGATGGCCCATGATAACGATGCCATCCGGCTTTGCGGCGACAGCTTCCTTGAATTGTTCGATCATGGTCTGAGGATCCCAGCCCGAATACTGCTCGATCAATGTAATCCCCAGCGCTTCCGCAGCTGCCTTGGCGCCGTTCGTGCGGGCCAACGTCGATGGATCACCCTGGTTTCCACCCATTTGCATGTAGACAACCAATTCCCCATCCCCACTCGACGAACCCCCATCTTTCGCACAAGCAACGACCATAATGAGGATTGTCAGAGCGGTTAAAACAGTAAGTAACTTGCTTCTCATTTCTCTCTCCTTTTCACTTTGCTTCATCAAATTCAAGTATTTTCATGTACTGTTCCTGACCGAGAATATTCGCTTGATCACTGCGATACAATCCCTCCTTTCGTAGTAAGTGGAAGCACTTCAGAAGGCCTATCTGTATGTGCATTCACCGTCCTACGTTTTCATCTGACGGCAGCCGGCTGCCGTCAGCGTCATGACCAACTCGACTCCACTGCAGGAGCCGTCCGGATAGTTTGGTGAAACGTCCTTCACCGATCAATATATTAAGCACAACGGAAGCACCCATTACGAGACCACTCACTAGCGCAGTCCAATAACCACCTATACCTGTCGCGACCACACCAGCTTCGAGTGAACCGATGATGTAGGCGCCGAAAAATGTGCCGACGATGGAGCCTTCACCACCCGCGATGGAGGTCCCACCGATAAACACCGCCGCCAAAGCGAGCATCAAATAGCCCTGACCTTGGGTGGTCCAGAAGGTGTTCATTTCGATGGTGAGAAGTAAGGCTGCAAAACCCGCGATCAAGCCATTTAAGGTAAAGAGCTGCACTCTGGTTTTTTCAACGTCGATCCCCACTACACGCGCGACGTTTGGATTGTCGCCCAGGAACATAATGGCCTCACCAAAACGATGCCGGTTAAGAATGAACCACAGGAATATCACCAAACCCAACGACCAAATGGCCTGGGCGGGCAGCACACCGAAGATCCGTCCGGTGAAAATATCGTGAGCGGCGTTGTCCCGGATGTCCTTGATATTCCAGGAGAGTCCACCTGCCAGCAATACGGTCAGGCCCGACCAGAAAAACTGCGCCGCGAGCGTAGCCATAATCGATGGAACGCCGATCTTGGCAACGAGAACCCCGTTGACATATCCGACCAGCGCACCGGCGGCGAGTGCGAGAAGAATGCCGACCCACACGACCCAAAACCCATCGAAGGTTCTGAAAAACCATGCAAAGACAAAGCCCGAGAAGGCGATCACGGACGAGAAACTCAAGTCGATTTCACCGGCGGTAATGACGAAGGTCAGTCCCAAAGCCAAAACCAGCATCGGCGGCACGGTCTGAAAAAAGGACATATAAATGCGATAGCCGGTGAATACTCGTGGTGCGGTGATCATAAAGACGATGTAGAGCGTGACCAAAACCAGTGCGATTGGTAGGCCTTCGAGTCTATTTAACGATAAAAAGGAACCCTTGCGTTTCATCTTTTCTCCATGTCTTTCCTGCCGTGGGCGTAATCTAGCATGAACTCTCCCAACGCTTTCAGGCTGATTTCTTTTTTAGGTATACGGGCAACGATCTCGCCACGATCCATGATGACGAAACGGTCGGCGATTTCAAAAACGTCCTGGATGTCATGCGAAATGTAAACGCACGCCTTTCCCGCCTGCTTGATCTTGTGGACGAAGTCAAGCACTTTGCCCACCTCCTTCAAGGAAAGGGCAACCGTCGGCTCATCCAATACGATGAGTTCAGCTTCAAAATGCATCGCCCGACCAATTGCCACGCCCTGTCGCTCACCACCGGACAATTTACTCACTTTGGAGTCAACTGTGATCCCCGCACTGCGAAATCCGATCGTCTTGCGCATGATATCTTCGGCGATCTGTTTTTCCTTCTTGACATTAATGAATCCGAATGGATAGGTTATTTGCCGACCGACGAAGAAATTCCTCCAAAGATCTTGCTTCTCTCCGAGTGATTTGTCCTGATAGACGGTTTCGACACCGTGCAGGTGCGCCTGTTTGACGCTGTAATTGCTTAAATCCACTTTCCGGCCGGTGATATAAAGGTCTCCGCTGGTCGGGGGGAATACACCGGAGAGAATTTTCACGACAGTCGATTTTCCGGCGCCGTTATCACCAATGAGCCCAACGATTTCATTGCTGCCCACTTCGAGATCAATCTGTTTGAGGGCACAAACCAGACCAAAATATTTTTCGACCTTTGCCATTCGCAATGCGAGGCGTTCGATACCCGTATCCGCCATATTCGAACCTCCTTGAAAAACCTGAAGCCTAGACCATACTGCGCAGTGTGGTGTATACCCAAGTCAAATGCGCAATACGCAAGATAACAACCTGGATATGCCACCTCTAAATGCTGTCGAAACAAGCGTGCGCGAAGCGCGCCAATTCCCACCTATACACTTGAAAAAACCAATGAGTGAATGACCAATACGAGAAATTAATGATTAGATTTCGATACCGACTGAAGCGCGATAACCTATATTTCTCTCGAGAGCTATAGAAAAGGTATATTTCCTCGCGAATCCCACTCCGATCACAACTTCCTAAAGCGATACTGGGTAAAAATTGCTGCTATTTACAATATCAAATTTCAACCAGGGGTTTCCACAGGTAGAATGCAATATTAGAGCACTGTATGTGCAACTACAGTGCAATTAAGTGCAATATATGTGCAATTACGAATATTGAAAAATCAGGAGGTATAGATTAGTAAATGGGCCAAGGCGCTGATGGCATCTTTTAAATCATAGAAATATTGGCGGCGGCTGATGGAAAGGTTTCGTATCACTTCGTCGGAAGAAAGGCCTTCGACGTAGGTAAGATGCAGGATGTCGTATCGTCGGTCGATGGCGTGAGGTCGATTTATGCCTTTCTGGGGATTTAATCGTTCAATTGTTTCAAGTAACAACTGACGAAGCTGACCACTCCGATTCGATGAACTCCCACTGGATACTACGTCAAAACTGGCCGGGAAAGCCCACTCTGCCAATGCGCAGCGACCTAAGTAGACCGTGTCCCATAAATTGCGCAGCGCGTTGCGAGTCTGTTTGGCGAGCCAATCACATTCCAACAACCAGGCATTACGTAAGGGCGGGATGAGACCGGCCATTAATTCCGTTAAATGGCTTATCGCCTCGGGCACAAACGCATGGGCGATCGGGCTTTGCACGTCAAGCACACCAATCAGTTTTTCACGATGTATCAGCGGAACGACGATCGCGGATTGAATACTTGGTTCTAATCGATGGATCATTGTGTCGTGACGATCAGATATCTCTTCAATTACCATCGCTTGCCCACTCCTGCGTACCTGATCCGCAATACAGTCCGCAGGCGCAGGATGCTTGTTTTTCGTGCTGCATTCGATTAAATCATCTCGATTGGGGTCGACCATGTAAATACGTACGAAAGGGGACCCAAAACGATTTCGGATGAGTTGATTGATCTGAAGAATGATCCCTTCCAAATAGGTTTCGTCTGCTACAGATTGGTATGCGCGTACCCTAGATGCTGATTGTCTGGCGCGACGTCGTTCCATGTCGATAAAAACCGCGAGGAGAATGATTGAGCCGATCACGATTCCGTGCCATTGATAGGCGATATTCAGCATAACGAGACCATTCTGCACAACCGTCATAATCAACACGCCGATAAGTGTCCCCCGTACACCCCCGACTCCCCCACTCAAGCTTGTGCCGCCGATAATCACCGCGGCCACCGAGTTTAACCCATAGTCTTCACCCAGGGTGTAAACTGCGCCATCCAGACGAGCCATCAAAATTATTCCAGATAAAGCCGCCAAGATCCCGCTCATCATGTACGTGTAGATTTTATATTTATCAACAGGAACACCCGATAATCGAGCCGAAGATTCGTTTCCCCCAATGACATATATGTAACGACCCAATTTTGAATTGCGCAATACGTATCCTAAAATCAAGAATACGACCAGCATGATCAGGCCTGGCATGGGAAATCCACCGACGCTTGCATCGGCGATCCATTTAAAATCCTCAGGAAAAGAATGGATGGTGCGACTTTCCGTAATGACCAATGCGATACTACGCAATATACCGAGACTCACCAGCGTAACAATAAAGGGTGGCATTTTTCGCTTCGCGATTAACCATCCATGGCATGCGCCAATCAGCGCGCTCAAACCAAGGGAGACAATGATGGCGAGATATGGATTTATCGGCGCGATTGAACCCACGCCGGTCATCAGAAGCGCAGCGATAATACTGGCCAAGGCAAGAATGGATCCCACGGACAAATCGATGCCGCCCGCCAATACAACCAATGTCTGCCCCGCAGCAACAATACCAATGAACGAAGCCTCCTTTAAAATGAGCATCAAGTTGTCGATCTGTCGAAAATGCGGGGAGAGAATCGATAGTATGATCAATAACAACAGGATCCCCAACAGCAATCCTCTTTGATCGAAACGCCAGGTAAATTTGCCAACCTTTGGAAGGCGACCAACAGGACGGTCGGGTTTCAGCCACGTGAGAAATTCCTTCATGTGCGTAACCTTCCCTGGATAAGATGTACGCTGCCGATTCACTTACGATCTTATTCTGGCAGGTATGGGATGGAATATGCGTACTTGAGCTGCTCGAGGATTCTTAGTGAGAATAATCCGAGCATGAGAACATACCCTGGCAGTAAAACTAGAAGCATGGCGTAGGAAGCCGCATACCCTTTCCTGCATGAAACATTGAAAGGTCAGCAAATCCTTGAAGAATTGGCGCCCCTGGCAGGACTCGAACCTGCAACAACCGGATTAGAAGTCCGGTGCTCTATCCACTTGAGCTACAGGGGCGATTAGGTTCTCAATTCAACCACGCGTTGCGAACCTCAACCATTATAAACCAGGATCGAGCGTTCCTTGCCCTTAAATTTAAGCTTGCCTTGTTTTGGAGTTATTCAGAAGTGATCGGACGGATCCCCTTGTAAACGCGCGTGCTGGAGAAAGTCCTGAGGATCATACGTGGAGAGCGACCCAATCTCTCTCCGAGTTCTTCGGGAGTCATGGGCGTGTTTCCGTTTGATAGAAACACTCGAAATACGGCATTTACCAGGCTTGTCTGTGGCGTAAGATACGTCTCTTGCTTGGCACAATGGGATATCAAGGTGTGTTGGATACCCGCGACGCGTGTGACCTCCGCAGTCTGCGGATCGATGTAATCGACCAGAGTCTCTGCATCTAAATCGGCGAATGCATCCTGATGCTCAGGACAAAGGTGGCTGCGCAGATATACTTCCAAATCCCGATCGGCGCGGTCCCACCAGTCATAGTCAATATGAAATTTCGTCTCTAGAGTCGGGCGTACCAACCGGCCAATTTTTCTATTTTTCTCTTCAGTCATGCCTTCGTCCAGGCTTGCGTATCAAAACGCCAATAAAGATCGCCTACATGTTCATAATAATTTCGGCTGACTAATTCCTGAAATACCGCTGTAGGAGACATACGTCGAAAAACGTTTACTCCGGAGTACAGCGACTGCGCATGCACCGCGCTCTGCGGATTGAGTCGAGCCAGTTCCCGGAAAATGTAGGCAATTAATTTATCCTTTGGTAGATTCCGTTGCGAACCCCGCATCCAGGCTTCATCCAGTGCTAATGGGTCGATCAATCCCACGACCATTAGGTCATCGTATGCGGTTCCCACAGATTGTTTGAGCATGGTAAAACCAATTGTCCCCTCTTCATCAATCGTTACCGTCCGGATCCAATCATTGTGGCGCTTGCGATCTAAGGTCTCGACTTTTATTTCGCCAGGTTTATCGCCGCGCCGCACCTTGATCAATCCACCTGCAGGCACATCGTAACGCCGATACCACTCGTCCAAACCAAAGACGTATCCCTTTTCGCGCACAACCCAACCCGGGAAACGATCGCCATTGTGTCCGTCGATTAGGGTAAATCTAATCCGTGGCGCTTCATACGCCGTTGGGAACATCGGCCGCAGCCGTGCAGAGAGCGGCAGCGTACCAACACGCCAATGTGGGAAAAGAAGTGTGATGGTAACTTCATTCGGGGTTGAATCGGATGAAGGCAACGGACTGAGTTCGTCATCCAGCGACGCTTCAAGATCAATCAGCGCATCCGTGAGCATGGAACGATCGATTGACGGTTCGTCGTATTCCAGTCGAGGCGGCGTATAAAGAACTTCCGGTGGTTCGATACGTTTCAAATACCAGAGCGTCTCCCCCGCCGGACCGACCTCATCAAAACGTTCGTCTTCCTGCAGCGCAAAATCCATGGAGAATTCCATGAGCAGCGGATCGATGTCTTCCGGTATCCCGACATGCTCCAGCAAATCCGACGTGGGCAATGGACCACCGTTGGCAACATCCAGCACGGCTTCAGCGATGTTCAAATGACCTTCGTTAATGTTGACGACCAGCGCCTTGTGAAACCAACGCCCGGCAATTCGAATGATATCTTCGGCGTCCTTGAGTTTTCCTTCCAGACGATCTTCGATCACACGGCGATACGTCGCCAGAATACCTTCGGTCGTACTCAGTGCATCCAGCTCCTCGTCCTCGCTGGATGGATTGTTGAGAATATGATCCTGGAGTGCAGCAGCAAATTCCCGGGACTTCTCACCCTTTTCAAATTTGACAGCAATCACCTCGAATTCGCCGATATCCGGATTCACGCCGGGGCGAACTTTCGTGACCTTCCCGACCAGGTTACCGAGTGCGGGGAAAATCAGGACTTCACCTTTCTCGTAATGCGCTTCGGGTATGTAGGATTTGTATTCGCTCGTAGACGCCTTTTTGGCTTCTTCTTTCAACTTCTCCAGCCGTCGTTCCACCAACTCGCGAGACATCTGCTCTGAAGTTAATGGGACTTCGCGCTCCAGCAACAAGTTATAGATGAAGTCGAGGTCCTCATCGGAGAGCTCGAACTCCATCCAATATGCTTCACTTGAAATACTTTGTCCTACTGGCATTATGATTCACAACCTACGCAGGGGAGATACTTTGCCATTATACTACAAGCATCAAGCAGGAGGGGTTATGGACGATAAGTATATCGTCGTCGGCACGGCATCGGGTGTCCTGGAAGCAGAAATCCAGCGCAGTCTATTAAAGTCACGCGGGATCGAAGCTCGGCTATCCCATGAAGCACTGACAACAATTTATGGCTTTGGCATCGGACCGCTCGCCGAAGTTGAAATCCTTGTTCCCGTCGAGATGGCCAGTGACGCGCGTCAGATTCTTGACAATTACCACGCCAATCGCCTGGTCGAAGATGATGGGGACGATTCCAGCTGACACTTTTCATCGCCACGTGATATCCCCTGCACTTTGCCTATATCTGTTCCTAGACCCCATCCTTGCTTAGTATTATGGATATGAGCGTTCGATCCAATCCAACGGATCTACGGGCACCCCTCCAACCCAGATCTCCCAGTGCAAATGAGCTCCCGTGGATCGCCCCGTACTCCCAATAAGCCCGATAACCTGACCAGCCTCAACCGTTTCGCCCTCCGAAACGAGTATCTCGGATTGATGGAAATAGCCGCTATAGACCCCCCAACCATGATCGATATAGGTCGCATTGCCACGGATGGTGAGCGGACCGGCGAACACTACAACGCCGGGTGCTGAAGCCATGATTTCCACGCCCGTATGGCCGTACAAATCCACGCCTGTATGATAGTAATACAGAGCGCCGAGATTGTAATTCCGTCGAGTACCGAAAACGGATATGAATTCTTCTGTGTAATAATCCGACGGCAATTGAAACGGACCAGTCCACATTCTGTCGGGTGTCGCCGGTGCGAGCAGCGCTTCGACTATTTCTTGTTCCGGATTGATCACCGCAGGATCGACGGTTTCTGCTGGTACGCCGATAACACTCTCGGAACGGTATCCCCCATCCAAAACACGAATCGGTTGCACAAACGAATACGTCGGTGCCTCGCCGAGTGTGGTGTACAAGGATATCTCCAGATTATACAATCCCGGGTCTGTCATCGCATGAATGCCGTGCAAGGACACCATGGAACGTTCGCTTTCGGGAAAGAAATTTAGCTGATCGTCGTCCAAACGACCGGTAACCCACCCCGACTGCGCCAGGTCAATGCGAACGACTAACGTATGACCTTGAACTGCGGGTGAGGGATGCAATTTCGTCGAAACGATTGAATCGGGCAGGGCTGTGATGGATTCATCGCTTTGAGACGAGATGAGTACATCAGACGGAATAACCCACAATCGCTCATCACCTTCGAATGTGCGTAGACTCCAGGGATTTACACCTTCTCGTACGGAAATGGCCAGTATTCCCTCACCCTGGTCAGATAAAACTCGTGAGGCGCCTGACTGCTCAAGATCACTCTCCGATTTGGTCATGATCAAAGCTTGGCCGGCGTATAGTCGATCCGGTCGAACAATGCGGTTGAGACGGATGAGATCTTCTTTATCAACTCCGTATCGCAGGCTGAAACTTTCGATCGTCTCCCCAAATTCGATTGTCTGCGTGGTTAATTCTCCCTGCACCCCTTCGAAGCCTGGTATGACGAGCGATGTTCCTGGCACCAAAATGGTCGTCTTTTGGATGCCGTTCGCGGTGATAAGCGCATCGACGGTTGTGCCAAACGTCACGGCAATCGAAGTCAGATTGTCACCTTCCTGGATAATATAGATGGGACCCTGCGATTGGGCTCGAGCAGGCATAACCGTCGTGATCAGCAATACCAGCAATATCCATGCAGCAATTTGATTACGCTTCATACTCACAGAACTCCAGGACATCTCCTACCTTAACCTCATCGAGAATCTCGGGGCGTCCTTCAAGTACATATTGTGCGGCTGTGTTAGGTGTATAAATCCGCCAGGGATCGGCGACCGTGAGATCGACGACGCGCTTGTTCGCATCAATCCAAACCACACCGAGTGAGAAGAAAACCCCAAACATATGTATGGTTGCCTCGGCAACACTTTCTCGAGATTGTACCAAGATCAAACCAGTGTGCGAAGCAAGTGAGCGCCGAAAGGTTAACCCTCGCAAGCGACAGAGAAAGGAATCGCACCATCGTGCCCTGACAACGAGACCATTCCCCCGAGAATTATTTCGTACTTCAATCCACTGTGTCATTTTGATTGAGTAAACAATACGAGGTGGCCAATGCCGCCCCGAAAGAACAGAAATTGAATAGATCAGTTCTGCATACCGAGGATTTTTTCAACGCTTTCGAGCAGCTCCTGAGGTCCGAATGGCTTGGTGATGTAATCATCAACCTTGGCAATGTGCAGTCCAAGCACTTTATCGATCGATTGTGCTTTCGCGGTAACCACAACAACGGGTATCTCCCGCAGCTCTTCATCCGCCTTGATCTGCTGATATACCTCCCAGCCGTCCATATCCGGCATCATAAGATCCAGGAGTATGAGATCCGGCTTCTCCCGCTGTACGACTTCGAGCCCTTCGACTCCACCATTCGCACCGATTACATTGAAACCCTTGCGACTCAAGATCAAACGCACCAGATCGATCATCTCCGGTTCGTCTTCGATACAGACCAGTCGCTTTTCCTCTTCCGACATGAAATCCTCTTTTACTGCGCCATTTGCTACTCGTAGTGTATCACAACGCTTTTTCAAGCTAACGAGTGTACTGTGACAGTGTTATAGGCCATCGAATGCGGCAGTCACAGTACCATTCGAACGCTGCGGAAATCGATTTCAATCCATGGGAAGTTTTATTCACAAGACATGAATTATGGATGTGTATAATCGCTCGTCAGGTAAAAATGGCCACAAACACCCTTGGAATCGACCTCCCTCAACGCATGATCCAAGACGACGTAATAAACCACTTTTCTAACATTCTTATACTATAACTTTCATTCGAGCGATAGCACCCTTTGGGACTATTTCTCGACGGCTGGACCGCAAAGGATTTACCTGAAGGGCCGTAAATTATTTAGATCGAGCAGTGACCAGAGGAAATACATCAGATCGAATGGAAACCATACGGTAGACTTCATTGATATCGCCAACCGTTATCAAACCCAAGAATCGACCATCTTCACTTACTACAGGGAGTGCATCCAAACGCTTCTCGGTAAGTAACTGCTGCACATCAAAAAGACCAGCGTCCGGTTTGACGGGATCGAAATCTCTGATCATCACTTGTTCGAGTGGTACATCTGGTCCGTTACGATTTAGGGCTTCAACGAGGCGAGTGTGCGTGATGATCCCTACTAACTTCTCTCCGTCACATACCGGGAAATCTGCCTGGAAAGTGTTCAAGGTCAATGCAATGGCTTCCCGCAGGGTCGCATCTCGATGCAGCACATCGAGATCACGGGAGTAGGCCTGATCGACGGATAACCCGCCGAGTATCTTGCGCAGCTGCACGGTCTGACCTTCGTGGCCAGCTCCCATGTAGATAAAAACGGCGATGAAGATCAGGAAGAGGTTACCTTGCAAGAAACCCCATAATCCCAGCAGCCAGGCCAATGTCTGACCGATCGTCACCGCGATAGAGGTCGCACGCGCGTAATCAAGTTTCATCGCCATAAGGGCGCGCAGCACCCGTCCACCGTCCATCGGGAATGCCGGCAACAGATTGAACAAACCGAGAAATAGATTCGAGGCGAAAATATAGCTGAACAAACCGAGTGGACTGAATCCACCCATCTCGAAGATCATCGTGTCCAATCCAACGCTTACGCCGATTCCCAACCCGACCAGTGTGAGTACGATCGCCAGGGCGAAATTGACCAGCGGTCCCGCGATGGCAATGACCAGCTCCTGAACCGGATTCTCCGGGATGCGTGCCAATTGCGCGACACCACCGATCGGCAGCAGCACGATTTGTTTTACGCTCACTCCATAATGCTGCGCTGCCAGACTATGACCGAGTTCGTGCATCACAACAATGCCGAACAGCAACAAAGTAGCCAGGATCCCGAACGCCGCTCCACTCGTGCCCCCATCGGAAAACAAGCCGAATTGAAGCGCCGACCAGATGAGAATCAGCGGAAAGGTAACGTGAACGCGGATATCGATCCCCCGCACACGAAAAATGGTGAAGGAATTCCCCATATCAACATACTCCAGTTAACAATTCTTATATCAATTCTATCAAAAGACACATGTAGCTTGCTGACAGGATCGTGTTCATTCGCCCCTTAATTATTGTATTCTAAGTTTTTCTACCAGTTGTTGAAACGATTCACGGCCACGTTTGGTAGAAATCTTGAGGGAGAACCGGGCTTTTCGGATCGGTATATCCTGCATCGAAAATGGTTGTAGCCAGTTCGACACCCACAAAGCGAAGATGCCACGGCTCGTAAATATACGCCGTAACCAGCGGCATGAAACGGTTGGAGTATGGCCACGATTCGCTTTGTTTTAATGGATAGCTGAGCACGAATCCAAATCGATGGGCATTGTCCTCCAGCCAGGCGTACAACAAATCGTTGCGGGGATCGTTAGCGCCCATCACAACGCCTGGCCAGACGACATCGAAAGCTGTGCCCAATTGATGCTCGCTGTAACCTGCAGGTGCGGAAAAATATTCTGGGCTGGAATTGCCGGCGGCGCTCTCTCGCGCAAATACTTCTTCCTGGTACGTGTAACTGCGGTAATCTGAGAACACCTGGACGTTTACGCCATCCTCCAGGGCAGCTGCCTGCAGCTCTTCCATGGCGATTGAGGCCGCTGCATTCAGTCCTGGATCATAACTGGGTGGAAGGTCATGCTCCAAGTCGATCAACACATCCAGCGGCGGACCCAGAAGTAATTTAAGCACAACAAAAAACATCACGTAAAAAGGCAATGGCTACATTCTCCATCTAATCATCTGCATAATCACCAACAAATACTCCATCCAGTCTGCATTGTATGAGATTCAGACGAGAACTGCAAAATGTACGCAGCAAGGTTGCCAATCGGTGTTCGTACGTAAGTAGCACTCCCAGGCTGCTGTAGGGCATCAATGGCCTATCCAGTATATGCTTCCGGCGCTTCACCCCCTGGCCCAGGCCAGATCTGGTTCAACCGCATGCATGTCTCGTCGTCCAGATCGATTTCCAGCGCACGTAGACTGCCGGTAAGCTGCTCGAGCCTGCGTGGCCCGATGATCGGTGCCGTAACAACAGGGTTTTTAAGTACCCAAGCAAGCGCTACACTTGCCGGCTTCTCACCCAAGCCTTGGCAGACAGACTCGAATTCTTCGAGCTGATCTCGATTCTCAATATCTTCCGGTTTAACGGTTCCCCCCCTTCGTCCCTCACCTGTGCCCGCTTTTTGCAGAATGCCCGCCAACCAACCTCCTGCCAACGGGCTGTAAGGGACCAATCCCAGACCATATTCCCGACAAGCCGGAATGACCTCCAACTCAATCATGCGATTGGTCAGGTTATAGGGACTCTGTTCGCAGATCAACCCGAGGAAATTTCTGGCACGTGCCTTTTCACACGCCTGGGCGATATTCCAGGCCGCGAAATTGCTGCTGCCGACGTAGAGCACTTTGCCCTGCTGAACCAATACTTCCATCGCCTGCCAAATCTCTTCCCAGGGCGTTTCACGCTTTAAATGTGGTGGGCGATAGAGATCTCGATCTGGTAAGTCCAACCAATCTTTATAGATAGAAGGTGGATGTTCACCGCGATCGATGTGATGCATGATGTAGATATCGATATGATCCGTCTGCAGCCTGCGTAGGCTGTCTTCACACGCCTGTCGAATGTGATACGCGGACAAGCCGCGGTCGTTGATCTCGTGGCTCATTGGGGTATAGACTTTGGTTGCCAGAACGATCTTCTCCCTACGGGATTTTTCCTTCGCCAGCCAGCGGCCGATGATCTCCTCTGAAAGCCCCAGCCGCCCTTTATCGGGGATCCATCCCAGCCAACCATAGGAATTTGCCGTGTCGAAGAAATTTATCCCCAGCTCGACGGCTTGGTCCATGATCGTTATGCTATCCGCTTCGGATGTAAAGCAGCCAAAGTTCATCGTGCCCAGGCAAAGCCTGCTGACCACGACTCCCGTCCGACCCATGTGTGTATACTGCATTTTGGTTCTCCTAGTGCATGCATCAATGATGTAAGCGAAACCACAGTATTTTCGTTGGGATAATCCACCTTGGATGAAGGGCAATCCCCATTTTTACCAAAGCCACTTGACGTACAAGGGCTGTTCGTCGAATTTTGATTTTCCTTCTTGCCCCTTCTCCGAGACATATAGGATCATGGTTAGGATTTGTTCGTGCTCTTCGTAATCGTCTGCCGTCCCTTTTCGGGCTGTCGCACGAGCAGTCTCCCAACCATGAGCCGTGTAAAATGCTTCGACATTCGATTCGCAAAACAAGATCCCCGCATCCACATCGCTGTTCTTGATGAAATCCGTCGCCAACTTCAGAATTTGTTTTCCATAACCCTGCTTCCGATAGGGAGGGAATGTAAACATGTTCCCAAAGGCGTAAATTCCGTATCTTGTTCCAGCATGATCGATATTCAACCGAAAGATCGAAGCATAGCCGATGAGTGAGTCACCCTCGGCGGCGACAAAATGAACCGGATCTTGATCGGGCGGACAAGGTTCGGTTAGAAATTGATCTTCTCCGGAGAAGACAAACGGCCACTCGGTCTTGATAAAAGCCAGCGCTTGCCACTTAAGTGATTCCGGAAGATCGCTTTGCGGATAGACGTCTACGTCGGGCATACACTCTCCATCATGATGATATGGTGTCAGAGTTGGATATCCCCATTGTACTGCGCATTGACAATAATGAAGGAAAACATCGCCTACCCCAATACCCCAGGACACACCCGTTCTCGTCAAGCATCCTCGCCATCGGCAAAGTGTGATGGATAATTGCTTTCTGGGACACGTATTTACAATCCCAGTGTAGCTTGATAGATCGGATACATCTACCAAGGAAACCATAAAACGGGTATATTAAGCATCGAATTAACGATGGTTTGATCCCGAAGTGATCGAATGGTTTATCATCCATCCTGTGAGCAACCGGAGACACGAATGACTGAAGCACATCCAGCCAATCCAGTAACTCCCGACCAAAAATCCCTTTCATTTCTCGACATCAAACTCAATAAATACACACTCATCTTGATTCTTCTGATCGTATTGGCCGTGTTTAGTCGATTCTACAATCTCGGCGAACGTGTAATGAGTCACGATGAAACCACCCACGTCTATTTCTCGTGGCTGCTTTCGGAAGGCAAAGGATACCAGCACGATCCACTCTCTCACGGACCGTTTCAATTCCATCTCCTGGCGCTTTCTTACTTCCTCTTTGGCGATAACGATGCAGCAGCACGTATCCCCGCCGCCATCTTCGGTATTCTCGCCGTGGGATTTATCTGGCTGTTTCGACGTTGGTTCGGCAAGTCAGGTGCACTCGTCACGGCCGCCTTGATTTTAATCTCGCCATTCATGCTCTATTATTCGAGGTATGTCCGTAACGAAGCCCTCACCGTGCCGCTTATGCTCCTCACAGTCTGGGGTATATTCAGCTACCTGGAAACACACCAGGTGCGTTATTTTTACATGCTCGCTTTCGTTGGGGCGCTGCATTTTGCCACCAAGGAAACCGCTTTCATTTTCACCGCCCAGGTGCTTGTGTTCATGGTGTTGTACTTCGCCTGGAGATTCATCGGCAAGTTGCGTTTTAATACAACGCTGCAGTGGCTATTTATAATCGGCCTGATTTTCTCCGTGGTTGGTGCGGGACTTGGCATGTATACGTATTTCCACTTCCAAATGTACGAGGTCTCTCCCGCCGAGGCGGAATTGGCAGAACAACCCCTGCAGGATGAAATCATCCCGGATGAACAAAGCCAGGGATCCAACGACAGATTGAACATCAATATTGCGGCGATCACTGCAATATTTGGTTTGGCCTTGATTCTTATCAGCTTAATTTCTGCATTCGGTAAAAGGCTGCAGACTGATTTCCCCGATCTCGATCTACTGGTACTCTTCATCACCATAGTCCTGCCCCAGCTTGCTGCGATCCTGGCTACGATCTATGATTGGGACCCACTTAATTACAACGATACTGCACTCATGCTGCGCACCGGGACCGTTGTAGCTGTGCTCGTCGTCTTAAGCCTGGCAATCGGGCTCTTGTGGAATTGGCGTAAGTGGCTCATCGCTGCCGGTGTGTTCGCCATTCCTTACTTCCTTTTCTATTCGACATTTCTAACCAACGGAAGAGGAATCGCCACGGGACTGGTGGGATCCCTGGGTTACTGGCTCGTTCAGCAAGGGGTCGAGCGCGGCAGCCAACCAATGTATTACTACGCCCTGATTCAGCTCCCCATGTACGAATTCCTGCCCATCCTCATCGCACCTGTGGTGATGCTGGCTGGTTTCGCGAAGTGGATAAAAAGCAAGTTGGCGAAAATCGAACCGAACGAGGCGGAAGAATCCGATTCGGAAGGGAAGATCGGCGATTTGGCACGCTCACCCTTGATGCTGTTCTTCCTGGCGTATTGGGGTGTTTCTTCGCTGGCCCTCTACTCGTACGCCGGTGAGAAAATGCCCTGGATCACCGTGCACATCGCCCTGCCCTTCATCCTGCTCGCAGGATGGGGAATCGGCGTATTCCTGGATCGAATGGATTGGCGGCAGTTTGTAGAAAAACGCGGTTTGCTTCTTACGGGGCTCGTATTGCTGTTTGTGCTCTCCGTTATACGCGCACTCACGGTCTCATTGGGAGAGATCCCACCATTCCAGGGCAACGGGATCGAACAACTAAGTGTTACCACGAGTTTCTTGGCCGCCCTGGTTTTCGCGGCAGGTACTGGACTGGCCATTCCTTTCGTGGCGCGCGATTGGTCCTTCACCAGCGTGGGCAAAATGATCGTGCTCATTATTATCGGCTTGCTGACGATGGTGACTGTGCGCACATCTGCCCGGGCCGCCTATGTGAATTATGACTATCCAACCGAGTATCTCGTCTATGCGCACATGGGGAGGGGACCCAAGACCATGCTCGAGCAGATCGAGGATCTGGCGGAGCGGATGGGCAACGACCCGGATTTCAAAATTGCTTATGACGATGAATCCACCTATCCATTCTGGTGGTACCTGCGAAATTACGATCAAGCCACCTACTTCGGCGGCAGCCCCAGCCGGGATTTGATTGATTATCCCATCATCATTGCCGGCGATTCGAATTGGTCGAAGTTGGAACCCGTTCTGGGAGATGCGTTCTATACCTTCGAGTACACACGCATCTGGTGGCCGAATATGGATTACTACAACTTGAAGAAATCCAACATCGAATCGGAGTGGCGCAGCGAACAGATTGCAGAGGGAAATGACGACCCAGAAGCCTGCATGAACTACTTCGAGTACTTCCGACGGCTGTGGTTGAAACTCAAACCTTACCTTTTCGATCCCGCCCATCGACAAGCAGCGTGGGACATCTGGTTCAACAAAGATTACAGCGCCTATGGTGAATTGACCAACAAGGATTTTTCGCTTACCAATTGGAATCCCTCCGAGAAAATTCGTCTCTATATCCGCATCGATACCGCCGCCAAGGTCTGGGATTATGGCGTTGCCGCACCGATCGAGGACATTCAAGCCATCGCCGCGCCATACGAAGAGAACATGACGATACTCTCGCCGGATCTCACGTTTGGAAGGACAGGTTCGCAGCCGGGTGAATTCTTAAACCCGCACGGCCTCGCACTCGCCCCGGACGGCAGTCTCTACGTCGCCGACACGGACAACCACCGCATCCAACATCTCAGCCCCGATGGCGAAGTGATCTCGACCTGGGGAAGTTATGGAGACATTGAACTGAACACCCACGAAGAAGGTACGTTCAACAAACCTTTTGGCGTCGGTGTGGCGCCAGACGGAACCGTCTATGTTGCAGATACTTGGAATCACCGCATTCAATATTTCACGGCGGAAGGGGAATTCCTCGACATGTTCGGCTCCTTCGGCCAGGGAGACGAGCCGACAAAATTCTGGGGACCGCGGGACGTCGCCATTGACTCCCAAAATCGGGTTTTTGTTGTCGATACCGGGAATAAACGCGTTGTCATCTTCGATCGCCAGGGAAATTACATCACCCAATTCGGCTCGTTCGGCCTCGATTTGGGTTACCTCGATGAACCCGTGGGAATCGCTGTAGAAGACGATGGTACCGTCCTCGTCGTGGATACATGGAACCAGAGAGTGCAGGTCTTCGAGGAAATCGGAGAGGGCTACTTCCAGGCGGTGAAAGAATGGCCGATCGCTGGTTGGTACGGTCAATCGTTGGAGAACAAACCCTTCATTGCCGTCGGACCGGAATCGACGAACTGCCTCACCGATCCCGAAGGCGCACGGGTTCTCTGTTTCGATATCGAAGGTGAATTCCTGACTGGCTGGGAGTCATCGATCAGTGGGAACGTATTTTTCGGGGATCTATCCGGTATCGTCTTCGATGAAGATTGTGGCCTGTGGGTTTCCGACAGCACCAACAGCGAGATTATGCACTTTTCGCCGGATCTCTGTCAGAATTGAATTCGTTGATCAACCATAGGCCTACGATGATGCAAACGAATCCAGCCAGAATCCCGTCTGTAATTTGCTCTTCCAGGAAGAGCACCCCACCAATCGCCACGATGATCGGTACCACATACGACGACATGGAAGCTGCCGTGGCGCTGAATCGATCGATGATGTAGTACCCAACAAATACAACGCCTAACGTGCCCGTAGACGCTGAAATCAAGAGCGCAATCACGCCGCCGGTATTGACCTGGTGAAGGTCCAACCCGACGGTTAAAACCATCAAGGGCAGAATAAAAAACATTGAGGCGATAATCTGAATGCTGGTAACCTCAAACGTATCATATCCCCGAATATAGCGACGCGCGTAGATGATCATACAGCTAGCAGCAAACACGGCGATAAAAACCAACGCATAACCCAACGGATCGGCTTGCGTTACGTCAACAAGACCGGTCTCCCCGCGTAAAGTTAATACCAGGGCACCAGCAAATGCCAGAATGACTCCGAGTGCTTTCCTGCGGTTTAGGGATTCTTCGGGCAGGAAAAAGTGTGCCAGTACAACGGTCAGCGCGGGAACAACCGTAGCCAACACCGACGAAACGCCGCTGGATTGATACTGCAAAGACCACACAACCAGCGTCATGGGAACGACAGAACCCAAAATTCCGAATATCGTTGCATGCATCCAAAGACGCCGATCTTTGGGCCAGGGTCGGTTTCTTCTACCAACTACCACATAGACAAAAACGGTCAATAGCCCCGCCACCAGAAATCGCAAACCAACGAAGTTGAGTGGATGAAATTGTTCCAGGGCATATCTCGAAAAAAGCATATTCGTTCCGAGGAGAATGGCCTGGAGAAAAACGAAGGGAATGGATTGAGAATTCAACGCTGCAACCTCAATTAAATAAACATAATCTTGCAAGTGTACCGCTTGTAAATACCGTAATCAACCCCGAAGCTTATATTCTTGCAGATTCTTGCTGCGTATTCGGTTGAAGAAAGGGATTCTATTTACGCGTGATCTGTTCCTTCATGGCGCGGCCCAATCTAAAAACCCCCTCGTTGATCATCTCCTCGGTTGCATTCGAGAAGTTCAGCCGCATGGTATGCTCCCCGCCCTGTTCGTATGGGTAGAAGGCGAAACCCGGAACGTAGGCCACCTTTGCCGCAACGGCTGTCTCCAGGAATTCCCTCGTGTTGATCGATTCCGGAGCTTGTGCCCACAAAAACAAACCACCTTGAGGCGAGGTCCAGGACGCTTCACCCGGCCAATTCTCCTCCAATGATTCAAGCATAATATTGCGACGATTGCGATAGACTTCAACCAAACGTGTGACGTGTTTCCGTAATGTTCCACTCTGGCAGATTTTGTTCGCAACCATCTGTACGAAAGTCCCCGTGTGAAGATCAGCAGCCTGTTTCGCCTCGAGCAGTTTGGCGAATGCCGGTTTTGCTGCGACGATCCAGGCCAACCGAATGCCAGGCGCCAGGGTCTTCGAAAATGTGCTTAGGTAGATTGTTCGTTCAGGAGCGAGGTGGAAGACCGGTGTTATATCCTCGCCTTCATAGCGTAATTCACGGTAAGGATCATCTTCCACAATGATTAAATCGTACTCCCGGGCAATCTCGACGAGTCGTTCACGTCGTTCCAATGGCAATGTGGTCCCTGCCGGATTGTGAAAATTCGGCAGCACGTAGACAATCCGCGGACGATCTTCAGATTGTTGGATAATCGCGGGAATTTCATCGACACACATACCGTTCTCATCCAGCGGCACGCTGAGGTATTGCGCTTGATAAGACGTCCAAGCTTGTAACGCTCCCAGATACGTCGGACGGCTGCAAATAATCTTGGTTCCCGGATCGACAAAAATCTTTCCAATCAGCTCCAGTCCCTGCTGCGACCCGTTGACGACGATGATGTTCTCCGCTTCGATCTTCGTCATGTACGCTGACATGCTGTCGGCCAGGAATTGTCGCAAGGGCCCATAGCCCTCACTGAGACTGTATTGCAAAGCGACTTGGCCTTCCTCCTCTAGAATCTCATGACAGGCTTCATCGAATTCCCGGATAGGGAATAATTCGGGTGCAGGCAGACCCCCGGCAAACGAAATCACATCTGGTTGGACGGTGAGCTTGAGAATTTCCCGAATTATTGAGGGATTGATCCCCTTGGCCCTCGCAGCAAGATGAGCATCCCAATCGAACGAAGCTGTTTTATCTTTTCGAGTCTCCGGATTTTTCATCGACATCTCCTCAAACTGACAACACCATTTTCATCCAAGCGACACTTTTGTCAAGGAAATCCATTGTAAGGGAATCGAAAGCGATCGAGTGGTCACAATCTGTTATCGTAGTTAGGATGATACCAGGAGTGAAAACCCATCCAGGAAGCAACAATTATCACAGTTCGTTGTGAGGAAAAGATGGTAAAAACAGTGACAGATGATGATATCCGCAAATTTATCACACAGAATCATCATGAATACCCGAGTCAAATTGCCCTGATGCAAGCAGCTGTCAAACTTCTCTGGCCCAGAGAAAACGGAGCGGATGGCTGTAAACGCGTGGTTCAATTGTGTTTGGAGGAATTCAACACAATGCCGGGCAGCTACTCTCTATAGTTTAAACCAGAGTCATTGCCTGCCCTTCGGTACATCGTTAAGCAAGAAGAAAATATCCCCATCGTTGTAAATATCAGCCCGATACAATGATCGGGCTATTTATTATATAATCTCTGGAAACATGATAATTCATCGAACGACACGTGGAATACCGAAAATCATCAGCGCTGTTGTCACAACGAAACTTATGCTACTCTTGGCCGCGACCGTTGAGATGCCCTTGGATTACAAACGAACATAGCCACTGTATCTTTTGGAATCCATTCGAATGGAAATTTGTGTTCGCAGGAGGAAAGATGCTAAAACAATCTCGTAAATGGAAGATATTGATTGGGATTTTCGTCGTACTAAGTATCGTTCTCTTAACTGGATGCAACCGCCCAACAACAACCGCTCCCTCCGCAGAAGATGAAACGGGTTATTCAAGCGTGGAGGATGAACAAGTCAGTGAACCCGATATTGAAGAAGAAGTTGAGATTCCTGACCCGGAAGCTCCGCCGCTCGCAGCGCCTCCCATGCGTATCCAATTTACCGCCGAGGATGGGCAAGAACTGGTCGGGCATTTTTTTGCCGCGGCAAGCAACCCTGCACCGACTGTGATCCTCATGCATTGGTATCCTGGTGACCAGCGTGATTGGCTTGCGATCGCGCCCTGGCTGCAGAATCGCCAGGATGAACTCGCCGAAGCAGAGGGCTGGGAAATGACCATCGGCCTGGATTGTGAACCACAGAAGGAAGGACCGTGGCTTGATCCATCATGGTTCCCTCCCATGCCGGAGGATATTTCTTTCAATGTCTTCATCTTCGATTTCCGCGGGCACTGTGAAAGCAAGCCGTTCAGCGGAAATCAAGATGACAAAAAACTGGATGCCAAAGCGTCTTTCGCAGAAGTGATTCTCATGGACACCACCGACCCCAACCGCATCGTCGCCATCGGCGCAAGTATCGGCGCCGACGGCGCACCGGATGGCTGCTTACTCCACAATCAGGACAGCGACACCTGTCTTGGTGCGTTATCCTTGTCTCCGGGAAGCTACCTGGGCATGGAATACGCTGGCGTGGTAAAAGATCTAGATGGCTCGGAAATTCCTCCTGCCGTGCCGGTCTGGTGCTTCGCTGCCGAAGGAGACGTCCCATCCCAGATGGCCTGCGAGTCCGCCTCCGGAGATCATTACAAGTCGTTCCTATACGCAGGCACTGACCACGGTATGCAGTTGATCTCACCTTCCTACGATCCAAATCCATTGGTTTCGATTCAGGATTTCCTCGAGGAAACTCTCGAAGTCGAAATCAATTAACCTTCACATTCCGACAAAGAGATAAACAGGGCTGTCGATCCAGATAATCAGACAGCCCTGCTTTTTTATGGGGGGAATCCAATTGGTCCTGCTTGAACGTTTGAACGCTGAACGTCGCCCTGGTGGATGCTAAAGTGATGGTTCCCGAGCCAGATCGAGATCGATGATCAGATGACGTAACGCATAAGCTACTTCTATCAATTTCGCCGTGTCAACGAGTGCCGGCTTGTCCTTCGGGGTGTGCGAGACTTGTGCCAGCCCTTCCATCCCACGCTCAGATGTGAGCGCCAATGCAGGAACACTATTCAATGCAAAAATCATGTGGTCGCCGGAATACCAGACATCGCCTTCGACCAGCGAATTATGCGCAGTAAATGTCTTGCGCACCTGTTTATTGATTTCATCCGGGCTTTCGTAGAATGAATACGCCGTTTTCCCTTTGCGGAAGCCAACGCCATCCATGTTGATATTGAGTAAAATCTCCTCCAGAGAATCTTTATTCTGCTCGAGGTAAAGCACTTCCCCAGATGCCGCATAATAATCTTCACCGTTGATGGCAACGAACTCCAACCGATCACGGCCACGCCAATCGGCAAGCAGTTCGGCTGTGAGCAGCAGGATCGCTACACCTGTTGCATTATCCAACGCCCCCGGTGTGTTAATTTTACTGTCGATATGCGCGGTGAATACGATACGCCGATCCCCTAACCAGGATGTGCGAGCGATTGCGTTGCATCCACTGGAAGGGATTCGCGTGGAGCCGACATCCAGAGATACGGTTTCGCCAATATGTTTTCGCAGGCGGTCTCCTTCCTCCGCGGTCATGTAAACCGAAGGAATGTGGAAATCGCCATCTTCAATCAATGGAAACGGGGAGAGGCCGCCCGCCAGAAAGGGATCTTCTGTGGTTGCAGCGATTATCGCCGCCGGTGATTTTACCTCTAACAATTGAATGATGTACTTGTGTTCCGCCGGATTGTAGAAGGGGAAAGATTTCGGCATAAGCTGTTCTTTGGCGATCTTCCCGTGAAGTAGAACGACCTGGCCTTCGATTTCTGAAGCTTCAAGTTCATCGGCAGTGGACACTACGACCATAGGCGCACTCAATAGACATCCCAATGAGTAGGGACTCACGTTTGCCTGGAACGTTTTTCCCTCGACACTCAGCCGTACGCCCTCATCGGTCCAATCGATGCAATCGAATTCCGGATAGGCAACATCGTATCCCATCGAACTCATCAACCCACCGAAATAATCCGTAGCCTGCCGATTACCGTCACTTCCAACACGACGATTGGGAATATCGACACATAGTCGTTGCAGATAGCCTTTCGCCTTCTTGTTCAATTCCTTGGTGGACACGAAACCTCCCGGCACAAACTTCAGTTACAACCGCGAATCCAATACTTGATTAATCGTTCATTATGAAAAGATCGAACCTAGATTGTACTCGATGAATGTTGAATCTCGCAGGAAATCATTCCAGCCGCCATGGTTTTCCTTCATGATAGCCGCATGAACCAGCAGTATAATACCGATCAAGGTGGAATGATGCCAGACTAAATCGATTTGCAGGGAACTTTATCCCACTTAATGGCGTCATTTGTGATAGAAATCACGAATAAAATCTATCTTTCGGAGAATAATGGCATGAGCAATATACGTAAAGCAATCCCGGTGACGGTGGGTTTATTCTTGCTTCTGTCCAGTTGTAATAAAACCTCGACGGAACAAATACCAACCGAAGAGCCAGTTGGTTTACCCAATCCGGCCTCGGTTTATTGCGAGGAACAGGGCGGAACGCTCGAGCTGCGCACAGACGCGGATGGCGGTCAATATGGTGTCTGTATTTTCGCCGACGGCAGCGAGTGTGAGGAGTGGGCTTATTTTCGTGAGGAATGTCAACCGGGTGATTCCACAGGAGATCAACCCCTCGAAGACGTTGGCGAGCTCACAACCGAGATCGTTGATCCCACCAGCGCTCGCCAGGCAATCGTCACATACCTTATCGAGTATTACGCCATTGAAATCGTTGACGAGTGGGAAGAATTCGATGGTTCTCCAGATGAGTCCTCGACCGTTCGCTTTATTTCCGGGCCCTGGATCATCGCATTGACGCCCGATGAAAGCGCGATTGATTCTCCGTCCTACACCGTGGAAATAGGTCAGATTTCCGGCTTTCATTGGGAAGGAACGATCGATGCAAACGGCGAAATCCACGAAACAAGCTACATTCCGCCAGCTACGATCTTAACCGCCGACCAGGCCCGGGATGCGGCAGTTGCGTATCTGGTCAATACATACGCACTGACTGCACCACAGACGTGGATCGAGCAGCAAGTTGAACAAGACGTTCCAGGCTTCACACGGAAGCTGTATACATCAGAAGCGTGGGTAGTCGAAGTCCTGTTTGCCCCCGCGGCACCGATCGTGCCCAGCTATCAACTGATCATCGATAACTTAAGCGAAGTGCTGCGCTGGGAAGGCGAGGTCTCTTCTCGAGGCGAGATTACCGAGACTCAGTTCATTCAGAATTAACGATATTTCCGAAGGTATCTCATTATCCAGATCATTTTTTGGTTCTTATGGTTGGGAAGATACCTTCTTTCGTTTAACCAACCAGGCTGCGCAACCAAATACTCCAACGCCCAGCACACTGCAGATGAAATCGACGGGATCTGCACTGCGGTTGGCCAGGAGGATCTGTGAAACTTCTTCGATTCCGATGACCGCAATAAGAATTAGACAACTCAGGAGCGCATTTCTCCAGGGTTTCTGCTCGGAGGCGACAGGCACCACAGCAACAAGTAAAAAGGCAAGGATGCCATACAACCCAAAATGACCCAACTTATCCCCGTCCGGAAATGCGTAGATCACGGCCAGGAAACCCGGAAGTCGACCCAGGTCAGCTAGGATAATCGTCGGAATGATAACGAGTATAAGAAACAGTATGAGTATGGTTTTCATCATGCTTTGTAAAATAATTTTCAACCCTTGCCCTTATTCTAAGAGATAGGCGATGATGGAAATTAAATGTACCACATGGAATGCAAATTTTCGACCACTCATTCCCCCCGGTATAAATCTGATCAGCGACTTCAACAAGATTCGGGATGAGTGAAATCAACATCAGCCTGAAGAACCATTCCATTGGCTTCAGAGAGATGTAAACCACATCTGCTACAAATGCACACGAAATGAAACCAGCGAGCCGGGCTCCAATGCGATCATACACCACCCGACATGCTCTGTGTACGCAAGGGAATAGGACCTTCAAAGTCAGTTCGGCACACTTGAAATACCGCAATTGGGGATTGATCCGGGCAATCGATCCATGCATAACGATCGGTTCGGATTTGACGATTCCTGGATGCCCATTCGCCGCCGCCGTTGCGATGTAACAATTTGGTGGTGAGGTGGGCAAGGATGCGTAAATCTCGAGTGTCTTGAGAACCGCGAATCGCCAGGCAGCTATATATGCACTCAGCCAAACGAGCGCGCCGAAGCCCTGCTTAATATCAAAGGTCTGAGATAGTTCAAAACGACGCAGCAGGGAAATGGTCGCCTGAGTAAATAGGATTAGGTTCCAGAAAGGGCCTGAGATAAATATCCAGGCCAAAACCGCCAACAATAGAAGTTGCGGTTCCTCGGAATTGAATATCAAGACGACGAGGATCACTAGTAACAAAGCGGTTAGGATATTGGTTCGTTTCAAGCCAAATTTACCAATCGACCTTGAATAGACCATGGCAGATAACACAGGGATGACAAAAATGAAAAGGAAAGAATACATATCGCCATCCTCGATAAATGGGACGATCAGGAAAATTGTATATTGCAGAGACAGCACGGTACCTGAATAGATCCCAAACCGGATTACGGAATAACGAGAGAACCGCGGAAAGGAATACAGCATTAATGTATAAGAAATCATTGCATAAATAAGAAATGGATAAAAAATCCAGCTAACCTCTCCATTTAGCATGATCGCTGTATAATCGCTAAGCTGACCACTCTGCCAATCTGGCCCGATTGACTCGGTGAAGTAGATAACAAATGAAGCGATTGGCAGAATTATGGTTACACAGAAATATACCCAGCTTCTCAAGCGAGTCTTGGGTATCGGCGAATTCTGAATTCCATCCATTGGTTTCCCTCACTCAAGTGTGGTTAATGAACAGCCGATTTGCCCACCGTTGCGGATAAAGCAGTAGGCGGGCGACATTCGTTTGGAGTCTCAAGTAACTCTAGCAAATTATCGATCTTCACGGCAAGATGCTAAATAGCCAGCTTGTTGCACCTGAGTGCTTCGATTCCGGGACTTCTTTTAATGCAAAAGATGTTCGCAAAGCACCGGTTCGTTTCTCATTTCGCAACCAGAACGATTCAGTATATACTCCAAATGCCAACCCGTTCGCTTCCATCAACCGTACGGACGAGGTTCTCCATGATCGTGAAAGCCAAAGAAAATCCGTTGATCACACCGGCAGACGTGAAACCATCCACTGAGGGATTTCGCGTTCTGGGAGCATTCAACCCCGGCGCCACACGCTTCCGCGATGAAATCCTCCTGCTGCTGCGCGTAGCAGAGACCTGTGAACCAAAAGAAGGCAAGATCCGAGTCCCGGTATATCGCTTCGAAGGTGGTACCTCATACGCGGACATCCTGGAGTTCGATCAGGACGACTCGCAAGTGGCCTTGAAGGACTCACGCGGCGTGACCTACCGCGGCAAGGAATATCTCTCCACGATCAGTAACATCCGCCTGGCGCGCAGCAAGGACGGCATCCATTTCAACGTGGAAGACAAGCCCTTTATCTACCCCGTGATGGATAACGAATCCTACGGTGTGGAAGACGCCAGAGTGACCGAGATCGACGGTGCGTACTACATCAATTACACCGCCGTTTCGCGGGATTCCTGGGCGACGGCGCTTGCCGTGACGGAAGATTTCAAATCGATCGATCGCATGGGGTTGATCTTCCATCCCGAGAACAAGGACGTCGCCATCTTCCCCGAGAAGGTCGGCGGTAAATACATCGCCCTGCATCGACCGAATAATTCGGGATTTGGCAAGGCTTCCATCTGGTACAGCGAATCCCCCGATCTGATCCATTGGGGCAACCATCAATGCATCGTCCGTCCAAGAGAAAATCAATGGGAATCGATGAAAATCGGCGGCGGGTCACCACCTCTCAAAACACAACAGGGCTGGTTGATCATCTACCATGGCAAAGGCGATAACAGCCTCTATTCCCTGTTTTGTCTGCTGCTGGATCTCGACGATCCGTCCATAGTAATCAAACGGGCTGAAGAACCCTTGCTTACGCCAACGGAAGCATACGAGACCCAGGGATTTTTCCCGAACGTCGTCTTCTCCAACGGCATCGTCGAAAAAGACAGTCAGATCTTCATTTATTATGGAGCTTCTGACGAATCAGTCGCCGTAGCGATCACCGATCTGGATACCTTGTTGGGCTCATTTTAGCGATCACTGCAGAGGATCAAAACCGATGAAGATTTTAATGGATTTTCGCAAATACGACGGAGTCATCGGCGGTGTGGAACAGGGCGTGATCCAGATTACCAAATACATCACGGAGAACAATCATACCGTCGTATTGTTACCTAAATCGAGTCGATTGGAAGAAATCAAAGAGATCTTTCACGACACGCCGAACCTGAAGCTCATCCCACTCCCTGTGCCGACTCACGTCATGTCCCTCCGAAATGTCTATATCGATTCAAAAACCATCCAGGATTTGGCCGTACAAGAAAATGTGGATCTGATCCACTTTCCCTACAACTGGAGTTTCCCCTTCCGCAAACGCGCGCCCTGTCTGATCACTATCCACGACGTCATCCCACTCACTTTCCGTGAAGCGATGAGCTTGTGGCAAAACCGCCTGCTGTATAAAGCGGGCATGCGTACGGCCTGCCGCCTGAACGATAAGATCGCCACCGTATCCGAATTTTCAAAGCGAGACATCGCTGCAAAAATCGGCATATCGCCGGAGAAGATTTGCGTCATTCCCAATGGCCTCCGCAAACTACACCCACCCCGAGAAAGTGTCAAATCCGATTTGCTTAAACGATTCGGGCTTGAAAATGGTTTCATCTTGTACGCCGGTGGCGTTCATGAAAGGAAGAACGTGGTCGGTTTGATCTCGGCCTTCCGCCGCTTGATCGATATATCCAATTTCACCGGAAAGTTGCTCATCACAGGGAGCGTTTCAGGCAGCGCCTACAAAGAGAAGATGAAACGGCTTTGCGATCGAGCCGTTCTCGAGACGAATTTACTGCATCGGGTTGTCTTCACCGGATTCGTGACCGACGAAGAGCTCGACAATCTCATGGCAGAGGCTCAGTTCTTTATTTACCCCTCTTTTTACGAAGGCTTCGGCATCCCCGTGCTGGAAGCCATGCGTGTGGGCACACCGGTAATCACATCCAAAGTTACCGCCATGCCCGAGGTTGGCGGTGAGGCTGCTCTACTGGTGGATCCCCATGATATGGAAGACATCGCCCAGGCGATGGCCCGTCTCCTTAGCGATAAGACGTTTGGGAACGAACTGGCTGCGAAAGGCAAAGCGAGAGCTGAAGCATACACCTGGGCAAACACCGGGGAACAATACCTCGATCTGTACCGATCAATGGTCCACCCATCAAAGTAAATCGATGCAAATCAGATAATCGCTTTCAATCCGGCGGATCATCGATCTCCTGCGACGGATATCGACCTTGATTTCAATCCCATCCAGACACACACGCGCCATCGTTGGTAGAGCATCGCCAGACTACATCTGGAAGGTCGCAATCTACCCCCCATCGATCTCGTCCAGGTTGGTGACCGATATTACGTTCAGGATGGTCATCACCGTATATCTGTCGCCCGCGCTTTTGGTCAACTCGGTATTGAAGCCAATGTGACTCGTATGCAAGTTGAAAATCCTGTGCCATGGGAAGAGGAAGGAGATGATGTAGTTCGTAGATTTACAACCAGGCTTCCAACTCTCGCAAGATTGACCGCGTGGACAAGAGGAAAACACTCTCAATGGACTCCCAAAAATCCGCGTATTCCCAATCAGGTCGATTGTGTACATTGCACGTCATGCTAGAAATACGCTAACGATCCCCCAGGGAAATCTGCAATGATTGTCCTTATATTGGCAACCTACTCCATCTTGAATGAGAATTACCCTGTGCATTTTTGCGAAGTTTCATTATCCTCGTATTTCACATAGAATATCCGCACGAATAATCCTGATCCAAACAAAATATATGTCGAAATGACAAATTCGGGCGGAGAAACTCGTGGTAAATCCTGCGTCGATAAAGATAAAGAACTTACACAAGGATTTCGGAGATGTCCAGGCGCTGAAGGACATATCTCTGGATGTTAACGGCGGTCAGATCTACGGTTTACTGGGGCCCAACGGTGCCGGTAAAACGACGCTCATCCGGCTGTTGATCGGAGCAATCAAGCCCACATCGGGTGAGATTTCCGTGCTGTCCCTGGATACCATCAAACAGAAGGATGCCCTGCGCCAGAAAATCGGCTACATGCCGCAAACGGCCGCCCTTTACGATGATCTGTCTGCGAAGGATAACATACGCTTCTTCGGTCGCGCTCATCATTGTAGCAATCTCGCCCAACGCGTTGAAGAGGTCCTGGATTTCGTCGGACTGCGTCAGCGCGCCGATGATCCCATCTATAAATTCTCCGGCGGCATGAAACAACGCGTATCCCTGGCGTGTGCGTTGGTGCACCAACCCAAAATGATATTCCTGGATGAACCGACTTCGGGGATCGATCCCAAACTTCGATCGGCGTTTTGGGATCATTTCCGTGATTTGACCTCCAACGAAGTGACCATCATCATCAGCACCCACCAGATGGACGAGGCAATGTACTGCGATAAGTTGGCCATTTTACATCAAGGAACCTTACTCGCCGACGATACGCCGCGTAAGCTGTTATGGAAGAACCAGGCGAAAATCAAGCTGTGGCGCGGTTCGAAAATGAGCGAGCAAATGGTGACAAATTACCCCGAAGCGCTGCCCAAATTACTGCATCAAGAAGGTCTTGATCCACAAATTCAGCGCATCGAAATCGAGGAAGATTCTCTCGAAACCGTCATTCTCAATATGATCGGCGAGATCAGCACAAAGGAACTCGAAGATGAAACCCGCCATTAACCGCCTGACAGCAATTACAGGAAGAGTGTTGAAGCAATTACGACATGACCACCGCTTCGTGGCGATATCGATCCTCTTCCCGTTGGCGATCATCTATTTCATCAAAGTGGTCATTGATGCCCTTGCTTCCCCCTTTTTTGATGTCACTGTGTACGTCATCCCCTATGCGGCTTTCATCGTGCATTTCATCACCTTTGTGCTTACTGCCATCGTATTGGTACGCGAACGAACGGCCGGTACGCTGGCGCGTATGTTCGTCAGTGGCTATAAGCAAATCGAGATCATCGGCGGCTACCTACTTGCCTATACTGTACTGGCAACCGCGCAAAGTTTGATGGTCTTGATCGAACTCAACCTGCTCTTTGAACTCGGTTATTCATTTGCAGCCATGGCGCAAATGTACTTTGTGATATGGTTTTTATCGGTACTCAGCATGGCGATTGGCATGCTGGTTTCCAATTTCGCCCGCAACGAAGGCCAGGTCTTCCCCTTCATCCCCCTCATCGTACTTTCCGTGATCCTCTCAGGGATCATCATCCCCATTGAAAAGCTCCCCGACTGGTCGCAAATCCTCAGCTACCTGACACCGCTGTATTACGCCAACGAAGTTTTACAAGAATTGATCAAGGGTGAAACATTGGCGGACAATCTACTCCCCCTTCTGCGACTTCCGCTATATGGATTGCTGTGCCTGTCTATGGTCACAATCACCCTGCGCGAAAAGGATTGAAACCCGGACTCAGCTACGGTGCGCATCACTACTCAACGCACACCCAGCCTTGTAGAAGAAAAACATTCCCCCTTACCTCTTACCTGTATGTTTTTTCACCAGGTCAATGACCGCCTGCCAGACCTCGCATTGTTCGAAACGCAATGAGTCCACGTAACCCAGAAGTGATTCAAAAGGGATGTTCTCATAGATTCCGGGATAGCGTTCTTTCTGGATCAACATATTGTTGGCCAATAGTCGAAAAGCTAATTTGTGTTTTTCCATTTCCGGGATATCGTAATCGAATGCCTTCAATACTTCATCGGCACGTTCATAGCGTGCAGGGAATTCCCGCCAGAAATTCCAGCCTTCGCTCGTCTGTTTGGAAAAACGCATCCAATCCGAATCGGCTTTCGGGTGTACGCTTCCCATACTGCGGGCGTCTTTGTAGGCCCAGATGGACCAGGAAATCCCTCTTTCTTCGAATATGTCCAGGACATCGGCGAGCATGCTTGAGATTTTTTCCCGGCCTGGATGCCCAAACCGTGCACCTGTTTCCCCGCACCAGAGCGGACGATTAAACCGTGCTTTTATATCTTCCAATGGAACGCTGAGCAATAACTCTTCCTCTACCCGCTCTTTTTGCGAGGCTTTATCCGAACTGTCTTGATGCAGGAAGGGATAAAAATGAAAGCTCAGCGCCACGTTTGGGTCTTCGAACGGATCCAACATTTCGAAACGTGTGGCGTAAAAATCACCTTCGACGAAGATCATATGGTCGGAATCGACGCTGCGAATTTCTCGGATCAAGTCCAGATAGAATTGATTCAACACCCGCTTATCCGCGATCATCAAGACAGGCTCGTTGAGCAGATCGTAAGCCCCGATCCAGCGTTTGGAGGCGTAGTGCGTGGCGATGTGCTTCCACAGTGCGATCGTTCGTTTACGAAAATCGGCGTGTTCCCAAAGCAAACTTTCGCCGCTCGCGTTATCCGAATGCCAATCCGGATTTTGTCCTCCGGGAGTGGCATGTAAATCCAGGATGGCAAAGATCTCATATTCTTCACACAGCCTCAGGATGCGATCGATTTCCTCGAATCCATCTTGACGGTAGACATATGGATTCTGATCATCTTCGAAGAGTCTGTAATTGAATGAAACACGCAAGGAATTAACACCCAGCTGCTTGAGAAATGCGAAATCGGCTTCATCGATCATCGCCCGGTAATATGCCTTCCAGAATTGTTCTGCTTTGTCCTCGCCGTAGGCCTGGACGATGGCTGAGCGGATTTGCGCATCAGTGCCAGGCATCCCGAGCATGAAATGTTCGATATTCAGCAGCGGTCCCAGACCATAACCGCGCAATATGATTTTTTCTCCATCAAAATGAAAATCTTGGCCTTTGACTCGCAAGAAGCCCTGATTCATCGGTCCTCCTTCTGCATCATTGGAAAACAATCCGTGTGGGTTAATAGTAACACCGATCGGGACGAGAATGATGATAATATCAGGCCTACACGGAATAATCTGGAAACGGGGTTCTAAGCCAACCGATAATAGAAACCAATTACCATCTTCAAGCGGTTTCACGGGGATCAATACCTTGTTCAATATTTATATTCAGGAGAAAAGTTACCGTATGTAACGCGTTATTGAATGCAGCAGGACTTTCAATATAGAGCAGGAAACGGAATAATTTCTATTCTGTACCACAATAGAACCGACACCTAGCTCTTGCCAGCAGCTTCAGTCTGGTCCTCAAGTGAAATGGAAAGTTTTGGTCTTTCGGCGATGATGTCTCTTTCGCCTTATCTCAATTTATCAGTGACGATCTTCTTGATGACGTCGAACGGGATCGTTTTTTTCAACGGGAAAATTACTGCTTCACTTGCGCCCTCGTATTTCGACAATTCATCCTTGAATCTCTCGATACTCGATGAAGATGGATAGAATATGATGTGTTCTTTTTCTACGGCAAACTGGGCCATATGTCCATTCAGCTTGAAAGTAGGCAGTCGGCAGAGTAATGTTTCCTGCGCATCGGGTGCTGCCTCTTTGATTGTCTTTCTCAGGTTTTTAATTACCTCTTGAACGTCATCAGGTAAGCTAGCGATATATTCATCGACTTCCCTTGAGGCGCCATTTAGATTCGTCATCATGAAATCCTTAACATCACTCATTCATTAGGCTCGGCTGGAGGAGTGCATGAAGTCTTTTGTATATTCAATTAAATATGAAAATCTATGTGCTATCAAACCATTGTAGAGTGATTGTAATTATGCCAATCACATCGAACCAAACAGATATCCAACACTTATGCGATTAATTTCTTTAGAGTCTAAAAGCCATTATGGTTAATGTTTCGTATGATAAAGCGAAGATTCAAAGTTATTATGCCTTATAGCCCATGGATGTCCTAAAAACCCAATATCTATTCCTAAAAGACAAAAAAACCACTCGATGTTAACGAGCAGTTTTCTTTGACGACCCGAACCGGATGAAACTCGAACCACTCTTCCCAATAATTATGTATTAACACCAAGGTACACTTGCGTTATCTACTCTCCAATATACGAATAAAAATTCATTTTATGATTACGTCTCAGAAGATCGAGAAATCGATCCACCTCGCTTTTAGTCTTTTCGGCAGACCAGCCAAGAATCTCTGCACAAATCATCGAGATTTCCTGCAAACTTTCAGGTGTAATACTTCCAAGTTTTCCCAACATCGTCCGGCGGAGAATCATATCATCCAGATGGATAACATCTTCCTCAAGAAAGAAATATCGTATTTCAGCCACACTAATCTCGGGGACCGTCTGCAGCATGGTCGATAGTTCGGAACCGTATTCCTGCAGCAATCCTTCCACGTTTGTGCCATAAGCATCGACAAGTTGTAAAAGCCGTTCCCGTTCGATCGAGTAGCTCTCTGTGAGATTCCCGAAGTATGTATCTCTTTCCGGTGTGCCGGTCGGAAGCCCCTTACTACCTCCGATTTGAAGATCTCTGGTGGATACTATCCGCTCAAGATTCAATCGGTTTAGGACCAGGTCAACAACTTGCTCCGATAAAGCTCGGAAAGAAGTCCACTTCCCACCGACAAGCGACAATACGGGAACATCCAAACCGTTGTTGGGTTCGATGATCTCAACTTTATGTTCCCGGCTGATCTGGCCAGTCGATCCTGCGGTTGAGTACTGCAGCGGCCGAACTCCAGAAAAAGTAAATACGATCTGGGATCGATCGACTTGGATAGCTGGGAAGACGCGTTCGACCATTTCGAAAAAATAATCGATTTCCTCCTCAGTGATGGCAACGTTATCGGGATCGTCGATGCGTATATCGGAAGTCCCGATCATAACTTTATCCAGCAGCGGGAAAATCAAGACTATACGGCCGTCGTTGTTTTCAAAAAAGAACTCGTTATCGCGTACCGCCTGCCGTAGTTGAGGATGATGCAGAACCAGGTGCGAACCTTTCGTCCCGCCCATAAATTGCGTCGGATAACCGATTGATTGATTGACCAAATCGATCCACGGCCCGGCGGCATTGACAATAATCGCAGGCTTCAAATCGAAGCAATCGCCACGCTCCTGGTCCCGCAGTGTTACTGTATCGCCATTCGCAGATACCAGACGGACGTAATTCAAAGGAATCGCCCGGTCGTTCTCCCGCACTGCATCCCGGATTAACTCAATCGCGATCCTCTCCGGCGACGGCATGGCAGCGTCGTAGTACGTGCCCGTGTAGAGGACATCCGGATTGAGCGCCGGAAAAAGGGATAGCGATTCTTCTCGGTTACGAAACACGTGTCGGGGTACGGTTTTTTGTTTACGAGTGTAGAAATCATAAAGCGTCATGCCGATTTTAATGACCACAGCCCCTCGCTCGGCTGGTCGATCAAGGAGCCCGAGGAACTTGAGCGGCGCGTTCATCAACCCGGAAAAGCGTTTAAAAATCGGGAAGGTCGTTGCCAGTGGTTTCACCAGGTGGGGCGCGTTGGCAATCAAGCGATTGCGCTCTTCAACCGCTTCCCGCACCAAACGGAATTCCCCATTTTCCAAGTAGCGAATTCCACCGTGCACCATATGAGATGAAGCAGCGCTGGCGCCGCTGCAGTAATCTCCACGATCCACCATGACGACATCCACACCTTGCAGCGCCAGGTCCCTGAATGTGCCAATCCCATTAATCCCCGCACCAACGATCAAAACGCTGGGGCGTGGATTATCCTTGATCTTGCGGATACGATCTTCGCGTGGTTGCATGCTAACTGTTCCAGTCCTCCCAATCAAACGTGCGCGTAACCGCCTTTTTCCATTGAGCATAGAGTTTCGTTTTTGCTTCGCTTTTCGGATCCGGCTGCCAGCTTTTATCGACCTGCCAGTTGTCTCGCATTTCGTCAACAGTCTCCCAGAATCCGATAGCGTATCCAGCCGCGTACGCCGCCCCGAGAGCCGTGGTCTCCGGTACCATCGGTCGAATGACCGGTACGCCCAGAACATCCGCCTGGAACTGCATGAGCAAATCATTCTGAACCATGCCCCCATCCACCTTGAGTGCCTTCAATGCTACACCGGAGTCGGCGTTCATCGCATCCAATACCTCTCGGGTCTGGAAAGCTGTTGCTTCCAGCACTGCTCTCGCGATGTGCCCACGGTTGATGTAGCGGGTCAAACCCACAATGACCCCCCTGGCGTCAGTGCGCCAGTAGGGTGCGAACAACCCGGAGAACGCGGGGACGAAGTAGATCCCACCATTATCCTCCACAGTCTTCGCCAGGTTCTCAATTTCGGGGATGGAATCGATCATCTTCAGGTTGTCCCGCAGCCACTGCACCAATGCTCCGGTGATGGCGATCGAGCCTTCTAAGGCATAAACAGGCTTTTCCTTCCCAAATTGATAGCACAGGGTGGTCAACAGCCCATGTTCGGATTGGACGATTTCTTCACCAGTGTTAAGCAGCATGAAACATCCGGTTCCGTAGGTGTTCTTGGCCTCACCGGGATCGAAGCAAGTCTGGCCCACGGTGGCGGCGTGCTGGTCGCCCAAGTCGCCGGCCACGCGTACAACTCCCTCGAACGGACCAGCTTCAAGGGTGTGGCCGTAGATCTCTGACGAGGAACAGATTTTTGGCAGCATCGATTTGGGGATCGACATAATCTCGCAAATCTCGTCATCCCAGTCCAAGCTTTCGAGGTTCATCAGCATGGTGCGGCTGGCGTTGGTGACATCGGTGATGTGTTTTCCCTCATCGACGCCACCGGTCAGATTCCAAATCAGCCAGGTGTCGATGCAGCCGAACAGGGCATGGCCCTCGCTTGCCGCCTGGCGCAGCCCTTCGACGTTTTCCAGCAACCACTGGATCTTGGGACCGGAGAAATACGTCGCCAGGGGTAGACCAACCTTTTTCCTGAACCGATCCTTGCCGCCGTCCTTCCCCAACTGATTGATGAATCTGTCGGTGCGGGTGTCCTGCCAGACGATGGCATTATGAAATGGTTGGCCAGTGCGTCTGTCCCACACTACGGTCGTCTCACGCTGATTTGTAATTCCGACAGCAGCGATATCTTTGGCGGCCGCACCCGCCTTGCGTAATCCATCTCGAACGACGTCTTCGGTGTTGTGCCAGATCTCCATGGGATCATGCTCGACCCAGCCCGGCTTAGGGTAGAACTGCTCATGTTCCAATTGATGTACACCGACCGGCTGGCCCTTGTGGTTGAAGACCATGCAGCGGGTGCTGGTCGTTCCCTGATCAATGGCAGCAATGTAAGTAGGCATGGCTCCTCCATTGAAAGTATTATCTTTGTTTCCAAGGAAAAGCCCAGCGGATATGGTTTACTCGCTGGGCTTTCCAGTACTTCCTTCTGGTCGACTACATCAAGTAGATTGATCCCGCAGCCAAGAACCAGATCGCGAGGCCGGAGATCATCAATGCACCGAGGTAGATTTTACCTGTCCGGCGGAAGAACCAGGTCAGGAACCAGAACAGGATGATGAACTCAGGAATGTAGACGAAAAGCATCAGCGGCCACATCGAGGTGAACTGGGATAGATTGATCTGGAAGAACGTGATCGTTTCAAATCCCGGCCCCTCGCCGCCGAAGAACCACGGTAGGTATTGGAAGGCCCAAATCAGGAACAATCCAGCTACCATGGCATACACAACTTTCAGCCACCACATCCACTGCGTCTTGGCAGGCGTTTCGTATTCCTTCATCCGGGCCTGGCCGAAGAGGAATATCCCACCGTTGATCAAGAAAAAGAGCAGTGCAGGGATCAGATAGATGAAGAAGAATCCGACCCGTTGGCCGCTGGAAAACTGTCGCATGTACGGCCATGCAAAGCGAAACTCCTGCCCGATGATCCATTGGAAGAGGCCTTCGAACAGATACATCCACAGGAACAAGATCACGCCAAGCAATACCGTCTTGCCGAGGATTCCCCAATCGATCTTGGTCTTCTCTTCGTCGAAAGACACGCCCACGTCATACATGGTGACGCCGTCTTTCTTCGCATTTCGGTACCAAAAGATGAACAGAATCCCGGCCACGACGGCATTGGCCACGAAGAAGGCAGCCACACCGTTGCCCATCTCCAACTTGGCCCAGGAGAACCACTCTTCGATCTTACCCCCAATTCCACCATATTGTGTGGTGAGCGGATACAGAATACCGCCAATCAGCGCGTTGATAGTCGCCAATTTCCACCAGGTCCCCTTATCCGGGATATGGCGGTTGGGCATCGGCTGCGCCACCGGTGCGAAGAACTTGGTTTTCAGCAGCAGGTTGGTGATTGGCAGCATGGTGACCATCGTCCCAAGCAGGGTGATGAACCCAAAAATCTCCTTGAACATGAAGATCTGCTTTGTGGGGTCGATCCACATCGAGCCACCGTCGCCGCCCTTGAGGGCCAGGCGCATCCAGTCTACCGCTTCGGCCACAGATTTATTCATCAAGGGTAGCAAGTGGTGATCCATGTTGATATACGCCATCCGACGCGCGGTGCCGTCTTCAAAGCTTCCGTAGGTGATGTCCCATTCAACCGAGCCTTCGGCTTCCAGCCCCAGCGCAGCCAGGCGCGTCTCGCTGGACGTCAGTTCCTCGGTGCGAAACTGGTTCTCTCGGAAACCGCCGAACTCATCGTAGCGGGCCTGAAGCATCAACAGATTGGGAAGTTCCGGGCTGCCCGGAGATGATGCTTGCTGTACAACACCCTTTACATTGTCCGGGAACAACCCCGGCAGCTTGATGGCGTTCATACCGCCCATCGAGTGCCCCATCACACCAATGTTTGCATCGTCCACGTAGGGCTGCTCGATCAACCAGGCCAGGGCGGTCTCATTCCCCATCACATAAGTGGGATCTCCAAACCAGGCCATCACATTCAAGCCGCCTCCAGAGTCTCCGTGTCCCAGCGAATCGGGAGCCAGCACCACGAAACCACGGCGCGCAAGCTCGACGGAGAATGGGTCTTGCACATTTTTATCGTTCTGGTATCCATGCATGTTTACAACGGCGGGCAGAGGATTGCTGGCGGAAGCTCCGTCCGGGACAAACAATTTTGCTACGATCGTATATCCTTCAGGATTTTCGATTTCAACGATCGAGACTTCCACCTTGCCAAAATCGCTCTCGATTTGATCGGCCAGGACGGCCGAGAGAGCGATAATGACTACTAGGACAAGCAACATCAACCAATTCTTGCGGGGATTTCCTTCCATCGTTCCTCCTCCTATTATGAATATGAAATTGTGGATGGAAATAATGCGGATGCGCCTCTTATTCATTCTATGGTTCGCGCACGTTGTGTCAACAATATTGCACAAATGTGCAAACGCCTCCTCAAGCCGCACCGGAACCTCGTGAAAATATTTTCAATTCGCTTGCACGAAGGTTCATTTTGAGGGTATAAAGTGGAAAAAGGAACGAGATGTTCAACGATCAAAAGATAGCCAACGCCATCCGGGCTGCTCGAATGTATTATTATCAAAATTTGACCACCGGGAAGATCGCTAAGGAGATGGATGTTTCCAGATCGACGATTTCCCGATTGCTGAGCTTTGCCAGATCCAGGGGATTGGTCGATATCCGGATCATCGAGCCGACGGAAATGCCGGACAAGTTGGCTAACAGCCTGATACAAAAATTCGGGATCGAAAACGTACATGTGGTTCCGGTTCCTGAAATTGCCGGAGAAGCGGAATGGCTGAATAGGGTTGCCCAATATACCGCCAACTACCTGAACACCATCTTTGATTCGAACATGGTATTGGGGATCGCCTGGGGTACGACCCTGACCGCCGTCTCCCGGCACCTGCTGCGCAAGACGACCCACAATGCCCAGATCGTCCAGCTCAACGGCGCAGGTAACACCCAATCGATGGGGATCGGATACGCAAGCCAGATCATCATGCGTTTTTCGGACAACTATCGGGCCCGCGCGCAGTTGTTCCCCGTTCCCACCTTCTTTGATTATCCGGAAACCAAACAGGCGTTGTGGCGGGAGGGCAGCATCAAACGGATTCTGGACCTGCAATCCCAGGCCGATCTGCTGCTTTACAGCATCGGGGCGGTGAACGCCGGAATCCCCAGCCACGTCTACAGCGGTGGCTATCTAACCAATGCGGACTACGCGGCCCTGGAACAGCACAAGATCGCCGGGGATATTGCAACCGTGTTTTTCAAAGAAGACGGAAGCTTTGACAACATACCGATGAACCAACGCGCAAGCGGTCCATTTTTAGATATGTTCCGTCAAAAGCATGGCATTTGTGTTGTTTCGGGTCTGGCAAAAGTGAATGGACTTATCGCCGCGCTGCGTGGACATCTAATGTCTGAATTGATCATCGATGAACCCACTGCTCGCCAGTTGGTTAAGAAACGCACATAATCCCATTCTCATTCATATCAAGATCAAATGGAAATATCGAGAAATCCTCGAGTCAAGCCAGCGGAATTTTATAAGAACGTCGCATTAACATACTTACGACTAAAATCCGACACCTTGGCCAGTTCGATATAGCCGGCTTGGTGAGCGATCTGTTTTGCTTTTTCTCGCTCGCTTTTCGAGATGAGCGCCAATCGAGCGCCCGTCCCGGCGGCGTTTCCGACCTGGATGAAGCGTTCCAAGGGCAGTTCGGGCAGCATACCGATCGTTATGGCGGATTTCACTTCGATGTACGTGCCAAAGGCGCCGGAGATGATGACCTTTTCGATATCGTTCTCCTGCAGCCCGGCAGCATCAACCAGCACCTGAATGCCCAGCCGGATCGCTGCTTTTGCCAGCTGCAGTTCGCGCACGTCCTTCTGGGAAATCGTGATCGGTTCGAGTTCGGCGCGTTCAGCCAGAATGAATTCCGGCCTGCCATCCCGCAATTGAACCCGCGGATGCTCAGCAATCTTCCCGCCGCGCGCAATGACATCGTTTTCGCGCAGTTGAGCGACCACGTCCAGCAGCCCAGAACCACAGATCCCGGCCGGCGCCTCGCCGCCTATGGTCTGGATTTCCAATTTATCCCCTTCCAACCGCATGTGTTCAATTGCCCCGGGTGCAGCGCGCATGCCAAACTTGATCTGCGCGCCCTCGAAAGCCGGACCCGAGGCACAGGAAACGCTGGTCATTTTGCCCTCGTGATTGAGGCAAATTTCCGTGTTGGTGCCGATATCGATCGCCAGGGTGGTTCGATCTGAATCCGCCAGCTGTGTGGCGAGCAGCATGGCAACATGATCTGCCCCAACATAACCGGCGATAATGGGAAGGAGATGGATGTAGGCGCCGGCGGCGATTTTCAACCCAATCTCTCGCGCCTTGACATCCATCGCTGCTTCCTCGGCGGGCACATACGGGGAAAAACCAAGCTGCTTGACGGATAGTCCCAGGAAAAGGTGATGGATCGCAGTGTTTCCAACGACGACAGCTTCCACAATTTGTTCCGTATCGGAATTGGTTTCGCGACACAGATCCGAGGTCAGTAGGTTGAGCGCCTCAACCAGCAGGGACTGCAGTTTCTCCGCGTCGGCGGGAGATTTACTAGCGGCCACGATACGTGAAATCACGTCTTCACCGTAGCAGATCTGCGGGTTCATCATACCCTTTGAAGCCAACATCTTCCCACTCTCCAGGTCGAGCAGGTAACCGGCGATTTTCGTCGTACCGATATCTACTGCCAGGCCTAACCAGCGGGTAGACGGCGATCCGATAGCCACAACTTCATTGCCGCGCAGGGCGATGCGAAGCTGCCAACTGTTTTGGCGGATTTGTTGCGACATCGCTTGCTGAACACTGAAATCGATGATCCCCTCTTTAATCCCATGTTCGGCAAGGGCTTGCCAGAGATTCTGCACGTCCGCCTGCGGCGATTCAATCGTCGGCTGCGTCAGCTGCGCTTCAAATCCGACAACAACCGGGTCGGGTTCCACATCAACATCCAAGCCCTCCACCTGGGTGCGTTGCGGTGCAGATAACGATTCAGGCGGGACGTACAATTTGACATCGCTGAGCGGATAAGTCTGGCAAGCCAGGCGATACCCCTGTTCCAAGTCGCTGGTTGCAAGCGCGGATTCTTCTTCCTGGGTGGGTGGGGATACCTCCCCTTCAATTATCTTGACTCTGCAACGATCACAGCTGCCGACACCGCCACAAAGGCTGACAATATCCACACCCAATTGTCGTGCGCACTCCATCAGAGACTGTTCAGAGGAACATTGACCGCGGCGGCCAACGGGTTGGAAGTCAATGCTAAACACCAGGAAAACTCCTTTTTGAGAAGAAATGGTTGGTGGAATTAAATTATATCTTGAACCCGAATTTTGCATACACACAGGAGATGACCACATCCGGCTTCGGGAATCCTGTTGGCGGCCACCTATCTATTCGATTCCATTGTCATCGGCGGTACCAGGATCGACAAGAGGGATACACGAGCCAAATCCCGGGTTGGAACAAACCACTCGACGCTGTCGAGCGGTTCTTCTCATGACTTAAACCAGTCCGAGATTCATTCTGTACCACGCATACATAAAAAAACCATCCCGATCGAAGATCATCGGGATGGTTTTGGTTTAGCACGCTGGACGGGCCAGGCTCAGGGGCAGATGCAGTAAGGAGCTCTGGTCACACTATCACTCATCTCGCCGCCGGCTGCAGCGCAGTCCGCCGGACCCAGATCCTCCGAGCACGGGGGAAGTGGGAGTTCAGGAATGAGCACGTTGAGTTGGGTGACCACCGCATCATCACACCCTTTCTTGTAAAGGTAGTAATTGAGCACCGATCCCGGAATGTCGGGGGTCAGTGTAAACGTACAGTACAGCCGGTCATCATAACCACCCTGCAGCCCACAAGTATTGGATTCGATATCACCCAGGAATGCATAATATTCCACCGACTCCAGTTCATCCGGGGGAACCAGCCCTGGGACAACAATGTCTTCCAACCGCAGGTAAACGGGCAGCATCATGATATCTTCCTGGATGGGAAGGATCACGAAGGAATAACCAATCCCCTCAAAAGGATTGCACAAGCTGTAGGTTTCCATGACTGTGATGGTGAAATCCTGATAATCTCCATTCGTTCCGGTTGAATCGGGATCGCCGAGCGCATACCAATCATCCGTCACCAACACCCGCAGGGTGTACGTACCTGCCGTAGAGTAGAGCACACCAGGAGAGAAGACCTCGGTGTGCGGTACGCCAGGCATGAGATCCGGAAGCGGAACGTAACCAGCAGGATTAGGCGGCCCCCAGCCGTAATGGGGGATCAAAACCAGCTCGTAATCCTCAGCCGGGTACGCGCCTATGTTCTCAATCGTCACTTCCACTTCAACCCATCCACCTTCCGCAGGCGAGGTGGTGCTCAGCACCACGTTGGTGATAACCGGGTTGGGCGCAATATCCGATCCAGCAAACTGGAAGTCCCAGCCGAATAACAGATCGCTGATGTCCTCCCCTTCCGTCAGGGTAATCTCGATCTCGCCGCCGGGAGGCACCGTAAAGCCGCCCGGGATCAGGATGGTATCGTTAGGCGGCGTGAGCGGGTCTATGCTCAGGCAGTAGATTCCCGCCGTCGGCGGAATAATTTCGAACTCGAAACTGCCGTCGGAAGCGGTGAGCTCCGAGACGGCACTCACGGGGGCAAGACAGGGGCCGCTTTCGAGCAACAGCTCTACCCCGGCAAAACCGGGTTCACCTGGATCATAGACACCGTCGGCGTTGTCGTCATCGAACACCAGACCCGAGATTAAAGACGAGTCGCCGGCGGGAGATCCACCTGCGCTGAGTTCAAATGCGCCCAGATCGCAGGCAGAACCGTGCGGCCTTGGTTCCCCGCGTTGGTCGGTTGCAGGGCAGCTTCCGGCTGCAGCATCTTTGGCCGGGCTGCTGGGATCGATACTGTGAGTCTGGGTCGGGCCACCGTTATTGGCCAGCGGACCGAGCTGCGGATCATCAGTTATCGTGAAACCGATGCAGGTGCCATCGCTGTCCAGGTTTGGGCCGGAGATTGGACTTGTGGCCGGATAGCTGCAATCCCCGCCTGTGTTGTTGGCTATGATCGAATTGCTGATCTGGATGGTATCGAGGACAGAGAAAACAGCTCCTGATGTGATCCCGGTATTGTCTGCAATGGTGGTGTAGCTGATCGTTGCGTTTCCGGCGTTGATGATCGCCGCGCCGCTAATGATCTCGGACAGGGTGGTGGAATTACCGGAGATGGTGCTGTTGATGATCGTTAAGTCACCGCTGTTGCCAATACCTCCAGCAGATTGGCTGGCAATATTATTGGCGATCGTGCTGTCGTTGATTGTAGCAGTTCCGGCGTTGATTATCCCCCCACCGGATTCATTGGGCTCGTTTCCGATGTTGGTCTCATTGTTTTGGATGGTCGTGGCATTGATCGTCATTGTCCCGGCATTATAGATGCCGCCGCCCTTCAATTTGGCACGATTTGCCGTGATGATGCTGTTGTTAACCGTCAGTACCCCATTGTTATAGATCGCTCCCCCCGAATTGCGGATCGTGTCCATGACATTCGTTGGCTCCATGGCCAGCCCATCCATAAGCGTCACGTTATTCAGGACCAACTCTCCCCCTTGCGAAATGTGAAACAAACGGATGGCAGCTTTTTGCGCACCGGTGCTGCGCCGAATTGTGGCCTCATTGCCGTTGATCACAATGGAGGAGGTGATGGATGGCGTACCGTTGTTGCCGTCGATGGTATTGTCTACAACGCCCAGTTCGTAGACGCATCCCGGATCGAGATCGATCGTATCTGTACCAGGTCCATTGCTGTTGGCATCATTAATAGAAACGATGAGAAAATCAGCCGAGCAAGGTGGAGGAGAACACCCCCCACAACCCAAAAGAATAAGTACCCAAGCAATCAATGAAGCAGCTCCAAGAATGACTTTATGCTTTTCGAACATGATTTACCTCCAGGTGTTGCGTTTATGGTTGTTCTTCCGTATTTTCATATCGTCTAAGTCCTGATTGCTCTGGCAATGCACGAATAATGATGGAACGTGGAATGTGCTCCTCTCAATAATAGAACGAAGAAATCGATCATATTGTGACATAGAAATGCCATAGATTGTAGTATCCGGCGACGGGAGCAGGTAAATCTATCGTTGCTTCAGTAAACATGAAGGCAAAGGTGATGACAAGCAAAGAGACGATGATGGTGGATCCGAGATCGCGATTAACATCACAGTGCTGGACCTTTCCAGCGTCGGTGGGCTCTACCTAGCGATCAAGATCTTCCGGATGTATATGTTGATGTACGGGAAAAGGTCGAGTTTGGGGAAGATATTCCACAATCTGAGGAAGGATTGATGGAATCTGCAGAAATGTTAATCTACTACAATTAATAAACCGCTCGACGATGTCGAGCGGTTTTATGGATGACCCGCCTAGGACTCGAACCTAGAACCTACTGATTAAGAGTCAGCTGCTCTGCCAATTGAGCTAGCGGGCCATTTTTCCGATTCGCCCCAATTTTACCCGATCGACCGCCGCTGTCAATGAAAGCCTCAGGGTGATGTTACTCCCCCAACAGCGCGTGGTTTAAAAAGCCGATCAGGCGCTCTTCGTAGGTGTCAGGAACGAACCGGGCAGGACTCTCGTGCCCCATCCCCGGCACAACCCAGCACGTCGCCCAGGCTGCCGCCTGGCAGAGTGCTTCGTGATGGTACAGCGGCAGCAGGTCGTCCTCCGCTCCGTGGACCAGCAACGCAGGACGCGGCGACATACGCTCGAGGATCCCTGTCAGGTCCATCGATTCACGATCCAATCCCAGTCGGCGCTCCGCCGCCCATGTCATAATGGGCGCGAAAGGCCAGCTGGGCAGCAGGGCGATATCATCGAAGGCGTCATCGATGGCCGCATCTAAACTCTGGTAGGTGCTGACTACGACCAACGCATGCGGCGTCTGACGCAGCGAGGCGGCGCGCACAATCGCAGCACCTCCCAGCGAATGCCCTAATAGTCCGATACTCGCCGCCGGGATCCCCTGCTCAGTAACGAGATAATCCACCGCCGCAAGTACGTCGAGCGCTTCGTAATATCCGTAGGACTTGAATTCGCCCCCACTTTCCCCATGGGCGCGTAAATCGAGCAGCAGCACAGCGTAACCATGAGCGTGCAGCATGGCGGCTGTTGGCAGGTGTGAGCCACGATTTCCTCCCAGACCATGCGCGATCACCACCGCCGCCGAAGGGCTATCGTCCGCCGGGACGAACCACGCCGCAAGACGCATACCATCCTCGGCGACGAATTCTACATCCATGTAGGGCATCGCGTAGTCCGCCGGCGTCTCCTGCGGCAGCGAGTTGCTGGGCGCCAGTAACACATCCAGCTGCATTCTCGCCAACACCACCCCGATTACGAGCACGCCCAAAACCCCACCGAGGGCAGCAACGCACGCCAAGTTCCGAACGTATCTTCTGTGGATCATCAATTTTTCCCTAGGCCAGATGATCTGGCTGATCTCTTCCCACCCAGTAGGCGGGCAATGATCGGTGTTGCCATCAACATAATAAACGCACTGAGGATAAAACTCAAACGTAAACCGAATTCATCCCCAATCAGATCCAGGATAACCAGGATCACGACCCGAATGGTAAAGTCTTATGCCATGAAAACACCGTTCGCCAGGCACTTTTGGTTCACGCGTAGAGAGACCAAATAAGTTTCGATCGGTATTGCCCACCATCTATCACCTATAAGTATATTTGTGTTCAGGCTCTGGGGGCATACAAGGATATCGAATACTACTTGTTAGTTTTGTGAGATTATCTAGGAAATGCTTTTTTTTCGCTTAAGGTGACATCGAATAAAGCTGTGACAGGCTTCGGCGCACCCAATTCTTGTCCACGTTTAGATGGCGAACAGCCACCGACTTCGAGACGGAATTGCCCGGGTTCGAGAGTAAGTTTGCCATCGTCATCGTAGAAGGACATCATCTCAGGTGTGATGGTGAATTTGAGTTTTTTACTTTCACCTGCCTTGAGCACGACCCGCTCGAAGCCAATGAGATGATGAAATGGAACAACAGTCGAGGCATGAAGGTCGCTCAGGTAGAACTGGGCAACTTCGACAGCGTCTGATTCCCCACGATTGGTCAGGGTCAGGCTCACATTAAGAGAATCTCCGAGAGTAAGTGTCGATTTATCGAGTTGTAATTTCGAATAATCAAACTTACTGTAACTCAGACCGAAGCCGAAGGGATAAAGAGGTTCTTCAGTCATGTAGCGATAAGTGCGTCCATCCATGCGGTAATCATCAAAAGGAGGTAGTTGATCGAGCGATTTCGGGAAAGTGATGGGGAGTTTGCCCGATGGTGATACATCACCAAAGAGCACATCGGCAACGGCGCGACCACCCTCCATACCTGCATACCAGACGAAGATGATCGCCTCCACCATGCCTTCGACTTCGCCTAACGCGATTGGGCTACCGCCAGTGAGTACGAGGATAATGCGCGCACCATGAATGGATAGTTCTTTGATGTAATCTATCTGGCTTTGTGGAAGCGAGATACTTTCCCGGTCGCCGTTTTGTGGAGAAAGAAGCGACTCGCCCTCCTCCCCTTCGATGAATGAGTTGAGGCCTGCGCAAACGATGGTGAGATCGGCAGATTGAGCCATGCCTGGCGCCCAGCTTTCCTTGATCTCGCGCACATGTTTCAACAGCGCACCAGGGTGATATTCCAGGCCCATGCCTTCGGGGACACGCCCTGTAAGACCTTCGAGCAACGTGACCATTTGATCGTTGAAGCCATAATAATTGGCGAGTAGAACTTCCAGGCTTGTGGCAGTGGGACCCGTGACAAAGACCTTTTTGGTGGAAGGATTGATCGGCAGGATGTTGCCTTTGTTCTTGAGTAGAACTACTGCTTCGGTGGCTGACTGATAGGCGAGTTGGCGATGGACATCACAAGCAATCACATCAGTAGATATGTCTGTGAACGGGACATCATCATCGGGATCGAACATGCCAAGTTTGAAACGCGTGCTGAGCGTCCGCTCAAGAGCGCGGTCTACATCGGTTTCAGCGATGAGGCCACGCTGAATGGCTTCGGGGATTTCACTATAGACATGATCGCATGCGAGGTCGCATCCGTGACTCAACGCCAGTGCAGCGGATTCAACCGCGTCATCCGTGATTTTGTGACTTAGGTGAAAATCTGCCAGCGCCATGCAATCCGAGACAAAATGACCTTGGAACCCCCACTCTTCCCGCAGGATATCTTCAATAAGCAGTTTACTGGCGCAACAAGGTTCATCAAGTGTGCGATTGTAGGCGCCCATTACCGATTCGACTTTTGAATCTATCACCAATTTTTTGAATGCAGGAAGATAGGTATCATAGAGGTCACGTTTAGCAACAATAACATTTAACGAGTGACGGTCTTTCTCAGGTCCAGAATGAACCGCATAATGTTTAGCACATGCCGCGGTCTTGAGATATTTGGGATGGTCACCCTGCAGACCACGCACGAACGCAGATGCCATTTCGCCTGTAAAGAAGGGATCTTCTCCCCAAGTCTCCTGACCTCGCCCCCAACGCGGATCACGGAAGATATTCACGTTCGGTGACCAAAAGGTGAGACCTTGATATTGGTCGGTGTAGCCATTACGGCGCAGCGCGGCATGATACTTGGCACGTCCTTCGTCGCTAATTGCTGTTGCAACATCATGGATCAATTCCTTATCCCAAGTTGCCGCCATTGCAATTGCTTGCGGAAAGACAGTGGCTCGACCGTTGCGAGCGATACCGTGCAGGGCTTCACTCCAGTAGTTGTAAGCGGGGATGTTCAAACGTGGAATGCCATGCGCTGGATGATTCATCAAGCCGACCTTTTCTTCCAGCGTCATACGTCCGATCAAGTCACTCACCCGTTCGGCAAAGGAAAGGGAAGGATCCAGGTATGGAATTTTTTCTATCGTTTTATCCACGCGCATGGACCACTCCTTGGTGAACGTTATAGACCGCGCCTTCACCTAAACCATAACTCGATGGGAGAGGGATTAAGTCAGCGATCATTGTTCAAAACCTAAATAACGAAACAAATCGGGATTTGCCTTTACCCAAAATGAGCCTTTGGTTTCGGTCTTCCAGTTTTTGATGATGTCAGCGCCCGATAGACGGCTTTCTCCTTCGTTGTAATAGGTCACGGCGCGAATTACATCGTGGTTATCAACCACAAATTGGAAGAACGGCGGAAACCATTCATCCCAGCCTGCTCCTTGTGAACTTGCTGTGATCATCACTGGCTTGAAATGCTCGCGGGCAAATTGGATAGCTTCGTCTGCACATTGGTAATTTGTTCCAATCCAATCTACGGACTCATCACCAGGATAGAAACCTGCGATATTGGACTCTTCGCAAGAAGCCGCTTCCCAAACGAAAGCAACGTTCATACCATCCTTAGCCTGCATCCTCTCTCTAAACCTTTCCCAGACGGAAATAAAAATATCAGGCGTATCATCCGATCCATACCTTAGCTGGATAAACACAGGGTGGCTGTAGGCGATCAATGTATCGAGCAGAGTATCAATCTGTTCATCTGTTATGTTGAGTGAGTCATTCAATCTCAGACCAGCAGATGACGTGCTGTTAGGATATTTTTCAGCTAAATAATCAAGATCTTCGATACCTCTCATTTGAATATCGATATTCACTGCGACGCCGCCTGGTGCAGTGACCGTTGCATTAAAATAGGCATCGACACTTACCTTGTCCTGTCCGACAATCAACAAGGCTTTACCCGATGACGGGACGAACCTGCCATTTACTTCGGGCTTAGGAGTTGGGAAGACTTGTCCTTCGGGTGCCGTACCCGGCTCATAGATGCGGAAATTCCCACTGACCTGCAACAAGCCAAGCATCATCAGTAAACCATCGTAGTATCGATATTGACCTGTAGGGATAGGTTGATCCCACAAGGCTTGCACGAAAGGTTCGCCGATCTCGCGGTCAGCGGCGAGGGCTGCGACGGCATTCGTCGCTATCAAGCCTGAAGATCGATGACCAACTTGTGGTTCGCCTGTCAACAAATACTCAGCTTTGTAATCTTCCATGCCTTGCGAGGCAAAGAAACGCAACAAGCGATTCGATTGCTCTACATGCCATGCACTTGGCGCAAACCAGACATAATCTATACCCACATTTGCCCCCACGCGGAAGGCATCATATCGGAAATTACCGTTATACTCGTCATCGTATGGCTTGCCATCAAAGTAGGAGTAGTTCGGGGCCAGGCCGGTTTGTTGATTGACCGCTGTTTTCAGATACTCACGACTGGCAGTTACGCTATCCACCCAGAAGGCGTTGTCTTTATCCGCCCAAAGTGCCCAGAGTTCGTAGTAGTGCGGCGTGTGGTACGACGGGTCGGTGAATTGAGAGTTTTGTCCCAACTGTGGAACGAAGACGACCTGTTTGGTTTCAGGATCGAACAGGTCGGTGGCTAGATTACCGCGATCATCGTCATGTAACGATGTATCTAGAATGGCCTGCGCTTCAGCACGGTAGTTGTAAATCCCTTCGCCGCTGCCCCAACGCCCGTCGGCGAAGAATAAGGCGGTGATGAACCAGACCTCACCGTCTGAGGCGGGGTTGGCGGCGAGTTGGGTACCGTCTGTTTTGCAGTGCCAAGCAAAGTAGCCTTTGTACCCACCTTCGGTTTGGTACATGTAAGTCTTTGCCCACTTCCAGAGACGGTCGAACTCTTCCTTCTTATTTAACTGTACGGCGATCATCATGCCATAGGACACGCCTTCGCTGCGCACGTCTCCATTGGCGATGTCAGAGATATATGCCATGTCAGATCCAACAGGATAGTAAACACGTTCAGTGGCATCGTCGCCGTAGAAGAGTTGGTTGAAGGCAGTGTCGATCTTCGCCTGAATCTCTTCGTCGCTCTTGCCGAGGTAGTCCCTGAACAAGTTGGGGTACACTCCCGTCTCGAAGGCGGAATTGGCGGAGAGAAGCATGGGCTGAGTTTCGGTTGGGGTTAAATTGGCAACTGTCGGCGTAGAGGGCAATCCGCAGGAGGTAATGATAAAGGTATAAAAAAGCAATGTGGCGAGAAAACGTCGATGCGTAAACAAGGCTTTAATCCGAAAAATAGCTTTTATGATAGATGTTACCCGTCTCAATATGAAAAATCGGCAAACCCGAAAAATATTCGAATATGGATGCAACAAGACAATAATCTTCATCCACCCGGTAAATGGAAGGATCAGGGTGACTTCCTGAAAGAATCGGGGGACGAAAGTATCGTGTCATCTAGGAACTACCCCTTGATCGCGCCTGCGGTGAGGCCGGAAACGATCTGGCGTTCAGCGAATATGTAGAAGATGATCGTAGGCAAGGCTGATAATGCGATAAAGGCAGATACTAACGATAAATCCTGTCCGTATTGCCCCTGGAACTGCATGGTGCCAAGAGGCAGCGTCCACAGTTTGTCGCTGTTGAGTACAACGAGTGGAACTAGCAGGTCATTCCAACTGATGATCATGGTCAGCGCTGCGACGGTCGACAATGCCGGGCGTGCAAGCGGAAGCAAGATACGCCAGAAGAAATCAATTGCTGTACAGCCATCAATATAGGCTGCTTCCTGTAATTCTACTGGGATGGCCGTGAAGAAACCGCGCAAAATCATAATGTTCCCCGATAGTAGAAATGCAGTCTGTACAACAATTACACCCCATAAACTATCGATCAAATCTATTTGACGCAATACAAAATATACCGGCAGAATAGCAACATTGATAGGGAACATGAGTCCCAAAGTGAAAAGATTAAACGTCAGCCCCTTGCCGCGAAACTCCATACGAGCAAATACGAAGGCTGCGAGACTACATACAATTACCACCAACGCTGTAACAATCAGCATGACAACTACGCTGTTTCGCAACATGGGCCAAAAGGAGTATGAAGCATTTCGTAAAATCAACGTAATATTTTCCCAGCGAACTGGAACAGGTATAGCGTAAGGATGTGATAAATATTCGCCGCGAGTTTTAAGGGCGCCAAAAACCAGAATCACTATTGGAACAAATACAATCACGACAATGATCGAAAGAATGAAATACTGAAGGACTCTTGTTGCCAATCTTCGCCATCTTATGTGCGGGCGATAAGTTTTACTCATGAATTCATCCTTTCTAAAGACCACTGAAGTAGTCAGGCTGGCGAGTCAGGCGTTGATAAATCAGGGAAAACATTAAGCAGAGCAGAAACATATAGATTGCCACCGCTGATCCATACCCCAGCTGGAAGCGCACAAATCCGAAACGATACATATACGTTGCCAATGTTTCGCTGGCATTGACGGGTCCGCCTTTGGTCATGATCCAGACCAGAATGAATTGCTGGATCGAACCGAGAACCGAAAGATAAACTGAAGTACGAATGGTACTTCGTAATAATGGCAATGTGATGTAAAAGAAACTTTGGAATCTACCGGCGCCATCGATGCGCCCCGCTTCTTCGATTTCAGAGGGAATATTTTGTAGACCGGTCATGAACAACAACATGTGATAGCCAAAATACTTCCACGTCAACGCCGCGAAAATCGCAGGCATGACAAGACTTGTGTTACCAAGCCAGGCTTGCGATTCGCCACCCAGAAAGACGATCACAGCGTTGATAAAGCCGCGTTCGGGATCCGGATTAAGGATGAACAACCACATAAGCGCGGCGATCACTTCGGAGAGAACATAGGGCATGAAGAAAATGACACGGAAAAAGACACGCCCTGGCAGGTCACGTCCTACCAGTACAGCCAGCATGAGTGAAAGTGGAAGTTGGAGGAAGAGAGAGAACGCAATAATGAAGAAACCATTACGTAGTGCGATTAAGAAGACTCTGTCCTTCAGGATGTTTATAAAGTTATCCAGTCCCACAAAGTCAACGGCGGGACCGAATCCCTTCCAATTAAAGAGGCTGTAATAAATCGATTGGAGAATAGGATAAATAACAAAAAGGAAGAAAAGTACAATGGCTGGCAACAGGAACAAAAAAATAACCAATCTTTCCTTATTCTTTTGTCGTCCACCTGTCCCCGGCTTCAATTTAAAAATGTTCGGAATTGTGGGAAGGTTCTGCATTCATTGCCTCCAATACAGCCATGAAATGCTGCGGGGATCGGCTTGTTGAAATCCCGATCCCCGCAATGTCAAGGTGCTTGCTTACTATAGTTCCTGCTGGGCAGAGTTTTCAATTTCTTGGGCAGCCTGTTCAGGCGTTAGCGTGCCAGCAAACAAACCCTGGGTGACGTCGTTGATGACGGAACCCATGGCAGGTGGCAAAGCCTGATCGTAATACAATTGGAAATACTCCGCCTTGGCCAACTGCTCTTGGAGGGTGATCATCAGCGGATCAGCTATACCAGCTTCTCCACCTTTCACTACCGGGATAATCACGCCGATCTCGGCCAATTGAACCTGTGCTTCCGCGCGAGTTAGGTACTTGACGAAGTCGATAGCTTCAGGAGAGGCGTTTTTACCAATCGCAAAGCCGTTACCACCACCAACCGCGTCATTGGGATCACCAGCTCCACCTTCAACTGCCGGGAAGGGGAACCATCCGAGGTCATCGCCGATGCCCTCTTTATCTTCGCTGTTGTCCTTTTGAACAGCCGGAGCCCACTGACCCATCAATTCCATAGCGGCTTTTGCATTCCCCATGGCTGTGGCTTCATCGCCATAGGTTGCGCCGAGGAAACCATCCTGGAACGGTTCGAGGGCAACCAATTCCTGGATCATTGCGCCAGCTTGGACAAAGGGTTCATCCGTGAAGGAACCCGTGCGTAACAGCGCACCCTCAAAATTGGCTTTGCCACCCAGGCGGGTAACGAGGTAAGCCCACATATGCATGCCAGGCCACTTATCACCTTCTCCCAGAGCGATCGGAGTGATGCCAGCTGCTTTAAGCTTCTGCACATCATCAACCAATTCAGCCCAAGTGGTGGGAGGGGCATCGATGCCAGCCTGAGTAAAGAGTGCTTTGTTGTACCAGAAACCAATCATGCCCATATCCCAGGGCACACCATAGTTCTGACCCTTGTAGGAATACACACCCAACGCGCCGGGCGCAAAAGTATTGCGCCACTCGCCGCCGTCCGCATCGAGGTCAGTGGTGATATCTTTGAGTAAACCGGCATTGGCATACTCATTCATCACACCACCACCCCAACTCTGGAAGATATCAGGTGGTTCACCGGATTGCATAACAGTTGTGAGCTTGGTTTTAAATGCTTCGTTTTCCAAGACTGTAATCTCAATGTTGACATCCGGATTAGCAGCCATATATTCATCCGCGAGCTTTTGCCAGAGTGCTTTGTGTTCATCCGCAGTCGAGATATGCCACCAGGTAACCGTGACTTTCTCTTCCACAGCTGGTTCTTCGGCAGGCTCCTCCGCAACGGGCTCCGCTGGCTCTTCTGCTACAGGAGCAGCCGGTTCTTCCGTCGGGGTAGTGCACGCGGAAAGAACAAATGCGCTCAAGAGCATAATGCTTAAGATTAAATGTACCTTGCGAGACATTGTCCTCCTCCTTTATTGAGGCAATCAGTTTGATTTTTGAATCAGTTATTTACAGGTAGGTGAGGGTTTATTAGCGTATAATTTGTCTGTGCTGGTTCTCCTTTCTGTGTAAAGGGATCCACACTACAGGGTCGGTTGGCTCGGTAGGTTAGCCGACCCTGTATTTGGAGGTTGGGCAGAATCACGGATGATTAATTCTGTCGGTAACCTCATTTGGTCAAAATCTTTCTCGGGATTTTTAAGAATATCTTGAAGCATTTGGGTAGCGACACGTCCCATCTGCTCAAGTGGTTGGCGAACAGTAGTGAGTGCAGGGCGAACCATCGCGGACTGGGGGACATCATCGAATCCCAAAATAGATATATCTTCTGGTACGCGCAGACCGCGGTTACGGACAGCATCCATTGCTCCCATCGCCATTGCGTCATTGGAAGCAAAAATAGCTGTCGGTATTTCGTCTAGATCCAGTAAAGTAGTTGCCCCAGCGTAGCCGGATGGTTGGGTGTATTCTCCTTCGTAAATCAAATGAGGGTTTTCGGGAAAATGATTGGTGCGCAATGCCGACCTATATCCTTCCAACCGATCTGTGGCTGAATTCAAATCCATGGACCCAGTGATAAAACCGATTTCTCTGTGTCCAAGTTCGATCAGGTACTCCGTAGCTTGATATGCGCCCTGCCAATTGGTTGCACTAACGGAAGGACACGGTTCATTAACAACTTGATGGTCAATAAGCACAAAAGGAAAATTTCGCTGTATGAGTGTACCAATATAATCAGAAGGGCTGCGGGGAATAATAAACAAAAGACCATCCACCATACCTTGCACCATATTCGCAACATAGTTGGCCTCTTTATCAGCCATACGATGTGTTGTGAAGAGCATTAGGTCAAGCTGACTTAATCCAAGTTCAGTATCAATACCCTGCATGATTTGGCCAATGTAGCCAGTTCCCAGATTAGGAACCAACACACCAACTGTATTGGTTTTCCTCCCCTTCAGCCCTTGTGCCTGACGATTGGCAACAAATCCCAGTTCTTTTGCCACAGCCAGTACCCGTTCGCGCGTATCGTCTGCAACGTGAATATCATCATTAATGACACGCGAAACAGTGCCGAGTGATACACCTGCCTTTTCGGCAACATCCACAATTGTCACTTTCAAAGAAGATTTTCGTTTTGCCATATTTTGGAAACGTTTACAATGATTACTATTAATTTCGACTAACTACAATTCAATTAATACAGTAAGACTCTATTTTGTAGTAATATTTATTGGACTGAGCCTATATAATCGTTCAAGCGATAATAAAATCATGGAAACGTTTCCATGATTTTAGCAAATTCATTATCCGAAGTCAATTACTTTTCTGCCATGAGCTAAAAGCTCATCCATTGACCTGGAGATATCCACTACCAAAGATAAACCCATGGAACACAGCAAGGTTAACTCGAAAAGAAGCATTACAGAGATGAAACGTAGTTTACTCAAAACCCTGGTGTTTTTGGCAATCTAAAATGAACCCATTTGGCAATCGAAACTGAGACCACCTCGTGCTTTTGAGTCGCGATGTGGCAATCGAAAATGGAGCCACCCTTTGGTCCACATCCACAACGGATCAACTCACCTCCTGTTCCA
>DAOUDW010000107.1:0-3206 GCA_034430895.1 Anaerolineales bacterium | reverse complement strand
ATACGCACGACGAACTTCATCACTACGTGTATTCTGCATCAGGCGATCTTGAAGAAGTTGTTATCTCGTACGATATCTCATATCTGCCATCTGTGTCACCAGATGGATTGCAGTTGGCGTTTGTGTCCGTCAGTACCGGCCCCGTATGTCATCCATACCTGGTTGATCTGACAACCTACAAGGTCACACCGCTTGATATCGATCTGCCCGAGGGCCAGATGATTTCAAACATGATGTGGCTCCAATAGATTCTGGCGGATACCGTTCATCCGCCGTTTGATTTGCCCCATGGGGCTTGATTTGTCTCCAGATGGAGACCAGTTCACGCGCTCCGGACTCGAACCGGATCGAGACACCTGCCGCGTGGATGACGCGCATTGTGAAGTCGAACGTTTTATGGGATATTCTGAATAAGGTTATTGAAGCCAGCGTTTTTTATTCGATTCACCTGTGGAAGGGAAAATTAAAAGGAGGATTGCATGAAAAGCAAAATGATAGGTTTTTGGTGCTTCGATCGATGATGTACAAATCGATTTTGGGGCTTGTTCGAGCGAAGACGATAAAGGATGTCTACGCATCGGTGCCGAATGTGGCGCAGATTCTGGAGTGGGAGTGGGAAGAGAAAATACAAAAGTTCTAGGTGTAAGGGTTTTTTTAGGTTTCTGACGAGTGGAGGCAATACATTTAAATTAATTGAGATCTTCAGCGGGCTCTTCGGAAGTCAGTAAGGGTATTAGAGCATATCCCGAATATGTCGAACGTGAACGGCGATACCCATCGGAGCCATGTAATACGTCTCTTCTACTTCCTTGGAGTCATATTCAGCTTTATAAAACTTCACTGGCAGCAGCTGGTAATCGACATTTGCCAGGAGAATCCCCCACAACGCCATTTTATTAACTGGCATGATGGGTGATCCACTTGCACCCGTCAGTGCAGGGAACGAAACCTCAATCAGATCTTCCCGTGCCATAGGGGGGACCTTTAGCACATCGGCTTTCCGGAAATTTCGAGTGACATTTCCTACTCTCACTGCGGGTGATAGAACATATCTCCCATCTTTCACTACAGTTGTGCTGTACTCAAGAGTGCATATCTGTTGAAAGCAATTGATCTCATCGACTTTTGCCAATGTTAAAGGCTCACGTGGGAAATAGTTTTTAACTTCCAATAGGGCTAAATCAACTTCTGGTTTTCGATCAAGTATTTTTGCAGCAAATACCTCTATATTCCAATGCCCACCCCCAGAAGGTGCATATGGCACTGGGGGAATTTCAATGAGTAGATCGTCGCCTGCTTCAGAAATTACGTGATCAGCAGTAACTAAAGCTCTTTTCTCTCCATGGACAACGAAGCATCCTGTACCGAGAAATTTCTCGACGCCTGTACTCTCTGATCCTCGAAAAATCGGAACGATTGTGTTCCTGTAATCGCGTTTCATGCTCGAGTTCCTATAGTTCAACTTCATGCTCTCGGCAGATCCGGGACCTCCGACTGATCGGGATCTTGGAGTGCGCGTCGGAATCCGTTGAGTTCGTGCTTCACGTGGTCGATGTGTTGACGAGCCTCGGCCAGCTCCTCATCTTCAAGTTCCCGTGCAGCATAACCCTCTTTACCTGCGGGCTCGAGGACGGCGATTGCGACAGGCTCGTGCACGCCTCCCGGATTAATCTCACAGGCCAGATCCAACGTCCAAACCGCAGCAAATATTCCATCAAGGAGATTCGGAGGTTCGCTCCAATAAACGCCGCGCAGGAAACCCAGAAAGGTATCCGTAATGTGTTTGGCGCTGCCCATCGATGAGTACCATATGCGTTCCGTCATGAGTTCCGGCTGAAAATCATCGACTGCAAATTCGCATAAGTGCGCCCCATGTTGGGTAGGAAATGCAACGAGCGCCCCATAACTCCCAGTTGGCGCTTGAGTTGAAGCAAAGTCTTTCACGGCGTTCTGACAAAGAGCCCGGCTGACATCAATCGATGTGGCCTTGAGCGCGTCCGCGTTCCATGCGCAGCCGATGACGTCACAAAAACGCTGGCCAAGTCCCACGGACCCTGTGCCGGCGACGATGATGCAATTTTCTACGATGTCGATCTTCTTCATGAGTTGTTCGATCGTAGGGGGGCGATTTCTTCCTGGGCCAAAAGTAACTGAGCTATCTGTCCCAATGACAACACCATCCCTGCAAAGGATGCCAACAACTGAGGTCACATGCTTATCCCTGGAATACGCTGTTTTCTTTCATCTCGGGGTAGGCTTTATAGATTGCGCGAACGAGATCCGAGAAAGATAGACGCATGAGGAGCTTCGATGCGTCCTTTATAAAGGTGCGTGCCTTGTTGTCGAGATCTTTAAATAATTCATCCCCCTTCTTTTGGCCGGCTTCCGTCAATCGATAATTCTGCCACGTTCGTTCAGGGATGATCTCGACGAGATCCATCATTGCTAATCCCTCGAGTGTCGTATAGACCGCCACATCGAACGGGCCGTAAGCATACGGCTGAAAATTGAAGTGGGGGCCGTCTACGAGTTTTGGGATCTCTCGATCGATCATGAAAAGAAGCTTTTGTACGACGACAGGTCTATGAGGTTTCCCATTGGCGGGCGCCAACGCCGCTAGTACTATTTCTTGCCGATCCATCTCGCATCTCCCCGTGTGATCACACGTACTGCAGCTTGCCGTATATTTATTATACAGTAGCGAAAGGAGAAGGACATCCCCCGCGCGGCTTATATTCCCCTCCCTACACTACTTGATCCCAATTAAAGATATATGGGTAAGCATGCAGGTCTAACAACGTTGTAACCCTACAGACGCACATTGCCGTCGCTACGGGCGACGATAAGGTGGTGCGTTGCCAGGTCTGGATCCGATACCAACCGCAGCGAATCGTCCTGGTAATGCCTGGTCAGCAATTCGACCAGCTCGTCCAAACCCATCTCGTCTGCGTCGCCGATTACAAAATACCGTTTGCTCATAGCTTTCCTCCGTTTGAATTGCCCCGAGGGGCTTGATTTGTCTCCGGATGGAGACCAGTTCACGCGCTCCGGACTCGAACCGGACCGAGGCGCCTGCCGCGTGGATAGGAATAGCTTTTTGTTCAACCAGAAGGAGAATATTATTTTGGCGCTATATCAATCTGAGAGGAGTACGGCCATTTTATAGAAAAGATGTTGCACGATCTTATTCCGTCCTGCAAGTTTTC
>DAOUDW010000106.1:0-48643 GCA_034430895.1 Anaerolineales bacterium | reverse complement strand
GTATCTTTGCTCTTGGGTAAGCTGCGCGTAGGTTCTCATCAGTGCTCCTTTGACTTGGTTGGTCTAAGAAGCATAGATGCTACTGCAGCTTACCTCTTATTCCAACCTTCAAAGTTGCACTTCGGAGTTGAATCTACGAAGCTTTATAAAAGGGGTGACGAAGAAAAAATCATTGCTGGATAACCCCGCGGATCCGGTACTGGCGCTCAAGTAGTTACGAGGACCAATCGCAGGCCGGATTCGGGGATCAGAGATTGTCTCCTGTTCCATTAATATGGACGTTCGTGTGAGGATGCGTGTGACTTATATCGACCAAAGTGCTGCCTTCACCAACGAACCACTACTCACAACCACACAATTGATCGCTGCTTAATCCTAAACACCTCGGGAAACATATACTAATCGCGCGACCGGGTCATTATCGTTCGAGATAAATATGACATCTACACGGAAAACGAAAAAGGAACTACTTCAAGAGTTGGATGAGCTGCGCGCCAGGTTGTCTGAATTAGAAGACACCGAAAGCGGGCAAGGTCGATCAGAGTCTATTCCCCACGAAATCCATCAAATCCTGGAAAGCATGTTTGATCGCACGCGCATGATCGTCATACACCTGGATTTTGACTTCAATTTCATCCGGGTTAGCCGGGCTTTTTCCGAGGCGGCCGGCCGCGATCCTTCCTCCTTCGTCGGCATAAATTTCTTCACCCTTTATCCCAGCAAAGAGGATGAAGCATTATTTCGCCGGGTTCTCGAATCCTCCAAAGTTGTTTTCGAGCCGGCGAAAGCATTCATGTTGGGCGAGGAAGGTGAAGCTGAGACGTGTCACTACGATTGGACCATGATACCGATCAAGAGGCCGGATAACGCAGTTTCAGGATTGTTATTGATGCTGCGGGACATCACGGAAGAGAAAAGAAGAGAGCAAGAATATACACAGCTGGTAAACAGCATGAATGATACGGCATTTGTGATTGACTTCAATGGCAAATTCCTCGAAATGAACGATACAGCTCTTGAGGTATTGGGTTATAGCAGAGAAGAATTACTTGAGATGGGGCCGTATGACATTGATGCCACCATCAGTAAAGAAGGAATCAGTCAGCTCATCGAAGGCATGAAGATGGGGGAAACGCAAGTATTTGAGACCAAGCACATTACGAAAGATGGGAGAACGTTCCCTGTGGAGGTAAGCTCCAGTCTGGTGACCTATTGTGGCAAACCAGCCATTTTGAGCGTTACACGAGACCTCACAGATAGGAAACGAATCGAACAGCATCTCGCGTTAACGTATGCCGGAATCGATCAAGCGCAGATTGGCCTGCTTCAAGTGGACGATGATGGCAAAATCTATTACGCAAATCAATACGGCTGCGATAGTCTTGGATACACCCAAGATGAAATGATGAGCATGCACATCTGGGATATCGATTTCAATATGGATGAGGAGAGATGGAAAAAACACCGGGCGAGGACACGTTCACAGGTCGTGACGACCATGGAGGCTGTCCATCGCAGGAAAGATGGGACGGAACTTCCTGTTGAAGTAACGATCAATTTTGCAATGATTGGAGACAAGCAAGTTTCGATCTCGGTTTCCAAAGATATCACCGAGCGCAAGCAGGCTGAACAACAACGAGAGATACTGCTCGATCAATTGCGCGAACAAGCCCAGCGATTACTCGACGTGATGAGCACCGTGCCGGTGGGTTTGTTGCTGATCGACTCGGAGCACACGATTATCCTGGCCAATCCGATGGGCAAGGAAAATCTGGAATCTCTCGCCAATGCGAAAGTGGGTGATAAACTCACTTACCTTGGAAACCACATGTTGGAGGACTTAATCTCCTCGCCTAGGACCGAGGGATTGCGTCATGAGGTTATGGCCAAAGGCCAGGTTTTCGAGGTTGCGGCGCAAACGATGAGTGACGATCTGGAGACAGGTAAACTCCTGCTTGTTATCAATGACGTCACGCTTGAGCGGCAAGTCCAACGGCAACTGAGTCAACAGGAACGTCTGGCTGCTGTAGGTCAAATGGCTGCCGGATTGGCTCACGATTTCAACAACATTATGTCGATTATCGCGCTTTACGCTCGTCAGGATTTGCGCGATGTGGATTTGCCAGGAAAGATCCGAGATCATCTCGAAATCATCACGCATCAAACCGATCGTGCAAGGGATCTCATTCAGCAGATTCTGGATTTCGGGCGGCGTGCCATTCTCGAACGCCGTCCAATCGATTTAATGGAAGTTGTGGAAGAACAGATCAAGTTGTTGAAGCGAATGTTGCCTGAAACCGTTCGTATCGAATTTGATAAATCGGATGAGGAATACATCGTTAACGCGGATAAAACGCGCATGCAGCAAATCCTGTTGAACCTTGCGCTTAACTCACGAGATGCCATGCCAAATGGAGGGCTGCTGCAGATCAAGCTTTCGCACCTGCATATTAATAACGAGAAATTCGCAGAACTGCCTGAAATCGAACCCGGTGACTGGGTATGTATGACAGTTTCAGATGAGGGTGTGGGCATCTCGTCGGATGTTTTGCCATACATTTTCAATCCGTTTTTCTCAACCAAGCATCCCGGGAAAGGGACCGGGTTGGGATTGCCGCAAGTGTACGGCATCGTCAAACAACATAACGGTTACATCAGCGTCCAGACAGCGCCTGATCAGGGTGCCAGTTTCACGATCTATCTGCCCGCCGAATCAGAAAAACCCCAAGAACAACCCATTGTCGATAAGCGACTTTCACTGCGCGGGCATGGAGAGACCATTTTGGTGGTCGAGGACAACGAAGTCTTGTTGAAGGCTTTGGTCGAGATCCTCGCCTCCTTAGATTATCGTGTTCTTGGGGCATTCAACGGACGAGAAGCGCTCGATGTTTTGGAGAAACACAGTCAGGAAGTAGATCTGGTGTTGAGTGACTTGGTCATGCCTGAAATGGGGGGCAAGGAATTGATGCAAATCATTCAACAGCGCGGCTTGAGCATACCCACCGTGATGATGACGGGACATCCGAGGGAGGATGAGCTCATCGATCTGGAGGAAGACGGTCTAAGTGGTTGGCTGCGTAAACCGCCTACGATTGAGCAAATCGCTCGGCTGCTGGCCCATATTCTTGAAGATAAATCGGCCTGACGATACTTTTCTTCTCTAGCGCTACTCGTTGCGCTGGATTTCCTTGATGGATTCCTGCAGTAAAGACGCAGAGGCCCGAAGCCCTTCCAGTTCCTCGGGTAATAAGTTTGCTTCGATGACCCTTTCCACGCCGTTTTGCGTTACGATGCTGGGCACACCCAGGCTGACCTCGCTCAAGCCATATTCGCCTTGCAACGGAACGGAGACCGTGAGGACGCTGCGCTCGTCGCGGATGATCGCACCGACGATACGCAGCAAAGCCAACCCGACGGCGTAATTGGTCGCACCCTTATATTCAATCACGTGGTAGGCGGAACGGCGCACCGTTTCTTCGATCTCGGCTTTGGTTTTATCCCATCCTTCGCAAATCCCGCAGTGTTTGAGGTACTCATCGATCGGCAAACCGGCGAAATGGGACATCGACCACGCTGCCACCTGGCTGTCGCCGTGTTCGCCGAGTACATAGGCATGAACGTTATGCACATCGACTCCGCAGTGGGTGCTCAGCAGGTATCGAAATCTTGCGCTATCCAGAACCGTGCCGGAACCAATCACGCGGCCTCTTTCCCACGAGGTCCTTTTATGAGCTAGATAGGTCAATATATCGACAGGATTGCTGACCACAACGATGATGGCTCTCGACTTGTGGGCAACAATGTCGTCAATAATGGCTTCGATAATGGCGGCATTTCGCTGCAGCAGGTCGAGCCGCGTTTCGGCGCCTTTTTGCTTAGCACCGGCCGTGATCACAATGACATGGGCATCAGCGTAATCCTCCGCTTTGCCGACGGATATCTGTACGTTGGGATAATAGGGGAGGCCGTGGGATAGATCCAACACTTCTCCCTTGGCCAATTCCTGGTTGACATCGATCAGGACGATTTCGTCCACCAAACCGCTTTGCGCCAGCGCGTAGGCGAACGTCGAGCCTACGGCGCCCGCTCCTACGATGATGACTTTTCGGGTTGTCCATAACTCGTTTTGCATGGTGAAACCTCCCTCCGGGTTGAGGAGATTTCGCCTCCTCAACTCTGGAGGAATTATATCAACCGCAGACCAGGATGAAGTTGGGTTTATTAAGTGGGTGATCGGAAGATTCGCTGCAAATGATTATCTCATTTTAATTTCAACAAAACCTACAAAAATGCAGTTATCTTTCATGGGCAGGTTTCCCTGTAGGGGATATCTCCCATGTACGTTTTCCATTCGTCCTGTGTAAGGTTTCGATTGGCGATCGAGCAGGCAGATGCCTTCCACAACTCAAGATCGAGCTGCCAGAAGATCAATTGATTGTCGCGTGCATATGACACTACTCGTGTGCCGTCTGTGCTCACTGACAATTCCGGCCGAAGATAATAGCGGTATTGTTCAGCAAGGGTGTTCTTACCGAGCGGATCGAGTTGGATAAAGAAATCACCGCTTTGCGCATCGAAGATACGCAGGTTCGTGACCCTGCCAGTGAGCAGCATGTATCCCGTCGGATCGTAGGCAGGCACATCAACGCCCCAGGAACTCGTCGTATCTTCGCTGGGCATGGAGAGAGGCTCCATGGTCTGAAAATCCCAACGGATGTTACCGTCCCCGCTGCCTGTGGCGAATTGCGATCCGTCGGGGTGGAAGGCAATGACTTCGAAGACTTCCAGGGATTCATCCAGTACGATTTCCGACTCGACAGTATCAGTTTCTGCGTCCTAAAAAATGATCCGATCTCCGCATGCAACCGCCAGCAGGTGCTGATGGGGATGGAAGGCGATATCCGACGCTTTCCCGTCGTCCGATCCTGGACAGACAATAGCCGTGGTTTCTTCACTCTCGAGATTCCAGACGACAACGGGCGTATTCGTAACGTTGTAAACCACCGCCAGATCATCACCGTCGGGGCTGAAGGTGATTTTGGCGGGTTTTTCCCCTGTACCATCGAACTTTGTTAACTGCTTTCCGAGACGCCAATCCATTACCGAAATGTTGCCATCATACCCTTCGGCAACGGCGAGGATGTCCCCCTGCAGGTGAAAGGCCAGCGCGCGGACAGGCCAATCGACATCCGCTGTATAAAGAATTTCAGGTGGCGTCGTAGACAGGTCCCATACACTGAGAGCGCAACTACTAATATGCAACGCATCACCACAGTTTACTGCTGCAAGGATTTGATCTTCGCTCGGATGGAATATCCTGCCAGTCGATCCAGGTATCGAGGTTGTTTTCTTCCAAGGATTTGTGAAGTCATTGAGTGAACGAGATGTCTTTACGGGAGTAGGAGATGAAAACGTCAGACATAATACCCTCGAAAACAATATTGGATGGTGCTTTTAACGCCGAGCATAACTGTACAAGCAAGCTCATGTACTTGCAATTGCTCTTTATTCCCAGATCAACAGCGAGCGTAGTATAACTCTCACATTCTAGGGGGTACCATAAACTCACTTTCGCAAGCATGTGGTCTCTCCTATAATCGGGTGGATCGGGGTCGATCCGAATTTGGTGTCGGGTGAAATGAGGTTTGAGTCGGTGAGGCAGGAAAGCGTTGGTCCATCCATCTTCGGAGAAGGGCAAATCGATTTTTTTGCGGAGCATGCGCATCAGATATTTTGTGAAGATCTTCTGCAACAAGGCTACCGGTATGGTCCTGTTCTTTCAGAAGAACAGAAAACCCATCCCGCCCTCGTTCCTTACGAGCAATTAAGTGAAGATCTCAAGCAGTCGAATCGTGATTTCGTCCGCGATATCCCCAGAAAGATCGCTTCCGCAGGTTATTCACTCTACCCGAAACAGGAAGCCGATCCACAGATCGACTTCCCAGGATCCGAGCTTGAAATCCTTGCTGAAATGGAACATGAGCGATGGGTACGGAACATGCGCCGTGCGGGCTGGCGTGCAGGTCCGGAAACCGATCCCGGGCGTAAGATACATGCCGGAATCGTCGAGTGGGGGGAATTATCTACCGACGAACGCGAAAAGGATCGACTGATGGTGCGCGCCATACCGCGCATTCTGGCACTGGCAGGGTATACAATCGCTCCTCTGGAAGATCAAGCTTAACCGATTAATCAACGATACGATCCCTGGAAATGGATCAAATTGCGATTGGTGACTTCGAATGAAAGGGAACAAATCAACAACAATGGCCGATCTTGAATCCGGGACACGGAAACGCTATCGATGGTCGTTATCTATCCGCGTAAATCCCTGGGTCGTAATTGGGTTGATGTGGGTCATCGTTTTTGTAATCGGGATTATCGGGTTGGTACAGTACACCGCAGAGATGAATAGCCAGCCAACGCTTCTTGATATGCTGTACAAGTTATTGCAGCTCATGGTGTTGGAGTCCAATTTGGGAGATGGCGGAATTCCCTGGCAGCTTGAAGTCGCTCGATTTGGTTTGCCGCTTTTGGCTGCGGGAACTGCCTTACAAGCCTTGATGATACTTTTCAACGAACAGATCCGGCGATTGACTTCACGCTTTTGGCGTGGCCATGTGGTTATTGGCGGCTTGAATCAAAAAAACTGCCTGTTGGTGAAGGGTTACCTTGCCAGGGGCACCAAGGTCATCATCATTGAGAAAAACGAAGCGCATGCGCAAATCGAAACCTGTAAACGTCACGGGGCGGTGGTGCTCGTTGGCGATCCCAACGATCCCGTTATGCTAAGTCAGGCGGGGATAGATCGAGCCAGCATGCTCATCGCGGTTTCCGACAACGATCGAGCCAATGCGGAGATCGCTGTTCGAGCGAATGGTATTTGCTTGAACAGATGCATCGATCCGCTGTACTGTGTGATTCATATCGTCGATCCAGCATTTTGGGATTTACTCCAGGAGCGACAATTCAACGGTAAATACTTCGAAAACATCCGCCTGGAGATGTTCAACGTTTACCTCCATGGGGCGAAGATCCTGGTTGATGAGTACATCCTGCATCGAAAAACCAGGCATTCTACGTTTTCACCCCAGCATGTGTTGGTCATCGGCATGGACAAAATGGGCACGAATCTAATTGTGGAAACTGCCAGGGAATGGTTTTTCCGGCGTGCGGATCCGAAGGCCCGCATTCGTATGACGTTGATCGATCGAGGCGCGAAGGAAGTACTGGCGCTGCTGGATGCTCGTTACCCCGGACTTTCGTCAAGCGCAGAGATCACAGCCCTGAATATGAGTGTCAATTCACCGGAATTTATCCGAGGCGAGTACCTTGTTGATGTGGATGGCATATCGGATATCGACATTGCCATCATCTGCTACGATGATCCCTCTGAAGCGTTGTATACCGGATTAACACTTCGTCGCCGGCTATCCAAACACGCGACGCAGATCGTCATGCGGGTTCCTGAAGAAAGCGGAATGGCGGACCTGATCCGGGGTCGAGCGGAGGATGACGATCTGGTCTCGATACAGCCTTTCGGTTTGTTGGAACGTACCTGTACGCCGGAAATCATATCTCGTGGGTTGCATGAAACCCTGGCTCGCGCGCTGCATGAGGAGTATCTATACCATCAAGATAAAGGTCGTGTCGACAGGTCGGTCCGTGTTACTAATAGGCCCTGGGTGAATCTCCCCGAGAGTGTGCGTGAGGCGAACAGGCGTCAGGCGGATCATATCGGTGAGTTGGTGAATCACGTGGGCTGTGCATTGAATGTACTTTGGGATTGGACGGAGCCGGTATATCAATTTTCGGATTCCGAAATCGAAATCATGGCCGAGATGGAACACGATCGATGGTGCCGCGAAAAAATCCAACAGGGTTGGGAATATGCACCTGGCAGAAAGGACCCTACGGCAAAGGCACATCCGGCGCTTGTTCCCTGGGGCCGACTTGCAGAGGCGGATAAGGAGAAAAATCGAATCGCCGTCCGGCGCTTGCCAACCTTTCTCGCCCGCGTGGGTTACAAGGTGAAACGACTCGGCGCCCAGGATGGCGCCGCTGATTAGTGAGGGTGGATTGGGCGATGCGTTTTATCAATTCGCAATCAAGTTGGAAATCCAAGAATATTTTTCTTGAAAGGGAACGAAAAACCATGGAACGAAGATTTTTGGGATTGTCGCCAGCATCTCAGCGAATGCGCTGGAGTCTTGCCATCCTTGCAACCCTCCTTGTCCTTAGCCTGACTTCATGCGGTTCGTCCGGGCTGCTGCCATTCATGTCATCCCGTACACCGACGGCCACCGTTACCGAGACGCCCACTGTTACTTCTACACTTACCCCAACCATCACGCCTACATTGACACCCACGATCACACCCACGCCTACGCCGGTGGCGATTCGCAGTTCGGCATGGGAAGACATGACCGTGACGAGTGTGTGCCTGGATGTCGATATCACCTATAACGAAATGCCGAATAATCTCACTTTTCCGATTGAATCGACGGTCCGAGAGGTCTTGGAAGGCTTGTCGATCGAAGTGCTCCCTCTGGATGATGCCTGTGATGCAACCCTGCAAATTACGGCGAGTATAGAACCAGAGTGGGACGTGTACGTGGACAACGACCGTAATGAATCCCGATGCAACACCGGCGGCCGGATGGAAGGTGTCTTGTCGATATCTGCTGATGAATTAACGACGATTGAACGAAATCTACGTAGTTCCAATACGCCCGATTTCATCACGGGATGCTCGCAAACACCTACGAGGAATACACGACTGTGGGACGACGTTTGGGGAGAACCGATTGTCGGGGGAATGATCGCGATATGGGGGCCTCGGGCTGCGGCCGTGGTGATTGACTCGGGAGAGCATTGGGATATCGCCGTGAATCGACTGTCGACGATGGATGAAGATATCTCCGAAGCGCTCCCTCAACTCATTCGAGTGATGGAAGCGGGAAATGTTTCCAAGGAGATCAAATCAGATGCGGCCAACGCATTGGCCGACATCGGTTCTCCGGCATGGGAAGCGATTCCTGTCTTAATTCAAACCTTGGATGAGACCCTTGAAAGAATTAACAAGGTCGGCATCGAATCCCCCTCTGCGGGAATGGAAATTGTTTTTCGAAACGATCTCAGGGGGTCGTTGACCCGACTCACAGATGCCCCCTGCAATCGACTGGATGACTTCGCGGACGAAGAAGTCCAATGCTGGCAGGCCTGGTGGGATACGCAGCTCGTGGTCGAAGATGAAGACGTGCAGACGTTGATCGAAATCTCCGGCGATGCCGACGACTCGGTCGAGCGCTGGAATGCGATACTGGGGTTGGGAAGGCTTCCGCAGATTACAGAAGAAGCTTTATCAGCGTTGATCTCATTCACCCATGATTCAGACCCCGATGTACGCGCTGCGGCAATTCGGGTCCTGGGCGAGATCGATCTGGTCATCGAAGATAGCATCCAGGCGCTTATCGCAGCGTTGATGGACGAAGACAAGGGTTATGTGTTTTCCTGGTATCTGCACTCTGACGCTGCAGACGCATTAGAAGAAATTGGCATGCCCGCAGTGCCGGCGTTGATCGAGAAGGCATCCGAGAATTTTGACGATCCGACGGAATATCCTTCAAAACACTCCGAGCGTGCCTTTGATGCGCTCCTGCGTATCACCGATCTGCGGGATTTTTACAACAGTTTAGACATCACAAGAACAGGGAATATCATTGATCCTGAGCTGAAGACTGCGGCGATGGAAGCGGTGGTCGATGCCTGTTGGGAGATGTACGAAGCCTATATCGAGAAACTCGAAGAATAATAAAAGAACTTACGATTTTGTTTACCGATTCGCATTCAGACAAACACGTTTAATTATCATTATTTCACACACGAGCCGCGCCGCTCGCGTATTCACGGTCTCTCTCAACGCCTCGACCCACTGGATTCTATTCCGGAATTGAGCGGTTTCCGCAAAAAATATCAAAACAATGTCCCCTTCTTCCGTTATATTTTTATTATCCCGGGAGCGAGTGAAAATGGATACCACCGAGCGCATACAAAAGGCCATCGAGTATATAGAAGGCCGATTGTTCGAGCCGATCCAACTGCAAGACGTTGCAGAGCAGGCTTTCTTTTCGCCGTACCATTTTTATCGCTTGTTCCAGGCCATGGTGGGATACTCGTTGAAGGAATACATCCGCAGGCGGCGATTGTCTGAAGCGACGGAAAAGCTGCGTACGACGGAAATCAGCATCCTGGAATTGGCCTTCATGTGCCAATATGAATCCCAGGAAGCGTTCAGCCGGGCGTTCAAGAAAGAATGCGGTCGAAACCCCGGCGATTTCCGCAAGCGCAAGGCCTCGTTTCGTACCTTCCTGCCCATGGATGCAGCTAATAATAAATTGAAGGGAGAATTGGAAATGGTTGCGATTGAACCAAAAATCGTTGAGAAAGCGGAATTCATCGTCATCGGACCGGCGATCAAATGCACGACGGAAGATGACGAAAACGTGAAACGCATCCCCCTCTTTTGGGAAGAGGAGATGGAAAAGGATACGTTGAAAAAAATCCCCAATGTGGTGAATCCGAACACCTGCTATGGGATTTGTACGGATTTCGAGTCGCCGAACTTCATCTACATGATCGCCAGGGAAGTCGACCGCCTCGAAGGGGTCCCGGACGACATGATCGGGCGCAAGATTCCCGCAGCGACCTACGCGGTCTTCACTGCCAAGGGACCCATCACCAAGGCCGTTCAGGACGCGACTCGCTACATCTACTCGACCTGGCTGCCGGAATCCGGTTACGAACACGCCATGACGGCGGATCTGGAAGTGTATGACGAACGGCGGATGTCGGATGATGATCAATCCGAGGTGGATATCTGCATTCCGATCGTTAAGATTAAGTAAATCTCAGCGTTCGTCTGCAAGCATATCAACTCCCTCGCTTTCAAATGAAGCGGGGGAGTTGATCCCTTATTAAGGAGGGTACTCGGCTTTAACTTGCGCAGCGCTTCAGCACACGGCAGATCGCCAGGCTCACCCATGGATCGCTGCCCTTCGATCCGGCGTGGGCTTTGCCTCCTTTGGCATAAGATGATTTCCAAAGTCCGCTTTCTTGCTGGTGTTCGATCAGCCAGTCCAGCGCCTTGCTGACATGTTCATTCTCTATGGTAATGCGGATGAGGGAGATGGAGTCGAGCGCCGCCACCAATTGATTCCACCAGAAGGGGTACTGGAACATGATCCAGTAGCGTTTGGCCTGGTAGGATGTGGTTGCGTCTTTCTGAAAGAATCGGGAGGCGAGCAGCTCCGCGGCGTGGATCGCGGCGTCGCTTTTGCGGTGGCGAGGGTGAGCGGCGAAGGCGCGCAGGATCATGCCGGTGGCGTTATGCGAAAAAGGTTTCGAGAGATCGGGCTGCAGCGGTGGGCGGTACTGGCTGGAGAGTTCGTATTGGGTCTCTCGATCCAGCTTATGGGTGATCATGGCCAGCGACCAGGCGCCGTCCACCTGGCGCACGGACAGCAGCCACCGGAAGGCTTTTTCCACGCGGGGGTCGTCGGCATAGCCGGCTTCGATCAGCAGGAAGAGCAGCGCGCCGGTGTAGTAGGTTGTGTACTGTTTGGCGAGGATGCCGCGGATGTCACCTTCCTCCGTCTGGCAGGAGAGGATGAACTCGGCCGCTTTCGCGCCGACAGGGCTTTCCCGGGTGAAACCATACATCTGCACCAGGAAGCGGAACTGCTTCCAGGTTTCGATCAGGTTGTGGTTGATGGCGTCGTGCTTGTGTTTCCCCGGCCGCTTCCACGAACCGTCTTCCTGTTGGCGTGCGGCGATCTTCTGCGCTGTGGGCAGCGCCCAGAGCTGATCGATCGGTCCGACGGTTTCATCTAAAAGATCGCGCTTCGTGAAGTAACGCAGCGCTTCGTCGTCCGCCGCGAGCAGTGGGGGGATGGGATCGAGTCGCAGGGTTTCTCGCCAGGTTTTCATTCTATCTCTCGCAGGATGGGATCTCGCCCATTATTCTACCCGTAATCCGGCGTTCGGATGGTCCGCTTGCGGGTTGAAGAAGACGGGTCTCGCGTGTAGACTAGTCGGGGGAACGCTGAATAACGCATTTCGTTTGGAGATCGAAGTACGGTTGAAGAGGTGAGATGTCTGCGATTGAGAAATATCTCGGTCAGATTCTTCTCGGGGATTGTCTCGAGATTCTGCCGCAGCTGCCGGATGCGAGCGTCGACCTGATCTTCGCCGATCCGCCCTACAACCTGCAGATATCGGGGGATCTGTGGCGCCCGAACATGACCAGGGTGAACGGTGTGCAGGACGATTGGGATCGTTTCAGCAGCTTCGAGGCCTACGATGCATTCAGCCGCGCCTGGCTCGGCGCCTGCCGCCGCGTGCTCAAGGACGACGGCACGGTCTGGGTCATCGGCATGTATCACAACATCTACCGCCTGGGTGCCATCCTGCAGGACCTGGACTATTGGATCCTCAACGACGTGCTCTGGATCAAGACCAATCCCATGCCCAACTTCCGCGGCGTGCGTTTCACCAACGCCCACGAGACCCTGATCTGGGCCAGCAAATCCAGGGGCGCGAAGTACACCTTCAACCATCACGCCATGAAGGCGTTGAACGAGGGCAAGCAAATGCGCAGCGATTGGAAACTGCCGATCTGTTCGGGCGCGGAGCGTTTGAAGGTGAACGGGGAGAAAGCCCACTCCACGCAGAAACCGGAGGATTTATTGCAGCGCGTGATCCTGGCTGCCAGCGATCCCGGCGACATCGTGCTCGACCCGTTTTTCGGCAGCGGTACGACGGGCGCCGTGGCGAAACGTCTTCAGCGGCGCTGGATCGGCATCGAACGCGAAGCCGACTACGTCGGGCTGGCCCGCCGTCGAATCGAAATGGTTGAGTTGGAAAAGGACGAACGTCTGATATCGAACCCGGGCGACCGCCGCCGCCATGCGCCACGCATCCCCTTTACGAGTTTGCTCGAACATGAGTATTTAAAGCCTGGACAAACGCTGTATTTCCGGCGCGAGCGTGAGCTGCGTGCGCGCATTCAGCCGGACGGCAAACTGCGCATCGGGGATTTCGAGGGCTCGATCCATCAAGCCGGGAGGCACTTGATGGGCGGCAGCCCGTGCAACGGTTGGAAGCACTGGTATTACCGGACGGAGGATGGGGAGTTGGCGCCGATCGATGAACTGCGCCAGCGCCTGCGGGAGCGAAATCAGGGGGAGAGTTGAATTTTATAAGCTGGGGGGATTACATACCTGCGAAAGCCGGGCCGATGAGGAAGATAATGGCGATCACCACGATGGCCAGGATCAGGGTGGCGATGCCGAATTCGGTTTGCGTCTGACCTCGTTCGTCGAAGATTGACCGTTGTCGATCGTTCATGCGGAGCTCCCTCGAAAACCTGTCTCGCCCGATAGCTTAAATCGTAGCCCGAATTCGGCCATGCGTGCCTTGCAGTCAACCTACAAATAGAGGGAGTGGTTAAAAGGAAAGATCAGGGCGTAGGCCCTGACTTTTTGGAGGTGCCGAGGACCAGAATCGAACTGGTGACACCTTGATTTTCAGTCAAGTGCTCTACCAACTGAGCTACCTCGGCAAGCGACGGCATTGTAACCCAGGGCAGGGGGGAGGTCAAGCGTTGAAGTGTAATCGAGGATATGCGGGGGGATTGCCGTACATAAGAGGGATTTGAAGGTGCATGGCGAATACTTTGTAAAGGAGCAAGTCATGTTACTACTTCGACTCGTGTCAAAAAGTAAGCACTTGATTCTTAAAGAGGCTTATACTGATTTCATACTGTCTAGAATCGTGAGACTGTGTTCCGAGGACAGACAAGACCGAGTACGGATTGCACACATCAGGCTTGTTCGCAAAACTCTTTTACTTCAATAAAGAAATCATAAACGTCAGTTCCCTTCCAATCATCAATGGTCATCTCCCTTACAATCTCCCGAGCTTTGTTTTTAACATTTAAACCATTAATTTGGTACTGCAGTTTTTTTTCATGGTCAATCTCTTTAATGTCATCCGGGATTTGCGAACCAAATATTTTTTTAAGTACTGGTAAGCTGTAATAATTCTCAATAGCGTATCTATCCGTTTTTATACAAGGGATATCTAGCTCTATGCATTTCTTTTCGAAAATCTCGCGTTTTTCACCGCTGCCCCCGGCTTCTCTGTCGATAAGGGCAAATACATTATTCCGTTCGGAGAAGACTTTTAAATCTTGATGAACCATCAAATCCCCACCAAGGCACCAAATTGAAATTGAATACTTCTCAAATATTCCTATTTTTCGTAATATTTCCTCGACAACAGGTTTATCGGTTGACCCTTCAACGAGTATTATGATATCGGCTAATAAATTATCTGTAATGTCATATCCGATATCTGAAAGTATTCTAGCTTTACTTGTAGCGTCCTCGACTTTGATTCTCTCATCAAACTGTGTGAAAAACACCCTATCAACAAACGCACTACTTAAATAAATGTTTGAATGTGTTGTTAAGAAGTACTGTTTGTCAGTATCGTCTTTCAGAAATCCAAGTAGTCTGCGTTGCATCTCAGGGTGCATATGGCTTTCTGGTTCTTCAATAAGTAAAACCTCAATGCTCTCATCAAGTGCAAACCAAAGGATAACAAGGAGATCTTGTAATCCCAAGCCACAATCATCTGCGCCGTAGAATGCCATATCCTTATATGCGAATTCAATTACAGCTTGGTTTTGTTCATTTTGGGATATATGAAAACGATATCCATTAGAAATAATCTGAAAAGCTTCGCTAATCCGGTCATACGCGTTTTTCTTTTCGGTGCCACCAATTTGATTTTTATTGTGGAACAACTTATTAAGGATGCCACTTCCATCAGGTTGAGTGATATTGCTTGGATCTACATTTTTTTCAGTTTCAATATATCTATGTGGTGGAAGTAAAATAACACTGGGGTGTGGCAAGAAAAGGTCGAGAAAGAGTGATTGCAGCAAACTTTCGGGGAGTCGGCGATTTCTTAATAAACTATGTTCCTCTAATCTACTTTTGACTTCTATTAGGAATTTCTTAATGTCATTTGTGAACCAAAGCTCTCCTTTAGAGATAATATTAGAAATTATTTGGTTATATTCTTGTTTTTCTCTTCCTTGCGTCGAACCTAGCCCAAGCTCACGGTATGTTCCTTGGGCAATTGTTCCTCCATCAGTGTGTGATAACTTCTTCCCTGGCTTTCGAATGTCTTTCTGATTAATACATTCCAGGAGTGTACTTTTTCCACTATTATTTTTTCCACAAATTACATTAATCCTTCCAAGGTGAAGAAGTTCAGCTTTTTCTATACCTTTGGTGTTTCCAATACGAAGATGTTCAAACATGGTTTATGCCCCTGTGAGTAAATTCGATTGCATTATCGCGCTGACTCCGAATAATCAACAGCCTACGAGATGAGGGGGTCACCCCAGGGGCTTAGCGTCCAAGGTGTTCATAAAGAGGACACCACAATATTTTACAGTAATTCACGCTCTCGGAAGATAGTTTGAAATTTGCTTTGCATGGATATATAAGTAGCGATAAGACAGAAGAGTGCTTGCTATATAGTACTATCTGTGATACTATTATCAAGTCCTCAAGGGCTCGGCAATGCATACAAATGACTAAACTAGAAAAGAAAATTAGAAGGCTAAAGGAAAACCCGAAGGGCATTTCGAGTAATGAATTATCAAAATTACTGCTCTCACTTGGATTTGTAGAAAGAGCCGGTAAAGGAAGCCATAAATGTTTTAAACACCCAGAAATCCCAGGCGCACCACTAATTGTACCTTTCCAAAATCCACTTCTTAAAACATATGTGAAAAAGGCGTATAACGTGATTCAGCAATTAATTGATAGGTATGATGATGAATAAATCAGTCGAATACTATATGAGCCTACCGTATAAAATTAGTGTTTATCCTGACGAGGACGGGAAAGGATTTGTGGCTGAAATCGCAGATTTACCAGGATGTTTAACTTCAGCCGATTCAATAGAAGAACTATGGCAAAACATCGAAGAAGCAAAACAGCTTTGGTTTGAAGTCGCGCTAGAGGATGGAGATTATATCCCCGAGCCTTCTCCAGTTGAAATAGAAGAATACAGCGGAAAATTTGTAGTTAGAATTCCACGGTCATTACACAGACAACTTTCCTACAGAGCGAAACTTGAAAATACTAGTTTAAATCAAATGGTGATTTCAATAATGTCAGAGAGTATGGGCCGTTGGCAAGTTGGAAGACATCCTTATAGTGCATACGAAGTAGGTACAGGTCTTGTAATTAGAAGTTGGTTCGAGACATTAATCGGAGCATCAGAGAAATCATTGGTCTCCCATAAAAAAGACTGGGGACAAATAGCACAGCCTAGTAGATGGGCTGTAATGGAAACTTCTCCCTTCCCAAGAAAACTTAGAAAGGAAAAGGCATGAGTGACAACATTATAGATACTGAAAAAGAAAAAATTGAACTCTCACCATTTCCTTTTCAAATGGTTGATATTCGATTATATGAGATATATGCTGAGAGATGTGACCCTGAAGATAAAGAAGCATCAATGCCTGTTGCTATTTCTTTATTAAAGGGTAAAGAGCCTATTGATGCCGATGAATTCGGACTACTTCTAAAGTTCGAGACTGGATTCCCTGCTGATGAGAAGCCTCATTGTAAGATTTCCCTCGCACTCGAAGGTTATTTTAAGTCTATTGTGGATGTAAGTACGATAAAGGAGGAGACGATAAATACATTTAAGAACGTAGATGCATTAGTTCTTTTTTGGCCATATTTACGTCAGACGGTACATGACCTTACGAATAGAATGCGATTAGATTTTCCGCCCTTACCTTTAATTGACCCGCGTGGGCTAATAAATCATGGAAATGATGCCGAAGAAAAATCGGAAGGTAAAACGAAGCCCAAGAAGTCCGTAAAATCGGAATAAAAATCTAGCTCAAGTTGAATAATAACTCTGGATAATAAGTACTTGATTCGTAAACCTCGCACCTTCACAACCGCTCTTTAAAAAGGGAAAAGGACCAAAATGGTCCTTCTGATATTCCTTGATTTTCAGTCAAGTGCTCTACCAACTGAGCTACCTCGGCAAGCGACGGCATTGTAACCCAGGGCAGGGGGGAGGTCAAGCGAATGTTAACAGGCTTGAGGGATGAAAAGGTATAAATCTTGGGCGCTGCGGCGGCGAATCCCCGCCCAGTACCTTAAGTCATACGCGCAAAAACCTTAATTTGATGTATACTCATCTTGGCGTCCATAACATTTATCCAACAGGACGTCCAAACTTATGCACCCTCGACCGGATCCCCACTGGTTGGGGGTGCTGGGTTTAAACTGCATTCGTTTTCGATCAGGCGTCTTCGAGCAGTTTCTCCACGGCGGAGATCTCCGCATCGCTTAGTTCCCAATCGCCGGCTGGGGCGGTGCCTTCGATCTGGGATGGTTTGCGCGCTCCGACGATCGGCGCCGTGACCTCCGGCCTGCACAGCAGCCAGGCGATGGCCAGCTGAGTGGCGGTGTGCCCGCTTTCCCGGGCGATTTCAGCCAGACCGGCGGCGATGCGCATGTTGCGCGCCAACCGGGGCGGGTTGAATTCCGGATCACCGTGGCGGTGGTCGTCATCAGGGAGGTCCGCCACCCAATCCGGCGTGACCTTGCCGGTCAGCAGTCCTTTTTGCAGCGGGCTGTAGGGGATCACGCCGATCTGCTGCTCGCCGCAGTAGGGCAGGATTTCGTCTTCGATGCCGCGCCGCAGCATACTGTAGGGCGGCTGCAGGGAGGCGATGGGATGAATCGCCTGCACGGTTTGCATCTGTCTCACGCTGAAATTGGATGCCCCCGCGTAGCGGATTTTACCGTCCTGGACCAAGCTCTCCAGGGCGCGCCAGCCTTCTTCGAGGTCTTCTTCGGGGTCCGGCCAGTGGATTTGATACAGGTCGATGCATTCCACACCCAGCCGGCGCAGACTGTCCTCCGCCTCGCGCAGGATGCTTTCGCGTTTCAGGCTGCCGGAGAGGATGCGGTCCTCCCCCCATACGCGCGTGCACTTGGTCGCCAGGATCGGTTTCTCCTGGATTCCCCGGATCGCTTTTCCGATGATCTCCTCGGAATGTCCCAGTCCATAGGCCGGGGCGGTGTCGATCCAATTCACGCCCAGGTCCAGCGCTCTGTGGATCGTGGCGATCGAGATTTCGTCCTCCTGCGGTCCCCAGCCGAACTGCCATTCCGAGCCGCCCATGGCCCAGGTACCCAGCCCGATGGCCGATAGCGCTAGATCCGTCCATCCCAGTTTGCGTGTGCGCATACCTCGCACTCCTCTCCTTATTACATGTCCCTGTCTAACGTCGATTATCTATAGTGTATCGCAGTCTAGCGTAGATAGATTTGCAAGCGACACTGAGATTGTCTCTTGCTTTATTCAATCGTCAAGCCTTCGATCTCCAGCCATTGTTCCTCCGGCGTGGCGAGCGTGCCGAAGCGGAATCCCCCCTGGGGAGAGGCGACGGCGTATTGATTGTCGATCCAGGTGACGAAGCCGAGCGGCCCGGCGGGTGGATTCTCGGACGTGTGCACTTGCGAGCCGTCCACGAAAAACGTCGCTCGTCCTGCCCGCCAGTGCAGTTCGTATTCGTGCCATTCATCGAGTGCGGTTTCGAGGAGGTGTTCCTCGGCGCGGACGAAGCGCAGCGCCGTTCGCATTATCCATCGGCGCAAGCATTTTACCTGCGCCAGGGCGACGGCAGCAAATGCGGGGAAGGCCAGGAGTGGGGCGGGGACGGGCGCTGAACGCAGGCTGGCGGCTTTCCAGCCGTGCCCCGGAACGGCGGGGTCGAGCGCCATGTCGTTCGGCGGCGATCCGTAGAAAAACCAGAGTGCGTTTGGCGCGGCCGGCAGGCGCCTGGCCGCACCGCCCTGTCCGAGGGAGAGCGTGAAAGGGTCGTTCCAGAAACCAAAGCCCAGGGTGCCGAGCGGCGCAGCGTGGGAAGCGCGGGCGCGCAGCCGCATACGCAGCGGAGGCTGCCAGGGAAATTTCCGCCTGGGCAGGGTGCGGTAATCGTCCAGCTGCGCATCAGTGTAACCTTTCCGCTTTGGCGGTAGGATCATGCGGCAGCGATCGGGTTCCGATGCGACCACCCGACCGCCTCCGATTTCCAGGACCTGCAAGGTAGGCCTCCTGCTTTTGGCTGATTGATTGTATCCCAGAAGCGATAGGGTCATCAAATGCGAGTTGTTCTGGCGATGCGCGAATGATGGCGAGTAGTGTGCAATCGTGTATAATCGGGTTTCTGTAAGCAAGGAGGAAATGTGGAACTTGTCTGGTATGGGCTTTCTTGTTTTCGTTTGAGCGAACGCGGGAAGGCCGTTGTCGTTACCGATCCGTATGGCCCGGAAATCGGGCTGCCGCCGCTCAAGTTGAAGGCGGACATCGTCACCGTGAGTCACGACGCCCCCGGCCATAACCAGGTCAAAGCGGTGAAGGGTGTACGACGTGAGATCACGGGACCCGGGGAATTTGAGATTGGCGGTGTGTTCATCATCGGCATTCAAATGCTCCCCAAGAATTCCTCGAAAACCAAAGACCGATCGAACATGCTCTACGTGTTCGACTTCGATGGGCTCACCGTTGTGCATCTGGGCGATCTGGCCTACGTGCCTTCGCAGGCGCAAATCGAGAATCTGGGGACGGTAGACATCGCCCTAGTGCCGGTAGGCGGCGGCGAGGCGCTTTCGCCCTCCCAGGCTTCCGAAGTGATCAGTCTGATCGAACCGTCGATCGTCGTTCCCATGCACTACAAAACCGGTGCGATGGAGCTCGAATTGGGCACCATCGATCGTTTTCTCTCTGAAATGGGGATCAGTGAAAAAGAAGCACTGCCGAGTTTGAAGATCTCGAAAAGCGGGCTTTCGGAGGACACACAGGTCGTGGTCCTCGAACCGTCCGTGTAATGGGTATTCGGGGAGATACACAATGCCAGCCGCGGGAAGGATGAGGCATGGGGATTAAACTGCTGCTGACATGGGACATGATCCCAGGTCGCGAACAAGAGTACTTCGAGTTCCTCGTGCGGGAATTTGTCCCCGGGCTGCAGAAATTGGGGATCGAACCGGCAGAGGCCTGGTACACCACGTATGGCGAATCTCCGCAAATGCTGACGGAATTCCTGGCCGAAGACCTGGAGGAAGTGCGCCAGGCCCTGGACACGGATGAATGGGTCACTTTGAACGATCAGTTGCTCGAATACGTGACCAATTTTCAATCCAAGATCATCAAAGCGAGCAAGGGATTTCAGATGTAAGGCTTGGTGGTATACACATTGTCGAAGGAAATGACAAACGAGCCGGACAACTGTCCGGCTCGTTATTATAAAAATCGGGAACGTCTCAGTCGTCCTTCTTAGTTGGTTTGCTTTCTTTCTGTTCACTCTTTTCGCTCACCTTTTCCGATTTCTTCGAACCTGATGAACTCTGCCCGGAGGGCGAGCGGTGATCCGTGGCGTAAAAGCCGCTTCCTTTAAAGACGATACCCACGGGAAGATAGACTTTCCGCAGCGCCTCTTTGTTGCATTCCGGGCAACGGGTGAGGGGCGGATCGTCGAAATGTTGATGTCGATCGAACTGAACGCCGCAGTTGTCGCAGCGATAGGTGTAAATTGGCATGCCACACTCTTTTCGTCTTGCGTTAAGGATTATAGTCCGCTTGCGTGGGGGTTGCAAGATAAAACGCGTTAATAAGACGTTAGCATTTCGTTAGCGGCCAGTTCCGGTGATAATTCTCAGGTTGACGACCGCACTGCCGCAGGATAAGATGGAGGTGCTCCGTGGGCCGGCCGGGCGATCGCAGGCACCGCAGGGTGTTTGAGGAAAGTCCGCGCTCCAGAGAGCACGATGCCGGGTAATTCCCGGGCGGGGAAACCCGCGGAAAGGGCCACAGAAAACGACCGCCGAATTCGTTCGGTAAGGGTGAAAAGGTGGTGCAAGAGACCACCGGCGCCGGCAGCAATGTCGGCGGCCAGGTAACCCCCATCGGGAGCAAAACCAAGCAGGAGCGAAACCGCCATGCGGTGGGGAACGGCTCGTTCCCCTCGAGCTCCGGGTCGGTTGCATGAGCCCCTCGGTGACGAGTGGCCGAGATAGATGGTCGCCCAGGTGGGAAAGGGCGGGAAGAAGGACTCGTTCCGTAAACCGCAATTACCACTGGACAGAACGCGGCTTACAGGTTGACCCACGAGCGTGACCCCGGAGTTTAGACTTCGGGGTCTTCGTTTACCTCGTTGGTTTGCAGATATGCATCTACTAAGCTTCACTCCAAGATCCGATGCAATTGGAAATCAAGATCTTCTTTTCCCCCAGTTTCCATTCGATCCCGAAGACCGGGGATAATAATCCATTCAGGATGAATGCGAAGAGTTGTGCTGGCCGAAAATGTACATCCGTTCTAGAAAGTGAACTTGAACATCATATAAACATAACAATCGCGGTCTTGACCTCCTGAAAGGAAAGGTGGACCGTGTTTTTAGCTCTCCATCGCTTCTTCGAAAACATCATTGACACAATTACTTAGTTCGTAGGTCGGGTTGAGAATTGCCAAAACCCAAGACCCCACCTGCGACGCATTTGGTTCAAAGCCCTCGACATGGTCAAAACGACGCAATGAAATACCGCAGGGGGCGAGCAGCCTGCAATGAGACATATTGCGGAACCGCCTCGACCTTGCAGAAACGTAAAGGTGCACAGGCGGTTTGGCAAAGTGCTGGAGTGGGGAATGAGAGGCACGATCACCATCGATACTTATTTGAGGGCTGAGTAGAATGAAACATCGATTGTGAAAATGTTGGGTTTCGTTTCTCAACCCAACCTACTTGCTGACAAACTAACGATTTCAGACTTTGTAAATTCCTGTACGGTTGTAGTTGTTGGGCTGCCGCCCAACGGTTTGCATTACCGGCAGGTGGGCGGGACGATATGAAGCCGATTTGACGGTGTTGGCTCGAGTGTGGTTTTCTATTTTAACGCAGCGATTTCTACCAGTCAGGTGTAGGCGGTGTTGAGTCGGCAAGTAATGACAATTTACTTCACACTCAACAACACCGCTCGCACAGTCCGGCGATATACGTAGTCATCATTGAAGGGATTGTAGGATTCGCAGGTCAGCAGCGTGACCCAGTCATATTCCTCGTGCTGGAATACTTCACTAATGCTGCTTTTTCCCCACCACAATCTGCTTTCGCGCACTTCGTAGGTGTAGGTTTGTCCCCAGGCGTGGATGAAGAACTGGTCGCCATGTTGTAGTGATTTCAGACCCGCAAAGGGGCCAGGTTGGTTCCAGGTGTCACTTAAAGCATAAGTTGGCCGAACGGCCATCTTATGCTTTAGAAAACTTTCGAAAGAAAAGTGTTAAAATACTTGGCCGCAATGAGTTTCATCGATAAATTTTAGGTTTTTCGTTAGAGATATTTCATAATTCAGAAAGCACCTGGAACTGTGATAACAATAATATTTTTTGGGAAAACTATAGCTATACTGAATCCCTATTTTAATTCGATCTAATTTGGGGGACTTTACGCAACGCATTGTCTATTTACAACTGATATTATCATTAGCATAAGCTTGCCACGTGTGCTGTTATGACATAGCCACCTTGGTAATCGTATGGGGTCAGATCACCGCTAATTATTATTTAGATGTGCATTCAATAGAACGGATGTACATTTTAGATCAGCACAACTCAGGATTTGTGAGAATCATTAAGACTTTATTACTGATACGCCAACTTCAAGTAACTCTTTGGTGGTGTCATGGCCGTAAATGTACATCCGTTCTGTTGAATGCTTTTGAATATTGGATAAGCGGTACAAGCACAGTTCCTGTAGGACGAATGGGGAGATAGTCAAAAATTCTTTAAATAATTTCTTGTAGCATACCATGACCGTGGGTGAAATTGTAGCGGATCGTGGCCGCAGCCGCGAAATTATGCTACCAGTAACAATCCCAAATTACCCCAATAACACCCAAAAATTAGGTTATGCGCATAGGAAAAAGGTCCTAGGCAGAGGTTTCTTCCCATTTGCGGGTTGCATTGGTGGGAGAAAATCTGTATACTGTGGTAACTTGTGGGCCAGAGTGGGAGCAAGTGGGACGCTCGCTCAGCTCAACATCAGAGCATCGAAGGGACACCGAGACATGTTTCTGGGCCAGTTCACCCACACGATCGATGCCAAAGGCCGGTTAACCATCCCGGTGCGTTTCCGCGCTTCGCTTTCGTCTGGCGCCGTAGTCACACAGGGTTTCGAACGAAACCTGATGGTTTATACCACAGAAAGCTTCCAAAGGCTCGCCTCGAGCGCATCTTCACTAACCACCACTGATCCTGAAGCACGCGCCGTGCGTCGTGTGATCTTCGGCGGTGCTTCCGATGTTTCTCTTGATTCAACCGGCCGCATTCTCCTCCCGCCCTTCCTGCGCGAATACGCACACCTGGACACGGAGGCCGTATTGGTAGGCGCCGGAGAGTATTTCGAGATCTGGGATAAGGGAATGTGGGAAGCGGAGTTGACCAGCGTGGTCGATCCGGATGTCAACGCACAACGGTTCACGAACTTCGATCTTTCGACGGGGTAGGGGACGGCGGCGGTCATGGACAAACCCGACGTCCGTTCGCATACCCCGGTACTTTACCAGGAAGTGCTCGCTGCTCTGGAACCACGAGCGGGGGCACGATATATCGACGGGACGGTCGGCGCAGCCGGACACGCCCATGGCGTGTTAGAGGCATCGCATCCGGATGGGGAGCTCTTGGGCCTGGATCGCGATCCCGCCGCCATTGCACTGGCGCGTCGACACCTCAAACCCTTTGGCAAACGGGCGATCCTGCGGCAGGGCTCTTTCGCCGAGATGGTCGACCGTGCGGCCGCTGTGCGCTGGAAAAGCGTGCAGGGTGTCCTGTTGGATTTGGGTTTGTCGTCGATGCAGCTCGAAGATGCCCAACGTGGCTTTTCCTTTATGAAGGAAGGTCCGCTGGACATGCGCTTCGATCCGTCCCAGCCTGTTTCCGCAGCCGATCTGATCAACGGCTTACCGGAGCGCGATTTGGCGGATTTACTCGCTCGTTATGGGGAGGAGCGACAGGCGCGCAAGGTCGCCGCGGCGATCACCGCCGCCCGACCATTGTGGACCACCGTCGAATTGGCGCAGGTTGTTGCTTCGGTGGTGAAACGTACCCGCAGCGGCATCCATCCGGCCACCCTGACCTTCCAGGCGCTGCGTATTGCCGTGAACGATGAGCTGCGCACCCTGGAGATCGGCCTGGAACAGGCGGTTTCGCTGTTGGTGAGCGGAGGGAGATTGGCCGTGATTTCTTTTCATTCGCTGGAAGATCGGGTGGTCAAGCATTTTTTGCGCCAGGAGAGTAAGGACTGCATTTGTCCGCCGGAAAGGCCGATGTGCACGTGTGGGCACAAGGCAATTTTGCGGCTGCTTACACAGCGGCCGATCCGGCCACAGGAGGCGGAGATTCAAGCCAACCCGCGAGCCCGCAGCGCCCGTTTGCGGGTGGCTGAGCGGCTCGACGTGGCATGAATTTTGCAGATTAAAAGGAAGACCGGTGTCAGAGGGATGAGTCTTGAAACGCAAAAGTATTCAGGCCTACAAGCAAGCACCTTGGCGGGTGCAATTGCGCTTTACGGGCAATTCCCTGCTTCCTTTGATCGGCCTACTGATCGTAGGCGGATTGTATCTGGCCATCAGCGCGCGGCTGGCAAAAGCCGGTCGAGAGGTTCTTGAGTTGGAGAACGATCGCGACACGTTGGCTCGGCAGCAGGCGGAACTCACTGCGACGCTGGCGGAATTGAACTCGCCGGAGTGCATGGTCGAACGCGCCCTGGCGCTGGGTTTCAAACCGGTAGGTCCCGAGGATGTGGAATACATCATCGTGGAAGGCTATGAAGCGCCCGATCCATTCGTCGCGCCGCAGCCGCCGAATCCTTCCGGTGTGGGAGATGGTTCACTCTCTCCGGCCTACACCGAGACGCTCGGAACCTGGTTGTCACGGCATCTCGGTCTGGGTGACGGAGGCGAGCCATGACGGTGTACGCCTCCTCCCAGCGGCGTATCCGCATGATTCTCATGGTCATGGCCGTCCTCGGAGTCGCCATGTTCGTGCAGTTGATCCGGGTGCAGTTTGGGCCGTATGCACCAGCTTTCGCCGCCCGTGAATCGTTCGCCCTGGAACGGAAGGACGAACTCGATGCTTCCCGCGGCGTGATCTACGATCGGGATGGACGCATCCTGGCGTCCAATGTCCCCATGTACTACCTGGAAGTCGAGGTTCGCCAGCTCACACCGGAGAGCAAGAAACAGATTGCGGCAGTACTTTCGCGCGCATTGGTATTGCCCTACGAGGACATCTTCCACCAGTTGATTCGGGATTGGCTCCACGAAGGGCAGGTGCGTATCCGCCTGACGCGTGAGATTCAGGATGGCCAACCGTGGCCGATCACGGTCGATCAAGTTGTGGCCGACATGCTCAATGGATTCCTCGCCGATCCTGAAGCGCCCGATCTCAGCGGAATGGCGCTGGTACCGGCGCCGAGCCGCACCTATCCCTCCGGCGAACTCGCCGGTCACGTGGTCGGGTTTGTCAACCAGAAAGGCGAGGGCTATTTCGGCGTCGAAGGATTTTACGACGATTGGCTCTTGGGCGACCCGGTTATCGTCGAGCACGGCACCATTCCACTCGATGCACGACCACAGCCGGAGGCACCCACAGGCGTCAACCTGGTGCTCACCATCGATCTGGATATTCAGCAGATGGTGGATGCCATCCTGCGCGAAGCGATGGAGAGTAATGGGGCGGAAAGCGCCTACGCCGTCGTGATGGATCCGCGCAACGGCGAACTTCTGGCGATGGTCGCCCGTCCAGCGCTCGACCCCGACAATTACGAGGAATGGCTCCCGGATGAGGAGAAAGTCGGCTGGGAGTGGGTGCTGGCGGAACCTGCGGCAGAAACGGAAGAAGAGGCTGCGCTGCAGGACGAAGCCGATTCGGAATTGGGTGCGGATGCGGATGCCGAATCGGAGGAAACACAAGAAGAACCGGTGATCAACCCGCTCGTTTCGGGTGTTTTCGAGCCTGGCTCGACCTTCAAGGTGCTCACCATGTCCGCCGCGTTGGACGCCGAACTGGTGGCACCCGAAGATATTTACGTCGACAAAGGTGTCATCGAGGTGGGTGGCCATCCGATTAAAAACTGGGACGGCACGGCCTGGGGACCGCGCACGATGACCGAATGTATGCAGCACTCCTTGAACGTCTGCCTGGCCTACGTTGCATCGGAAAAGCTCGAGTCGCCGCTCTTCTATCAATATCTCAAGGCTTTCGGAATCGGCCAATTGACCGGCGTCGATCTCGAGGGTGAAGTGGCGGGTAATCTGCGCACTCCGCGCCATCCGGATTGGACAGAATCCGACCTGGGAACGAATGCCTTTGGGCAGGGCGTTTCGGTGACGCCGATCCAGCTGATCGCCGCGATCGCTGCCGTTCCCAACGGCGGGGTGATGATGCAGCCGCATATCGTGCGCGCCGTCGCTGGATCGGAAAATGTGTACTGGCCTCAGGCAACCGTGCTCGGCAGCCCGATCTCCGCAGAGACCGCAGCGGAGATAAACGAGATGCTGCTGGTGTCGATGGAAGGTGAGGGACGGCGTGCCGCGCTGCCCGGATATGCGCTGGCCGGGAAGACCGGCACGGCGCAGATTCCCGGGGATAACGGGTACGATCCGGACTTGACCATCGCCTCGTACATCGGATGGGGACCGGTCGAGGCACCGCAGTTCATCGTGCTGGTACGTTTTGACAAGCCGCGGAGTTCCCCCTGGGGCTCGGTCGTGGCTGCGCCGGTGTTTCACGATATTGTCGAACGCCTGGTGGTGATGATGGGCATTCCGCCAAGTTCTGTGTTTCAAGAAAGTGGATGAGATCGAGGGATTACGATGTTGACTGTAGGGGATGTGCTTACGGCGCTTACGAAGCACGAGCAGGTGTCTGCACAGCAGGATATCGCGCAGGCAGCGATTGATTCACGCGACGTGATTCCCGGCGCCTTGTTCGTTGCATTGCCCGGTGAAAATACGGACGGACACGATTACGTTTCCGAAGCCTTTCAGGCTGGGGCGATCCTGGCGTTGGTCGAACGCGAGGTGGAAGGCGAGCATGCCGTTCTCGATTTGCGTAAGAAGGTCGCGAAGAAAAACCTGGATAGCCTGGATTTTCCCCTCTGCCTGCGGGTGAAGAGTTCGTTGGACGCGCTGCAGCAGATCGCGCGGTTCTGGCGCTCGCGGCTAACCACGCAAGTGATTGGAGTGACCGGCAGTGTGGGCAAGTCGACGACCAAAGAGCTGACCGCCGAGGTTCTCGAGCAACGCTACCGCACGTTTCGTAATCCTGGAAATCTCAACAATGAGATCGGTCTGCCGTTGAGTATGCTCTCGCTGACAGAAGACCACGAACAGGCTGTGTTCGAGATGGGATTTTACGTGCCAGGAGAAATTGCACTGCTGTGTGAGATCGCTCGTCCACAAGTGGGTGTGATCACTAACATCAGTGAAGTGCATCTCGAGCGGGCCAAGACCATGGAGGCGATCATCCAGGGCAAGACGGAGCTGGTCGAAAACTTGCCGACAGCACCGGAAGGTACTGCGATCTTGAATTACGACGAAACGTTGGTGCGAAATATGTCCGGCCACACACAAGCGCAGGTGTTTTACTACGGCCTTTCGCCAGAAGCAGATTTGTGGGCCGACGAGGTTCAAGGTTTGGGTCTCGAAGGCGTGCGCTTCGTTCTTCATTATCAGGGACACGCCTATCATGTCCGTGTGCCGTTGCTGGGACGCCATTCGGTGCACACGGCGCTGCGGGCGGCGGCCGTTGGTCTGGTACAGGGCTTAAGTTTGGAGGAGATCATCGGCGGCTTGAAGAGCGCCAATAGCCAGCTCCGACTCGTCGCAGTGCAGGGTCCGGATGGTTCCTTGCTGCTCGACGACACCTACAACGCCGCGCCGCCATCCGTGATCGCTGCATTGAATTTGTTGGCCGAGCTGGAGGGAAAGCGCATTGCCGTTTTGGGTGACATGCTCGAATTGGGCGATTTTGAAGAGCGTGGTCATCGCATGGTGGGTGTGCGCGCGGCGCAGGTTGTGGATGAATTGATCACGGTCGGCGAACGGGCCAAATGGATCGCCGATGAGGCCAAAATCGCAGGCCTGGCGGCCAAATGCATCCACATGCTGCCGGACAGCGAAGAAGCAACAGCGTATTTACGCGGCCGTATCGGACAAGGTGACGTGATATTGGTCAAAGGTTCACGCGGTTTGCGCATGGACAAGATCGTGAGTGCTTTAGAGGAGATGGAATGAACCAGATCGCGTTTGCGCTGCCGCTTGGTGGAATAACCTTTTTGCTCGCTGTGATCTGGGGAGGTCCCTTGATCCGCGTCATGCGGATGCTGCGCATCGGCGAACAGATTCGCATCGAGGGCCCGCAGCGTCACTTTACCAAGCTGGGTACGCCTACGATGGGCGGCTGGTTGTTCATTATCCCCGTGGTGGTAATTACCGGCGTCTTGAACCTGGTTTCACTCGTGGGCGAATTGAACGTACTGGGCAACTCGATCTTGCTGCCGCTGCTGGTGCTCCTGGCGTTTGCACTGCTGGGCGCAGTGGACGATTGGTTGAGTTTACGCGGGCAAAAGCGTGGTGAGGGCATTCGTGGGCGATACAAATTTCTGCTGCAGGTGCTGGTCGCTTTGGGTGCTGCATTGGTGCTCAAGTACGGCTTAAAACCGCCCGAGATGGTGATCCCCAACATACCGGAAAACATCGATCTGGGTATTTGGTATGTGCCCTTGGCGATGTTCATCATCGTTTCTTCAACCAATGCGATCAACTTAACCGATGGTCTGGATGGGTTGGCGGGATTGATCTCCGCCACCGCTTTCGCCTGCTTCGGGGTAATCGCCATGATCCAGGGACAGGTCTTCCTGGTGCGTTTCTGTTTCACCATGGTCGGCGCGCTGTTTGCCTTCCTCTGGTACAACGCCTACCCTGCGGAGCTTTTCATGGGCGACACGGGGGCATTGGCGCTGGGGGGCACGTTGGGCGTGGTCGCCCTGATGACCGGTCATTGGATTCTCTACCCGATCATCTGCATCATCCCCACCAGCGAGACGGTCAGCGTAGCACTGCAGGTGCTGTTTTTCAAGTTGACCAAGGGACGGCGATTGTTCCGCATGTCGCCTCTGCATTTCCATTTTGAATTGAGTGGTTGGAGTGAGACTCAGATCGTGCAGCGTTTTTGGTTGATCGCCTTATTGGCCGGCATGTTCGGGGTCGCTTTAGCCCTGGTGTAAAGGAGATAGAAGATGGATATCGGAATGCTTTGGTTTGACGATCAATCAGCTTCGACACCCGAAAAAATCCAGCGCGCGGTGTCGTTCTACACTGAAAAATATGGCCGCAGGCCTACATTGTGCCTGGTGAATCCCGCCACGTTGAATGGTGGTGAGGGCATCATGGCTGGTGTCAAAGTGCGCAAGGCTCGCAACGTGATGCCGGATCATTATTGGATTGGTGTTGACGAGAGCAAGAATCCGTCCGCACCGAGGCAACGCCAGGTTGCCTGAACGGAATAGCAGTGACTCGGGAAGAGCGTGACGGTCGAAACCGGTCCTCGAAGGAAACTGAAAAGGATTGGGCCGAAAAGCGAGTTGTCGTGCTTGGATTGGCAAGACAAGGGAAAGCGTTGGTCCGTTATTTTGTGGAACATGGAGCAGAAGTCGTGGTAAGTGACAGCAAACCAGCCGAAGCGCTGAAGCAAGAAACAGAAGAATTAGGCAACCTCTCGGTGGATTTTGTGTTTGGAGGCCATCCGCCCGCGTTGCTAGAGGGAGCGAACCTGCTGTGCCTGTCCGGGGGCGTACCCGCGGATCTGCCGCTGGCACAGCAGGCTCGAGAGCAGGGTATCCCAATATCCAACGACGCGCAACTGTTCCTCGAACGATGCCCTGCTTCCATTATTGGTATCACCGGTTCGGCTGGGAAGACAACCACGACGACGCTCGTGGGGCGGATGGCCTCCGCCGAATATGAAAACTCGCAGAAGTACGTCTGGGTGGGCGGCAATATCGGTAGACCGCTTCTGGCCGACCTGCCGACGATTCAACCACAGGATCTCGTCGTGATGGAATTGTCCTCGTTCCAGTTGGAATTGATGGACATCAGTCCGCAAATCGCCGTGATATTGAACGTGACACCCAATCATCTCGATCGTCACAAGACGATGGTGGTCTACACGGCGGCGAAGCGGCGCATTCTTCAATATCAACTGGCAGATGATCGGGCTGTGTTGAATCGGGATGATGAAATCTCCTGGGCTTTGAGGGAACAAGTCCGGGGTCGAATGATAAGTTTCGGCTGGGAGATTCCCGAAGGAGAGGGCACCTACCTGGCCGAGGATGTGATTCGTTTGCGGCTCGATGGCAAGGACATCGCCCTTTGCCCGGTGGCAGACGTGGCGCTGCGGGGCAAACACAACTTGTTGAACGTGATCGCAGCTTGTGCGATCGCTGCTGCAGCTGAAATCTCGCCGGAGGCCATGCAAGCCGGTGTGCGCGGATTTCAGGGCGTCGAACATCGTTTGGAGTTTGTGCGCCGCATCGATGGTGTCGATTGGTACAACGATTCGATCGCCACGGCGCCGGAGCGCGCCATCGCCGCCATTCAATCGTTCGACGAACCGCTGGTCTTGTTGTCCGGTGGTCGGGATAAAGATTTACCCTGGGATGCGTATGCCGAGCTGGTTTGCCGGCGCGTGCGTCATTTGATCATCTTCGGAGAGGCGGTGGAGAAAATCGCAGATGCCGTCGAACGACATCGCGACGCAAGCTGCAAGCTGCAGGTTGAGATTTATGCCGATTTAGATCAGGCGGTAGCGGCCGCTGCACGAGTAGCTGAAGCAGGTGATCTCGTTCTACTCGCACCCGGCGGCACAAGCTACGACGCGTTTCAGGATTTCGCCGAACGTGGCGAACGCTACCGGGAATTGGTGAATTCGCTGTGACGGAACGGACGATTACCCAGGATGCATTTCAGGAGTCAGGCATCCGAAGGCGATTCGGGATCGGCTTCGATCCCTGGTTGTTCGTGCTCGTGGCGGCTTTGATCGCTTTTGGCCTGGTGATGGTCTATTCCTCCAGCTGGGACGTGTCCTGGCGTCTGGAGGGCGATCCCTATGCCATTTTCGAGCGGCAGCTGCGGAATCTCGTCGTGGGTTTGACCGCCATGGCGGTGGCGACGTTCATTCCCATGAAATGGATTCGGAAATACGCACTGACTTTGATCCTCACTACGGTGCTGACGCTTCTCGTAGTACTGCTGGTCAACCTGGGTGCGGAACACAAGCGCGCTTTTCTCGGTGGATCTGTGCAGCCTTCCGAGTTGGCCAAATTGGCGTTGATCATCTATCTGGCCGTGTGGATGGATTCGAAGGGGGATCGTCTTTCCCATACCGGTTATGGGCTGGCTCCCTTGATCATGATCGTCGGTCTCGTGGGTGGTTTGATCCTGCTGCAGCCCGATCTCAGCGCCGGCTTTACCGTGGTGATTGTCGCTGTGGTCATGTTTTACCTTGCCGGCGCGGACATGCGCCAGATTATGGCCATGGGCGTTGGCGGTGGGGCGTTGGCGTTCGTGCTCGTGCGTGTTTCCCAGGTCGGACAGGATCGCTGGGACAAATACATCGGCGGATTGGTCGATTTGGAGAAAGCTTCCTACCACGTGCAGCAGTCCTTACAGTCGTTTTATTCGGGTAGCATTTTCGGCCGGGGACTTGGCGCCAGTAGGGGAAAGTTTGGGTTTTTACCGGCCCCGCACACCGACAGCATTTTCGCCATCGTCGGCGAAGAACTGGGTCTGATCGGCGCCATCCTCGTCCTGGTTCTATTCTGCTTGTTCGTCTGGCGTGGTTTTCGCCTGGGGTTGAAAGCCATGACGAAATTGGAGATGCTGCTGGTCAGCGGCGTCACATTCTGGATCGGGATCGAAGCGGTTATCAACATGTCGGTCTTGTTGGGATTGCTGCCTTTCGCCGGAAACGCGCTGCCCTTTTTCAGTTTTGGCGGCTCGAGTCTGGTGACCACCCTGGCGGGCGTTGGTTTGCTGATCAATGTCTCCCGCAGGGCGTCCCAACAGGAAGAGGAGAGAGGTACAGTTGCGACTATTGGTATCGGCGGGCGGGACAGGCGGAGGCGTGTATCCCGCATTGGCCGTAGTCGACGCACTCGGCAAGCGAGCTGAAGTGCTCTGGATTGGAAGTGAAGGCGGAATGGAGGCTTTGCTGTTAAGTCGAGTGGGTCAGGATTATCGTTCTATCCCGGCTGCGGGCGTGCATGGAGTCGGACTGCGCGCTTTGCCGGGCAATCTGGTTCGTTTGGGGCGCGGTGTTCCCGCGGCGCGGCGCATCGTGCAGGATTTCGATCCCGAGGCAATTTTCTTCACCGGCGGTTTCGTCGGTGTTCCCGTTGCCCTGGCGGCAAGAGGAGTGCCCAAGGCGATCTTCGTGCCCGACATCGAACCGGCTCTGGCGCTGCGCTTGATTGGCAGGATGGCGGATGTGATCACGGTTTCCACGCAGAAGTCACTGGCATTCCACCCCAGGGGAAAGCGTGTGGTCGTCACGGGTTATCCCACGCGCGCCGCATTGGCGAATCTGGACCGGGCCAAGGCGCGTCATAAATTGGGGTTGGCCGGGCGGAAGAAAGTGCTGCTTGTTTTTGGCGGCAGTCGCGGCGCTCGTTCGATCAACGAAGCTTTATGGTCCTGCTTGCCAACGCTTCTGGAACGGGTGGTCGTGCTGCATATCACCGGGCATCTGGATTGGCCCAGAGTGGATGGGGTGCTCGAGAAGCTGCCTGCTCGACTGCGGGAGAATTACCATGTGCATGCTTATCTGCATGATGAAATGCCCTTCGCCCTGGTTGCCGCCGATCTCGTGGTGTCGCGAGCCGGCGCGGCGACGATTGGAGAATACCCCTTGCTTGGGCTTCCGGCGATATTGGTTCCCTATCCACATGCCTGGCGCTATCAAAAGGTCAACGCCGACTATCTGGTCGAGGCGGGTGCAGCGGTATCGCTTGCGGACGAAACGCTGTCCACAGACCTGCTGCCCACGATTTTGAACTTGTTCGATGATCCCGATCGGCTTGCAGCCATGCGAGTCGCGATGAAGGAATTGGCCGCGCCCGAGGCAGCAGAGGCCATTGCGGCCGAACTGCTGCGGCTCGGTGAAAGGGGAGCTCGTGCTTAGCCTTTTCGTGGTTTTCGGTATGTTGGTTGCCATGTTCGCTGTGATCGGGGCGATGCGTGGTTGGGCCAAGGAACTGCTCGTGACCAGTGCTATCGTCCTGGCCCTGTTCATCATCCAGATCCTGGAGAACCACGTCCAACCCTACAACACGGGGTTAATGACGCAGCCACCAACAACGCGCTTCGTCATCCGGGCGTTCCTGTTGGTGATCATAGCTTTCTTTGGTTATCAGACGCCCCACATCCGCGCCTTGCAGCCGAAATTGGTGCGCGAACGTCTGCAGGATATTTTGTTGGGCCTGGTGATGGGTGCGCTCAATGGCTATCTGCTTTTCGGATCGCTGTGGTACTTCCTGGATCAGATGGGATACGACAACACAACCCTGGTCACGATGCCGGCCGACCCCGCCTTCCTGGCGCGTGTTCAGGATTTCATGGAGCTGCTGCCGCCCAGTCTGGTTCCCATCCCGCACATTTACTTCGTCGTCGGCGTCGTGTTCGTGTTCATTATCGTGGTTTTCGTATGAGTCGAAAGGTGCATTTCGTGGGCATAGGAGGCGCAGGTTTGTCGGCCATCGCTCGGGTCATGAAGCAGAGAGGCGATACAGTTTCGGGCTCGGACCGGGAGCGTTCTTCCTTCGCGCAAGCGCTGGAAGAGCTCGGGATTCCCATCGTCTACGGTCATCGCCCCGAGAATGTCTCCGGCGCCGATCTGGTGATTGCCTCCTCGGCGATACCCATGGATAACGTCGAACTGCGGGCTGCCGAAGCAAAGGACATTCCCGTACTGCGGCGAGCGGCTTTCCTGAGCGAGTTAATCGCAGAACAGCAGGCCATCGCCGTTGCGGGCACACACGGGAAGACGACGACCACAGGCTTGATCGCCTGGTTGTTGACCCAGGCCAATCGGGATCCCAGTTTCATCGTTGGCGGCACGCTCTCGAATTTCGACACCAATGCCCAGGCCGGAAGCGGTAATTATTTTGTGATCGAAGCGGATGAATACGACCGTATGTTCCTGGGGCTCAAGCCGTCCATCGCGGTGATCACCAACGTAGAACACGATCATCCGGATTGCTACCCCACATTCGATTCATTTCGCCGGGCTTTTGCTGAATTTGCAGCTGGTGTCCAGGACCTGCTTGTGGTCTGCCAGGACGATCCGGGCATCAACTCGCTGCCGCTGCCTGAGATCGCCTGCATCCGCTACGGATTGACCGCGGATGCGGATTGGCACGCAGAGGAGATTCGCCCCAACGCCGTCGGTGGGTCCGATTTCCTGGTGTTCAAACACGAGCAGACGCTAGGGCTGGTACGCACGCGGCTGCCCGGGGCGCACAACGTGCTCAACACGCTGGCGGCGCTCGTTGTGGGAGATTACCTGGGCCTGGAGTTTAAGGAGATGCGCGAGACGCTGACCGAGTTTCTCGGCGTAGGCCGGCGCTTCGAAATCATCGGCGAGGTGGCTGGTGTGACCATTGTGGACGATTACGCCCATCACCCCACGGAGATTAAGGCCACGCTGGATGGCGCGCGCCAGCAGTATCCCGATGCGGAAATCTGGGCGGTTTATCAGCCGCATACCTTCTCCCGTATCCGAGTGCTGCTGCCGGATTTTTCGGATGCTTTTAAAGCCTGCGATCATTTGATCGTGACCGATATTTTCGCTTCACGCGAGCAAGCGGATGGCTCCATCGACAGCCGTGTACTCGTGGAGAAAATCGATCATCCCGATGTGAAATACATTGGCCGCCTCGAGTCTGCCGCAGATTATTTACTCGAGCGCGTGAAAGGGGGTTCCCTGGTCGTGACGTTGAGTGCTGGAGATGGAAATCGGGTTGGGTACCGAGTGTTGGAAGGTCTAACCACAGAAGGAGGCAAAGGTCATGTCTGAACGCAAACGGAACGTTTTTGACAATGATCGCCGTATGGAGCTGCGCATGCGCGTGGCGATAAAGAAAATGCGCCTGAGTGAGAAAGTGGATCCGTCCACATTACCCTTGCTGGCGCTGCCGGAACAGAAAACTGTCGAGCGTGTGATTGATAAGGTGCGTAGGCTTTGAGCGATCGACGTTTGCCCTCGGATACCATCGAGCAGCTGCGGCGGACCTTTGGCAGCATCGAAGAACAGGCGCCATTGGCCCGTTATACGGCTGCGCGTATCGGCGGACCCGCGGATGTGCTCCTGACGGTAGGTTCCGCCGAGCGTCTGGCGATGATCGCCGAGACATTGTGGGATCTGAAGATTTCATTCCGCATTCTCGGTGGTGGATCGAACGTACTCATCGCCGATGCGGGTATCCGGGGTGTTGTCGTCTTGAATCAGGCGCGCGGCGTGCGTTTCTGGGAAGCTCCGCAAGGTCCACGCCTGCGCGCCGAATCCGGCACGGGGTTGGGGAGCATTGCCCGACGCGCAGTCGAGCGCGGGTGGGCCGGACTGGAATGGGCGGCAACGGTTCCCGGCACGCTGGGAGGCGCTGTTGTTGGCAACGCGGGCGCACACGGCGGGGACATGGCCGGCAATCTGGAGTTGGCCGAAATCTTGCAACGAAGAAAGGGCGCAGAATCGTGGCCCCCGGAGCGATTGGAATTTGGCTATCGCGAGAGTTGGTTGAAGCGTCATCCTGGTGAAGCGATCGTTCTGGCCGCGACTCTGCAGTTAACCATCTCGACGATCGAGGCGACGAAGGCGAAGATGCAGGAATTCATCGAACAACGGCGAGCGACTCAGCCACCTGGGGCGAGCATGGGTTCCATGTTCAAGAACCCGCCCGGGGATTACGCCGGCCGTTTAATCGAAGCCAGCGATCTCAAGGGATTTCGCATCGGCGGCGCGCAGATCAGTGACGTGCACGCCAATTTCTTCATCAATCACGGCGATGCGACCGCGGCGGATGTGAAGGGATTGATCGACGAGGCCCAGCGACGTGTGGCCGAGCAATTTGGAGTCGAACTCGAACTCGAGGTGGAATTGCTTGGGGATTGGCAGACACTGCAATCCGAATCGACGCAGTTGATAGACGGAGGCGCACTTTGAGCAACAGACTGCGGTTGGGTGTGATTTTTGGCGGCCGCTCCGGCGAGCACGAAGTTTCGATAATGTCGGCGAAGTCGGTGATGTCCGCGCTGGATCGGGCCAAGTACGAGATCATTCCCATCGGGATCACGAAGTCGGGCCAGTGGCTTGCCGGCGAGCAGGCGTTGAAGGCCTTTGAACAAGGCCGTGAGGATGAACTCGATGAAGTCATGCTTCCAGCGCAGCCGGGTACTCGCGGTTTGTACCGCTGGCAGGAAGATCAAGCGCTGCAGCGTATCGCCGATTTAGACGTCGTCTTTCCGGTGCTGCACGGAACATACGGTGAAGACGGCACGCTGCAGGGGCTGCTGGAGATGGCCGATGTGCCCTATGTCGGAACGGGCGTGCTGGCCTCCTCCGTGGCGATGGACAAGGATATCTTCAAGCACGTGATGCGCGCCAACGGCATCCCGGTATTGGATTGGACGATCGTCTTATCGACGCAATTGGAGGGCGATCTCCAGACGGAGTTGGACCGTGTGGAATCGCTCTTGCCTTATCCGCTGTTCACCAAGCCGGCAAACATGGGCTCTTCTGTGGGCGTGAGCAAGTGCCGGGGACGATCCGATTTAATGGAAGGCATCATGGATGCGGCGCGTTACGATCGGCGCATCCTGGTGGAAGTCGGCATCGAGGCGCGGGAGATCGAGATCAGCGTTCTGGGGAATGAGGATCCGGAGGCTTCGGTTCCCGGCGAGGTTGTGCCGGGCGACGACTTCTATTCGTACAAGGCGAAATACATTGATGACACCTCCGATTTGTTGATCCCTGCTCCGCTGGATAACGGCCTGGCCCACGAAGCACAACGTCTGGCCATCGCCGCCTTCAAGGCCATCGATGGCGCCGGGATGGGGCGCGTGGATTTCTTGCTGGACAAGAAAGATGGCAGCCTGTACTTGAACGAAATCAACACCATTCCGGGTTTCACCAAAATCAGCATGTATCCCAAGTTGTGGGAAGCGAGTGGGTTGTCGTATCCAAAGCTGCTGGACCGCCTGATCGAATTGGCTTTAGAACGACAGGCACAGAAGGACAAGCTGTTGCGCAGTTACGAGGTTGGGGCATGACGTTGAGCGAGCAGTCCATGGAGAGCATGCGGACACGGGCGGAAAGCGTCCGTGCACGCCGCGCTCGCATGGAGCGTACGATCGAGCCGGTGCCGCGGCGGGAATTGAAGAAAAGCCCGCGCCGTCGTCGTACGCCGCGCCGCCGCTACGATCTTCAGCTGCGTTCGCAGCAGGGAGCCGAAGTGCAATTGCCGGCGCTGCCCAGGTTTCATACGGGACCGCGTTTGCTTTCCGCAGGGCTGCTGCTTCTGCTTGCCTGGGGACTTGGCGAATTTCTCTCCGCGGAGCGATACCTTGTGGCCTCGATGGATGTTAGCGGGAACCAATTGTTATCCACCGCGCAGATCCAATCCCTGGTTGATTTTATCGGTGAGGGCATTTTCTCCATCGATCCCGAGGTGATCGTCGAGCAGTTGGAGGGGCATCCGGAAATCGAAGCCGCGCAAGTACATTTGGCGCTGCCCAACAGTGTGGCCGTGGAAGTGACGGAACGTACGGCAGCGGTGGCCTGGAACGACGCCGGACGGACCTGGTGGCTCAGTCTTGAGGGACTGGCCTTTATCCCGCAAGAGACAAACAGCGACCTGGTCCGCATCGAGACGGAGGAAGCGGTGCTGAGCATCAGCGATGAAGCATTGACCCCGGCGATGGCGCCGGAGGTGATCCGGAACGCGCTTGCGCTCAGCGAGGCGTTGGAGGACGTGAAAGTGCTGCAGTACGATCCGCAGTACGGCTTCGGTTTCGAAGATCCCCGCGGTTGGAAAGTGGTATTCGGTGTGGATGGCGATATGGCCATGAAAGTACGGGTGTACCAGGCGCTCGCCGAAAAGATCGCCGAGAAGGGTATTTCAGTGGCGCTGGTGAATCTCGAAGATCAAGCGGCGCCGTATTACCGGGTGGAGCGATGACTTCGTGACGAATCATCTGATCGCATCGGGCGACCCGATTTACGTGGGCATCGACGTAGGAACCACGAAGGTTTGTACACTCGTCGGGCATTTAAACGTTGATCGCCAGCTGCGCGTGATCGGTGTGGGCATCGTGCCATCTCAGGGCATGCGCAAGGGCGGCGTGGTCAGTCTCGAAGGCGTGGCGCGCGCCATCAAGGCTTCGAAAGATAAAGCTGAACGAAGCTCGGGATACGAGATCTCGTCGGCGCTGGTGAGCATTTCCGGCAGTCAAATTTCTTCATTAAACAGCCGCGGCATGGCCGGCGTTAGCGGTCGTGTGATCAGCTACGACGACGTCAACCGGGCGCTGGAAGCGGCGCGTTCGATCGCCGTGCCGTACAACCGCAACATCATTCACGTGGTGCCGCGCGGTTACGTTGTCGATGGGCAGGACGGGATTAAATCTGCACTGGGCATGCACGGTTACCGCCTGGAAGTCGAGGCGCACATTGTCACGGCAGGCGCTACAGCGCTGCGCAACCTGGAGAAATGCATCGAGGCGGCGGGAGTCGCCGTGGATGGTTGGGTGCTGGGTTCGCTGGCTGCCGCCAACATGGTCCTCACCGAAACGGAAGAGGAAATGGGCGTCGTGGTGTGTGACCTCGGCGGCGGGACGGCGGATATCGCCATCTGCATTGAGGGCGCCGCCTGGCACACGGCGGTGATCCCCGTGGGCGGGGAGCATCTCACCAGCGATATTTCCCAGGGGCTGCATCTGCCGCCGGAGACGGCCGAATCGATCAAGATCCGCCAGGGACACGCCTGCGTACTTAAGGTCGATGCGACTCAGTCCTTCACGGTACGTCCCTTCGGGGAGGAAAACCCCGTGCAGATTAAACGCTCGGACCTGGCTGCGATTCTCGAGCCGCGTGTGGAGGAGATCTTCAGCCTGGTGCGCCAGGAAATCAAACGCAGCGGATACGATGGATTGCTGCCGGCTGGCATGGTGCTCACCGGTGGTTCGAGCCTGTTACCGGGAATCAAGGAAGTGGCCAGCAGCACCTTGCAGATGCCGGTCCGTACGGCGCAGCCCGCCAACGTGCGCGGCCTGGTGGATCGCATCCGCACGCCGGCTTTTTCGGCCAGTTTGGGTTTGCTGGAGTGGGCCAGGAAACTCGACGAGGAATATGGCTACGATGGTTACTCGGGTTTTCAATGGCCGCGCTTTAGCGTCAACCGGGCAGCGGATTTCTTACGACGATTGCTGCCGGGGTAGGAATCATAATCATGATCGAAGGTTCTTTCGGAACGTCGGGGAGAGAAATCTCCTCGCAAGATAACCCAAAATATTACGGCCTGCGTCGGATTCGCTGCAGAGAAATACATCGTGCAGGCGCTTCGAGATTTCAAACTAGAGGAGGAAACGATGCAAACAGTTCCTAATATGGAGTCATTTGCACGGATCATGGTTGTCGGCACCGGAGGAGGGGGAAGCAACGCCGTCAACCGCATGATCGAAGAGGGCCTGGCGGGCATCGAGTTCGTGGCCGTCAACACCGACGCCCAGGCGCTGCTGCTCTCGAACGCCCCGACGCGCGTACGCATCGGCGACAAGCTGACGCGCGGGTTGGGCGCGGGAGGCAATCCCGAAGTCGGGCAGAAAGCGGCGGAGGAATCGGCGGAAGAACTATATGAAGTACTCAAGGGCGCGGATATGGCCTTCATCGCCGCGGGGATCGGCGGCGGTACCGGAACGGGCGCAGCCCCCATCGTGGCCCAGATCGCCAAAGAGGTCGGCGCATTGACGATCGGCGTGGTCACCCGGCCCTTCACATTCGAGGGCGCCAAGCGGCGCCACACGGCGGAAATGGGGATCAACAAGCTCAAAGAGTACGTGGATACGTTGATCGTGATCCCCAACGACCGTCTCCTGCAGCTGGCGGATAAACGCGCCAGCCTGCACGATGCCTTCAAGCTCGCCGATGACGTCCTGCGTCAGGGCATTCAGGGCATCAGCGAATTGATCACCATTCCGGGCTTGATCAACCTGGACTTCGCTGACGTGCGCACGATTATGTCAGAGGGAGGCGCCGCCCTGATGGCCGTCGGCAAGGCTTCCGGTGAGGATCGAGCGCGTGCCGCCGCCGAGCAGGCGATTTCCAGCAACCTGCTGGACATCACCATCGACGGCGCCCGCGGGATTCTCTTCAACGTCACCGGTGGATCGGATCTGTCGCTCTTTGAAGTGAATACCGCGGCTGCGATTATCAAGGAAACGGCGCATCCGGATGTCAACTTGATCTTTGGCGCGGTAATCGATCCCAGTATGAGTGACGAACTGCGCGTGACCGTGATCGCCACAGGGTTCGAAACTTCGCGCTCCTTGCATCGCCGCGTGATCCCGCGAGCCAAGAGCCGAACAGAAGCGAAAGCGACGAAAGATAGCACAGAACAATCGCTGGAAGAGGAATTCCAGCCAGCGGTTTTCGACGTCAATGACCTCGACATCCCTGCCTTTTTACGCCGACGGTGATGAGACCGGACCTCCGGTTTCACACGGTCGTGTCACAGAACGCCAGAACGACCGTTTGCCGCCCGGTCGATCTGGGTACGCGAACGCGTGCAGATTGGCGTTGGTATCCTCCTCCCGGCGCCAATTTGCCGCGTCGTCCGGAAACGTATGACTACAGTACCAAATATTTTAAGGTTGAATATGCCTAAATCGCTTGCAACGCGAGTGCGTGTCGTGTACAATTTGCTTCCTCGTCCCGTATATATCGGGTGCCAAGAGGGTAATCGCCCAACATCTGGCGCCGAACAGTTGGTCTACAAAAGGTAAAAATCATGCGCTGCCCGTACTGCAGCAGCCAGAGGACACGAGTGATCGATACGACGCATGATACTCGTGGGGGGATACGCAGACGCCGCGTTTGTAAGGAATGCGAGCAGCGTTTCAGTACGTATGAGCGCGCCATACTGGCGTCGCCGTTGGTCAGTAAACGAGATGGCACACGTGAGGAATTCGATCAGGAGAAATTGCTCCGGGGGATTCGCATCGCTTGCGCAAAGCGACCTGTATCTGCGGCAGACATCGATCGGCTCGTGGGTGAGATCGAATCGACGATCCAGGGTATGGGGAAGGAAGAAATTTCATCACGTGTGATTGGGGATTTGGCGATCGCGGGTTTAAAAGAGTTAGATCATATTGCTTACGTGCGGTACGCCATCGTGTATCTGCGGTTGGACGGTTTAGAGGCCATACGAGACGAGATCGACCGGCTTCTCCTGGACACCTGAACCATCCAGGATCGTATTCAAGATCTCAGATCTTGACTGCGATTTCGTGATCGACCAGAGGTAGGAGGATATTGTGATGTTGGACACAACCGGTCATGAGATCGATATTAAAATGAACGAAGGGCAGAGCGACGTCCGGATGACGACTCCGGATGATCTCCAGGGGATCGAGCTTTCGCAGAATGCCCGTACGGTGTTGGAGAAACGCTACATACGCCGTGATGAAAACGGCGAAGCGACCGAAACCATCGAGCAGATGTTTTGGCGAGTGGCCAGCCACGTCGCCAAGGTGGAGTGTGAGTGGGGCGGTCAGGTGGATGTGGTCGCTGCGCAGTTTTATGACTTATTGACCTCCAAGCGGTTCTTCCCCAATTCACCGACGTTCACCGGGGCAGGCACACCCCTGGGCCAGCTGGCCGCATGTTTCGTGCTGCCCATTGCAGACGACATGGGTCGGAGCAAAGAAGGGATATTCCAGACGCTGCGCGACGCAGCCTTGATCCAGCAGACCGGCGGTGGAAACGGGTTTGCCTTCTCCCGCATCCGACCCAAGGGTTCGCTGGTGAAAACCTCGGCGGGCGAGGCGACCGGTCCGGTCGGTTTCCTCAAGGTTTACGATCAGGCCTTCGACGTGATCGCCCAGGGCGGCACGCGACGCGGCGCCAACATGGCGGTGCTGCGCATCGATCATCCCGATATCGAGGATTTCATCACCTGCAAGACGGACGAGAGCGCCATCACCAATTTCAACATCTCCGTGGGCATCACGGATGCCTTCATGCAGGCGGTGAAAAACGACGAGGATTGGGAGCTGCGATTCCCAGACGTATCTTCGGATGAATACAAGGGATTCCACGGATCGCTCGAACAAGCCGAGCGGCGCGGCATTCCCATCAAGGTTCACAAGACCGTGCGGGCACGCGATTTGATGGACAAGATCGTCACCCAGGCACACCACAACGGTGAGCCGGGCGTGCTCTTTCTCAGCGCGGCCAACCGCAGCAACCCGCTGCCGCATCTTTACGATCTCGAGGCCACCAACCCCTGCGGCGAGCAGTGGCTGGGCAGCTACGAGAACTGCTGCCTGGGCTCGATCAACCTGGCCCAACATTTTGGCCCCGGGGGGACGGTCGATTGGGCCAGCCTGCGCCAGAGCGTGATCACGGCGACCCGCTTCCTGGACGACGTGGTGACGGCCAACGCTTATGTACCTGCCGTCCCTTCATTAAAAGAATCCGCCCATCGCGCCCGGCGCATCGGGCTGGGGATCATGGGCCTCGGGGATTTGATGTACCACGTCGGCGTGCGCTACGGCGCGGAGAAGGCGCAGGAATTTTCGGCGCAGGTGATGGAATTCATCCGCTACGAGTGCATGCGCGCCAGCGTGGAACTGGCCCGCGAGCGGGGGCCGTTCCCGGCCATCCGCGGCAGCATCTACGATCCCGATAATCTGACCTGGGAATTACCTTCGCCGCTGCATGATTACTGCTGCGATTTCGGACGCCCGGGTGTTGATTGGGATGAACTGCGGGACTTGATCGGCAAGTACGGCATCCGCAACGCGGCGCAAACCACCGTGGCGCCGACGGGTACGATCGCCACCGTCGCCGGCTGCGAGGGTTACGGCTGCGAGCCGGTGTTTGCCCTGGCCTACTATCGCCACGTGGAGGACAACGGCGAGGATCTACGCCTGACCTACACAAGTCCGCTTTTCGAGCAGGCCTTGATCGAAGCCGACCTGGGGGATGCCCAGCGCCAGCGCATCATCGATGAAGTGCTGGAGACCGGCTCCTGCCAGGGCATCGAGGAGCTGCCGGAAAAGATCAGGGACAATTTCGTGGTGTCACAGGACATTCAATCCGAGGAACACGTGCAGATGCAGGCCGCCATGCAGGCCTTCGTCGACAACAGTATGAGCAAGACGATCAACTTCCCCGCCGATGCCGGCGAAGACGACGTTCGTCAGGCTTATATACTGGCCTGGGAATTGGACTGCAAGGGCCTCACCGTGTACGTGACCGGCTCGCGCAGCAAGGTGGTGCTGGAAACCAAAGAGACGGCGAGCAAAAAGGATACAGCCGTCGCGCCGACTCAATTGACCATGTGGATGGAGGGCAAGAAACCGCGCCCCATGCGTCTGCAGGGCTCCACCTACCAGATGCACACGCCGCTGGGGAAGGCCTTCGTGACCGTCAATCGCAACGGCAATGGCCAGCCCTTCGAGATCTTCATCACCTCCGCCAAGGCCGGATCGGCCACGGCTTCCGTATCGGAGGCAATCGGGCGGTTGATTTCGTATATTTTACGCGTGGCCTCGCCGGTGTCGCCGCGCGACCGCATGGCGGAAGTGGTGCGCCAGATGACCGGAATCGGCGGCGGGCGGCCGATGGGATTCGGCCCCAACCGCGTGCTCTCCCTGCCGGACGGCCTGGCGCAGGCCCTGGCTGCCTTTCTGGCGGACGAAGAATTCGGCGAAGTGGTCCAGGTGGAACCCGAGCAGCTGCAGCAGCCGCCGCAGGAAGCGGAAAAGGACATGGCCCACTTCGGCGACCTGTGTCCCGAATGTGGCGCGGGGACGCTGGTGCGGGAAGAAGGCTGCCGCAAGTGCTATTCGTGTGGTTTCAGTGAATGTTGAGGGGTGTGTAGGTTTTCACATGTAATTGGCGCTGTTCCATACGTAATTGGCTATTCCATAGGAATTTGGCCGAAAATGAGATAAATGTATCCCAAAGGAGGAAGAGTCAGCTATTCCAGAGTGTAAGGACGATAAACCATCTTTTATTTTCGTTCAGTGCAAATTTGAGGGGCAACATTTCTCACTCCGAAGATCTTTTCTTTCACAACAGCCTCCCCCAGACTAGTACGCTTTCGAAGATTTCTGTACAGAAAACATGTGGGAATAATTACTGAGTAGTTGTGTTGTTCTGCAGGATTTGAAATTTCCATATTTCTTAATGGAAATTTCATACAAATCGGCAAGATACCTTAATATATTTCAGGGTACTGGTTCAAGATCAAATTCTCTAAAAAGTATGCATAGCACAGCGACCAGAGGAGAATGAATGACACTGCCGAGCTCGACTGCCAGGTATGTGTTTGTTGATGAGTCTGGCGATCCAGAAATTGACATCACAAAGCAAGGAGTATCGGAATACTTCGTGCTTTCCGCGGTGATCGTAGATCAGAACAAGCTACAAGCTCAGGTTGCAAGATGCAGGTCTATCATCGATCGCTACTTCCCGAAGGGACAGATTAAATCAAGCAAGATTGGTGGTAACCTTTCAAGGCGTCGGCAGATTCTTGACGAGGTTTCGGAACTGTCGTTCAAACATTACTCACAGGTCATCGATAAGTCCCTTATCCTTACTGAAAGCGGACTTCGTTTTCGTCGATCCTTTGTCAAGTTTATCAATCGCATCCTATATGAGAATCTCTTAGAGTCATTCTCAGACATCCGCGTGATTGCAGACCAACACGGCACTTCCGAGTTTATGCTCAGCTTCGCTGACTATCTGCGACGGCGTTTGCCTCAGAGACTCTTTGAACGTTCAACTTTCGATTTTGTCAACAGCGACGACTACCCGTTCATCCAGGTTGCTGACCTCATCGCAGGCACCATTAACAGATGCTATGCAGGTGTGGATCCCATGGATGTACTTGAGCCGCTTCGAATGCACACTATCATTATTGACGAATGGCCGCCACGCTTTCCTGAGCCGCTTGGATACGAGCAGTTGGAGGACCTCAAGAGGTTTGACTATCTTGTAAGGCAACATGCCATTGAGAAGGCAAATGGCTTTATTGAAGAGTTATCACTATCTGAGGACACCTATGAACACGCCCGGGTGGCTGCTGTCCGGTACCTTCTCTATCACTTTAGGTCGATCAATCCGGAAGAATACCTCCCCACTATAAGAGTGCGGGATCACTTGGCAAATCTTGGTTTCTACATGTCAGAACGGACCGTACGCCAAAACGTTATTGCAAAGCTTCGAGATCACTCGGTGTTCATTGCCAGTGGACCCAAGGGCATAAAGCTACCCTATTCGGTCACCGACTTGAGAAGCTTCGTTACAACAGTCAATTCTCAAGTTGTCCCATATCTCCACAGACTGGAACTCTGCCGCAGGCATTTTCTTATGGTTACGAACGGCGACCTCGACATTGTTGACCCCCAAGAGTTTCCTGATCTCGCCAAGTATGTGAGTGGCGATGCTAAATAATTCGTTGAAGCATACTAGAGATTCAACCGGATTTGACCATAGTTGGGTTATGATCGGAGATGAGAACGGGCTGCTCAGCTCTAAATCATTAGACCGCTCATATAAGGTTATTAAATATCATGCCAAAAAATTCTGAAGCTAAGGTTCAATTTACAGTGTTAGAGAATGGTTTAGACTTTATATATAATGCAATTACTCATCTCCAAGGTGGTCCATCTCCAGAAGAATTGAAATATGGTGTATTACATCTTTGTGCAGGTTTGGAACTTGTCCTCAAGGATAGATTACGTCGAGAACATTGGTCATTAGTTTTCGGCAATATTAACAAAGCAAATTTGGTTGACTATAAATCTGGAGACTTTTATAGTGTCGATTTAAAAGATTGCATACAGAGACTTATCTCGATTTGTAACGTGGTCATTCCAGAAGACGACAGGAAATCACTTCTCAATTTAAAAAGCAAGCGAAATAGGCTAGAACACTTCGCAACTATCGACTCCGCTATAGCAATTAAAGCATCATCGGCAAAAGTTTTAAGTTTTGTAATAGATTTCATTGCGAATGAATTTCTGCTTACTGAGGGTGAAGAGAGAGAATCTGAACTTCTTAACCAGATACGCGCTACACTTCCGGAATTTGATACTTTCGTCGTAGATAGAATGAAATCCATTCAGGCCGAGTTGGAAGATACAGAATCACCAATAGTTGAATGCCCTCGATGTGTTCAAGAGTCATTAATTTTCAATAATGGAGCGGAGTGTAAATTTTGTGGATACTCGGCTGATGGAAATGTTGCCGCCGATGACTATGCTTTTTCCCTGTTTGGGATGAATTGGAAATATGAAGCTGATGGAGGAGTGATCCCTATTTACCGCTGCCCTGAGTGTTGGATCGAATCATTTGTTGATGTAGGAACAATGAAACAAGATTTTAGTGGCTGTCGATTAATTTGCTTTAACTGCGGATACAGTCTTGAATGGGATGAGGCTTCCTTTTGTATTAGATGCGGATCTCCATTCCGCGGGTGTGCCGATAGTATGTCAACGTGTGCAGATTGCCGTCTATAGCATAGATGAATATATATTGTAAACAATGAGCGAGCTAACCATCCGCTGGAGCCCTGGAAGAACGCCAGGATCCAGTCAAGCTGGACGAACGGTCTTCGACAGACCCGAGAATCAGACGGGTTTGCCTAGAGTTGATGCATGATCGGAGTTGTGGTCGGGCACCTTCGGCAGCTCAAAGCAATTGGCTAGTTGTTAATCGTTGCAAAAATAATATGACCTACAACCCAATGTAGGAGAACAATATGATATCCAAGATCTTCCTTAGGAACTATAAAATTTTCAGGGAGTCTGCTATTGAGTTCAATCCAGGACTTAACATCCTGGTTGGCGCTAATGAAGCGGGCAAGTCTACACTTGTAGAAGCAGTGTACCTTGCCCTCACGGCACGGAGTGGACGATACCCGGTAGCTTCAACTCTGACCCATCACTTACTCAACAAGCAAGCCTCAGAGGAATACATAAAGGGAATTCGGAACGGTACTTTTTTTGAGCCTCCGGAAATCTTGATTGAGCTTTATTTCACCGAATCAGAGGAAACTATTGCTCTAAAGGGTACGAACAACATACTTGGCGAAAATTGCCCCGGTATACGACTTTGGATTCATTATGATCAAGACCTAGCGCCCTTATACGAAAAATACATTCTGGATAAAGCCGATATCCAGAGCGTTCCAATTGAGTACTATAAGGTCGAGTGGCTAGCCTTTTCCGGCACGCCGATTTCCCGACATAGTCTCAAAGTAAGTACTTCGCTTGTCGATGCATCGAAGATCCGCCTCAGTAGTGGCGCTGATTACTATCTTCAACAAATCATTAGGGAGAGTCTTCCTGACGCTGAACGTGTAAGTCTTGCTAGGGCCTATTCTGAGCTCAAACAACAGTTGACTGCATCTGAGGGCGTAAGCACTATCAACACAACTCTCGAACAACGCGGATTGGAGATAACTGACAAAAAACTATCGTTGTCCATGGATGTATCTTCTACGACTGCCTGGGAATCAAGCTTGATTCCGCATCTTGATGATCTCCCAGTGGACTATGTAGGTGGTGGTGAGCAAAGTTCTCTTAAGATACTACTTGCTTTAACACGGCAGATCGAAGGCGTGCATATCATCCTGATTGAGGAACCAGAGAATCACCTTTCTTACATTCTACTTAACCGGCTTATCAAGAAGATTTCAGACCTCTGTATTGGCAAACAACTTATCCTAACTACTCATAGTTCGTTTGTTTTAAACAAACTCGGACTGAAGAATCTTCTTCTTCTGAAAAATGTATCTATTTCTCGAATGGGTGATCTCCCTGATGATACACAGAGCTACTTCAAGAGACTTTCTGGCTACGATACCCTGAGGATGGTGTTAGCTAATAAAATTATCCTTGTAGAAGGTCCCTCAGACGAGCTGATTGTACAAAGAGCTTTCCGCAACATACACGGGTGTCGGCCTCTTGAGAAACAGATCGATGTAATCTCTGTGAAAGGTCTTTCCTTCAAGAGATTCTTGGACATCGCGGCTAATACCGGAACCGTGGTTCAAGTTGTTTGGAGTTGACCCAATTTCGTGGACACCTTTATGCTATATGAAAGGAGTTCACAATGCCAAGAACACGTC
>DAOUDW010000105.1:0-54897 GCA_034430895.1 Anaerolineales bacterium | reverse complement strand
TTGATTTTACCATTGGTCATGCGTCGAATACGAGTGAATCGAATCAATCTTCTTCGTCTTCGATGATGACGTCTTTCGGGAGCTTGGTGCCGGGTCCATATTCCCAAACGGCCTGCCAGGGTAAATAACGTGTGCGGATGGTGTCCTGGTAGAGCACTTCCCCAGCTCTGGTCACCGTTCGATATACCGTCACCGTCATGCCATCCACTCTATAATCGATCTGCACTTTCTTCCCTTTGTCGAGATCTTCGTTCAACTTGTAGAGATCCTTCGGGGCTTCGATTTCGTCAGTTATATCACTGTAATAATTAACCTCGCGGCCATCCGACGTCGAGTAGAATTTCCATTCCAGCTTTTTCTCGTTGTTGTAGACATAGGTTTCGAGCAGGAGCCAGTTCTCCGAATCGTTGGTGAATTTTAGATCGACAACCGGCACGAAGACCGCTGCGTCGAAGCCGGGTCCTGGAGATCCCGATCCACTTTCATAATAACCCACACGATAAGCGTGGGGATGGCGCTCGACGATGGGATAGCCGCCGAAGAATACGGCGCGGAACAGGGTCGTGCTGACCTGGCACACACCGCCGCCGACGCCTTTAATGGTCCGATCGCCGTAAATAATCAGCGCTTCCGCGTAACCGCTGTCCAGGCTGATATCCCCCAGCACCTCGGACATCGAGAGGGTTTCACCGGGCGCGACCAGGAGGCCATGAAAGGCACTCGATGCGGTTTTAATGTTTTGTATTCTCGAGGGGCTTGAACCTGAGAAGTATGTCTCAACATCACTTACTGGCTCGCTGATGCCCAGCTCTTCCGCCGTCGCATCGTCTCCAATTTGTGGGTCTTCATACACGAAAACAAGCGGCGATTCATGTTTCCCAAGATTGATGTCGTTGTGGATGGAAGACAGGGTTGCATTTACATCCAGTGTGCGACCGATGATGGCCGGAGCGATCAAATCGAGTTCGCCGGCGTCGTCGTTGAATATGAACCGTGCGTTTTCTGGGTCACGATCGAGTTCAGGGATCAGCGGGTCGAGAACCGCTGTCATTTTTCCTCCGTCGAGTATGAGCGCGTAAGCGGCGGAGTCTTCGTTTTCGACGATCTCGAAGCGGAGCATATCAGCGAGTTCTTGCGATTCAAAGGTCAATGGATCGGCGCCCTCCGCCGTCAAACGTAATGGTTCGCTGAGCAGTTCGTTGGCGACTGCTGCTTGTTCCGAGGCATCGAGCACTTCGGGCGGCAGGTCCTGGATGACAAGTTCCAGGTCGGCATCGTGAAAATTGCTGATCGGCACAGAGAGCGCCGAGAGCGTGGATTCGATGTCGACCTGCCGGCCGATCTGGCCAGGACTGGCGGTGACGTCCAAACCCTGTACAGACAGGCTGGCTTCGATCGAAGGGAGCTCGATCTCCTGAGAAATGCCATTTAAATAGTATTCCCCGACCACATGATCGAACAGAATAATTGCGGGGATCTTTCGACTCTGACGCCAGGCCTCGATCTGTTCTTGAAATTGGTCGGCCAGCGATCCCTGGCGTCCAACTTCCACCGCCCGACGTGCCATGGCGGGGATATCGATCACAACCCCAAGTTCGATTGGATTGGCGCTCCAGATATTATCTCCGTCACGCAGGACGATCATACCGCTTTGGGAATAGGTCAATGTCTCTTTGAGTGCCGCTTCGATCTGGGATTGATTCATACCGCTCAGGTTGACGCCTGCAGCATGGACACCCGGAAGTGCCCGGCCGATGTAGAAGAGGCGGACGGCGAACAGGAAAGCAAAACTGCTGATGAACAGCGCCACGCAGGCCATGAATGCCACTTGCGCGGTACGCGTGATCCAGATGCGTTGCTTCGATTGGGGTTTCGCCAGCGTTCGTAATGATTCCATAGGTGGTATTTTGACTCAATCGAAGATTATATCATTCGAGAAACCATTCGATCGTTTGCCGGCAAGGCTGTGAGTATCTCTATTTGCGCGTCTCCTTTGCGCGCCGCATGATTGCCAACATCTCGTCAATCCCATCCGGTGGATTCGGGGCGTTGGCCAGCATCTCATAATCGAAAAGGTCGATCTTCTCTCCAGGATGTCTGCATTCAAGTGCATCGTTCAACGCGGCCAATGCATCATCTTTTCGGCCCATGCAGACAAGCGCTAGTGCACGGGTTTCGTGAGCATTGGAATATATAACCAATCTCCTTCCCCAGGGGCTGTGCCATAAATCCAACTCGGCCTGGAATCGAGCGGCACTTTCGGGTTTTCCTTCCGATAGGTCGATCATTCCGATGGCAATCTGGGCGTAAAAAGCTGTATCGGGCTCGAGACGAATACGTTCGAGAAAATTCCGCCGCGCTTTTTCAGTTTGACCATTTTTCATGTATAGGACGCCAAGGTTGTTATAAGCATTTGCGTATTTTGGATCAAGCTTAATTGCGTGCTGGTAATCTTCGAGTGCGATTTCTTGGTCGTCCAGGGCGAGAAGATAGACATTGCCTCGGTTGGAGAAGGCGGCAGCGTAATCTGGCTTGATCTCGATTGCGAGGGTGCAATCCGCGATAGCACCATCTAATTCACCCTGTTGAACACGTGCGGCAGCTCGATTGATGTAGGCCGTGGCGTTCTTCGGGTCGAGTTGGATTGCTCGGCTGTGATCTTCAATCGCGCCATCGAGATCCCCTTGATCGGAACGGGAAGCGCCTCGATTGCTGTAATGAATACTATCCTGCGGATCGAGCTTGATGGCGTGGTGGTAATCATTGATTGCTCCTTCTAAATCACCTTGAGCAGCTCGGGCGATCCCTCGGTTGTTGAAAGCGGCATCGTTCTCCGGATCGAGTTCGATGGCGCGGTTATAATCTTCGATCGCACCCTCCAGATCCCCCAGTTTTTTCCGGATAACGCCTCGGCTGTTGTAGAAAGGGGCATATTCGGGTTTAAGTTCGATGGCCTTGTCATGGTCCTTCAGCGCATCTTCCAGATCTCCCTGTTCGGCGCGAGCACGGCCTCGGGCGTAATAAGAATTCGCATGCTTGCGGTCGAGCTTGATGGCGCGGCTATAGTCCTTAATCGCAGCTTTAATATCACCCTGGGCGGCGTGCGCACTGCCTCGGATGTTGAAAGGAAATGGGACATGCGGATTGAGTATGATGGCGCGGTCGCAGTCCTCGATTGCCGCTTCCGGGTTGCCCTGGTCGGTGTGGAATTTGCCTCGCATCATATATCCACCAGGGTGCTCCGGGTTTAATTCAATAGCGTGATTAAAGTCCTCTAACGCGCCTTCCAGGTCTCCATTGGCTTCTCGGGCGATGCCTCGGATACTGTAAAAGGAGTCGTCCTCCGGGTCGAGATTGATGGCGGTGTCGATATCGTTGATCGCGCCTTCCGGGTCACCCTGTTTCGCGCGGGCACGGCCTCGATCGATATAAGATATGGCGGACTCCGGATTGAGCTCAATGGCACAGGAAAAGTCCTTGATCGCGCCTTCTTGATCACCCTGCTCGGCGCGGGCGCGGCCTCGGAATTCATACGCTCTGGCGGACTCCGGCTTGCCTTCGATAGCGCGGTTGTAGTCTCTTATGGCAGCCTCTAGATCATCCTGGCGAGCGTAGGCAACTCCACGGTCGATGTAGATGTCGTAGGCTTCCGGGTCAAGTTCGATGGCACGGGTGTATCTCTCAATAGCCCCTTCCAGATCCCCGACTATAACACGGTCCTTGCCTCGAAAATGTAGAAACTTTACCTCTCGATCTCTTTTTTGTTCATCTGTTTCCATCGCGTTTTTAAGCAGAATCAGGAGGCCAACTATGAAAATGAATATGAGTATTCCATTCATCTCGAACCCCTCTACCATAAAGTAATCTAGAATCAATCAGAGATTTTCTGCTTGATGAATCTTGAAAACCAAATTCTTTGCGATCAGCCAGCTGCGTAGGATGCCTATCTCCCGTTCCCCGTTTTTATGTATTAGAGGGAATACGCATCGATGGTTGATTGGCTGAAAGTGTGGCAGCGATGTGATTGCCGCTCGAAAACGTATCAAGCAACGAGATCAAATCATTGCGTGCAGCTTCGATCTCGTCTTTTACCCCTGCGTGATGGCCTTCGATGGTGATGAGGACATCAGATGCTCCCTGGCGAGCGGCGCTGTCGTCGCTCTGGCGCCAGCACCAGCGTCGTGCGACCACTCGTTTCTCCTCATCTGAAAAGACGACCTCCCCGGGTTGGGGGTTTTCAGGCTCGGGAACTCCCAAGGGGAGGAATTTCTCGTTTCCTTCAGCAAAGTGAACTGTGATCGGAAGCGTGAGCAGGCGGGTGTCGAATACAGCGATAGGCAGTGCGTAGCGGATGCTGACCAGATTGGCCATGTCGACAAACGTGTTGATCGATGGGATATCGCCGTGCTTTGTCAATCGACGCAGCAGTGCTTCCGCGGCGTTGCGGTATTGCGTGGGCTTGACACCAAAATCACGGAATACTTTTCGCCAGGCAGCGATGGAGGGTATTTCACTCAGCGGGGTCTGACCGACGCGCTCGAGTGTGCGTTTCTGTTCTTCTTCATACCGGGATCGTAACTCGGGAGATGATGGCCCATTTTCGATGTCCTCAACATGGATCACGCCGCCGATGATATTCGGATAGCGTTCGATGATCTCTGTGTGGTATTGAAAAACGATCATAGGCCCTCCCCATTTCGGGTTGAACGAATTCGTGTGTGGGTGTGCATTCGCTTATAAGCGAATGCCATGGCTATTGTATGATCCACACCTCGACAGATGATAGGTGGATGATGCCCGGGATTTTTCCCGTACTGGGCTCATAGACAGTGATGTGTACCCATTGCTGAAAGGGGATTTGGTAGGGGACTTCGACCGAGAAAGTCCCGAGTTGTCCGATGGCTGGTGAATCGAGTTCGACCTGAGTCGAGCCCAACGATTCTCCTCGATTGTTGATGATATCGACATTCAAGGGTGTGTCAGAATCGACCCGACCGGCTCCCTGAACGAGGGCGACGCCTCCGCTGACAACCTTTCCCTCACGCGGGCTGAGGATGGCTAGTTTTTCTGCGCCTCGCCTGGCAGGATGAATCCGAGCTGAGCCCGTTGAAAGCAAGGTCAGATTCACAGTTGAAATGTGCGTTGTCTGTCGGTCTCGCCAGCTTTGCATGCTGATTTCTAGGCGGGCCTCTTCTGCAACGTGATCGATATTGAAATTGATCGTCGCGTTGAAGCGGCCCGGATTGCCGGACAAGACACTCAAGTAACGCCAACCTTTGGAAAGAACTGTACCGTCTTCACCAAGCAATCGGATGAGCACACGATCGTTGAAGCTGGGTCCGCCCCATCCATTTAGGCGAAATCCACTGGTGACTTGCGATCCCGGCCCCGGCGCGTAGATAGCGAGTTGTTCCAAAGGCATGTTAACCAGCGGGGGAAGGGGTGTCGGTGTCTGCAGGTCTTCTATCGACTCAATGACGATGGCGGAGGTGATTTCGGTGAAAGGTTCCGGCATGTCGGCAGGCTGGCTAAGTGGCGTTTCCGCAAGAAGCGGCGTCGACTCCGCGGTGCTCGTGGCGGAAAGGGCGATCCCGGTTTGTGTTGAGGTAAATGCACCACAGGCGCCCATGGAGAGCGATACGAATCCCACCAGCATGATTGTAAGAAGGTTGACGCGTTTCACCGTTCTTCCTCTGGCCAATGCCTTTTCTCCGGGAACAAGTCGGTCTATTCTAGCATTGAACTTTCTTTCAAGCTGTTTCCGCAACGGCGACGGAGCGTGGTTTGAACTCGTCGCAGTTGCAGGCATCGGAGAAGAATAAATAGAGCTCCATCCGGATCAACCTGTCGGGATCATCCTGGCTGGATATCTTTTGTTGGGTTTTGGTCTATACCGAACTATCCGTCGAGGCCGTAGAGTTCCCCGAACTTCGAACGGAGATAGCGCAGATAGGGTTCTGCAGAAAGCCCGGAGCCGGTAATTCGCTGCAGCAACTCCATCGGATCAAACTTGGCGCCGTACTGGTGCACGTTCTCCCGCAGCCATCCCAGCAAGGAATCGAACTGTGCAGTTTCAATTTGATGTGAAAGGTCGGGGATGTCTTCTTCGATTTTTTCCCAGAGTTGGGAGGCGACCAGATTACCAAGGGCATAGGTTGGGAAGTAACCCAGCAGGCCTTCCGACCAATGAACGTCCTGCAGTACGCCCTGGGCATCATCCGGTGGCGTGATACCCAGATACTCCTGCATTTTCATGTTCCACACATCAGGCAGCTCGGCGGCCTCGATCTTTCCTTCAAGAAGCGCCGTTTCGATCTCGAAGCGCAGCATAATGTGCAGGTTGTAGGTGGCTTCGTCGGCTTCGACACGAATGAGAGATGGTTCGACTTTATTGACGGCCTTATAAAATGTCTCTACATCGACGTTGCTTAATTGGTCGGGGAAATAGGCTTGCAGTTTGGGGTAGAAGGCGATCCAGAAGGGTTTGCTGCGCCCGACGAGGATTTCCCACATGCGAGATTGGGATTCATGAATCCCCAGCGAGGTGCCCCCGGCAAGAGGTGTGCGTGAGAATTTCGGATCCACCCCTTGTTCGTACATGGCATGACCGGCTTCGTGCAGCGTGCTGAAAACGCCCGGGTTGAAATACTTAGGATCGAAGCGGGTGGTGATGCGCACGTCTCCGATTCCGAAGTCTGTGGTAAATGGATGAACGGCTTTGTCCTGCCTGCCGCGATCGAAATCGAATCCAAAGGTTTTGATGACCTCGACTCCGAAATCCCATTGACGCTTTTCGTCAAAATCCTGATGGATCGGCGCATCATCGACGCGCTCGCTTACTTCGCTGATGGCGTGAACCAGTTCAACTTGTTTTGGCCGCAGGTTTTCGAAGACCGATTTCACTTCTGCGGTTTTCATCCCGGGTTCGTAGTCGTCGAGCAGGGGGTCGTAGGGGTGGTCGAAAGGGGTAAAGAACCCGGCATATTGACGGCGCAGGTCGATGATCTTTTCCAGGATCGATTGGAACTGCGAGAAATCGGATTCCTGGCGGGCTTTGGCCCATGTCCTGTGGGCCAGGGCTGTGGTTCGTCGAAATTCCGTCACCCACGATGAGGGCACTTTTTTCTCTTTGGTGTAATCTCGATCCGTCTTGCGAACCAGGCGGGCATCATCGGAAGGCGCATCCAGGTCCCCGACTTCGGCTTTTGCAGCTTCGATGGCGGCGCCCATCTCATCGCTGGTGGCCAGTTCATGGGTCATGCGGCTGAGTGTGGCGATCTGCATGGCGCGCTCTTCCGCGCCACCGGATGGCATGTGCGTCTGCTGATCCCAGTGCAGGACGGCAATCGCAGAACCGAGGTCTGCGACTTCACCCAAGAGTGTCTTCAACTTGTCAATTGAGTCTGTCATGTTTTTCCTCACAGATAAGAGATGGATGGTATCCCCATAAAGAGCTGCGTACGTTGTTGGAGATTCTACCGTATTCGCTTAATCATAGCTCTTTTTAACCCGGGATGGCTTTCATCTTTGCATGAAGACGAGTTCGTAGTATTTATTGTAAGATTTCAATTCTTTCGATTGATCGATTTTCAAGCGCTGCTTCAGCCCCAGTGCATTGTTTATGGGATAATAAAGGGCGTTCATGGAGGCGGAAAGGTGGATTTTGAAACCATATGCGTTCTCGGATTGGGCTACATCGGATTGCCTACGGCGAGTACATTTGCCACACATGGCGTGCGCGTTGTCGGCGTAGATGTCAACAAGCGTGTGGTAGAAGTACTTCACAATGGTGAGGTGCACATACACGAACCGGGACTGCGCACTCTGGTACAGGCAGCATTCCGCTCGGGAAATTTGCGTGTGAGTGAGGCACCGGAAGAAGCCGATGCGTTCATCATCGCTGTTCCCACACCCATCCAGGAGGATAAAACTGCAGACCTGGGTTACGTCGTCTCAGCCAGTGAATCGATCGTTCCCTGTCTGAAGAAGGGAAATCTGGTCGTGCTGGAGTCCACCTCGCCGCCGCGTACGACTCTGGATGTGGTTAAACCGATTCTCGAGCGCTCCGGCTTAACTGCAGGCGGGGATTTCCATCTGGCGTATTCTGCGGAACGGGTCTTGCCGGGTAAGATCCTCTCCGAATTGATCGAGAATGCGCGGGTTATGGGCGGCATCGATCGGGCTTCTGCGGAGGCCTGCCGTGATCTGTATCGTGTTTTCGTGCGCGGCGAGATTGCCCTCACGGATGCAACCACCGCCGAGATGGTCAAGCTGATGGAAAACACGTTCCGTGATGTGAACATCGCCATCGCCAATGAGTTCGCTCGTCAGGCGGAGGAATTCGGCGTCGATATCTGGGAGGCAATCCGCTTTGCCAACCTGCATCCGCGCATATCGATCCTCAAACCAGGTCCCGGCGTGGGCGGGCACTGCATCAGTGTGGATCCCTGGTTCCTGGTCGAAGCGGCGCCCGAACAATCGCAGTTGATTCGCCAGGCTCGTTTGGTCAACGACTCACAACCTGCCTACGTCCTCGGGATCATCGAGTCGGCGGCTTGTGGCTTGAGGGGCAAACGGGTTGCGGCGCTAGGATTGGCCTATAAGCCGGATGTCGATGACCTGCGCCAGAGCCCGGCGATCGAGGTCGTGCGGTTGTTGGTGGATGCCGGAGCGGAAGTGGTGACCTACGAGCCCTATTTATTGGGCGCTGCGGTAGCTGGCGCTGAATCATCCCAGTCTCTTGATGCGGCATTGCAAGGTGCCGATATCGTCGTCTTGCTCGTCGACCATGAGATGTTCCGCAGCTTGAACCCAACAGCTGTCGCAGAATTGATGGCGGGCAAATTGGCCGTCGATACGCGCGGCATCTGGGATCGTGAAGCGTGGGAGCAAGTCGGATTTAGGCTGCGTGTGATCGGTGTTGGAGAACGGGATGGGTAAATCACAGCTGCGAGTTCTTTCGATCTTTGGTACACGACCGGAAGCAGTGAAAATGGCACCGGTCATCGCCCGCATGCGTGAAGAGGCGGCGATCGATTCGAAAGTGTGTGTTACAGCCCAACATCGTGAAATGCTCGATCAAGTGCTTGAACTTTTCGAGATTACGCCGGATTACGACCTCGATCTAATGCGCCCGGATCAATCACTCACCGCACTGACTGCGGCGATATTTACGGGTTTAGAGTCGGTGATGCAGGAAGTGGCTCCCGATTGGGTGATACTGCAGGGGGATACCACAACCGTAATGGCGGCCTCCCTGCTGGCCTATTATTGTCGGGCCAGTGTGGGTCATGTCGAGGCGGGATTGCGTACGGGAGATAAGTGGCAGCCGTTTCCGGAGGAAATTAACCGCCGTGTGGTAAGCACAGTCACGGATTTGCACTTCGCACCCACGGAGACCTCCCGCACCAATCTACTTCAGGAAGGTGTGCCTGCTGAGCGGATCGTAATTACGGGCAATCCCGTGATCGATGCATTGCAAAGTGTTGCATCATGTGATTACGATTTCGACAGCGGTCCGTTGAGGCAAATTCCCTGGGAGCGCCGCGTGATTCTCGTCACCGCACATCGACGCGAGAATTTCGGGCAGCCGTTGATCCAAATGTTTACGGCGATGCGCCGCATCGCCGAAGCGTATGCAGATGATGTCCATTTGCTCTACCCGGTACATCTCAATCCAAACGTTCGCGAACCGGCAAATGAAATCCTCGGCGATGTGCCCAATATTTCGCTCGTCGATCCGTTGGAATATCTGCCTATGGTGCAGGCAATCCAACATGCTTATCTGGTCCTGACCGATTCGGGAGGACTGCAGGAGGAGGCCCCTGCGCTGGGGACTCCTGTGTTGGTGATGCGGGAGGTCACCGAAAGACCGGAAGCGATTGAAGCAGGCACAGCGTGTCTGGTGGGCGTTGACACGGACCGCATCGTCTCGGAAACCCAAAGATTGTTAGATGATCGGGATGCATATGCAGGGATGGCTCGCGCGGTTAATCCATTCGGTGACGGACATGCTGCGGAGCGCATAGTGCAGGCGTTGTTGGATGCAAGCTGATAGCTATTCATGAAAGTGTAGACATCGTATGCCGCGAAAGGACTTCTATACCACACTCGTCTACGCGCGTCGTTTACCTGTCCTGGGACGATTTGCGTATTATCTATTGAAACTGTTGGGTGTGGAAATTCCACGCTCGGTTCAGATCGGCGATAACCTACTGCTCGAACACGGCGGCTTTGGCGTGGTAGTGCACCCGCACACGGTGATCGGGAGTCGTGTGAAGCTTTATCCAGGTGTGACGCTTGGACGGGCGGACGTGCATCTGCCCGCGCATGCCTCCGCCTTCGAACGCATCGTCATTGAAGATGATGTGCTGCTCGCGCCGGGCTCGAAAGTGCTGGGGAAAATGGGGGAACTGCGCGTGGCGCGGGGCACGATCGTGGCGGCGAATGCCGTATTGCTGCAATCGACGGGTGAGTGCGAGATCTGGGCTGGCGTTCCGGCAAAGTGTGTCGGTGTGCGGGAAGATATGCAATGACAGCGAGCAAACTCAGACGGATCTGCATCTTGCCGAGGATGTCCGGTGTGGGCGGCATGGTGTCTTTCCGTGCAAAATTTGCCGCCGGTTTGCAGTCTCGAGGCATTGGCATATCCAATGATCTGGCTGACGAACCCTACGATGCGGTGTTGGTCATCGGCGGGACTCGCCAGTTGGCCGGCCTGTGGCGCGCTCGAAAACGGGGGATTCCAATCATCCAGCGGCTGGACGGATTCAATTGGCTGCACAGAAAGCTGCATACCGGTGCCCGTCATTTCCTGCGTGCGGAGTGGGGTAACTGGGTGCTGTCCACCATCCGTGCCCGCCTGGCGAATCGCATTGTTTATCAAAGCGAATTCGTGCGCGCTTGGTGGGAGCGAGTCTACGGTGCGACGAGGATTCCCAACAGTATCGTGCTTAATGGCGTTGACCTGAACTACTACACACCCGAAGGACCAGGCTCAGCGCCTGAAGAACGCTTTCGGATCCTGCTCGTGGAAGGGACACTGGGCGGCGGTTACGAAATGGGATTGGAACACGCCATCGGTTTGGTAGAGCAGCTCTCCGGCAGCTTAACGCGCCCTGTCGAATTGATGGTGGTCGGCCGCGTGGCGGATTCCCTGCGGCAGCGGGCGAATCAAAGTGCGCGGGTTCCGATTATCTGGTCGGGTATGGTACCCGCAGAACGCATTGCGGAGATCGATCGTTCTGCACACGTACTCTTTTCTGCGGATTTGCACCCCGCCTGTCCGAACGCGGTGATCGAAGCCCTGGCTTGTGGCTTGCCGGTGGTGGCTTTCAATACGGGGGCATTGCCTGAGTTGGTCAGCGGAGATGCGGGCCGCCTGGCGGATTATGGCGGCGATCCCTGGAAACTCGAACCGGCGGATATCCCCGGACTGGCGCTAGCCGCGCGGGAGATTCTGGAAAACCAGGCTCGTTTCCGTGACGCAGCTCGCAAACGGGCGGAGCAAGCCTTCGACTTGCAAAAGATGATCGATGGATATCTCGCCGCGATCGAGAAAGCGCTGTGATGGGGGAAATGCCGAGGATCACCTATGCGGGCCGCCTGGGACTACAGCAGCGTGTCGTGCCTGCCTATCGCCTTCCATTCTTCAAGCAGCTGGCCGCGGTTTGCGAAGGCGGTTTGAAGGTGTTCGCCGGCGAACCACGTCAAAATGAAGGCATCCTTGCTGCACGTGATCCGGACGTCGATCTATTCATTTCGGGGAGAAATCGTCACATTTTGGGTGGCCCCTTGTATGTCTGTTACCAGCAGAAGCTGTTGGAATGGCTGGGGGATTGGGATCCGCAGGCTTTGATCCTGGAAGCCAACCCGCGGTATATCGCCAACTGGGCAGCGCTGCGCTGGATGCGGCAAAAAAACCGACCGGTCATCGGCTGGGGTTTGGGTGCACCCCTTCCAAAAGGTGTTTTAGCGGGCGTCCGCATCGCCTATCGGCAACGATTTCTTAATGGCTTCGATGCGCTGATCGCCTACAGTACGGTGGGGGCTGACCAATATCACAAGTTGGGGGTTCGTGATGATCGTGTTTTCGTGGCGCCCAACGCCGTCGCCCCGATTCCACCGCCCATTGCTTCTCGAAAAGTGAAACCGCAGAAGGATCTCAGTGTACTCTTCGTCGGTCGTTTGCAGGCGCGCAAGCGCGTGGACAACTTGCTGCAAGCTTGTGCATCGCTGGAAAACAAACCCGCCTTGACCATCGTTGGGGACGGACCGCCTCGAAAGGATTTAGAAGCGCTTGCCCGGGAGATCTATCCGCAGGCACGTTTCGCCGGTGCGCAGCAGGGGAAAGCGCTGGACGACTATTTCCGGGCCGCGGATCTATTCGTGCTGCCCGGCACAGGCGGGTTGGCTGTGCAGCAGGCTATGGCACATGGATTAGCGGTGATCGTGGCCGAAGGAGACGGCACGCAGAATGACCTTGCGACTCCACAAAACGGATGGCTGGTGCCGCCTGGCAATATCCAGTCGCTTGTGAAAACACTGCGGGAGGCGTTGTCGGATCCTGAGCGTTTGCAGTCGATGGGGCAGGAATCGCATCGATTGGCAAGCGAACGTTTCAACATCGAAACCATGGCCTCGGTTTTTGTGCAGGCGTTGAACGCGGTTTCCCGGGAGCGCTGAGATGCGTCTGCTCTTTATCGCCGACGGGCGCAGCCCAACTGCACTCACCTGGATGCGGCATTTCGTCGAGGCGCAGGACGAAGTGCATTTGTTGTCGACCTTTACATGCGATCCGGCCTTGGATTTGGCTTCGCTTAATTTCGTACCGGTGGCCTTCAGCGGATTCGCCGGAAGTCAGGCATCGATGTCGTCTGAAACCAATCGCCGAAGATTCTGGCACGGGGCGCGCTGGATTCGGCTGCGCACCTGGGTTCGTCACTGGTTCGGCCCGTTGACGTTATCTCGATCTGCGGAACAAGTTGCTCATCACATTCGTCGGATCGAACCCGACCTGATTCACGCCATGCGCGTCCCCTATGAGGGCATGCTTGCCGCGAAGGCCGATCCCGAAACGCCGCTCTTGCTCACAATCTGGGGCAACGATTTCACCCTGCATGCGTCTTCCACGCCGCTCATGGCCCGCGCCACACGTAAGACACTTACCCGTGTAGATGGCCTGCTGACGGATTGCCGGCGGGATCAAAAATTGGCCTGCGAGTGGGGATTTCCGCAAGATCGGCCGTCAATTGTCCTGCCTGCAAGCGGCGGCATTCGCAGAGAAGAATTTCATCCTGCAGAGACGGATGTTAACGATTGGTCGGGTGCATTATCGGATTTGTCCGGGATGATCTTCGCAGACACGCCGGTGGTAGTTAATCCGCGCGGCTTTCGCCGTTACGTGCGCAACGATACGTTCTTTCGGTCGATCCCCGGAATTTTGGGTGCACATCCAAATACGATATTCCTTTGTCCGGCAATGGCAGGTGAGAGGACGGCTGAAGACTGGGTCTCTCGTCTAGACATTGGCCATGCCGTGTGTCTGCTGCCTCACTTGACCCGAGGGGAAATGGCCAGGATCTACCAACGCTCCCAGGTGACCGTGTCGATCAGCGAGCACGACGGGACGCCGAACACGCTCCTGGAGGCCATGGCCTGTGGTTGTTTTCCTGTGGCGGGCGATCTCGAGTCGATCCGCGAGTGGATCGTCGATGGCGAGAACGGCCTGCTGGTCGATCCGGGGGATGCAGATGCCGTGGCGGATGTAGTGAACCGTGTGCTATCCAATCCCGGCTTGCGTTCGCAGGCAGCGGCACGTAACCAGGTCATCATCGATGAGCGAGCTGCCCATCCAACGGTGATGGCCAAGGCGGTCGGGTTTTACCGTTCCTTCTTGTCTTAAACAGCATGTTGAATATCGGGTGAAATCGGCTGAGTGTATCGAAAATATCGAGGTGACGGAATGACCTGGAAAGATCTATTGAAGGACGATCCGCTCCCCTGGCTGTTGGAACCGGAATCGCCAGGGGTTCGCTACCTGGGGCTGCGCGATTTAATGGAAGAACCCGCTGATTCGGCGGCGTTGGTATCTGCCCGGGAAGCGGCGCATAAGAACGGCCCGATTGCTTCGATACTGGACGAAATGAGTCCCGATGGATACTGGGTCGAACCTGGAACTGGTTACTATCCCAAATATCGCGGCACGGTCTGGTCGTTGATCACCCTGGCGCAAATGGGCGCGACCGTCGAATTCGACGATCGCATCGGGCGGGCGTGTGAGTACGCGCTGGTAAACTCGCTTGCCGATCGGGGCCGTTTTTCGGTAACGGGGCCTCCCTCCGGAACGGTGGATTGCCTGCAGGGGAATATGTGCGCCGCGCTGGTCGATCTGGGCTGGGAGGACGAAAGACTCGATGCGGCCTTCGAGTGGATGGCGCGAAGTGTTACCGGCGAGGGCGTGGCGCCGCAGAGTGAGAAAAACGCGGAGCTACGGTATTATGCCGGTAAATGTGGTCCGGACTTCGTCTGTGGGGCGAACAACAAACTGGCCTGCGCCTGGGGCGCGGTCAAGGTCATGCTGGCGTTTGCCAAGCTGCCGGCTGAAAAGCGGACGCCGTTGATCGAGCGGGCGATCGAGCGCGGGGTGAAATTCCTCTTCAGCGTCGATCCGGCCACGGCGGAGTATCCGCACGGCTATGCGGATAAACCGAGCGGAAACTGGTGGAAGTTCGGATTTCCCGTGTTTTACGTGACAGATTTACTGCAGAACGTGGAAGCGCTCGTGCGGCTGGGTTACGGAGACGATCCACGCCTGCAGAACGCCCTGGATCTCATTCGAGAGAAACAGGACGAGCAGGGGCGCTGGGCGCTCGAGTACCATTACGCCGGCAAGACCTGGTTGGATTTTGGCGCCAGGAAAAAGCCGAACAAATGGGTGACACTGCGGGCGCTGCGGGTTCTCAAACAAGCGGATCGTTGAAGTATTCTTGCCATGATGTGACATTTCCGCGTTGAATGTCTCACATTGCTTCCTGATGCTATAATCCCCCGAGAAATGACGATTTTGGGAGGCTCGAACGGGTTATAGGGTCGCATAATCCCGTTCAATGAATTCGATGAAACAAGTCATTCAAGACGTTCGCTCCGGCGAGACCAGCGTGATCGACGTTCCCGTGCCCGTTACGGGACCGGGGATGGCCCTGGTACGCACCGCAGCTTCGCTCGTCTCTGCAGGGACGGAACGAAGCGTGGTCGAGTTCGCCGGTAAATCCTTGCTGGGCAAGGCGCGCTCACGGCCCGATTTAGTACGCCAGGTCCTGGACAAAGTCCGGCGTGAAGGGCTGCTAACGACCTTCGAGGCGGTGCAAAACCGACTCGATCAGCCCATGCCCCTGGGATACGCCTCCGCGGGGACAGTCGTGGCCGTGGGGGATGGTTTGCACGGTTTCCGCGTGGGAGATCGAGTGGCTTGCGCCGGTGGCGGCTATGCTGTTCATGCCGAATATGCCGTCGTACCCCAAAACTTACTCACTCATTTACCCGATGAAGTAGATTTCGAAGCGGGGGCTTTTGCCACGCTGGGCGCTATCGCCCTGCACGGTTTTCGTCTGGCTGAGCCGCAAATCGGTGAGCGCGTGGCTGTGATCGGACTGGGGCTGTTGGGATTGCTTTCCGTAGGGATTGCCCGCGCCGCAGGGTGTTCCGTTTTTGGAGTCGATATCGACCCCGAGCGAGTCGAACGGGCGAAGAACCTGGGTGCTGCGGCGGTCACCAATGCGGACGCCGAACAGGCGGCCGCAGCCTTCAGCGACGGCCTGGGTTGCGATGTCGTCTTGATCTGCGCCGATACGCTGTCCAACGATCCGGTCGAACTTGCAGGGGCGATCGCACGCGATCGGGCGAGAGTCGTGGCTGTCGGTGCGGTGGGAATGGACATCCCTCGACGTACGTATTATCACAAGGAACTGCATTTCATCGTCTCGCGCTCCTATGGACCGGGACGTTATGATCCGTTGTACGAAGAAGCCGGGTTCGACTATCCACCCGGGTATGTACGTTGGACCGAAGGACGCAACCTGGGTGCTTTTTTGGAGACGTTGGCTGGGGGGGGGGTTGACGTCGCTTCGTTGATCAGCCATCGCTTCGACATCGAGCACGCTATCGAAGCGTACGATTTAATCACAGGAAAGACCAAAGAATCCTTCCTGGCGGTACTGCTTACGTATCCGCAGGAGAAAGGTGAGCTTGCTGAGGGGGGTCGACGAGTCAAACTGGAGCACGGGGAGATACCTCCTTCAGTTGGCGTTCGGCTGGGAGCGATCGGTGCGGGGAATTTCGCCACGGCGGTTTTGTTTCCCACCTTGCGGAAGGTGAAAGGCGTCGAGCGGGTTGGTTTGGTTACCGCGAGTGGGCTGAAGAGTGCGCAGGTTGGAAAGCGTTTCGGCTTCCGCTACGCCACTACGGATGTAAACGAGATTCTCAACGACGAAGGCATCAACACCGTTGCCGTGCTCACGCGGCATCATCTCCACGCTGCCCAGGTGATCGCGGCGTTGAAAGCCGGCAAGCATGTCTTCTGCGAGAAACCACTGGCCCTGCAGCGTAACGAACTGGACGAGATCATGCAGGCGCTGGGACAAAGCGACCGCATGTTGACTGTGGGGTTCAACCGCCGCTTTTCGCCCCTGGCCGTTCATTTGAAGGCTTTCTTCGATACAGTGGGCGAACCGCTGGCGATGCACTATCGCGTCAACGCCGGATATCTACCCTTGGAGCATTGGCTGCATGATGAGCTGCAGGGCGGCGGCCGCATCATCGGGGAAGCCTGTCATTTCATCGATTTTCTCACCTTTGTAAACGGCGCTGCACCTGTGCAGGTCTCTGCGCTGGGTTTACCGGACACATTACGTTATCGAGAGGACAACGTGATCATCACGCTCGAATTTCCGGACGGATCGATTGGGACGCTAAGTTACCTGGCTGCTGGCGACCGCGCCTTTCCCAAGGAGCGGATCGAAATCATCGGCGGTGGTCGCGTGGCCGTTCTCGATGATTTCCGGCGGCTAGAGCGCATTCAAAACGGAAAGCGTAAAGTGCACCGCTCCCGGCTGCGCCAGGATAAAGGCCATCGTCAGGAATGGGAAGCGTTTACAAAGGCGATTGAAGAAGGTGGTCCGCCGCCGATTCCGTACGAGCATCTGGTCGGTGTCAGCCTTGGTTCGATTGCCGCTGTGGAGGCACTTCGTTCGCGCAAACCTGTGAAGATCGATTCTCTCTAAAGATCGTAATGGCATCGATAAAGACCATTCTGCGTGCGGTTGGTGAACTTGGTCCCAGGCCCATGATTTTCTATGGGATCTACCAAGTACTCTTGCGTTTGGGATGGTTTCGCTGGCGAACGCCACAACAGACCTGGCAGGATGTCCCCCTTACCTCCTGGTTTCAACCGGGTTTATCGAGTGATCCCGAGGACTACCTGGAAATTCGCAAACGGAGCGGAATGCGTTTTTTCCTCGACTCTGGTCCTGAGTTCGCTCGGGCGTTGAAGGAAATCATCGTGCAGCAGGAAGATGCAGCTATCGCACAGGCGGATGCGATTCTGGCAGGTCGATTTCGGTTGTTCGGGACGGATTACTACGATTTGGGGTTTCCGCCGGATTGGGGGCGGTTTGGTTCTGCGCCGGGCGATTCGACAAGCGCTTCCGTCGCTCTGGATCGACATTGGACAGCCTACGACGAGAAGGATTATCCGCGAGATATTAAACTGCTGTGGGAACCGGCACGTTTCGGCTGGGTGTTCCCGTTGGCCAGGGCGTACGTTTTAACGGACGATGCGCGTTACGCCGATGCCATTTGGCACTTGGTTGATTCCTGGCGAAAGAGCAACCCACCCAACACCGGACCGCATTGGATTTCGGCACAAGAAGTGGCGATTCGCATGCTGGCGATGATTTTTGCTTTACAGGTAACTTTTCATCGAGTTGCCGAATCGCCAGAAAAGCTGTGTGAGATCGCGCAGCTGATCGCCGTACACGCGGCGCGGATTCCGCCGACGCTGCTCTACGCCCGGGCACAGGGGAACAACCATTTACTGGTCGAGGCGGTGGGGCTCTATAGTGTGGGGTTATTGTTCCCGGAATTCCGCAAAGCGAAAGTATGGCGCCGGTTGGGTCGGCGTTGGCTGGAAAAATCCCTGCGCCATCAAATCTTCGCCGACGGTGGTTACGTGCAGCATTCGACCAATTACCATCGCCTGGCACTTCAAGGGGCGCTGTGGGCAGCCCGATTGGCGCAGGTCAATGGCGAACCATTATCACCTGCGTCGTTACAGGCGCTGCGTCATTGCACACGCTGGTACACCGCGATGATCGATCGGGAATGCGGAGAAGTGCCCAACATGGGGCCGAATGACGGCGCGCTGATCTTTCCCCTGAGCACTTGTGCGTTCGAAGACCACCGTCCGACGGGTCAGGCGGCAGCGTTGGTTTTCGGAGAGGCCAAGCCCTTCCCGAGTGGTCCCTGGGATGAAGAACTGCTCTGGTTTGGTGTGGGTCCCGGAGTGTCACGGGACAATACTCGAGAACAAAACGTGACTCGTCAGAAGAAGGAAGTTGAGAATCATCGGCAGATTGTTGAATTCCGCGATCACTTTTCAGACAGCGGATTTTATCTCCTTCGCGGGGAAAAGACCTGGGGATTACTGCGCTGCGCCCGTTTTCGATCCCGGCCGGGGCACTCGGATCAACTGCATTTCGATTTATGGTGGCAAGGGAATAACATTGCCTGTGATCCGGGTACGTACCTGTATAATGGGAAACCACCCTGGGATAATCCCTGGGGCGGAGCTGCGTTTCACAACACCGTTCTGGTCGACGACAAGGATCCCATGCATCGAGCGGGCAGGTTTTTGTGGATCGATTGGGCGCAGGGGAGACTCCTGGGACGCTGGCGTACGCAAAATGGCGAAATCGAGGTGCTCACGGGAGAGCATAATGGCTACCGATCGGTGATCCATCGTCGTTCGGTAGCCAGGCTGGGAGAGAACCTTTGGCTGGTGGTGGATGATTTGCTTGGACAGGGTGTGCATACCACATCCATTGGCTGGACGATACCCGATTATCCGTGGAAACCAATGGATACTGGCCTCTCACTTGATATGGGTGCATCCAATATCGAGATGATACTGGAAGGGAATATTGGGCGAGGCGGACTTTATCGAGCCGGCGTATTGGAGTGCGGCGATGAAGTCGTTCCTGATCCTGAGATCATCGGTTGGCGCTCGATTAAGTATGGAGTTAAAGCGCCCTGTCTTCGCTATGTAACACGAAGTGAAGTAACTTTACCCGCTCGCCGATGCACCTGGTGGCAATTGGCCGGTGTTAACAAAGATGAAGTGGAGATCGAATGGAGCGATCCTGGGCGAGCACTCACGCCCTTTTCTTCTCTTCAGTGGCAGGGACAACACCTGGAAATTAACGATGCATATTCTGCTGATCCATCAAGTATTCGCCGCGCTGGGTGAGCCAGGCGGGACACGCCACCATGAAATGGCGCGCTATCTGGTATCCCAGGGACACCGCGTGACCGTGATTACCGGGCAGGTCAATTACCTCACCGGAGAACGCACCGCGAGTGGCTGGGCACAAACGGAGACGGATGATCACGGTGTAGTGATTAATCGTTGTTATACCTATGCGGCCTGGCATCGCTCCTTTTTTCACCGCATTCTGAGTTTCCTCAGCTTCACGATCTCATCGTTATTCATCGGATTGCGTGTTCGTGAGGTGGATCTGGTTTGGGGGACCTCACCACCCATCTTTCAGGGTTTGACGGCGTGGGCTTTGGCGCGTTTGAAACGAAAGCCGTTTGTTTTTGAAGTACGTGATTTATGGCCTTATTTTGCGGTTGCAGTTGGTGTACTGCGGAATCGGGTGTTGATTCAGCTGGCCCGATGGTTTGAGCGATTTTTATATTTCGGCGCAGATCAAGTGGTGATCAACTCGCCGGGTTATGAAGACCACGTCCGTGAGCGGGGGGCACGCCATGTTGCCCTGGTTCCCAACGGTGTGGACGTGTCCATGTTTGATCCGACGGATAAGGGCGCAGCGTTCCGTCAGGCACATGATCTTGAGGGAGTATTCGTGGTGATGTATGCGGGAGCGCACGGCATGTCCAACGATCTCGGTGTGGTCATCGAGACGGCTGACCGTTTGCGGGATCAAAAGAAACTGGCGTTCGTTTTGATCGGTGATGGAAAAGAAAAAAGTACGCTGATGAGAAAATCGGCGGCGTTAAAACTTTCCAATGTCTATTTTCTGCCATCGACGTCGAAGAATAATATCGCCAGGGCATTGGCTGCTGCGGATGCATGCATCGCCATCCTAAAACCCATCGCAGCCTATAAAACCACCTATCCCAACAAGGTCTTTGATTATATGGCCGCCGGTCGTCCGATCTTGCTGGTCATTGATGGCGTGATACGGTCTGTGGTAGAAGAAGCAGGTGCCGGTATTTTCGTGCGACCGGGATACCCGCAAGCACTGGCAGGAGCTGTGAAAATCCTACAAGCCGATCCGGATCTGTGTGCGCGCATGGGCAGCGCTGGACGTAAATGTGCAATGGAACGGTTCGATCGAAATATTCTGGCCGAGAGGATGCAAGCGGTAATGGAGGAGCTCATCCAGGATGAGTATTGATCTGCAACATAAAAACCACCCAGCGGCGTGCGGGTGCTGGCTCGAGTCGTTGCGTCTAATTACGGGTACTCGAATGTTGTCTTTCGATATGGCTGCGGGGATTATTGTCATATGAAAATGCCTTTGTTCATTCCTGGAATCCCATTGCGGAAGCGGATATTCGACTTGGTGTTGACCGTGCCTGGCTTGATTCTGATCAGCCCATTGCTGGTGTTTACGGCGTTGCTGATCCGCGTTTTTTTTGGGAAACCGGTACTCTTTCGACAATTACGACCGGGCTATCGTGCAGTACCATTCGAAATCTATAAGTTCCGGACGATGACCGATGCGCGTGATCCTAATGGCGTACTTTTACTCGATGAGGATAGACTCACCCGGTTGGGTCGTTTCCTGCGTTCATCCAGCATCGATGAACTGCCGGGGCTGTTCAACATTTTGCGCGGCGAGATGAGTCTCGTCGGCCCTCGCCCGTTATTAATGCAGTACATCGAGCGTTATTCTCCGGAACAAGCGCGCCGACATGGCGTGCTTCCGGGGATTACCGGTTGGGCGCAGATCGGTGGTCGAAATGTAATCTCCTGGACGGAGAAATTTGAACGTGATGTCTGGTACGTGGATCATTGGTCACTGCGGCTTGACATGAAGATCCTGCTGCTTAATTTCTGGAAAGTGATCAAACGTGAGGGGATCAGCCAACCTGGGCATGTGACCACAGAAGAATTCATGGGAAACCAGAATGGCGGATGATGTTAAACATCATTGTTGGCCGATCTCACAGTAAACCTTTAAGCAGGTAAAATAGTGCCTGATGGTTGGTTGTAAATATAGGGTGTACAAAAGTCTGACTTGTGGAGTAAGCTTAGAGAGGATAAGATAGGATCGTGTGCTCGCATTTTCGGCACAATCATTCTGCAGAGGAGGCGGACAGTGAAGGAACCACTTGAGTTTTATGATATCAAGACGAAGACGAAGTTCACAAGCGCAGACTGGAGGATCGAGGCCAAGGAGTCCAAAGGCAAGACACGCTATTTCGCAGTTGCTCGTGCCCCCGGGGGAAGTCACGAAGCTTGGCGTATCGTTAAAGCAGATTTTGGAAGGATGAATTTGTAAGTCTGTTCATCGACGTTGAGAATCTCATTTTTGAAGCCGTCCATTTCCTTGGGCGGCTTATTGTTTTTTCTAATAAGGGCTTGTGTTATCATGTCTCTGGTCCCGATCCGTCCAGAGTATACACGGACTGGAAAGAAGCACTTTTGAATAATGGAACACTCCCCAGAACACGCTGATCTGTATCGAAAGATGCTGCGTATCCGCCTTTTCGAAGAGAGGCTGCTTGATCTATTCCCGGGCGGCCAGATTTACGGAACGACTCACACTTACATCGGTCAAGAAGCCAATGCCGTGGGCGTACTGGCGGCCATGCAAGAAGGGGATCTCGTTGTGAGCAACCATCGCTGCCATGGACATTTCCTGGCCTATGGTGGATCGATGCATGCATTGGCGGCAGAATTACTTGGTCGCGAGACGGGGATATGCGGCGGAAGGGGTGGTAGTCAGCATATCAAGTGGCAAGAATTTTTTGCCAACGGCATTCTCGGTGGTACGGTGCCGATCGCAGTTGGTATGGCTTTTGCTGAAACCACGAAGCAACGCAATTCCGTGGTTTTCACCTTCATCGGTGACGGTACGCTTGGTGAAGGTGTGGTTTATGAATCTTTAAATATGGCTTCCCTCTGGAATCTGCCATTATTTTTTGTCGTCGAAAACAACCGTTATGCACAAAGTACGCCTGTGGAATTAAATTTGGCAGGTGATATATGTGCGCGTTTTGAGGCATTTGGGATTTCGGCGATGGAGCTGGAAGCACGTGATGTGTTTGAAATCATGCAATGCGCTCGTGAAAATACGCCCTCGGTCCGCGCTGGCGAAGGACCACGCGCATTGATCCTGCACACGTACCGCTTCGCGCCGCACTCGAAAGGGGACGACACGCGCGATCCAAAGGAAATCGAGCAGTACCGTGCGCAGGATCCATTGCAATTGCTTGCTGCGGGGATTGAAAACGAGGAGAGGCAACAGATCGAAAAAGAAGTGGCGGAGGAAATCGCCGAGGCCTACACAAACGCGGAGAGCGATCCACAGGCCGATCCGGAATCCCTGACCTTCCCATTGGGTGGCGCCTCATGACGACTGTGCGCGAATCCTTGAACGAGGCACTCGTCGCTTGCTTACAGGAGTCGCCTGAGGTCTACTTTTTGGGTGAGGACATCCTCGATCCCTACGGCGGTGCCTTTAAGGTGGCGGATGGGTTATCAACGCAGTTCTCAGATCGCGTGATCACGACCCCGGTCTCGGAAGCGGGCATCGTAGGTGTGGGGATCGGAATGGCACTGCGGGGATTGCGCCCTGTGGTTGAAATCATGTTCGGGGATTTCATTACCCTGGCAGCCGATCAATTGATCAATCACGCGGCAAAAATCCGTTGGATGAGCGGCGATGCGGCTCGCGTTCCTCTCGTGGTGCGAACTCCCATGGGTGGCGGTCGTGGTTATGGTCCGACACACAGCCAGAGTTTGGAAAAACATTTCTTGGGAGTGGCCGGCTTGCGCGTGGTGGCTGTTCCATCTCTGGAAGATCCCGGTGCGTTGCTCTGCAACGCGGTGCTGGAGGACGACGACCCGGTGTTGTTTGTGGAACACAAGCTGCTCTACCCGAGCGCGATCTTGCCATTGGATGGAAGGGGAGATTTCGACATCGTACGTCGCAGTAATGGCTATCCCGATTATCAACTACAATTACATAGGTCACCGAAACCGAGCCTAACGTTGGTGGCCTATGGCTACATGGCGGAGCTTGCACGTGAAGCCATGCGCAGTATGGCATACGAGAAAGAGATATTTTGTGAGTTGATCGTACCGACCCAGATCAGTCCATTCAAGCTGGAATCGTTATATGAGAGTGCAGCTCAAACCAAACGAGTGCTTGTTATTGAAGAGGGTTCTCAAACGATGGGATGGGGAGCGGAAGTGTCGGCGCGACTGCATGAGGACATGCCATCTACGATAAAGGTCGGCCGCATTGGCGCACTTGAGATGCCCATCCCCGCTGCAATCCAGCTTGAGGCGGCGGCACTGCCCTCAGTCGAGAAGATCATGAATATGGCAGTGGCGTTGGTCGCTTGAGGCTTCGAACAGGGAAGACGGAAAACGTCATGGCTTTTTTCGCATTATGGAGAGATCAAAACGATGTCTACTGCAGTTGAGGTGCGCGTGCCGTTGTTGAATCCCAACGAACGTGAAGCGCAGCTTGTGGCGGTCCATGTTTCGGAAGGCGCCTCGATCTCGGCGGGTGATTTGATCTGCACCTTGGAGACCACGAAATCAACGGCCGATGTAGTTGCCGAACAGAACGGCTACGTTGTTGGCATCCGGGCGGATGTCGGCGATCGCCTTGTGGCAGGAGAGCTGTTTTGCTGGTTGGCTGACGATCGGAAATGGAAACCGCCTAAGAAGACGAAAGCGGCCTCGGATATTAAACAGGCTGATCTCGATATGCGTATCACCGAGCCGGCCATCGCCCTGGCCGAAGAGTTGGGCGTGGATTTGAAGTCGCTGCCGCGTGATATCTGGGTCACGGAGGAAGTGGTGCGCAAACATGCGCAGCGCGCCAAACCGCTTGAGATCCCGGAAGGGGAATTCGATTCGCAGGCGCTCATCGTCTACGGAGGCGGCGGACACGGGAAAGCGTTGATCGATTTGATCCGTACGCATGGGACGTATGCGGTCATCGGGGTGTTGGATGACGGCCTTGTCGCGGGAAGTAAGGTGATGGGCGTTTCGATTTTGGGCGGCGCCGAAATCCTGGAAACACTGAAGCAGCGTGGTGTGGAAAACGCAGTCAACGCTGTAGGGGGTATCGGTGACATGCAGAGTCGGGTGCGCGTTTTTGAGATGCTGCGTAAAGCTGGTTATACCTTTCCCACACTGGTTCACCCGACAGCTTATATCGAGGAAAGTGTAGAGCTGACGGAGGGCGTTCAAGTATTTCCGCATGCTTACATTGGAAGCGACGTGGAGGTTGGGTTTGGCGCGATCGTCAACACGGCCGCGGTAGTTTCACACGATTGCCGTATTGCCGAGTATGCAAATGTCGCGCCGGGAGCCCTGCTGGCGGGCGGTGTCGAAATTGGTGCGGGCACACTGATCGGTATGGGAGCCACGATTAATTTGGGCGTTTCGATCGGCACTGGGGCGAGGGTAGGGAACAGCGCGGTGGTTAAAGCCGACGTGCCCGCGAACGGTATCGTGCGGGCTGGAGCGGTCTGGCCGGAATCGAGCAAGCGTGATTGATATGTGGATGGCCAAATTTCTGAATGGAGGATAAGCGCTTGACCAAGGATCGCGAAAAACCGTTTCCCATCAGTATGTCCGCGCCGGACCTAACGGATGCGGAGCGGGAGGCGGTGCTGGAGGTGCTTCGTACGCCGCGATTGAGTATGGGACCACAAATCGAGGCGTTTGAAAGTATTGTGGCAGACTATGTCGGCGCCGAACATGCCGTTGCCGTAAGTTCCGGGACGGCGGGGCTGCATCTTTGCGTTCGAGCAGCGGGTATTACGGATGGCGATTGGGTCATCACCACACCTTTTTCATTCATTTCCTCGGCCAATGTGATTCTGTACGAGCGAGCAGCGCCGGTGTTCATCGACGTCGATAGGAGTACGGGCAACATCGATCCCGAGCAAGTGGGACAGGCCGTGCAGGATCTACTGCGCGGCGGGCGGGCGGCGGCTCGCCGGCTTCCGAGAAAGGGCGCACAAGAAAGTGGTCGCTTGAAGGCCATCCTGCCTGTGGACGTGTTTGGACAGCCGGCAGATTTTGACGCGCTGAATGCGATTGCGAATGAGAATGACCTGGTCGTAATCGAGGATTCGTGTGAGGCGCTCGGCGCCAGCTACAAGGGACGCCCGGCCGGATTGCTGGCGGATGTTGGCGTGTTTGCCTTCTATCCCAACAAACAAATCACCACCGGTGAAGGGGGCATCATCGTTACGCAAGATGAATCATGGGCGGATTCCTTCCGCGCGTTACGCAACCAGGGTCGTGCACCGGGAGATACCTGGCTCGACCACACGCATCTGGGCTACAACTATCGTTTGGATGAAATGAGTGCGGCTTTGGGGCGCGTGCAGATGGGTCGGCTGGATGAATTGCTGGATAAGCGCAGGCGCGTAGCTGACTGGTATAGCGAACGTCTGGCGGAAATTTCAGGCGTAGATGCACCGCATATAAATCAGGACACCACCAAGGTCAGCTGGTTCGTTTACGTGGTTCGTTTGGCCGGGGATATCGATCGAAATGGCCTTGTTGAACACTTGACTGCGGTAGGGATTCCTTCCCGACCTTACTTCGTGCCCATCCACATGCAACCTTATTTCATCGAACGATTTGATTATCGTCCCGGCGACTTTCCGGTGACGGAAGATCTTGGACGGCGGAGCCTGGCGCTGCCGTTCTCGCCGATTATGACCGAGGGCGAGGTCGATCGGGTTTGTGAAGCGCTGCAGAAGAATATAAAAGGTTTGCGGTCCGGAAAATAATGGCTGCGGATTAAAATCCACTCATTATCGGCACCGGATACATATCCGGCGCCAACGACCTTAATGCTGGTTGCGGATATTTGTCCGCAACCAGCATTGGGAATATTCTGTAACCTAAGGAAAAAATAAAACTGCCCCCTGGTATATATTTACATCGGGGGGCAGCATGGCATCTGTTGCCGAGTGCGACTTATCGCACCTGCCGCCAATTGACCATGATCAGATTCTCGCTGCAGGAGTCGCTCGTATCCAGGTAGACTTGTTCGGAAATCGGATTTCCACTGCCATCTTCCAATTGGATCCACAACGTGCCAGTGCTGGCGATCGGTTCCGTAGCGACATTGAAAAGGTAGCCGCCCGGGCCGACGTCCAGTTCGCTTCCTGTAAGTGCGTAAAGATCAATCTCCCCTATCCCCTCGAGTTCCCCTCCAAGGTGCACCGTCAAATCGAGAATAGGTTGGTTGTCCATGTTGAAAACCTGGCCGAAAACACCCATATATTCGCATCCAGATTCGTTGGAGAAGTTTTCCATCGGCGCCGGACAACCGACTTGCAAGACGAAGGGGTATTCCGCTACCTCCTCCGGTGTTTCCGTGATGGTTGCTGTTGGTGGTTCGTCGGTGGGGGAGGGTGTGGCTTCTGGTTCTGTACCCGCCTCTTCGGTTTGTGTCGGCGTCCAGGCTGGAGGCAAGGTTCTTGCCGGCGTTTGCGTGGGCGTCGGAGATCCCAGGGTGGGCAACATCGTGGGTGGTGGGAAAGGGTTGATCGAGATCTGGGGATTGACAAAAACGACAACCAGTACGATGCCCACAACCACCGTCGTTAACAACACGATGATAGTGATGATATTGAAAACGATGCGTTTGCAGCCCGAAAAGCTCAAACCAGGGCTTCGCTCGTAGTCGTTTTCCATCATGGCTTGCCTCCTCGCACCGGTTTACGGTGTGATCATGAGTTCAATGTTAGCGGACTCACGCTGCGCGGCGATCCAATCCTCCACCGCCAGCTCCTGCTGGTTTCGCAAATCGTTTGGAGAAAGTGGACGCTCAGCCTTTTCAAGGGTCTCGATGATATGGTACCCCAAATCACTTGTCACAATGCTGCTGACCTCGCCGGGCTGGAGTTCGAAAGCGACCGATTCGATCTCAGGGAAAAGCAGCCCCCCACGAGGGAACCAACCCAGATCTCCCCCATCCGGCTTCGTACCCGCATCACGGGAGTACAGATTGGCCAATCTCCCGAAGTCCGCATTGGCAGCTAGTTGTTCCAATACGAATGACGCATCGGCTTCACTCGCCAGGAGGATATGTCGGGCGTGGACTTGCTCCACGTTTTCAGGTAGATCTTGAAGAATCAAGTCGACCATCTGCGCCGCGAGCATGTCCTCTTCGAGGGCCAGTTTAAAACTATCCAATGTATAACCCGTTTCGGCCAGCCAAACCCCCATCGCTTCATTACCGCCCAATTTCGTCGCCAGTTCTTGCATCGCTGTGTTGAGGTTGCTCGTTTCAATCTCAACGCCACTCTGGCGAGCGCCCTGGGCTAGCAGTTTACGGTCGATGAGTGCCTGCAGCACTTGATTTTCATACGCATCTAGGGTTGCAAGGTCGATGCCAGTCTCTTGTTTTGCAGCTTCGTAGCGCCGAAGCTCTTCTTCGAAATCCACGATCAGAATCGCTTCGCCGTTCACCCTCGCAGCTGCGGGCTCGGGTGTTGCCGTCGGAGGATCGGGCGTTAATGTGGCGGTCGGGAGTGCGCTACCAATCAGGCTGCATCCTCCCAGCGCGACCGTGCAAACCGATAGGATTATCGTCAGGATTCGATATTCTCTGCTCATTGTTGGCATTATACTCTGCGTAGGGTCGAATGCAACACTGATCACGAAGTGGGGATTCAAGCGGTCAGTCAGATTATAAGATCGTTTGCGAGTAATCCTTCAACTTATCAGATTCGAGTATGATCGGCTTCGTTGGTTTGGAACTAACGCGCGCACATTCGCTAGTCAATTTCAGATGTACAGACGAAGACCATTGGCCGCCTTTTGGTTGCCGAATAGAAGTAGTTTTCCAGGTCTTTTCGGATCTTGCCTTCGATCTCTTCTGACTTCTCGTCGGCGACCAACTGCGCAATACGATTGCGTGCATCTTCCATTAGTTCTTCGGCATCGCGCACGAACACAAAGCCTTTGGTGATTAAGGTGGGTTGGCCATGCAGTTTTCCCGTTTCGCAGTCGAGTGCAATGTGTACGAGAACGAAGCCGTCTCGCGCTAAAGCTTCTCGCTCGCGCATCACACTGGGTCCGATGTCTCCAACACCGCTCCCATCGACGAAGACATAGCCTCCGGGAATGCGATCACCCACGTTCATTTTGCCCTTCTGGAATTCGACTATCGTACCATTCTCGATGACGGCGATATTCTTTTCCGGGATCCCAAGTTCACAGGCCAGTGCGGCGTGCTGTTTGAGATGGCGTAATTCGCCATGCACCGGGATCAGGTATTTCGGCCGTACCAGCTGGATGAGGAGTTTCATCTCTTCTTGCTTGGCGTGACCGGAAACATGCACGGGGGCGATGGGATCGTAAATCACATTCGCTCCACTCTTGAAAAGACGGTTTATCGTTCGGTTGATCATCTCCTCATTCCCGGGGATGGGGTGAGAGGAGAGCACGATGGTGTCCTTGGAATGCAAGCCAAACTGCCGATTTTTTCCGTTGGAGAGGCGGCCCAGAATGGAAGATGGCTCACCTTGCGTGCCGGTGCACATCAATACGACCCTGGAAGATTTCGTTTTCAGGGCTTGGTCCAACGGCACGATGAGTTCATCGGGAACATCGAGATACCCCAGTTTACGGGCCATTTTGGCATTCTCGACCATACTCGTACCCACGAAGGAAATCACACGCCCATGGCGGATGGCCGCGTTGGCTACCTGTTGCATGCGCGATATCAATGAGGCGAACGAGGCAATAAGGATTCTGCCTTTTGCCGTCTCGAATACTTTATCGAAGGCCGGATCGATAACCGCTTCCGAGGGCGTCCAACCGGGTTCATCCGCATTTGTAGAGTCTGCCAGAAGGGCTAACACGCCGCGCGAGCCAAATTCTGCCAGCTTGCCGAAATCGGTCGGCCAGCCATCGACGGGTGTGTGGTCGAATTTGTAATCACCCGAGTGTACGATGAACCCTGCGGGCGTGGTAATGCCCAAACCAACCGCGTCGGGTATGGAGTGGCAAACGTGGAAAAATTCCACACCGAACGGGCCAATCTGCACTTTTTCATCTGCCTGAACAGTGTTCAGTGTCGCCGATTTGATTTTTCCGCCGCGTTTGAGTTTGATCTCCAAGAGCCCGCGGGTCAGCTTGGTGGCGTAGATCGGAGCGTCGATTTCATCGAGCACATGGCGGATGGCGCCAGTGTGATCTTCATGACCGTGGGTGACGATAATGCCACGTACTTTGTCTTTCTTGTCGAGCAGATATTCGAAGTCGGGGATGATGTAGTCGATCCCCAGCATGTCGTTTTCCGGGAACATCACCCCGGTATCGATAATGAGGATGTTGTCGCCGTACTCGACGGCCATCATATTTTTTCCGACTTCCCCTAATCCGCCAAGAGGGATCAGTCTTAATTTCTTACTTGCCATATTTCTTCTTTCCTTATGTAAATTTGTTCTTTTTAGGGAGGGGATGTGACAAGACCCCGTCTGGTATTTTACCAGGCGGGGTAAATAGGCAAACCAGAATTTTATTCATCTAGTTGAGGCGGGTTACGTCCGTTGCCTGAGCACCATGGGTGATGGTGTTTTCGAGGAAGAATGCGACTTGCTCACCTTGCGATAAGTAGGGTGTTTTTTCGTCCACGATATCCAGGTAATGCACGAAGACATCTTCTCCATCTTCGGCATCAATGTAACCATATCCTTTAGAGCCGTCAAACCAGCGAACGGTGCCGGTTGTGCGTTTTGCCACTTAAAGACCTCCGTAAAATAACCTATGGATTGTAACACCTTGGTTTCCCGGCGTCAAAGTATACATTCTCCCAGGATGATTAAGACAGAAGCCACATTTTGGGATTGATCTGATGCACAGAAAGATCGAAAACGCATTTTATCGATTGAGATCATCCATTTCCATCGCAACGTGTGTTATGCTTTGCGAGGTAACCCAGGGACGGTTTCAGTGGATTTCTTGTGGGAATAATCTGAAGGAGCAATGCATGCCGACTGTCGAAGAAGCAAGGGAGTGGTATGACCCCACCGATCCGGTTCATGGATTCGATCATGTGCAGCGTGTGCTGTACATGGCGGAATACCTGGGGCGAGAACTTGGCGCTGATCTGGATATATTGCGTGTCGCCGCCCTGCTGCATGATGCAGCAGGCGCGCATCCGCAATCTGATATCTCCCGAGAGCGGCATGAAATAGCTTCGGCGGAGTTAGCTCGAGAAGTGCTGCAGAAAGAAGGTTGGCCGAAGGAACGCATCGATTCTGTGCTGCATTGTATCCTGGCACATCGCTATCGAAGCAATCTTAAGCCGAAAACACTGGAGGCGAAAATCCTCTTCGACGCTGACAAACTCGACGTGATCGGGGCTTTTGGAATTGCGCGCACGATCGGCTATGTAGTCCAAGCCGGATTACCGATCTATCAGGCGCCATCGAGAAAATTTCTCGAAGAAGGGGAGACCGAACCGGGAGAATCACACACCGCATATCACGAACATCTGCGCAAGCTGCGCCATGTGAAAGATCGCCTGATAACGGAACCGGCGCGCGCAATAGGTGAACGCCGGTATAGATTGCTTGAGGATTTCTTCGAACAACTTGCCATCGAAGCGAGTTGTGTTATGCCGGATGAAACGAAGGCGTGAACTGCGTTAGGATTTCATGCAGCCTTGCAGGCACAGCCCAATGATTTTCGAATGAGTCGTTTATTCCATGCATGAACAGAGATAATCGCGTAAAGGATTTCTATGCCGGAAAAAGACAAGCCCTTAATCTTGCTGACCAACGATGATGGAATCCGCTCGCCGGGACTTTGGGCGGCCGCAGATGCATTGTCTGAATTGGGCTTTGTGGTTGTCGCCGCGCCGCGCGAACAGAGTTCCGGTTTTAGCCGCAGCCTGCCCAACTCATCCGATGGTTTGGTTCATAAAGAGGAAGTGACTGTACGGGATAAAAAGTGGGACGTTTTTTCTGTGGGCGGTTCGCCAGCCCAGGCTGTACAGCGCGGCGTCCTCGAAATCGCACCGCGTAAACCGGATCTTGTCGTTGCAGGGATCAACTACGGTGAGAACGTTGGATTGGGGGTTACGATCTCGGGTACAGTAGGGGCGGCATTGGAAGGTGCGGCTTTGGGAATACCCTCCCTGGCAGTCTCGATTGAAGCGGAACCGCACCTACATCTTTCGTATTCGGATGAGGTGGATTTCACCGCGGCTATTTATTTCACGCGGCGATTCGCTCAGATAGCGCTGCGGATGGCGTGGATGCCCGAAGTGGATGTGCTCAAGGTGGAAGTGCCCTGTGATGCCACCGCGGAGACCCCATGGCGACTGACGCGCCTTACGCGGGCGAGATACTACGTACCCATCAATCACAGCCAGGATGAGGCGGACGAGCCGTCCCGTGTGGGTTACACTGTATCCCAGGCGCATGAAACCTTTGAGCCAGGAAGTGATGCACATGCCTTGCGAGTGCTACGACAAGTTGCTGTAACCCCCTTGAGTCTCGACCTTACTGCACGAGTTGATTTTCAGTCTCTGGAGAATACCTTAAGTGATCCTGGTTGAGTAAAACATCATCATTAGCGACCAATAGGTGGGATCACTGTACGGTTGTCATTCCGAATGGGCGTGTCCTTGCTCTTGTGGGGGAAGTTTTCCGTCAGCCAAAGCATTTAATAGTTCGACATGGATGTTTCCATTTGTGGCAACGATAGAAGTCGCTTGTTTGAACTCAAGTTGATCTCCATCGGCGCGGCTCACAACCCCATCTGCCTCGGTGACCATTAAAACACCCGCTGTGATATCCCAGGGAAAGGATATCATTTCCCAATAGCCGTCAAAACGTCCAGCGGCGAGGTAGGCGAGATCCAAGGCAGCCGAACCAAGCCGGCGTACACCCTGTGTTCGCAAGGACAGGTTGGTGAAATGATCGAGATTGTTGTCGCTGCGGGTGCGGATGTCGTATGCAAAGCCGGTTACCAGAAGACTCTGGTTGAGTGTTGTCGCCTTTGAAACGCTTAACCGATGATCTCCAAGCCAGGCACCGTGACCGAGCTGAGCGTGAAATAAATCGTCCCGCAGCGGATCGTAAATCACGCCAAGTATCGGATGACCATTTTCCAGGTAAGCAAGTGAGACGCAGAAGATAGGTACGCCGTGTGCGAAATTCACGGTTCCATCGAGTGGGTCCAACACCCAGTAGCCGGAGCCTTGTTGGTATTCGCCTCCCTCTTCGGCGATGATGGAGTCTTCCGGGAAAACTCGCTGGATTTCATCAACCACCTGTCGTTCTGAACGCAGGTCGTATTTCGTTACGAGGTCGATTTCCCCCTTCTTATAGACTTCTCCCGTGTTTTCATACCCTTCCAGCAATATGGCGCCTGCTTTTCGCGCCAATTCCTTGGCGAAGGAATATCTGTCAATGGTCACGAGGGGGATTCTGTCCGGGAGTAGCTTTCCTCATTTAGAGTTTCCAATTCCCTTGCGATTTGTCGGTATTGTGCTTTTGTCTGGTGAAGCAGCGCCTCAAATTCGTGGCGTTGTTTTTCAGGCACACTCTCGACGAGGCGCTGCGCCCTGGTTATTTGATCATGCTTCTGTTTCAACTTCGCTTCGAGGCGCTTTCGATAACCTTTATGGAAACTCTCGTCGGAAAGTGGTTTGGGGATTTCAATATGGACGCCGGTGAGGATCTCTCCCACGGTGAGCACCAGTTCTTGCGCATCGATTGGTTTTTCGAGGAACGATACCGCGCCGAGGCTGAGTGCGAAATCAATGTCCTCTTGGGTGATGAAGGTCGCCGAGATGAAGAGGATGGGGATGTGTTCCGTCTTTGGATTGGAGCGGACCTTTTGGGCCAGCGCGAAACCATCCATTTTCGGCATCATGATATCCGCCAGGATTAATGACGGATCTTGCTTTTTAATGCGTTCGAGGGCTTCCATTCCATCTCGTGCGGAGACGACAATATAGCCGCGATGGATCAATGTCGCCTCTAACAACTCGCGGACGTGGTCGAAGTCTTCCACGATAAGGATGGGATGTTCGAGGGTGTCCATGGCCTGATTGTACCTTCTCTTGGTGGGAGATCAACCTCGAATTAGGTGTTCTCTGGGAAAATCGGAGGACATGCGTTTGGGATGTCAGGTTTCAAGCGCCATGGAAGATCGCTAAGGCCTCGATATGATACGTCTGCGGGAAGAGGTCGATGGGGGTGACGGAGTCAATCGTGAAACCGGTCTGGACGAGTCTCTTGGCGTCGCGTGCGAGTGTGGCGGGATCGCAGGAGAGGTAAACCAATTTCGATGGCGCCAACTCGACAAGCATATCCCGGACTTCTTGACTCAAGCCCTCACGCGGCGGGTCGACAAGGATCGTGTCTGGTTTTTCCTGGATGGCCGGTAAAGCCATCTCCACGGATGATTCGTACAAGGTCACATCGTCAAACGCCTGAAGGTTGGTCTCAAAATCTTCACAGGACCAGGGGGATTGCTCCACTGCAATGAGCCTCGCTCCGCTGCGCGCGATGAATGCGCTAAACAAGCCCACACCGGCATAGAGATCGAAGATCGCCTGCCCCGGTTGGGGGTCGATCGCCTGGATTACGAGCTGGGCCAAATCGTCGAGTAGATAACGGTTAACTTGAAAGAACGAACGTACTGAGACCTGGAAGTGCTGATCGAGCACTTCGCTGTCGATGTGTTGGTTTCCGGCCAGTACGGTCACGCCTTGCGGGCCGAGCCATACAAGCGATACGGGCAGGTCGATGCGGATATCGAGATCGGGTTCGTTTTCGCTTTGCATGGCGATCAAGATTTCCCCATCCGTTCCTGCACGCAGGATGATTCTTTCGATATCGAGTTTCTCCGCCGTGTCGATCCGAGGCCAGATTTCTTCGATTTCGGGCAGCGGGAGGTGGCATTCTGTGATGGGCACCACGTTGTTGGTGCCTGCGGCCATGAAACCCAAACGACCGTTCTCCGCGAGGGAAAATTGAATTTGATTGCGGGTGTTCCAGGGGTTTGGCGATGGGACAATGGGTTTGATCGGGGGTGTCTCGAAACCGCCAATCCGCATAAGCTGGTCGTGGAGAATTCCGGATTTGATGTTTAATTGGGTCTCGTAAGCGACATGCTGATAGTGGCATCCGCCGCAAACCGCGAAGTGTGGACAGCGCGGATCGATTCGTTCGGGGGATGGGTCGAGGATTTCGACAATTCGAGCGCGTGCCCAGCGTTTGCGTTCATCGACGATCTCAGCGCGCACAGTCTCGCAGGGCAGTGCGAAGGACACAAAGGTCATTCTGCCTTGTTCGTCGCGTCCGAAGGCTTCTCCGCCATAGGCATTACCGGTAAGTTCTAACTCGATCGTAGTCATGCCTGTGAAGTCAGAAAGGCATCAATCTGATCCAGCAACGCTTGCAGGTCCGTTACAGTTGTCTCGCCCATGTGCCCGATGCGGAAGGTTTTCCCTTTGAGTTCCCCATAGCCGTTGGCGAGAACCATTTCGTGTTCCTGCAGAAAAGCGCTGAGTTGGTTAAAGTCGATGCTGCGTGTATTGCGAACCGTTGTGACGGTTTTTGAGCGATAACCTTCCTTGGCGAAGAGGGCAAAGCGATCCTGCGCCCAGGATTGTGCGAGCTGTGCAAGCTGGCGATGGCGCTCGAACCGGGCCTGGAGTCCTTCCTGGAATATACGCTCGAGTTGGGTCTCGAGGGCATAGAGCAGGGAAACCGCAGGTGTAGAGGGAGTCATGTTGCGTTCCAAATAGCGTTTGAGCAGCAGGAAATCGAAATACCAGCCTCGATGTGGAATCGTCTCGGCGCGTTGGAGCGCTTCCTCGCTGACGGCCGCAAAAGCGAGTCCGGGAGGAAGAGCGAAACATTTCTGCGAAGAAGTCAGGAGCACGTCGAGTTTCCATACATCGACGGGAATATCGACTCCGGCGGCAGAGGAGACGGCGTCGACCAGAACCAACAGATCCGGATTGACTTCACGCGCCTGAGCGGCGATTTCTGCGATGGGATTCTCGACGCCTGTTGAAGTCTCGTTGTGGACGATGGCGAGCGCGTCGTATTTCTTCTGCTTCAGCGCCGCAACGACCTGCGCCGCGGTGTTGGGTTCTCCCCAGGTGGCGTCGAGTCGGTCGACGGGAATGGCATTGCTCTCTGCTACAGCATGCCAGCGCGCGCCAAAAGCGCCGCAAACACAGATTAACAGCCGCTCGGCGACGCAATTGCGCAGTGCCGCTTCCTGAAGCCCACTTCCGGAGGAAGCGGTGATGAAAACAGGATTTTCAGTCTGGAAGACGGTTTTCAACCCGGGTTGAATGCGTGCTATCAGATCGGCACACTCCTGGCCGCGATGGCCGATCATGGCTTTCGACTGCGCCTGGAGCACTTCGTCCGAAACAGTTGTAGGGCCGGGAATGAATAACTTAGCCATCCGTTCTTTCCCCTCGAATAAGATTGGAACGATTGTATCAGACAGATGCATGGAGATGTAAGAGATTCGGCCAACTCCCCCGATTTTAAGCGTGACTTCAATAATATTGATGTAAACATAAAGAAAATTGATATATGACTTGACATTTCTGGCTAATTTATGTTATAAACCGAGAAATTATGAATAAGGTATAAGAAATATCAATATATCATTCATTTGTTGTGTGATTTTCATCATCCCATGAAACTCGGATGATGGAAGAGAGTAAAACGAGCGGTCTTTACAAGAAGCCTATGGAGATGTACCCATGAACCCAATGTTATCCAAATGCCCCGTGTGCAATGAAGCGCTTTCGATTACACGTTATCACTGCCGAAGCTGCGATACAACGATCGAAGGGCATTTCAGCATTGGGCGATTGGGGAGACTTTCGGCGGAGGATTTATCTTTTGTGGAGACCTTCATTCGTTGCGAGGGGAAACTCAACCGAATGGAGGAGGAGTTGGGATTATCATATCCAACTTTGCGTGGCCGCTTGACGCAGGTCATCCAAGCGATGGGATTTCCAGTGGGACCGGAACCGCAGCACTTGAGTGATGAAGAGCGTCATCGCATTTTGGATGAATTGGCGAATGGGCAAATCTCATCCGAGGACGCGATGCGGCTATTAGAAGGCGGTTGAGAATTCTGAAGATCAAGAAATCGAGGACAGAGTGATGGAAAAAATCAACCTGGATGTTGGCGAAGAAACAAAGGTACAAATCGAATCGATTGGGGGAGACTTGCGGATTTCCGGACAGAAAGGATCGAAACTGGAAGCGCAAGCACCCGAGTATGGTGAATTGAAAGTCGAGCAGGATGGGGATCTCATAACGATTTCCGCACGCTCAGCGGTGTTACTTAACCTGCCTGCTTCCACCCCTCTCACAATCGAACGAATCGGTGGAGATGCGCGCTTGACGGGTTTACGTGAACCGCTGGTGATTGAGAGTGTCGGCGGCGATTTGGGTTTGCGGCGCGTTGGACAGGCGGAAATCCAGTGGGTGGGCGGTGATCTGACCGTCCGAAAGATGGATGGTGATCTCAACGTTGAGCAAGTAGGTGGCGATGCGGTCATTGAAAAGGTGGAGGGGGTGGTACGCTGCACTGCGATTGGTGGCGACCTTTTCCTCCAGTCTGTTAAGGGTGTTGTGGATGCCTCTGTTGGCGGCGATGCCAGTGTTTCCGTCGTTCCCCAATCCGATACGGGTTCACGCGTTATCGCGGGCGGCGATCTTTCGTGTTACATACCGGAAGGCGCATCTGCGAACGTGCGTGTAAACGTAGGTGGCGAAATGATTTTGGTGGAACCGGGAGAATTCGAAGAGGCCGAAGATGGTGTCGTCTTTCGACTTGGAGACGGGCAGGGAGATGTAGAATTAACGGCTGGAGCAGATTTGTGGCTGCGCGTTGGGGAGTATGAAACGCGGTATGCGGATGATTGGGCTGCGGATATGAGGAGTTTTGCAAAATCGAACGCAGCGGAAATGGAAGCGCGTGTAGGGGCTATCATGGAAGGGGCTTTTGCATTTGATGCCGAGCGAATCGGGGAGCATGTTCGCAGGTCGGTTTCCAAAGCTCGTGAGAAAGCAGAAAAAGCGCGCAAGCGCGCTCTCTCGAATGGCGATCTTGATGGTAAAAACGTGCGCATATCGCTTGGCAAGTATGGGGCTAAGTCCGTTAAAGTGAGTGAAGAAGAGCGCATGACGATTTTGCAAATGGTAGAGCAAGGCAAAATCAATGTTGAAGAAGCGGAGAAATTGTTAAGTGCCCTGGAGGGTGAGGCGTGACGGCAACGATTCTGAGGCGATCTCCAAATTCACCGACCGGATTGCGTCCAGTGAATCCGAGGAGAGATATGCGCGCCCTGGCCGAGTTGATCGAGGCCGCCTTCTCCAGCAACCTGGAAGCGGAAAGCAAACAAATGCTGGGTTGGATGAAGTTAATCGGTCAATTGGGTTGGTTGGGTTGGCTTCTGAGTCTTTACGTGTTGCCTCCTGCGGCCAGGCCGCAGGGTTTTGTTTGGGAATCTGAAGGACGCCTGGTTGGCAATGCCAGTGTGTTGCCGGTAAGCGGGCATCCGGGGCGTTGGATTATGGTAAACGTGGCTGTTCATCCGGAGTTCCAGCGCCAGGGAATCGCCCGCCAACTTATCCAATCGTGTGTCGCGTACATACGAGAGCATAAAGGTCGCGTCCTACTCCTGCAGACGGAAAGTGGAAATCCGGGAGCGTGCGATCTGTACACCGATCTTGGTTTCGAAGCGATCGCAGCGCGCACGACTTGGGTCGGTCAATTCGACAAACGCAGGTATCACGCTATTTCAAAAGGCCTCGCCAGACCGCGATCCCGGGAGGAGTGGCGGGCGCAAGTGAGCTTGGCACGCCGCGTTCATCCGGAAGGACTGATTTGGCCTTATCCGCTGGGAACGAGTATATACCGTGCAGTCAGTTTATTCGATTCGATCGTGATGGGGGGAAACCGGCATTGGGTCGTGGAAGAGGACGGCGCATTGTTGGGAAGCTTGAGTCTACGTTGGAGCCCGGAAATCGATGCCTGGCGTATGCTGCTGGTGGTCGATCCAAAGGCGCAGGGAAAAATCGAAGGCGACTTGCTGGTTTGTGGGTTGGCCGACCTTCCGATCCGCCGAGTGCGAATCGAATTGGAATATCCATCCGGTGTTGCAGAAACCCAATTGGTCGATTTGGGTTTCAAGGAAAAGCGTCGTTTGACCTGGATGAAATGTGAACTGAAGGATTGAGAAGGTTTATTGGAATGGCAAGTTAAGTAGGCAAGGGGTTTCACGAAAATGAAATGGACAACGAGGAAAATGAATGATACGTAAGAAAAATTTTCGACTACTTTGGCTTGCTCAGATCATCTCGGCGGCTGGTGACACCTTCAGCTTCCTGGCAATCCAGATTCGCATCGACGACCTTGCTTCTGGACCGGGAGAGTCGGCGCGAGGCGTGAGTTTGGTCTTGATTGCATATGTGCTGCCGACCTTGCTTCTGGGTTTATTTGCCGGAACAATGGTGGATCGTTGGGATCGAAAACGAGTGATGGTTGTGTCCGACATTGCCCGTGCTCTGATTGCGCCGGCATATCTACTCCTGCAATCTTTGGCGGATTTGCCCATCGCCATCGCGGCGGCATTCTTGATGGCCTCTTTTGGCGTTTTCTTCTACCCCGCACGCACGGCGTTATTGCCGTCGATGGTGGAGGATGATGAACTCATGTCCGCCAATGGCACCATGCAGTTAGGCAATACAATCGCCCGACTCGCAGGGCCGGCATTGGCAGGTTTAGTGATTGGAATATGGGGTGTCCAAGCAGCGTTCTGGATCGATTCGGCGAGCTTCTTGATTTCAGCGTTTTTTGTACTGGGAATCAGTGGAATCATAACGCGAGTCGTGAGTTCGCAGGAAGCTTCACGATCGACCTGGCAGGATTTTCGAGAAGGATTTCGCTTCGCACTTCAGAGTCGTTTGCTGCAGGCGATAACGCTGGGCATCGCTGTTGCAATGTTGGGCATCGGAGCCGTGAATGTGCTCTTCGTGCCTTTCCTTAGAGATGCCTTTGCCGTCGAAGCCGCCGGCTTAGGCGGTATTGAGGCTGCACAGGGTGTTGGTATGTTGATCGGCGCGCTTTTAATGGGTGCGTTGGGAAAGCGATTGTCACCGCAGAAAATAGCTGTTATAGCGATGGTCGGTCTGGGTTTGGGAATCGGAGTGGCGGGCATGGCTCCGGTGCTGGGTTTGATTGTGGCGGCAATGCCGCTGGTCGGATTTACGCTGCCACCCCTCAATGCAAGTTTAAGTACGATGCTGCAGCGCGGCATCCCGGAAGGACTCCTGGGACGAGCGGGATCGGTTATGGAAATGGCCTCCTCGCTGACGAATCTCATCTCAATGGGTTTGGCGGGATGGATTGCCGGAGTCGTCGGTTTGCGGGAGACGTTTGTGCTGGCTGGTACCATCGTTCTCATCGCAGGTATCGCCATGGGGTGGATGTTGAAATCCTATAAAAGTATTCATTCAGAGCAAGAGATTAATCAGCAAGAACGAGGCAGTGTTCAAATGCAAGAAGTGCTTGCTGGAGATTGAGGAGTAGACAATGTCGAACGATAAGGAAATGATCAACGTGGATTCAGAAAGAGAGTCGACAAAGGCGATGGATGTGCTCCATAAGCTGGACCAGGGGCAAATCGATGTTGAAGAGGCGGAGCGCTTGCTTATGGAACAGACTCCGCCCGTGGAAAGGGATTCGGATTGGTCTGTTTCGGAAGATCAGCTGCGAACTCGTTCCTGGTGGTTGATTCTATTCGCCATCGGATTTGGATTTCTGGTCTTCGGTTGGGGCGTGGCAACATTGGGAGGATGGTGGTGGTTGCTGGCAGGACCGCTGCTGTTGGTTGGGATTGTACTTTCCCTCTTGGGTGTGGCTTCGATGCAGTCTCCCTGGGCTCATATACGTATTTTCAATAGTAAGGGAAGTCGCTCGCATAAGTTCACCATCGGGTTGCCGATCCCGATCCGTATGGCGACATGGGGATTGAAAAATTTTGGTCACTATGCGCCTCATCTCGATCGAACCGATGTCGATGAAATCCTGCTAGCGCTGGATGAATTGGAAAGCAATCTGGCACAAGGCCCTCCGATCTATGTTGATATCACGGATGGCGATAGCGGAGAGCACATCGAAGTCAACATGGGTTGAGTTTTCAGTGAATATGATTGGTTATCGTGCAATATAGTCGCGAATTGGAAATTTGATGGGTCCGTTGATATGCATGTAAGGAGTGTATTATGGCTACGACAGATGAACGCATGAAAATCTTGAAGATGGTTGAAGATGGGAAAATCTCCGCGGATGAGGGCGCGCGCCTGCTTTCTGCGTTGGCAAAACAAAAACTGCAGCAGACGATCCAGGCCGGTGAGGCGCGCTGGTTGCGCGTTCGAGTTACTGATTTGAAAACTGGCAAAGAATCCGTCAAGGTGAACCTACCGATTCATCTGGTAAATGTGGGCTTGAGGATGGGCGCGCGCTTCGTGCCCTCCATCGAGCAAGAAGTTGCCATGGAGGAGATGATCGATGCCTTGAATCAAGGCCTGACGGGTAAGGTCGTGGATATCGTAGACGAGGAAGATGGGCAGCGCGTTGAATTGTTTATTGAGTGAATTCCCAGATAACGCCGTGCGGCCGACGGGGAACATGCTGTCGCAGTCGGAGCGCCCGGAGGGTTTGAAGTAGAGGAGGAAAGGATGAATCGTTTTGCACTACGGTGGGTTATCAATATGGCCGCACTCTACGTGACGGTAGGTAGTGGATGGATTCCAGGTATCCATGCCGAGAATACAACCGGTTTGGCAATCCTGGGAATGGCACTTGTCTTCACTTTGGTACACAACGTATTAAGCCCAATGTTGAAATTGCTGAGTTGCTCGTTGATCGTACTGACGATGGGGTTGTTCGTCTTCATCATCAATACCTTTTTATTCTGGCTCACAGGGTGGATCGGCAATGCCTTCACACCGGGTTTTGGGTACAGCATCGACTCGGTGTGGGCTGCGTTTCTCGGTGCGTTCGTCGTCAGTATCGTCAACCTGATATTGTCCTTCGTGTTCCGAGAGGAGCTGAAAAGCAAACGTGAGCGCAGACGGGAATGACACCCATTGTTTTCCAACTTCCGGCAGACTGCTTTGGCTTTGAACTGATTCACTTCGAATAGATATTTTAGGGTTTTTAGGAATACCTAGAAAATTAGTGGAAATTCGGTTGCGATTACCCCCTTAGCTCCTGTTTATTATGCCTTTTTTACTATAGGAATGGGGGTTTTTTTATTTGCCCGCATATATCCCTATGCTATACTCGCAGAAGTACACAAATCCTTCTCGACGGTGTATACGCAATCGACTGCGTATAGAATGGTAACGTCCGAAACCGCTGCCGAAGGGTTGAAGTGGCCTGAATGACAGTAAAATTACCTGCAACAGAGCGAGCACGAGCCTCTCTCGAGCTTTTATATTCCATTAGTCGCGAATTGACATCGGAACTGGACCTCGATGAGCTTTTGCAGCGCATTTTGAAATTAACGATCGAAAAGGTGGCTGCAGTCAGCGGCAGTATCATCGTGCTAGATGAAGGTGGTCGCTTGACGGAAGGCGCAGTCTTCTACGACGGAAAGGTCATCGATCATTCAACGGAACAACTTGAAGATCCTTTCGATCGAGGTTTAGCCGGTTGGGTGTTCGAGAATCGAAAGCCGGCTTTCGTTTCAAGCACCCTCGATGACGAGCGTTGGCTGCAGCAAACCGCTGCTGAGGCGGATGAAGAGAGCCGCTCGGCGATCAGTGCCCCCTTGATTGTGCGTGATCGTGTGGTGGGCGTAATAACGATGGTTCACTCCCAGGCTGGCTATTTCAGCGAGGATGATTTGACCTTGCTGCAAGCCATAGCAGATCAAGCCAGCGTGGCGGTTGAGAATGCCCGTCTATTCGCCGCAGAGCAAGAGCGACGTCGCTTCGCATCGACGCTTCAAGAGATATCGCGCACGATCAATTCTACACTTGATCCCACACAAGTTTTTTCTCAGATACTCGATCAACTCGAACGCTTGATTGCCTACGACAGCGCCAGTATCTTCGTCGTTGAAGGGGATAATTTACAAATCGTCGCTACTCGAGGATTTGCAAATGAAAAATCCATTCTGGGTCTGAAGCTGCCCATTGCAGCAGAAAGCTTATGCGGAGCAGTGTTGAAAATGGTCGGACCACTCTATGTGGAAGATGTCCAATTGGACGCACGTTGGATAAACTGGGACGACCATCCTGAGTCAAAAATGATCCGGGGTTGGATAGGTGCCCCGCTGATAGTGCGTGATCGCGCAGTGGGCGTAATCAATGTCGATAGTCACGCTACAGGTGTGTTCAGCCCTGCAGAGGTGGAAGTCGTTACAGCTTTTGCGGAACAGGCAGCAACGGCGGTAGCAAATACGCAGCTGTTCACGGAAAGTCAACGCAGAGTGCAAGCGCTTTCTGCACTGGCGCACACTGCCCGGGAAGTGACCGTAAGTTTGAATCTAGATGAAGTGATCGAACGTATTCTGCAGCGAACCTTATCAAGTCTGGATGCAGAGGCGGCTTCGATCGCTTTGCTTGACGAAACCAGAAGCATTCTCGAGTTTAAATTCGTCAGCGGAAAGGCATCCGATCAGTTGGTCGGCCTGCAATTAAAGCGCGGCCAGGGAATTGCAGGTTGGGTGGTGGAAAATAATGAGCCGATCGTGATTCAAGATGTGAAAGAGGATTCGCGCTTCTATCCAGAAATCGACAAACAAACAGGTTTTACAACGCGTGTGATTGCCGCCGCTCCGATTCTGGCCGAATCCAAAACGATCGGCGTGCTGGAAGCGATTAATCCTCGAGGAGATTTCTTTCGCGAGGAACAAATTGATCTTCTCATGGGCATAGCTTACCTGGCAGGTTCGGCAATTATTCGCGCCCGACTTTTCACAGAGACACAATCCGCCCAACAGCGTTACGCGAGTTTATTTGAGGACAGTATCGATCCTCTGCTAATCACCGATTTGAATGATTCCATCAAAGATGCAAACCGTCACGCAGAACGTTTCCTCGGCTACTCGCGGGAAGAACTTCGGGAAAAATCGGTTTTCGATTTGGACATTCCCAACGCGGAGCAAGTTGAAAAAGAATTGGCAAAGCTTCAACCTGGCGCGACGTTTGCATCGGATACCCCGTCGGTGCAGGGCGATGATCGGATTTTACCCATTGAAATTCATGTCAAACGCATCGACATCGATAAGGAGCCATTATTTCAATGGATTCTGCGGGATGTATCGGAGCGTATTGAGTTGGATCAGCTGCGTTCTGATCTTACCTCGATGATATTCCATGACTTACGTGCGCCGATCGGTAACATTATTTCGAGTCTCGAAGTTTTGGAGACATCGTCGATAATGAACGAAGACGAGGCTTTTCAATCCGTGCTCTCCATTGCCCAACGATCAAGTCGGCGCGCCTCGCGCTTGATCGAATCCTTGCTCGATCTCGATCGTCTCGAAGCGGGGGATGCTGTCATTGATAAACAGAAAACCTCGATCTCGGATTTAATCAAAGATGCGGTCGAAGAGGTCCGACCAATAGCCGAAGCTAAAGAGCATACGCTGGAAGTTAATATCAAGCCGCAATTACCTGAGGCCGATATCGATTTCGATTTGATCTTGAGAGTATTAACGAACTTGTTGGAGAATGCCATTAAATATACGCGTACAGCCGGGAATATCCGAATTTTTGCAAAAAAAGAGAAAAAGCAAATTGTCATCGGTGTAAAGGATAGCGGCAGCGGAATCCCCCCGGCAGATCAGAAACGTATCTTCGAAAAGTATGCACGCATCCACCGAGAAGGAAGACCGAAGGGCAGGGGGCTTGGTCTTGCTTTCTGTCGCCTCGCTGTGGAGGCCCACGCTGGGAAAATCTGGGTGGAGAGTTCCGAGGGCGAAGGTTCCACTTTTCTTTTCACCCTTCCATTATAATAAGAATGTTAAATTTGAGTCTTGGAGAACGGTATGCGAAAGATCGCTTCCGGTATTTTCATCGAGGATGAATACCCTGCTGTCATGCTTGGTTCGGTTGTTACCCAGGAGGGTGTAATCGCGGTAGATAGTCCCTTACGAGTGGATGACACTCGCACCTGGATCGGTACCCTCACCGATCTCGGTCGTGTTCGATACCTGGTTCTAATGGATTCTCATATCGATCGCGTGTTGGGAGCGAGAGTGCTCAATCTTCCGACAATCGGACATGACCAGACACGTATTGTCATGAGCGGCTGGTCGGACAGCTTCAAGGGCAGAGCGAATCCGATCGGCGCAGATGCAGATCGATTGAAACGAATCACCGGTGTGCGTAGAGCAGTCCCACAATTAACCTTTTCAGATGAGATGCACATACATCTTGGAGAACGCGAATTCCATTTTCTCCATCGTCCCGGACCAACATCGGGCGCGATATGGATGGTCCTACCCAACGCGAAGGTGGTTTTTATCGGAGATGCCGTAACGATCAATGAACCCCCTTACTTTGGGAACGCGGATATCGATCAATGGTTGGAAAGCCTTGATGATTTGCGGGACACACGGTTTGCTTCTTTCAAGATCATCTCCGGGCGGGATGGATTGGTTAAACGAAACGATATCAATACAATGGCGCGCTTCTTGCGGCGCATACCGAATCGCATCCAGGATTTTGCCAAGCAAGATACCTCACCAGAGCTCGCGGATGGCTATGCAAAAGAACTGATGTCGAGCTATAAAAAGGTCCCATCTTCACGGATCGATATTTGTATGCTGAGATTAAAAGCAAGCATGATCAATCTTCATTCCCATCTGTATTCAACCGAAACCTAAGAAATCCAAAAAGGTTTCGTGTATCCCAATTCAGACGAAGCTAGCAAGGGGTCGTTTTTCAATGGAGTATGCAACGGTTCTGGAGGTCACTCGAGGTGAGGTTGTGGAATCCGTGCATCACGGTGCCGCTGCGGTTTCGGATTCTTCCGGTACATTGGTGGCCTGGTGTGGGGATCCGGGTGTCGTGACTCTCTTGCGTTCCTCAGCGAAGCCGCTCCAGGCGTTGATGTTGATCGAATCAGGCGCACAAACACAATTCAACCTTTCTGCCAAGCACCTCGCCATCATCTGTGCTTCCCACGATGGAACCGATGAGCATGTGGAGGTGGTTGAGTCTCTGCTGGATCGTATCGGTTTGCAGGAGAAAGACCTGCACTGCGGGGTTCATCCCCCCTTCGATCGAGAAACGGCGCGGCGCTTGCGGCTCGAGGGTCAGGAATTGTCTCCGCTTCGAAATAACTGCTCTGGAAAACATGCAGGTATGCTGGCGTCGGCGCTTATGCTTCAAGAACCGATCGCGGATTACGAGCAACCCGAACACGTGGTGCAGAAGCATATTCGGGGGATCATCGCGGAAATGAGTGGGCTCGAAGCAGCGGAAATCAAGATTGGTGTCGATGGTTGTACGGTGCCCACCTTTGGGGTTTCGCTGTACGCTGCATCAACAGCTTTCGCTCACCTGGTGGATCCAAGAGGTTTTTCTTCTGGTAGAACACAGGCATGTGAATCCGTGGTCGGGGCGATGACGACATATCCCCATCTGGTGGCAGGCTCCAATCGCTTCGACACGCGCGTTATGCGCGCTACAGAGGGGCGCGTGGTGAGCAAATCGGGCGCGGAAGGATTTCAGGCGATCGGAATTCGCCCGGGATGTTTGGGGCAAGATTCTCCCGGCTTAGGTGTGGCGATCAAGATCGCGGATGGGGATTATGCGCGGCGTGCGCGATCCCTGGTAAGCTTGACCGTACTGCGTATGTTGAATGTGCTTACCCCAGCGGCGTATACGGAATTGGTCCAGGATACTGCGGTGGTCAGGAATAATAGCGGTCAAATCGTCGGCGAACTTCGTCCGAAGGTACACCTCATGCAAGGAGTGCTGCAGAACTCGTGAGTGGCTACGCGGGGTTACGTATGTCAGCCTGTACGCTGCTGCGGATTGAACTGACAGCGGAGCAGCAATCGGCATTTGAACGTTATTCCGAAGCGTTGATTTCCTGGAATGAACGGTTTAATTTGACGGCCATTACCGATCCCGTCAACATCGAGACCAAGCATTTTTTGGATTCGATGACATGTCTTCAGGTGATGGGCGCTCCCAATTTGGCCCGTGTTGTTGATGTAGGAACAGGAGCGGGTTTTCCGGGTTTGCCCCTCAAGATCCTCTATCCCCAGATGAAATTGACCTTGGTCGAATCGATTGGCAAGAAAGTTGAATTCTGTCGGCATGTGATTGAAACACTCGATCTGACCGGTGTCGAACTGATCCATGATCGTGTGGAGAATGTTGGACACAAAGAAGAGTATCGCCAGTTGTACGATTGGGCGCTGGCCCGCGCAGTAGCCGCGATGCCGGTTTTGGTGGAATACATGCTCCCCTTGCTTCGCGTTGGTGGAGTAGCTGTGATCCAGAAGGGTGAGACCGGGCCTGCAGAAGCGCATGCTGCGGAGGAGGCGCTCCGCATTTTGGGCGGAAAGCTCGAACAGATCATTCCTGTTGAACTACCACGCGTCGTTGAATCGAGATATCTAATCGTCGTCCAAAAGTACGCAGCGACACCCATCAAATACCCGCGTAGAGTAGGAATTCCAACGAAACGTCCGCTGGGGTAACGGGTAGGCTATCGATCTGTATCTCAGCTTTCTTGATAGGGGGAGATGATTCCGTTTACGATTTGGTAGAGAACAGCCTGGTGCCGAAATTCTTCGCTAAACATGTTTAGATCTGCTGCGGTGAGAATGGCTTGATGCGCCGTGCTCAAACGCTTGAGGAGATCTTCTCGACGCATGGGATCCAGCTCCGCCATCACTTCATCTAAAAGCAAAACAGGGTATTCTCCCGTCATTTGCCGCAACCAATCTACCTCCGCCAACTGGGTTGCCAGCATGGCCGTGCGATTCTGTCCCCGCGAACCGTAAAATCGAAGATCGATGTCGTTGGCCAGGAAGCGGATGTCGTCTCGATGGGGTCCCACCGTGGTGGTACCACGAGCGATCTCTTCGGCTCGTTTTCGTTGAAGCGTGGTCATCATCGTGGATCGGATTTCATTTGCGTTGATTTGAATATCTGCAAAAGCACCCACTTTGCCTTCACCCTCCGCAGTTTCAGCTTGCGGTGTGAGTATAAAAGAGGGGAGATATTCCAGTTGCAGGTTTTCCTTACCTCGGGTGAGGTCGTGATGGATCGGCTGTGCCCTTTCATTGATTTCTTGAAGTGCGTGAATACGGATTGCGATCAGCGTGGCCGCATGCTCGCATAGTTTTTCATCCCAGTATGTGATTTCATCCTTGCCGGGTGTTCGTTCTTGAAGCTGTTTGAGAAGCGCATTACGTTGCGAGAGAACAGCGCTGTATTCCGATAGGGCATGAGCGTATTGGGCGTTGGATTGGCAGAGTGCATTGTCGAGAAAGTAACGCCGGTCAGATGGAGAGCCCTCAACGACGCGCATATCCTTGGGTAGGAACATGACTGCATTGAAAACCCCGGCCAGCTCGCGCAGCTTGCGTTTTACCCCGTTGATTAGAATTTCTCTGCGTAGACGTTTGCCGTTATTCGGGCCGACGCTGTTGAGGATCAAGCGGATTTCGATGCGAAACGGTTTGGGCTTATGGTCGTTGCCTTCGCTTTCGCTGGTGGCATCTGCGATTCTGTTCCGTTGGATTTCGGCGACGATGCGGGCGAAAGGCGGTGAATCTTGAAGGGCGTCGAAATGGATCAGGTGACGATCGTTGCTCGTGTGTGGGGATTGTGCCGATGTCAGGTAGTGGATGGCGTCCAGCAGACTCGTCTTTCCTTGTGCGTTGGCGCCCACAAGGATGGTAACGCCATCGGACAGGGCGAAATCGAGACGAGTGAAGTTGCGAAAATGAGTCAGCGATAAGTGATTCAGCTGCATCGGCGCATGGATTGTAGCACAGGATGGTGTACCTCATTATCCGTCGTGGATGATGGTGCGGACCACTACCTGTCCACACCGCTTATCACACACCCGGAGGCACTTCGATCTGGGCTTCTTCGATCTTCCAGACTTCGTTGGCACGATCGATATAGAGGACACCATCGAGGTGATCGATTTCGTGTTGGAATATTCTCGCCAACCATCCCTTGGGTTTCAAGCGAAATGGTTTTCCCTGCCGATCGAGGCCTTTCACCGTGACCGTCTCGTAACGTACGACCTCACCATAATAGCCGGGGAGTGATAAACAGGCCTCGTTGCTTAAAACTGTGTCCTTCGAATGGCGCACAATTTCCGGGTTCACAACGGCATACAGTTTCGAGGGTTTGTTTTCTACTTCGGAATCTTCCAGGCCTTCGCCGTACTCGATAACGATCACGCGATGGCCAACATCCACCTGCGGCGCGGCCAATCCGACACCTCTGGCGGTGCGCATGGTTTCGATCATGTCATCGATCAGCGTCTCGATGGTTGGCGTTAGGTTACGCACCTTCTTGGCGCGCTGGCGCAGCGTTGGGTTTGGTGGGGTAACGATCTCACGGATGGGCATGGTCTTAATCTTCTTCGGATTGCAACGGTTTCTTCACGTTGGAATATTCTTCATGATAGATGTCCAATAATTCTACCATCTCATCCTGCCGCTGTTTGCGTTCCAGTTCCCGTTTGCTCTGGAGTAAAGCCTCCTGCGCATGTACGATATCCTGCTGCACGCTGGCAGGATCAAACACACCTTCGAATGTGAACATCGCGGTGCCGATGTTGGTGATCACGTCACCATAGTTCATGAAATAGCCGAGAATACCCTTGCGGTCAACCTCGGTGCTGAGCACGTTTTCAAGCGGTGCAACTTTGCGTACTTCGCGTGATAACGGCTTTTTATAGATATCAACGATTTGGTCGGCTGTGATTTGATAGATATCGTTGGACCAATCCACGTAGCGATACAGCCACCATAAACCCAATGCGATCAGTACTGTGACGGCAAGTGGGATAAGCGTCGAAATTGGCATCCATTCGATCCGGCCGGCCCATCCGGCGATGGTTAGACCCAGTGTGAGTAGGATGAGTAGGGAGGGCGCGGCAATCTCACGCAGCAGAACAGCCCAGTGTTTGCGGTAGGTGATGACATCCTGTTCCTCGTATCGTACCTTGAAGAAAAACCGGAAGAGGCCCGGCCTTTCTTGTTGTTCTTCTTGGAGAGGTATCGTTACCTCTTCTGGGGATAACTGCGCTTCCATCTCAGGTTCCGGAGCGAGCCGCTGCTTAACAGCTTCACGTAAACTCTCTCGATCGGTTTGTTCCTGCTGGGCGCGTAAACGCTGCCAATGCTCTTCGATAATCGCGGCCATGGCGATGGGATTCTCCACGTTGCGAAAGACGACTTTACCCGTATATGTACGGATCACTACGTCGCCGTAATCCATCATACGGCCAACCATCTCTGTGCTCACGCTGACGGAAAGCAGCATGTGCAGGGGCGCTTCTACGCGGCTGTCGTAGATCCCCACGATTTTCTCCAACCAGACAGCCCTGCGATTGGTAACGATGTAGTAATCGTTGCTCCAATCGACCCATCGCCAGACGGCGAGTGCCAGGCCGGCGACCAACATGCCTGTGCCCACCCAGGAGATCGTCGCCTGGTCCATAACGAGTCCGTAGATGATGAGTAGTGCCGCTGTAACCAGAAGAATCATGGGCAGCGTCAAAGATTGGAACAGCAGCACGTTGTGTTTGCGTGCCAGGCCGTAAATCACCTCATCATCTGCCAGCCAATCGAAGCGAATTTTCCGGGCGAGGCGACGGCTCTGAGCGGCAAACCGCAGGCTCGACAGGGCTTCGGGATGATGTTTCATGAAATCGGTCATCAGTAGACGTTCCCAGCGGTAGACGGTTGTGTTCTGCAGGGCACGAACCGTTGCCATGCGAGTCTGGGAAAAGATCATTTCGATTTCACCAAAGGTGTCGCCTGGCTTCAATCTGGCAAGGATGTCGTCGTCTCGTTCGGGATGTTTGCGAACGACTTCCACTTCGCCCTGTGCGATAAAAAACATGGCTTTTGGCCGGGAGCCCTGGTGGATGATCACTTCACCTGCCTGGTATTCCTCCCGCTTGAGACCGGCGGCGATTGCGCGCAAGTCGTCTTCCGAAACCTGCCGCAAGAAATGCGTGTTTGTCAGTAAATCGAAGGCGGATGAAGACTCCATAGCTGCAATTGTAGCATGGGGAAGCGAAGGTCGCCGCTGCCATGCTATAATCCGTTTTGCGGAGTTCCAGGTGGCGAAAAAGAGACGAACATCTTCTCGGCGTAAGCGAAAATCGAGCAGTAAAAGCGCTTCTCGGAGCAGTTCTTCACGTCGGCAATCGTCGCGCGGCGCGTTGTTGAGCGGATGGACTCTTTCCCGGGATCGCAAGCTCGATTTACTCGGATTGCTGCTGGTTGTGTTGAGTGTGATCACGGTGATCGCGCTCTTTTCCAGCAGCCGGGGAGTTTTCACTGCAGCCTGGCTTGACGTGCTGCGTTGGACCTTCGGCTGGGGGATGTATCTTGCCCTGCTTGGCAGTTTCGGCTGCGGCATATGGCTCGTGGCGCGAACGTTCGGTAAACAACTTCCCGTGCTTGAATTGGAACGCGTGATCGGATTCGTGCTGCTGTTTTTGATGATCTTGACTTTTCTCCACGCTGTGTTGGGAATAACGGACTTTGACACGGGCATCGATGAAGCACGCTTGGGTCGAGGTGGTGGGGCGATTGGCGCTGCGTTTCTGGCGCTTTTAATCGGTGCACTGGGTGGCGCCGGCACCGCCGTGGCGTTGGTGGCGTGGTTTCTGATCGCAATGATTTTCACGGCAGGCCTTTCGGTTCCGGAATTGTTTTCTTTAATCATGCAGGGCGTGAGTTGGCTCTCCGATCTCGTGAAGGAAAAGATCTTGGCGCGACCGGAACCGGTACTCAACCAACCGGTTGTCGACAGCGCGCCTCCACCGATGCGTGAGACGGTCAGTGTGCGGCGCGAAAGACCAAAATCGCAGCCGCACGCGCAGAAAGAATTCCAGCAGGAGGAGACTCCGGCTGAGAAAGCCTGGTCGTTGCCCGAACTTACCGAGATCCTCGATGTCGGAGCGGAAGGCAAAGCCGATGAGGCCTTCGATCGCGAGCGGGGACGCTTGATCGAAGAAACGCTTCATGCCTTCGGGGCGCCGGCGCGAGTCGTGGAGATCAATCGTGGACCCACGATTACGCAGTTCGGTGTGGAGCCGGATTTCATCGAAGGGCGAGGCGGTCGCCGCACAAAGGTAAAGGTGAGTAAGGTTTCTGCACTGGCAGACGACCTTGCGCTGGCGCTGGCGGCGCCATCGATTCGAGTGGAGGCGCCTGTGCCGGGCAAGGGGTTCATCGGCATTGAGGTTCCCAATACGGAAGTTACACTCGTTGCGCTGCGTGATCTCGTGGAATCGGATCGATACCATAAGATCAAGTCACGCTTGCGACTGGGACTGGGGAAAGACGTCTCCGGTCATCCCGTGGTGGCCGATTTGACCGGGATGCCGCATTTGCTCATCGCCGGCACGACGGGATCGGGTAAGTCGGTGTGCGTCAATGCCATCATTACATGCCTTCTCTTGCAGAATACACCGGACCAACTGCGGTTTCTGATGGTCGATCCGAAACGAGTGGAGTTGACCTTCTACAATGGGATTCCCCACTTGCTCGCGCCTGTGATCGTGGACCTGGAGCGCGTGGTACCTGCATTGCAATGGATTTCGAGAGAAATGGATTCTCGCTATCAGAGCTTCTCGAAAGAGGGCACGCGGAACATTGCCGACTACAACCGGCGTATGCAGGATATCCAAGGGAAGAAATTGCCCTATCTGGTCGTTGTGATCGACGAGCTGGCGGATTTGATGATCATGGCACCGGACGAGACCGAGCGTGTGATCACCCGTCTGGCGCAGCTGGCACGTGCGACAGGGATTCATCTGGTCATTGCAACACAGCGCCCTTCGGTGGATGTGGTCACGGGGTTGATTAAGGCGAATTTCCCTTCGCGAATCGCATTCGCCGTGGCCTCTTCGGTGGATAGTCGCGTGATTCTCGATCAACCGGGGGCTGAGCGGTTGCTTGGCCGAGGGGATATGCTCTTCCAGGCACCGGATGCCGTCGCTCCGATTCGCATGCAGGGGGCGTTTGTCTCGGAGGTTGAATTGTCGCGGCTCATCCGTTACTGGAAGAATTTATCTCTGGGTGGGGATGTGACACAACCTTCACCAATCGGACCGGCCGACACCATTCCTTCAGGCGTGCCGCTCAAACAAGTGCCCATGTGGGAAGAGGAACAATCAGCGGATGAGGATCTTGATCCGCTGTATGACGAAGCAGTGGCTATCGTGCGCGAGATGCGTCGGGCTTCGATTTCCTTGTTACAGAGACGACTGCGCATAGGATACACCCGCTCGGCGCGCTTGGTGGATCAACTCGAGGAGCGCGGCATAATTGGACCGGCAAAAGGGGGTTCCAAGGCCCGCGAGGTATTGGACTATGGTGATGTGACGACGAGTGAAGAGTAAGAGGTATCCGCATTATTTCCCCGTTCAGTTTTTCGACCTTAACCAAATTCCTTGTTAGTTTTTTCGATTTCTTTAGGGTGATGATGGAGAAAGTGTCATGCCTTTAAACGCGTGATATTATGTATTTTTTACATACCCAGGCAACTCCCGACGAGTGAAGTCGCTTTCCAGCTCATGAAGAATGGCGTGAACCTGGTCGCGAAATCCCCCTTGTAATTTTTGACGCATTCATCCCCACCGAATTTTTACAAAAAAAGAACAACCGATTGGGATAGGCCTCACGATTGTCCCAGATCCTGCATCCCTTCGGATTCGATCCATGAATTAAACTCGCTGTTTGCGTCGACTGTCGACAAATCCGCTCGATTGTCGATGAATTGTTGCTTATAGATTTCTAGTGGTGTACTATCTTCACATATCGCTCGGGGAAATATTTATTCTTATCTTAATTTAAGTTCAGGATTTCTCTATTTGAGTGGAACACCTTGGAATGGTGTTTATGAATCATTGTGCCTGTGAGATATCCAGGGAGGATGGATTACCATGCGAAGACAGATGATCATGGTGGGATTGATACTGTGTTGCTTGAGTGCATGCGGCCAGTCCGAAGAGGCAAAAGCAACATCCATGGCGGAAACACAACAGGCTGACCCGTTTTATGCCCTATCGATGACGGCAACAAAGCTCGCCGGTCCATCGGATACACCCACGAATACATTCACACCTACGATTACCCCGACATCAACAAACTCGCCCACTCCATCGGAAACGCCACTGCCCACGATAACGCCGACGCCACCGGAAGGAAGTGCTTATGTTCCGGATGTGGTTGGAATGACCTACGCAGAAGCAACGGCGCTTTTAAAGGAATTGGGCTTGCCCTGGTATTATGTTGCGGTGGTTCAAAAAGATACACCGACGTGGGAAGTCATCGAGCAATCACCTCGTGGGGGCGCATTGCTGGATCTCGAGGAGATGCAAGTAAAGCTGGTAATCAGCTTCAGCGCGGAATCCCCACCCAGGCCGCAAACTCGAGTTGGTTATTTTTTAGATAATGATTGCAAGGGTCTTGACGAAAAGGGTGTTTGCTTTTCAGGCATGGTTATTTGGTGCGAGAACGGAAAAGTGCTGTATCAAGATTGTTCGTTTTGCAATGGATACTGTGGGTACAACAGTGATGAAGGCATCAATATCTGTTATTGTCCGTAGGTAAATCCTGCTCTGGAAGTGACAAATAATTTTTTTACATGATCTTTATAAACGGATGTTTGTTCACCAATCCGGTTGGGTCAGTCAATCGTTTTGTTCTCAATGATCTAATAGAAAAATGATAAGGGAGGAGAAAGTCAAATGAAAGCCACCAGGTGGATCGTATTTTTTGTATTAATTGGAATAGGACTTACGGGTTGTGGACCATCAAAGTCGGAGGTTGCGACCAGCGAAGCAGAAACCCAAGCCGCAATCGACGCATTAGCTACGGATGTTGCCGGCACACAGCAGAGTATACAAGCTACAGAAGATGCCGCTGAAAAGACGACGACTGCCGAGTTTATCCAAGGCGCAACGAAAACCCACAATATCGAGTTGGCTGTTTTTGGCAATCTAAAATGAACCCATTTGGCAATCGAAACTGAGACCACCTCGTGCTTTTGAGTCGCGATGTGGCAATCGAAAATGGAGCCACCCTTTGGTCCACATCCACAACGGATCAACTCACCTCCTGTTCC
>DAOUDW010000104.1:0-22649 GCA_034430895.1 Anaerolineales bacterium | reverse complement strand
CCGAAGATGAGTGCAGCTGATCTCGATCGAATAGAAATACTTGACAAGCAAGAATGCTCAGATCTCTGGTGTATATATGTCAGCGTAGCGTGTCAGAGCCTGGATTACATAATCAAGACATAAATCCCTGGAGAAATTTTGGCCAAATACAAGTGAAATAACTGCAGGTTTGGCCAAATACTTATGTAATAACCGGCCAAATAACTGTGAAATAACAGACATTTACTCCGTAGCCTGGCCAGATATGAATGAAACCCAACAGGGAGTGTAGGTTTTCGCATGGATTTGGCGCTATTCCGTACGTAATTGGTTATTCCATAGGAATTTGTCCGAAGTGTCTCAATTAATTTTCGCCTTGATTTTGTCTCACAAGCTCTGACACGCTTCAAAATAACTCTCAGCGCGACTCTCTTGACAATTGCCGTAAAATATGAAATGATCTGGTAACGTTACCCTGATAACGTTGTCATATATCCGTTTTTTTCGATTAACCTATAAAAGCAAAGAGATGCCCACAGTTCTTGACGTAGCAAAGCGCGCAAAGGTAGCGCCGATCACAGTTTCTCGAGTCATTAATAACTCGGGTTACGTTAGCCAGGCTACCAGGGAGCGTGTTGAAGCGGCGGTCAAGGAACTGGGATATGTTCCTAATACGCTAGCCCGCGGACTACGCTCAAAACAGACAAAGACGCTGGCGTTGGTTGTCACAGATATCACCAATCCGTACTTTACGTTAATGGCCAGAGGGGTTGAAGACGCGGCGGGGACTTTCGACTTTACGGTTGTCTATTGCAACACGGATGAGTCTGAAGCAAAAGAAGAAAAATATGCCAATCTAATAGCGCAGCGGCAGGTAGATGGCGTTCTTTTGGTTCCTTCATGTGGAAATGTAAAGACAATCAAGTTCTTGCTCTCAAACGACATTAACGTTGTGGCACTCGATCGCCACGTGTCGGGCGTCAAAATCGATTGTGTACGATCTGACTCAGAAAATGGCGCCTATCATTTGATTGAGCTGCTGATCGGACTAGGGCATAAACGAATCGCCACAATTACCGGACCCAAAGATGTATCTACTTCAGTCGACCGTGCAGCTGGCTATCGGCGAGCATTGGCCGAATCAGGCTTAGAGGAATACGAGCAGGTTTATTACGGGATGTTTAACCAGGAAAGTGGCTATAAATTCGCCAGGCAGGTGATGATGCATTCGCCAAAGCCGACGGCCATATTTGGTGCCAACAACTATATTGCGATTGGGATTATTAAAGCTTTGCGTGATCTCAAGTTCGATGTGCCTGGTGACGTCTCCGTTGTCGCATTTGATGATTTTCCCGAATCGATGCTCCTGGTGCCTTTTTTAACTATTGCTTATCAGCCAGCCTATGAGATGGGGCGAATGGCGACTGAACTGTTGCTGAAGCGTATTTCAGGTGAACTCACTGGAGAGTGTCAAAATTTAGTCTTGCCTACAGAAATCATAGAACGCGAATCCACAGGCCCAAAGCGGAAGAAAATGAGCAGTTGATACAGAATTGAATATTTTTGCCAACTTGTGGTAACGTTACCATATTGTATTGCTCTTCAGCCGCAATATTTCGGAAAAGTTGATGCGTTGATGGTCCAGTAAAATCTCAACAATTCCAATTCGGAGATTCCATTTTCACAGTATCGAGCCTGCAATCATCGAAGATCTACAGTGCAATTCAATTATATCGATATCAAGGTATGTACAAATGGATACAAGATGCGCATCACGCCCGCGAGAGATGATACTCAATGTGGAGAACGCTTCCAAGGGATTCCCGTCATGCTCGCGGTGACTTGTCAGCTTTCGTGACGTCGTGGCAGTGATTCACTTTCTTATCGGTGAAAGGAACCTTTTTTTGCGCAAAACTCAAGGAGCTTGCGATGAAACCTTTGACAGAGGCTAACCCCATTGTTGAAATGCGGAGTATCAAGAAAAGTTTTGCGGCGGTCCGCGCGCTGCGCGGTGTAGATCTGACACTGCATAACAATGAGGTATTGGGTTTGGTGGGCGACAACGCCGCGGGGAAATCCACCCTGATGAAAATTCTCAGTGGAGCCTACATCCCTGACGAAGGAGAGATCTTCATCGAAGGCAAGAAGGTGCATTTAAACAATCCTTTGGATGCGCGCCAAATAGGTATCGAGATGGTGTATCAGGATTTGGCTCTTGTCGACCACCTTAGTGTGTCCGCCAACGTTTTTTTGGGACGGGAAGAGATGTCTGTACAACTTGGCCTGTTTGGCGTGATCGACCAGCGCCATATAGAAGAAGAGACGCAACGCCTGCTCGATCGTCTCAAGATCGACATCTCCTCTGTACGCCTGGGTGTGGAGAGGCTGTCAGGTGGCCAGCGTCAAGCAGTGGCGATTGCCCGGGCGACGGCTTTCAACGCCAAGGTCATCATCATGGATGAGCCTACTGCGGCTTTGAGCGTGGCGGCCATTGACAAGGTGCTCGATTTAGTACGGGAACTTAAAGCGCAGGGCTGTTCGATCATCGTCATCAGTCACCGCTTGGAGGATATTTACCGGGTGAGCGAGCGAATGGTTGTACTGCGTCATGGGCGTAAAGTTTGCGATTATCCCGTCACCGGTGACATCCATGATTTCCGAGAACGAGTGGTCGCTTATATCGTTGGTGCCCGAAATGATTTTCCCGAGGAAGAATGTGACTGATGTGGGCAAGGGAAAGGGTATTGACTTGAATTCTTCAAACCCGCTGGAGATATTCGGCATGATGTATCGTACCCCGCTTCTACTTATGGGAAACCTGGCGGCAGCCCACAGCAGCGCTGATCCGGCGTGGATCAAAGTACTCAATCCCGCCACCGGGCAGGCCTCGAAAATTAATGAGGACATATCGGCGAGAGGCAAAATGTTTACTAAAAGGAAAGAGCAACCATGAGCGAGATAGCAACGGAAAAAATCAGTAAGGAAGAATCTTTTCGCGACAGGGAGGCATCTGCGAAACGCGGTTTGGCTATTGATAGGTTCATTCGCTTATTTGCGGTTGCTGTGTTGTTTACTATTTTCTCAATCACGGCCAGGAATTTCTTTACCGTGCGAAGTGTTCTCACGCTTGCCCTGCAAACCAGCACGATTACTCTCATGGGTATCGGTGTGACCTTCACGATCATCACGGGCGGTATCGATCTCTCCATCGGATCGATTGTTGCCCTGTCCGGCACCATCGCCGTGATGGTTTCCCTTGAAGGAGTTCCCATCTGGCTCAGCATGATCATCGGGCTGCTTGTTGGAGTCGTAAGCGGTTTGGTTAACGGACTGATGATCACCAAAATGAAGCTGCCTCCGTTCATTGCAACGCTCGGCATGATGATGGTTGCCAGAGGGGTTGCTCTTACGATTACGAATGCGAATGCAAAGCCGGCACCAGGAGGCTTCGGCGAGTTAGGCAATGGCACCATCCTTGGGACCGGACCAGAATTCCCTGGCATATCCTACCCGGTGCTGATCATGGTCGCAGTGGCATTCGTATTTAATTTCATCCTCGCAAAAACTCGGCTCGGCCGGTACACCTACGCTGTGGGGTCGAACGAAGAGGCTGCACGACTTGCCGGGATCAAGATTCATCAGGTCAAAATCATCAATTACATTTTCTGTGGCTTGCTTACGGCGCTTGTCGGCATCATTCTGGCCTCACGGATGATCACATCCCAACCCAACAGCGCAATTGGCTACGAGATGAATGCCATTGCTGCCGCCGTTATCGGCGGCACAAGCCTTATGGGCGGCGTAGGCACGGTAGTAGGAACAGTGATTGGTTCTTTCATTATCGGAATATTAACGGTGGGACTCACAATGCAGGGTGCGAATTACTTCATGCAACAGATTGTTATTGGTCTCGTGGTCATTGGCGCGGTAACGGTTGATCAACTCAGAAGCCGAAAGTGAGAAATGAGAGATCCGGATATCGCACTCCCCACTTTGCTCTTGTCCGGAGAGGAGGTGCTTGCTTCATATAATGAAAAATCGTCAAAGCTACCACGATCCGTTCTACCAACCAATTATTTCAAAGGAGAAGAAAGAAATGAATAAGAAACTTTTCGCTTTAACAAGCCTTCTCATGGCTATTTCTCTCGTCTTGGCAGGATGCGGTGCAACGGCAACCCCGCAAGTCGTAGAGAAAGAAGTTGAGGTTACGAAGATCGTCGAAGTTACCTCCGCTCCCGACATGGCAGCAGAAGAGGGTGGGGAGATTGCGGTTATCGTCAAGACCGGAAACTCCAGTTTCTGGCAGAATGTCCAGACGGGGGCAATGGACGCCCAGAACGAGCTCCGGGGGCAGACCCCAAAACTCACGGTCACCTTCCTGGGAGCCCAATCTGAGAGTAACATCAACGAGCAGATCAACATCGTCGAGAGCGCAATCGACCGCGGCGTCAAGGCGATTGTACTTGCTCCCTCAGATGTCAATGCCCTCATCCCGGCTGTAGAAAAGGCAAAGGCTGCCGGCATTCCTGTTGTCATCATCGACTCGCTGCTTGAAGGTTCAGAAGACAACTACGTATCATTCCTTGCGACAGACAATTATGCGGCAGGTGAAGCCTGTGCCAAGAGGCTCATTGAGGAAGTTATGGCAAACACTGGTAGCGACACCGGCAATATTGCGGTCATGTCATACGTCGCCGGCGTAGGTTCCGAGATCGGGCGCGTGGGTGGATTCAAGGATTACATCGCGGCAAACTCGAATCTGGTGGTTGTTACGACTCAGTATTCCAACGCTGACATGCCCACCGCACTCGACCAGACTACGAATGTGCTCCAAGCCAACCCGGATCTGGTGGGTATCTTTGGCGCCAATGAACCGACTGCTATCGGTATGGGCCGCGCAATCGAGCAGGCAGGACTCGCGGGGAAGATTGCGGCGATTGGATTCGATGGCAATAGTGTCCTGCAGGAAATGGTCGTAAACGGCACACTCCAGGCCATTGCTGTTCAAAGCTCCTATAACATGGGCTATTTGGGAGTCATGACTGCCTACGAAGTTGCCTTTAACGGCATTGCGGTTGAACACTTCGTCGACACGGGTTTCATTATCGTTGACCAGGACAACATTGATTCTCAGGATGCTCAGAACGTGCTCTACTAGTCTCCAAGTAGATCTTCTGTGGACGGTCTGTGCTTTCATGCGCGGACCGTCCACGCCTTGTTGAGAGGGCGATTAGGCATGGTCGCATTTCAGTAGGCGATATAGAAAGCGATTTATTCCCTAGGGAAATCAGATTCACTAAGAGAACAGTCTTAATAGGAAGCCGTTGGCAACTGAATAGAATCCCTTAACGATAGTAAAGAAATTTTTTCATCCTGTGACCAAGAACGTTACCTATAGCGCAATAGGCAATGATACGAGAAATATTGTTGCTTTGTGTTGAATTCAAATATCGAGAGTTCCAAAGCTGTAGCCAGAACAAAGTGGACATGCTGTGTGGAGCATTTCGCTTGCTTAAGTATAGGAGTAACAAGTTATGTTGATCGGAATATCCCCCTTGATTTCACCAGATTTACTTTCCATCTTGTATCGTATGGGACACGGCGATGAAATCGTGCTTGCCGATGCGCACTTCCCAGGGGAAACCTGTGGACAACGCCTTTTACGCGCGGATGGCCTGAGGATCCCCGATTTGTTGGATGCCATCCTGCCGCTTTTTGTCCTGGATACCTATGTCGAAAGTCCACTGATCATGATGGCGGTGGTCGCAGGCGATCAGCCAGATCCGGCTGTGGAGGTTTCCTATCGGCTGATAATAGACAAACACTGGCCTAGCACGCCAGCTATTCAACGTATTGATCGTTTTGAGTTTTACGATAGGGCAAAACAAGCTTTTGCCGTCCTCATGACCGGCGAGACGGCGAAATACGGCAATATCATGTTGAAGAAAGGTGTGACGCCCATAGACTAGAAATATTGGAATCTGGGATATAAAAGAAATTCATGAATAGCCTACTTGAGGAGATTGAATCTGAATTGATACATAACATCAGGTAATGGATGATCCGGCAGAGAAGATACAGGTATACGAGAAAAGACATACGATCGATGCCAAAGGACTCTCGACCCAGCAACAGCCGCCAGCCTGGCAACAGTGGACTTATTTATTTGGAGTACCGGGGGAATTGCGTAAAGGCCGGAAATAGTACAAGAGGTGTCGAAATTGAACAGCGCTTTGCCCATAACAGACTGGCAAGTAATCGGAAATACAAGCGATATCAACGCGGGCCTTCTCGAATCGCCCCTGTCTTGATATTGAGAAGTGATCCTATTTCCCGGAAGAATCTTATAAGGAGTGAATTATGAACAAAATCAAAAACAGAACAGCTCTCGATGTTCTCCAAAAGGATGACCTTATTGTTATAACCGGAGCCGGGGGGTTCATTGCCGGAGCGTTGACCCGCCATTTTCATGATCAGGGGTTTACGCGTATCCGGGCTATCGATCGAAAGCCGTTGCCGCACTGGTTTCAAAGGGTACCCGACGTGGAATGTCTCTCTCTGGATTTAAGCGAAAAGGAAAATTGTGTCCGTGCAGTGGAAGATGCCGTTGAAGTATACAATCTGGCTGCGGATATGGGCGGAATGGGATTTATCGAGCACTTTCGCGTGGAATGCCTGCGCAGTATTTTGATCAATACACATCTCCTGGAGGCTGCCTATCGAGCTGGTGTAAATCGCTATTTCTTTTCCTCTTCGGCTTGTGCCTACAACACGCTCCTGCAGCAAGACCCGCAAGTGCGCGCCCTAAAAGAATCCGATGCCTATCCGGCAATGGCGGAACGGGGCTACGGATGGGAAAAACTGATGTCGGAGATGTTTTGCCAGGAATATACTTCGGAGCGCGGTCTGAAAACCGCCATCGCCCGGTTCCATAACGTATACGGACCTTTCGGGACATGGGATGGCGGACGCGAGAAGGCGCCGGCTGCGATCTGCCGGAAGGTGATCGAGGCGAAGGAATCCAGGAAGCACGAAATCGTCATCTGGGGGGATGGGGCGCAAACGCGCAGCTTCATGTATATCGACGATTGCGTGGAGGGGATCGACATGATCATGCACTGCGACCGCCTGATCGCGACGCCGATCAATCTCGGCTCCAGCGAATTGTTCTCCATTAATGAACTCGTGAGTCTGGTGGAGGAAATCGGTGGTGTCAAGCTGGAGCGTAAATACGATCTGGATGCACCGCGAGGTGTAGCCGGGCGCAACAGCGACAATACGTTTATTAAGGAAGTGCTGAACTGGGAGCCCACTATACCATTCCGCGATGGGCTTTGTAAAACGTATGCCTGGATCGAGACGCAATTCCAAGACCGAAAAGCCGGCAGGCATACCGTCCAGGAAGTGCACTAGACCAGTTGACTTCTTGTGTCAGGAAAGACAGATGACTGCATCTCGGACCTTTGAAATCACTGATGTCATCGGAAAGATCCCCTATCGAATGGCTTTCGCGGGAGGGTGGATCGATCAGCCTTTCGTTTCGCAAGTCAACCCGGAACCGCCGGGGTCGATGGTCGTGGTGGCGTTAGAGCCCACAATTCGTTTCATGGACCGCTGCGGGATGGCAACCAGCACGCGCGAAGTGGCGCAGCGTCTGTGGAAGGGTGTGCTTCCCGATCGCGACCCAGCGGAATTGATGCGCGAGCTGTACGCCGAGGAAAATAAAGGCAAACTCGATCCGTCCGGTTCGCAGGATATGGCGGGATTGCTGTATCCCGGGATCAGCCGGCTGGATTATGACTTCGCCCATGAAGGGGGTATTTTCCCCGTCCATGTGGAATCGAACACTGACCCCGCGGTTGCACGCTGGCTGGAGAAAGTGATCCACATGATTCCGGTGGTCATGCGGTCGGCCCAATACAATCCGTTGGGAATAAAGAACCTCTATCCCGAATGGATAGCCCGGTTGGGAAAGACCGGACGGGATTGCTTTGACGCAATCCTGGCACGGGATGTTGTCAATCTTGGCGCTTCGATGAATGAATGTATGCGGTGCTGGGAGACCATTCTGCCGCATACCATTGCCCATCCTGAGATTCCGGTCGATTTGAAATCTCTCTTGAAATACTACCAGACACGATATGCCGGGGCGATGTATTCCGGCTGCGGCGGCGGGTACCTGTACGTGGTATCGGAAGGGACTGTCCCGGGCGCTATTAACGTCGATATTCGGATAAAGCATTGAGATGAGCGATAAAAACGTCTTTGTTAGCGGCGGCTTTTTCAGCATGCAAGCATCGGCCATCCGTTTTCTAGAGGAGGCTGCCAGGCTGGGAAGGGTTCATGTTCTTCTGTGGACGGATGAACCGGACGCCGCCCTGCCGAGTAGTTCGATGAAATTCACTGTACAGGAACGGCAATACCTGCTGGAGAACAACCGCTATGTATCTGCCGTGACGATCGCGGAAGAAAGTACGGGACGATTCGACCTTCCCCTGCAGAATGAGGTCCGGCCAGACATATGGGCGGTGCATGAGAAAGATGATCTGGGGATTCGTCGCGCATTTTGCATAACACACGGTATTGATTACCAGATCATAAAGGCGGGCGATCTGAAGGGCTTTCCTCCTGTTCCGCTACCACGCCAACCTTCCGGGAGAAAGAAGGTTGTGGTCACCGGTTGCTACGATTGGTTTCACTCCGGACATGTGCGCTTCTTTGAGGAGGGGTCTGCCTATGGGGATCTCTACGTTGTGGTCGGCAGCGACAGGAATCTACAGCTATTAAAAGGAGAAGGGCACCCCCTGTTTCCTCAGGAGGAGCGACGCTACGTTGTGCAATCCGTTCGGTTCGTGACGCAAGCACTGATCTCCAGCGGCACAGGGTGGATGGACGCCGAGCCGGAAATCGAACGTATACAGCCGGATATCTATCTCGTGAATGAGGACGGAGACCAAGCTGAGAAAAGAGAATTCTGCAAGCAGCATGGATTGGATTACGTGGTTCTCAAGAGGGAGCCCAAACCCGGATTGCCTCGGCGAAGCAGCACGGATCTGAGAGGTTTCTGATGAGCAGCCAGAACCCCGGGATGTTTAATGCTGTGATTATGGCAGGCGGAAGTGGGACCCGGCTGTGGCCGATGAGCCGCCGCGACCACCCCAAGCAATCGTTGAAGCTAATTGGAGAGCGGACGCTTTTTCAGCAAGCGGTAGATCGCCTGAATCCGCTGTTCTCTCCGGACCAGATTTTCGTGGTAACCAAATCGGACCTTGTCCCCCTGTTGCAAGATCAGTCCCCCGAATTGCCTGTCGAAAATTTCATCGTGGAACCGGAGGGGCGCGGGACGGCGCCGGCGCTGGGCCTGGCAGCTCTTCATCTGCAAAAGCGCGACCCGCAGGCGATAATGGCCGTGCTGACTGCAGATCACTACATCGCCGACGCAGCATCCTTTCGTAAGGTGTTGGCTGGTGCACAAACCGCCGCGAAAGCGGATTATTTGGTGACGTTTGGGATCATCCCCACTTTCGCTTCCAGCGGGTATGGCTACATTGAAAAAGGGGAAAGCTTACCGCTGGATACGGGTCAGCCTGTTTTTCGTGTGCAACGGTTCGTCGAAAAGCCGGATGCCGCAGATGCGGTGCGGATGGCGTCCAGTGGGGATTTCTTCTGGAACAGCGGGATGTTTACCTGGCGGGTGAAATGCTTGCTGGACGAGCTGCAGCGACAAATGCCCGATCTTTTTGCTCAACTCATGGAAGTAGAAGCTTCTCTTCGAAATTCTCAGGAATATACGGAAACCCTTGCGCGGGTTTGGCCGCAGGTAGCCGAACAAACCATCGACTATGGCGTCATGGAAGGGGCGCGAAATGTGGCAGTGATTCCCACCCAACTCGGCTGGACGGATGTGGGAAGCTGGTCGAGTCTTTTTGAGCTGATGCCCTGCGATTCACAAGGAAATGTTCTTGTCGGTCCCCATGAAGTCAGTGATACTCGCGGCACACTGGTGATGGGCAGAGAGCGCCTGATTGCGACAATCGGTGTAGAAAACCTGGTGATCGTCGACACGGAAGATGCGCTGCTTGTTTGCTCGAGGGAAAGCGTGCAGGATGTGCGTCGCATTGTCAAGCAACTAGAGAGGGCTGGGCAGACGTCTTGGATATAGGCGGATAACCACGTTCTAGCCAATCTGTAGGGAAAAACCGCATCCAGGCATATCATGCACACCGGGAATAATCATTGATGATCCCTCCGAGTATTTCATGCCTTCGGTGGGCTCAGGATAACCACCCTCGAGATTCGGGAAAAAGATGTCTGGGGTGTGCATGATCGGAGATGAGGGCGGATTTCTCCCTGTAAGAACACCAGGACTTCACCCCGTATCGAACATGGGAAATCCGCGCATCTTAGAACGCAGCTCAGACGGTTCAAACCCGTTCGCGGGCTTTAAGCTCTCAAAGCAAATTTAGTTTGGAGAGAGATTATGCGGTTAGCAGAAAAATTCCTTCAATCATCCATCCCGAAAAACTTCCACTGGTTCAATGAACCAATACAGTACCAGTTTGGTTCAGGGCTCGAGATTTATACGGATGAGAAGACCGATTTTTGGCAAAAGACTCACTACGGCTTTCAAAGAGATGATGGACATTGTCTCTTGACCCGACTAACGGGCGATTTTTCCCTCATCACTCAGGTAGAATCTCGTCCTCGAGAACAGTATGATCAATGTGGGCTGATGGTGCGGGTTGACAGAGAGAATTGGATAAAGGTATCAACTGAATACGAGAATGAAAACTGTAGCCGTCTCGGTTCGGTCGTCACAAACCTTGGATATTCTGATTGGGCAACGCAGGATATTCCCTCAAGCCACACAGAAATGTGGTATCGGATAAGTAAAAACGGGAGTGATTTCTTGCTCGAAAATTCTTATGATGGCCAAAGCTGGCTGCAACTACGCATCACTCACTTACATAAAGTGTCAGCGCAGTTTGAAGTGGGTGTGTATGCATGTAGCCCAATAGGGAAAGAATTCTGGTGTAGGTTCAAACTGCTGGAAATTTCGCAGAATGAATGGTTCCATAGAAGTTAATGAGAACATCATTATCGTAGCGGGATATACTACGACTTACGCAAGGGAATTGAGGTACTGTCCAATTATTTGGGCAGTCCTCAATTTCCGAGAATACGCAAAGAAAAGAATCAATGCTGCATAGGAGTAAATTAAGATGAATATAAATCCTCCCATAAATCGTCTTATCGGCTTCATGCCAAAAATCGGAATCCGCCCCAGCATCGATGGCCGTTTGCAGGGAGTACGAGAATCACTCGAAGAGCAAACGATGCGCATGGCGAAAAATGTGGCTGCTTTTCTGAGCGAAAACTTGCGTCATGCCAACGGTCTACCGGTTGAATGCGTCATCGCCGATACCACAATCGGTGGTGTGGCCGAAGCCGCTCGATGCGCAGAAAAGTTTGCTCGTGAGGGTGTCGGTGTTTCACTGACGGTGACCCCGTGCTGGTGCTACGGCTCAGAAACGATGGACATGGATCCGCTGATGCCAAAAGCCGTTTGGGGTTTCAACGGTACGGAACGCCCCGGTGCGGTCTATCTGGCAGCGGTGCTGGCGGGTCACAGCCAGAAAGGTCTTCCTGCTTTTGGTATCTACGGTCGGGATGTCCAGGATTCCGATGACACGTCTATCCCTGAAGATGTCCAGGAAATGTTGCTGCGGTTCGCACGCGCCGGGTTAGCGCTTGCGACGATGCGGGGAAAGAGTTACGTGTCAATGGGCGGTGTTTCCATGGGAATCGCGGGTTCCATCGTCGATCAAGATTTCTTTGAAACCTATCTGGGGATGCGGGTTGAATCGATCGACATGGTCGAGTTCATTCGTCGCTTGAATGAGGGGATTTTCGATCCACTTGAATTTGAGAAGGCTATAAAATGGGTCAACGCCAACTGCCAGGAAGGTCAGGATGTCAACCCTGCAGATCAGCAGCGCAGCCGGGAACAGAAAGATAAGGATTGGGAAGCCTCTGTCAAGATGGCGATGATCGCACGTGATCTGATGGTCGGCAATCCCCGATTGGCTGAGATTGGCTTTGGCGAGGAAGCGCTCGGACATAACGGGATCCTGGCTGGTTTTCAAGGGCAACGCCACTGGACTGACTTCATGCCCAATGGGGACTTTCTCGAGGCGGTACTCAACTCGTCTTTCGATTGGAACGGCATTCGCCAACCTTATATCGTCGCCACGGAGAATGACGCCCTCAACGGTGTCTGCATGCTCTTTGGGCATTTGCTCACAGGATCGGCTCAAATCTTCTCTGATGTCCGCACCTATTGGAGTCCGGATGCCATTGAACGTGTCACTGGTCTCCGTCCGACGGGACTTGCAGAGAACGGAGTACTGCATCTGATCAATTCTGGCCCATCGGCATTAGATGGTACCGGTGAACAAGAATTGAATAGTAAACCGGTCATCAAACCCTGGTGGGAGGTAACACCAGAAGAAGCCAAAAAGTGTTTGGAAGCCACCGAATGGTGTGCTTCCGTGACGGAGTACTTCCGCGGGGGAGGTTGGTCCACCGATTATCTGACCCGTGGAGGGATGCCCATTACCATGAGCCGGATCAACCTTGTGCAAGGTATCGGACCGGTTTTGCAGGTAGCCGAGGGCCATACTGTGGACCTGCCGGACGAAATCCATGATATCCTTGATTCCCGCACCAATCCTACCTGGCCAACCACCTGGTTTGTGCCGCGCACCGTTGGGAGCGGGGTATTTCGTGATCCTTACTCCGTAATGAATGCCTGGGGTGCGAATCATGGCGCGTTCTCTTGTGGACACATCGGGGCTGATCTCATCACCCTGGCTTCGATGCTGCGCATCCCGGTTTATATGCACAATATCCCAGAAGGGGAGATCTTTCGCCCCAGCGCCTGGAATGCTTTTGGAACTGCCAATCGCGAAGGGGCTGACTTTCGGGCTTGTGCCAATTTTGGCGCGTTATATCGTTAGGATGTTGGGAGACACACGTAAATATGCCAATATCTTTCTCAAGAAAGGTGCTTGCTAGATTTCCAATCCAGATGAAAGGGCCATTCCATGGAAGCCTCGACTTATCTGGCAGTTGACCTGGGTGCCGAAAGCGGACGGGTCGTATCGGGGACTCTTAACAATCAAGGTCTGCAACTCGAAGAAGTCCATCGCTTTGCCAACGGTAGTGTTCGGCTGGGCAAACACCTCTACTGGGATGTTCTGCGACTGTGGAGCGAGATCAAATTCGGTTTGCAGAAAGCCGGGAATGAAGCGGATGGCCAGGTCCGCAGTATTGGTCTGGATAGCTGGGGAGTAGATTTTGGACTTCTGGATGCCGGTGACAACCTGATTGGAAATCCAATTCACTACCGTGATAGCCGTACGGATGGGATGATGGAGCAAGTCTTCGAGATCATCCCAATGGAGGACATTTACGCCTGCACCGGTAACCAATTCATGCAGCTCAACAGTTTATTTCAGCTGTTTGCTATGAAAATAGCATATGAACCCGCGCTATCGATAGCCAAAACATTTCTGAACATACCGGATTTGTTCAATTTCTTTTTAACCGGGGAAAAGGCGAGCGAGTTTACTATTTCAACTACCACCCAGTGTTTTGATCCGGTAAAGCGAAATTGGGCAATTGATCTGATGGCGGCGTTGGGTATCCCTACCCATTTTTTTGGTGAGATCGTACCCCCGGGTACAATATTGGGGAAGTTGCGATCTTCGGTTGCAGACGAGTTGGGTTTATCGGAAATATCCGTGGCTGCCAGCGCCGGGCACGATACTGCCAGCGCCGTTGCAGCTGTGCCTGCCGTCAACATGGATTATATCTATTTAAGTTCCGGCACCTGGTCTTTGATGGGTGTGGAGCTCGATCGCCCGATGATTGATGCTGAGAGCCTGGCTGCCAATATGACCAACGAAGGTGGCGTGGGGGACACCATTCGTTTTCTAAAAAACATCGTTGGCCTCTGGATGCTGCAGGAATGCCGCAACCAATGGTCACGTTCTGGAATCAATTATCCATATGATCAGCTGTCCAGGATGGCGTCCGAAGCACCTGCTTTCGGTCCTATAGTAAACCCAGATGATGAGCGTTTCCTGGCTCCGGAAGACATGGTAGCTGCGATCCAATCCTACTGTCAAGAAACCGACCAAATAGCTCCTATGGAGCACGGGGCGATCGTACGTTGTATTCTTGAAAGCTTGGCGATGGAATATCGATGGGTGGCCGAACAACTCGACCGGTTGCTGTCGAACGAGTATTCTACGATCCATATTATTGGCGGCGGCTCACAAAACACACTGCTTAATCAGATGACCGCCAATGCTACCGGAAGAACCGTGGTTGCGGGCCCCGTCGAGGCCACCGCTATTGGCAACATCCTGGTGCAGGCTGTTGCCATGGGGGAGATTGATTCGTTGGTTGAAGGCCGCGAGATTGTCCGCCAATCTTTCCCGGTGGAGACTTATCACCCGGAAGAAGTGGCTGCCTGGGATCAAGCGTATGAACGTTATCAAACATTGAAAAGAGACCGAGGTATATGACAGTCACCAATGAATATCGGCTCCGCCTGGAAATTATCCGAGTCACACGAATTGTTGCCAATCAGGGCTTAATCCGCTCCAGTGATGGGAACATTTCGATTCGTTTGGGAGATGACCGTTTTTTGGTCACTTCGAGCGGTTTGTACAAAATGGCGATGGAGCCGGATGATCCCATCATCGTGAATCAACTTGGTGATGTGCTGGAAGGAAAAACCGGACTGCGGCCGACTTCGGAGGTTTATATGCATTTGGAAGCATACAATCAACGGCCAGATATCAACGCAGTATTGCATGCCCATCCCCCTTACGCCACTGCACTGACCATCGCAGGTATTCCATTCCCTACGAACCTGTTACCGGAAGTGCTGCTCGCTTTAGGCGATGTGCCTACAACCCCTTATGCCACCCCCGGTACGCAATCATTGGCGGAAAGCATTCGTGGACCGATCAAGAATCACAATTCAGTCTTGTTGAGCAATCATGGCACGCTTTCCGTTGGCAAAACCCTTGAAGAAGCATTAATCGCCCTCGAAAGACTGGAACACGCAGCCTACACCTATCACCTGGCTCGTCAATTGGGAGAATTGAATCCATTGCCGGATGCCGAATTAGCTCATATTAGAGAGTTGGGCATTCAACTTCGTTTGAAATGATACAAGCATGTTATCCAGATATCGCTGAATATTTGCCTTGAGGTGAGGAGAGATTCATGCACGGTTGGATGGGAAAAATGCTGCGAGTCGATTTGAGCACTCGCAGCACCAAAATAGAAGATATCGACGAAGAGATCCTGCATCTCTTTTTAGGTGGTCGGGGTTTTGGGGTTTATCTGGTCTATACCGAGGTGACTCCCGATATCGCCCCATTGGATCCAGAGAATATTCTTGCGTTTTGCGCTGGAGCAATGACCGGGATTGGAGTCCCTACTGGCGGCCGCGCTTCTATGAGCACACTCTCACCATTGACCGGCACGATATTCGATTCCAATTCTGGATCCCAGTTCGGCGTGCGACTCAAGTGGGCTGGTTATGACGCTCTGGTAGTTTCTGGTCGCGCCGATAGCCCGGTTTGGCTGGAAATCAATACGGAAGGCGCACAGATTCATCCTGCCGATCATCTCTGGGGATTGGAAATTCCCTCAGCTGTGGAGCAGCTCAAAGCCAGGAATTCGGCAGTCGTCAGTATCGGACCAGCCGGAGAGAATAGGGTCTTATTTTCATCTATTGCAGACGAATCGGGACGGTCCTATGGTCGCGGCGGGGTTGGCGCTGTGATGGGCTCGAAGAACTTGAAGGCCATCCTGGCGACAGGTAAACCACGCTCCACGATCGCTGATCAGGAGATAACCGATTTCGTCAACTACGAGGCAGGGAAGATGGTTAAGGCCTCGCCACGAACCTCGCAGGGGCTGCCGGAATTCGGCACTTCGGTACTGGTCAATCTGATGAATTGGTATGGCGTGCTGCCAACCAACAACTTCCAAATCGGTGAATTTGAACAGGCTGAGAATATCTCGGGAGAGTGCCTTCGAGATAAATATCTGACCAAACGTGGGGCTTGCTGGGGCTGCCCGATTGGTTGCAAGCGCGTCACTCGTACCAAAAATGAAAAGGGTGAAGGTCCGGAATTCGAGACCATTTACGCGCTGGGTTCCAGCCTGGGCATAGATGATTTCGAGACTATTATCGAAGCCAATTATCTATGTAACCGCCTGGGGATGGATACGATCTCATGTGGGGCTACGATTGCCTGTGCAATGGAATTGACACAACGTGGTGCACTTGCCTCTGAGCTGGCTTTTGGCCGGGCAGAACTGCTCCTGGATACAATACAAGATATCGCTTGCCGGAAAGGGTTAGGCGATCATCTCGCGGAAGGTTCAAAACGCCTGTCCGTTCGATATGGCCTGCCCGAAACATCGATGCAGGTTAAGGGGTTAGAATTCCCGGGTTATGATCCGCGCGGCATGCAGGGCCAGGGACTTTTGTATGCCACCTCCAATCGCGGGGCTTGCCATCTGCGCGGGAATATGCTTGGTCCCGAACTGCTCGGAGCACCCAAGATGCTGGATCGACATGCCCCTTCCGGCAAAGCGGGCATCCTGATCGTTCTGCAGCATACCAGTGCGGTAATCGATTCTATCGGTATGTGTAAATTCGTTAACTTTGCTATAGGAGACGATTTCTTCGCCCGTTTAATGACGTCAATTACCGGTTACGAATACCAAGTACAGGATCTGCAGTTGGCTGGTGAAAGGATCTGGAATTTGGAACGGCTGTTTAATCTTCGTATGGGATTTTCACGCGAGGATGATACACTTCCTCCACGATTTTTAAATGAACCCCTTAAGGAAGGTGGCAGCGCCGGACATATTGTTCACCTCGATGAAATGCTGGCAGAATATTACCGTTTTCGAGGTTGGACCGAAGCTGGAGTGCCCACCCCGAAAAAAATCGCAGAGTTGGGGTTAAAAGAAATTGTGAAGGAGCAATCTCATGCTTGATCAGTTTCAACGCTTCGGCAGCGATTTATTCTACCGAGGGCTGACATCTTCCCATGGAGGCAACATGAGTGTGCGTATGGGTGATCGGATTATCATCACCCGCACAGGTTCCATGCTGGCTCACCTGACAGAAAGGGACTTGATCGAAATTGGTCTGGATGAGGACGATAGTAACATTATGTTGGCTTCCAGTGAACTGGTGGTCCATCGGGCGATTTATTTGAACACCCCGGCACTGGCTATCGTGCACGTTCACCCTCCCTTTGCGGTGGCATTATCCATGTGCATGGATGACGCCATCATTCCAATGGACAGTGAAGGCTCGTATTTGTTCCGCAAGGTGCCGGTCTTACAAACCGAGACCACCGTTGGTTCGAAAGATGTAGCAAAAATCGCCGCGCAGGTGCTGCGGGAATACAAGATATTCATGCTGCGCGGGCATGGTTGTTTCTCGATCGGACCAGTACTCGAGGAGGCTTACCAGTGGTGTTCCAGCCTGGAGGAATCCTGCAAGATAGGATACTACACGCAAACATTACAGGCAGCGCAAGCCACCATTTCTGAGCGAGGATTGGGCAGCCTGGAGTATCGAAAACACACCGACGATTATAAGGAATGGTAAGAGCTTCTGCAGACCCTATTCACCTGTATGGGGAAAAACCTCATCCGGATGAATCAAGCTTCAAAACTCCTTCTTCGATCTTAATAACGCTACAATCATCAATGTATTGCAGCGTGTCAGAGCTTGTGAGACAAAATCAAGGCAAAATTTGGTAGAGTATTTTTGGCCAAATACAAGTGAAATAAAAACAGGTTTGGCCAATTAGTTGTGAAATAACCGGCCAAATAACTGTGAAATAACAGCGATTTACTCCGTAGCTTGGCCAGATATGAATGAAAGACAACAGGGTGTGTAGGTTTTCAATTGTATTTGGCGCCATGTCAATTGTAATTGGCTATTTCACGTGTATTTGGCCGAAAATTGAAAATGAACATACGTAAGGAAGCAGTTTTAGGTATTCAAGAATGTGGGGCTGATAAACCGTCTTAAATTATCGTTAAGTGCAACTTAGCGGGGCAACATTTCCCACTCCGTAAATCGGATCCTTCCCAGCAACATCCCCTCGAAGTAGTACGTTATAAAGAGCCATTGGATAAGCAATGATGTGCTTCCTTTCTACCTGTAATTCAAATTTCTTTATCCTTTATTGGGAATGCTTAATAAATTGTTAAAATGACTTCAGAGGATGAACTAAATTGGTTCAAGGTTGCATTCAAATAACAGTATTAAACTTTATAGGAGCCAGAAATGAGTTTTCCACAGGATGTTCGCACAAAGGTCTTGTTATGGTGTGACCGACATTGTTGTTTGTGCAAGAAGATTTGTGGCGTCAATATTGAGATCCATCATCTTATTCCAGTAAATGAAGGTGGCTCTGATAACATCGAGAATGCGATGCCGCTTTGTTTTGATTGTCATAGTGAAGTCGAGAGATATAACACCAAGCATCCCAAGGGAAACAAGTATAGTGTTGAAGAACTAAAGGCTCGGCGTGACCAAGTGTATGAGGATTTTACACGTCACTTAGTTCCACCTGTGGTTGCACAAATCACTCAACGCTTACCTGGAGGAGAAGAACGGAAGTTTCCCGACGTTGGCTTTGTCCTCACACACGCCGGTGATTCTCTGCCTGTTCAAGTGCTAGTAACGATCGAATCGATGATTGATGGCAGTGCTATTCCTATTGTCTCTGATCAATATGGCGGTATAAAAACTTGGAAGCTAAATCCTCAAACCAAATTCTCGGGACATTTCTTTCTCCAAAAAGATTTAATTCCAGAAAATCGAAGTATTGAATTGCGCGTTAGATTGCAGATCATTGATCAATTCGGTAGGTTTCATGACTACTTACCGGTTGGCTTCGTGTACGTACAGGATGGAAATTATTGGTATGCAGAACCCTAATTATTGGGAAGTGTTGCTCCCTGGAAGAAAACCGGAACTTCTCAGCTCAAAGGCGTTAGCCGTAAATAGCGTAGTTAATTGGGAGTAGTATGTAATGATTGAATCGATCCGTATTGCGAATGTGGCCACCTTCCTAAGACAGCCAGAATGTTTAACCAATCTCTCCCAGTTCAACTACATATTCGGCTCGAACGGCACCGGAAAAACAACAATAAGCCGTGTTATCGCTGATCACAATGCCTATCCTGAATGTTCAGTATCATGGAGGAATGGAATACCTCTCGAGACAAAAGTCCTCAATCTCGATTTCGTTGAAAAGAACTTCAATCAATTGAAGGGCGTTTTTACTCTTGGTGAAAAACAAAAAGATACATTTGAGAAGATTCGAACGGTGAAGGAGGAACTCGACAGAGAACAAGTAAGTCTTGTGGGACTGAAAAAAACTCTGGAAGGCCTGGACGGCACCGGTGGAAAGAAGGGAGAATTAGACCAACTTGATGAGGAATTTAAGGAGAAGTGTTGGTTGCACAAAAAGAAGCACGATGAGAAATTTCATCGCGCTTTCACTGGGTACAGAAACAATGCACAGAAGTTTATGGAGAAAGTGCTCAATGAATCGAAGGACAACAAGGCTCCCGAAAAATCAGTTAGTGAATTGGAACTGCAAGCAGAATCAGTCTTTGGAGTTACACCATCGAAGGAAGACTACATTCCTACGTATGAAATGTCTGAATTGCTCGCCCATGAGTCTAATCCGATTTTATTGAAGCCAATTATTGGCAAGGAAGACGTTGATATTGCTGCGATGATCAAGAAACTCGGAAGCAGTGATTGGGTTCGACAAGGCCTCACTTTCTATGAGAGAAACGATCAAGTGTGCCCATTCTGTCAGCAGTCCACAACTGACGCTTTTGCTGCGAGTCTGGCAGATTATTTCGACGAATCATTTGAGACTGACTGTAAGACCATCGGAACTCTCATCTCGGAGTACACTACTGATGCGTCAAACCTTCAGAAGGTTATCGCCAAAATCCTTGATAATCCGGGTAAGTTCCTTGATGTGGAGAATCTCAAGTCACAGAAGATAATCTTGGATCAGACGATTAGTGCCAATAACCTAGTACTCGATAGGAAGAAAAAGGAACCAAGCCAAGTAGTTGAATTGAAAACACTCGATGCGTTATCCACAGAGATCAAGGAATTGATTGATGCAGCCAATAATAAGGTCACCAATCACAACAACTTAGTCGACAATCTTGAGACGGAGAAGCGCGATCTGACGGCACAAGTGTGGCGGCTCGTGCTCAGTGAACTTGAGTTCGATTTGAAGCAGTATCGCACGAAGAAGGACGCATTAGAAAAGGCCGTAGCTAATCTCAACACGAAAATCGAACATACAAATAGTCGAATTGGTGAGAAGGAGAGAGAGATTAGCGACCTTGAAAGACAAGCGACGAGTATTCAACCGACGATCGACGATATCAACAACATTCTCTCGCGATTCGGTTTCGATAGCTTTAAACTAATGATGGGTGCCGATAAGAAATCATATAGGCTTGTTCGGCAGAACGGCGAAGACGCCCGTGATACATTAAGCGAGGGCGAGAAATCGTTTGTTGTGTTTCTGTACTTTTATCACCTTCTCAGAGGTAGCATGTCAGAAGATGGCATCACGACGGATCGGATCGTTGTTTTTGATGACCCCGTTTCAAGCCTGGATAGTGATATTCTTTTTGTAGTGAGCAGCTTGATAAGGGAAGTGTGTGAGAAAGTACGGGAAAATCGAGGAAATATTAGGCAGGTTTTTGTATTCACGCATAATATTTACTTCCACAAGGAGGTAACGTTCAATAATCGACGCGAGAGAGGTCCTTTATTGGAAGAGACATTTTGGATCGTTCGGAAAGACGGACCTGTATCAAAAATCGAACGGCACAAAGAAAATCCAATCAGGACGTTATATGAGTTGCTCTGGATGGATGTTCGCAATCCCAGTTTTACTAACCTGAGAATTGAGAATTCACTACGACGAATCCTTGAGTACTATTTTAAGATACTGGGATCTTACGACAGAGATATAATTTACGCGCAATTCGATGGTGAAGAAAAACTAATCTGTAAGTCTCTCTTCTCATGGGTAAATGCCGGATCTCACCATGCTCATGATGATATTTACATGACTCCGAGCGAAAAAAGCGTAAATTGTTATCTTGAAGTGTTCCGAGCGATCTTCGAGAAGACAGGGCATAACGGTCATTACAAGATGATGATGGGGGATGATTTTGTTGAAGAGGTTCCAGAAAATGCCTTACAACACTAATCAGACGACCTATTCGCTATGTATACATCACCCAACAGTTTTGAATTCACTCATGCTATGACAGCTAATAAAGGATATCAGCTCCTTTATGCACCCTGAACTCTCTCTTGTGTAGCCCTGAGATTCAGCCTGATATTCTTACATCAATTCACTTTCGCTGTGACCCGCCGGCGTTTGTCCCTCAATCCTTCGATGCCCTCATTTCTATACTGACGACACCATGTGTTTATAGTACCATCACTGTGCTCGGTAATATCCATCACCTCTCCCCGTGAGTGTCCCAAACCATACATATATACTGCTAAGAGACGTGTACGAGTGAGATAGCATTTACAATTATTGTAGGCTTCCAGTAATTCCTGAGCTTGTGAATCTGTGAGGCGAAATACTCTATTAGACATCATTACATGATAAAAATTGCGTGGAAGCTGTTTCTTGGGTGCCGATAAAATGGATTCTTTAATTCTCTCTATGTCCTTTCGATAATACCAATACATTTGAGTAGGCGTGTTTCGTATAGGTTGCAAATAACCCTTAGCAGCCCACCTGTCCAAAGTGTGTCTCTTTATACCTAAATAGCTATGAACTTCAGTCGAGTTTAAGCGTTCGTGGCGCCACTGAGTCAAAGCGGTCCGATCATAGCGGAAGATACGTGCACCATCGATGCTTGGTCCTGAAACGGCTTTTATCCACCCTTTCTTGGTCCATTTTCCTATAGTTACTTGACGGCATCCAACAATCAAAGCCGCTACATCCGATTTTATTATTGTCTTTCGATACTTCTCAATGTCATGTGGATCATATAGCCATTCAGATCGAGGAAGATTAGGATAACCTTCAGCAGGAACCAAAAGTTCAGAATTAGCGAATCTAATAAGGGTCGAACGAGATATCTTTAATTTCTTATAAACCTTATTGAATGGTATAAAATCAGCATACTCAGGATTTTTCCAGAGTCGAAGAAATGCGGTAAGGTCCTTCTCAAATAGCCAGATTGCATTCAAGCCCGTACATCGGGGGTCATATTGGGCTTGAAGATCACTATAAATAATTGCATTGAATAAGTCAACGAAACTGACGCTTGCATAGCTTGACTTTCTTAATGCTTTGGTTAGGGACAGAACATTACTATCAGTTTGAGAAGGTGGATTGGAGTTGACCCAATTTCGTGGACACCTTTATGCTATATGAAAGGAGTTCACAATGCCAAGAACACGTCCTCCATATCCGGAAGAATTTCGAAGGAAAATGATCGAGCTTGTTCGCTGCGGGCGTACTCCATACGAG